>NZ_JALBWV010000002.1 GCF_022678645.1 Saccharopolyspora soli | reverse complement strand
GGCGACCGGCCCTCGCGGATCTCGAACACCACAACCCCTGAACAAATCAGGTGTTGCAACCACCCCTAGAACCCAAGGTCGGTCAAAGGTGCCCTTCACTCGTACATGATCGGGTGAAGTCAGCCGGGGTTATGCCACGGTTCGGTCGTCGAGGGCGTTGAGGTTCCAGTCGATGCCCAGGCCCGGTGTGGTGGGCGCGACGGCGTGGCCGTCGCGGATCTCCAATTCCGAGGTCGTGACCGCGCGCAGTTGCGGGATGTGCTCGACGTAGCCTCCCGCCGGGGTGGCCGCCACCAGGCTCACGTGCAGTTCCATCAAGAAGTGCGGGCAGACGGTGACGTTGTTGGCCTCAGCTAGGTGCGCGACCTTCAACCACGGCGTGATTCCGCCGATGCGCGCGACGTCGACCTGCACGATCGACGCGGCCTGCCTGCTGAGGTAGCTCCGGAACTGCGCGATGCTGTACATCGACTCGCCGACCGCGATCGGGATGCTGGTGCCTGCCGCGAGCAGGGCGTGGCCGTCGACGTCGTCCGCGGGCATCGGCTCCTCGAACCAGCTCAGGTCCAGCGGTTCGAACAGGGCGGCGCGGCGGCGGGCTTCGCTGATCGTCAGCGACTGGTTGGCGTCGACCATGAGGTCCATGTCCGGTCCGACGGCCTCGCGAACGGCGTGCAGCCGGGCCAAGTCCTCCGCCGCGCGCGGCTTGCCCACCTTGATCTTCACGCCCGGCCAGCCCCGCGCCTGGGACGCCAGCGCCTCGCGCACCAGATCGTCGGTGCTGAGGTGCAGCCAGCCGCCTTCGGTGTCGTAGAGCGGGACCGCCTGCCGGAATCCGCCCGCTGCCTGCCACAGCGGTTCGTCCGCGCGCTTGGCCTTGAGGTCCCACAACGCCGTGTCGATCGCGGCGAGTGCGAGCGAGGTGATGGCCCCGGTGGTCGTGGCGCGGGTCGAGGCGAACAGCTCGAACCACAGCGCTTCGACGTTGCGCGCGTCGGCACCGACGAGTTTCGGCAGCAGGTGCTCGTTGAGCATCGATAGCACCGCGCGCCCACCGGTGCCGATCGTGTAGCTGTAGCCATATCCGGTGAGTCCGTCCGTGGTGCCGAGCTGGACGAAGAGGGTTTCCTGCTTCAGGAATGCCTGCACCGCGTCGGTCCGGGCCGTTTCGACTTCGATGTCGACCAGCCGTGCGGTGGCCGTGGCGATCGTCGTCATGCTCGAACTCCTCCGGGTGTCGCGTCGGGCACGCGCAGCGGCTCGACCTTGCGGATCAGGAACAGGTAGTTGGCTGCTCCGGCGAGCGCCACGGTTCCGATGATGACCAGCGGCAGGACGAACGAGCCGGTGGTGTCGACCAGGAAGCCGACCAGCAGCGGGGTGAGGATGCCAGCGAAGTTCGAGGCGAAGTTCTGCAGCCCGCCGATCGAGCCGACGTGCCGGGAGCTCGGCGCCACGTCGCCGGGCAGCGACCAGATCCCGGTGCCCGCGATGCTCAGGCTCGCGTAGGCGAAGGAGAGCAGGGTCAGCGCCATCCACGCCTCGGGCACCAGCGCGGCGAACATGATGGTCGAACCACCCACCAAGCCGCCGACGATGACGGTCTTGCGCACCACCGTCACGCTCCGGCCCGCAGCGACGGCGCGGTCGGCCAGGAAGCCGCCGAGCCAGCCGAAGACCACTGCGCACAACCCCGGAATCGCACCGAAGAAACCCAGTTCGAGTAGGTCGAAGCCGCGTTCCTCGACCAGGTAGGAGGGGAAGAACGTGATGAAGAAGTAGATGGCGCTGTTGAGGCAGAAGAAGCCGATCATCATCGCCCAGACGGTCCGATAGCGGAACAGCGACCGCCACTTGATCGCGACCGCCTGCTCGTCGTCGAACGCGGCGGTTCGCGCACCGCCGCGTTCGATGTAGTCGACCTCCTCGGCGTTCGCGCGGTGGTGCTCGCGGGGTGCGCGGTAGAAGCGCCACCAGGCCGCCGCCCAGGCGACGCCGAGGACTCCGAGCAGCACGAACACGCCGTGCCACGACGTCAGTGCGATGACCGCGGTGACGATCGGCAGTGCGATCAGCCCGCCGACCCGCGAACCGGAGTCCCAGATGCTGGTGGCCAGGGCACGCTCCTTGCGCGGGAACCACGTGGCGACCACTTTCGCGCTCGAACTCGGGGCCGGGCTTTCCCCGGCGCCCAGCAGGAACCGGACCGCGAACAGCGACCAGAACCCGCGGGTGAGTGCGGTCAGCATGGTGAACAGCGACCACCAGAGTGCGGCGAGCGCGAACGAGCGGCGCGGTCCGACCTTGTCGACGTACCAACCGGCGGCCAGTTGGCAGAAGTCGTAGGACCAGAAGAACGCGGCGAATATCAGGCCCTGCTGCGTCGCGCTGAGCTGGAAGTCCTCGCCCATGAACGGCAGCGCGACCGCGAGGCTCGCTCGGTCCAGGTAGTTGATGGCGAGACCGACGAAGACCAGACCGATGATCAGCCACCGGGTGTTCGATCGTCTGTCGCCGCCGACGGCGTTGCTGCCCACGAGTGCCTCCTGACGTTGGATGGAACCGGGTAGCGCGGTGGGCAGGAGTGAAACAGAAATATACGATCTCGACAAGACATCTACGATATGTCTGGATGACATGCGGTGGACTGGACCGGGATAGACTTCGCGCTCTGGGCAAGGGGCGCGGGACTGGTGAGCGCTGGACCTGCGCGGCGAAGCGACCAATCGCGATCTCCGAGGCGGACGACAATGACGACCGGTCAGCTGGGTGACCTGGCCTCCCGGGTGTACTCGCGGATCCGCGAGCAGATCCTGGATCGATCGCTGGAACCCGGGCAGACCATCACCATCAGCGCGCTGGCCGAGTCCCTCGGGTGCTCCCACACGCCGGTGCGGGAGGCGCTGGCGACGCTGGCTGCGGGCGAGCTGGTGACCAAGATCCACAACCGCGGCTACCGGGTCAGCGAACTGCCCGGACACCGCGAGGTTGCCGACCTGTACGACTTCCGCTTCCTGGTCGAACCGTGGGCCGCCGCACGGGCCGCGGTACGGGTCTCACCCACCCAGCTGCGGCAGCTGAACCGGGAGCTCGACCGGTTCGCGGAATGCCTGGCCGAGGGCGACGCACCGGCCCGCGCCCTGGCCGATCACGACGAGGCGTTCCACCGGCTGATCTTCACCATCGCCGACAACGATCACGCGGCGAAGGCGTACGAACGCTGCCAAGTCCACCTGAACCTCTTCCGGTTGCAGCGACCGGGCACCGACAACCTGGAGACGCTGGCCGAACACCGGGCGATCGTCGCCGCGCTGCGCGCGGGTGATCCCAACGCCTGCCGGGAAGCGATGCACGAGCACATCACGAATTCGCACGAGCGGATGCTGCCGCCCGAGGACTGATCCGGCTCGGCGATCAGGACTGGAAGTACTTTTCGAGCAGCGCTTCGAGGTCCGCGCTGAGCGGGTGTTCGTCGGCCGCGGACACCCAGGCGTAGGCGTCGTGTTCGGTCAGGCGCACTTCGTCGGCCGAAGCCACCAACACCGACCAGGTGTGCTGGCGGTTGTAGGTGCCGCGCTGCGCGGTGTAGTCGAACGCGCCGAGATATCCGGTGATCTCGGCGATGCGCATGCCGGTTTCTTCGACGACCTCGCGGTGCAGCGCGGTGTTCAGGTCTTCGCCGGGGTCGACCTTGCCACCGGGGAGTTCCCATTCACCGCCGCGAGAATCGGTGGCGCGCCGACGCACCAGCAGGACCTTTCCACCGGCATCGATGACGGCCGCGACGATCTGCTGCTGCACACCGTCAGCGGCGTCCTGCCGGGCCAGCTCGGCCACTTCGGCCAAGTGCATCGCGGACCGCCCTCCCAAGCTTTTCGCCACCGTACCGCAGCTTCAACGACGTGCGACGCGATCCTGTTTGCCCGGATGCAGCGCCGCGGAGACCTGGCGCACCACGTCCAGCGCTCGCGGATCCAGCGAGTAGCAGATCTGCGTGCCATCTCGACGGGTGCGCACCAGTCCCGCTTCCCGCAGCGTGCGCAGATGCCCGGAGATCGTCGGCTGGCTCACGCCGAAGTACTCGGTGAAATCGCAGGCGCAGATCTCGCCTTCCCGACGCAGGCGCTCCAGCACGCCGAGCCGGATGGGATGCCCCATCGCCCGGAACAGCCCGGCCGCGGTGGCCAGATCGTAGTTGCTCACCGGGTGAGTGTATCGCTATTCTCCTATATACGAAGCATAGGAGTTTCCCTATATAGGAGCTTGACGATGACGTCCGGTGTGAACGAACTGGTCCTGGAAGTCGCAGATCTGGCCGCCGCTGAGCGCTTCTACACCGAAGTGCTCGGTTTTCCGGTGATCGGACGTTGGGAGGGCGATCATTGGCGCAACCGCGAGGCGGTCTGGGTGTTGGCCGGTGGGACCAGGATCGGGCTGTGGAAACCAGCTCTCGGCATCGCCCGCGCTCGCGGCGGCGTGCACGTCCACTATGCCCTGTCGGTGTCCGACAGCGAGTACGACGCGGTCGTCGAGCAACTTCGGTCGCGTGGTGCACGGGTCGACGAAGTGGAGTTCGGTCCGGGCAACGCCCGCTCGGCGTACGTGGCCGATCCGGACCACAACGTGGTCGAGTTCTGGACCTGGGACGTGACGCAGGGCAGCCCAGGCGCGCCACGCGCGATCAGCGACGGAGTTTTCGGGGTTTAGGGCGGACCCGTGGATTTCCTCAGCCTCACCGGGAAATCCACATCGGACACCGCGGGTTCGCTCGGCACTTGAGCTCGGCCCCGTCTCCCGAACCGGAATGGTGAACCCAGCCGACCGCACTGCGCACGGTGAATAACACAGCGTAGTCAGCCGGTGCCGACTGTCGACAGCCGACTGTCGGCACCGGTTGATGGACTAGAGTGGAGACCTTCGATGACCAGAGAGGCGATAGGCCGGTGTCCCTCGACGTCCCAGCGCTGTCCGGTGTCGACCGGCAGACGCTCCGCGAGCAGAGCCTGCACAAGCTCCGCGAGGCGATCTGCGGGGGCCAACTCGCGCCGGGTACCCGCCTGATCGAGACCGAGCTCAGCGACGCGCTGTCCGTCTCCCGCGGCACGCTTCGCGAGGCGCTGCGCCACCTGGTCCAGGAAGGACTGATCGTCGCCGACGAACGCGGTCGACTGCTGGTCCGCGTGCTCAGCCCGGCCGAGGTCGCCGACATCTTCTCGGTGCGCGGTGCGCTGGAATCGCTCGCGGTGGAGGCGCTGTGCGCGGCGCCGGATCGGACCGGGATCGTGCGGCAACT
Organism: Saccharopolyspora soli; assembly: GCF_022678645.1. Classification (GTDB taxonomy): domain Bacteria; phylum Actinomycetota; class Actinomycetes; order Mycobacteriales; family Pseudonocardiaceae; genus Saccharopolyspora; species Saccharopolyspora soli. Next base: position 286,788 of record NZ_JALBWV010000002.1, on the reverse strand, counting down.
CCGCGAGACCATCGACAGGCTCGCCACGACCGATCGAGCGGGGTCCGACCTCGTCGCGGCTGACCTCGCGTTTCACCAGCAACTTTGCGAGCTCACCGGCAACGGGACGCTGGTGCACTCCTGGCAGCACCTCTCCGCGCTGACGCGCGCGACGACCGTCCGGTCAGCGTCGCAACCGGCGCCGCGCGATGCGGACCGGCACACGCTGATCGTTGACGCCATCGAAGCTGGCGATGCCGCCCGCGCACGGGAGGCCACGAGCGGGCACCTGCGGGAGACGGCCGAGCGGATCGTCTCGGCGCTCGCCGAAGACTGACAGCGCCGGCTGCCGCGTACGACTTCCGCTCGCGGTGTCCGGCGTGGACGTGGTCGGACCGTCCGCGATTTCCGCGGCGGAAAGCCGATGCGTTCGGTGATCTTGCGGACCGAACGGCACGGACGGCTCGAAGCTGTCACCCGGATGCTGATCGGCAGAGTCGTGGCGGTTCGCCGCAGGAGCATTCCCAGGACCGTCGGACAGCCCTGGCGCGTGTTGCCAGATGCGGAATTCCCAGTGACCACAACGACTTCTCGTCGCACCGCGATCCTCACCACCGCGTTGTCAGCGGCGCTGACCGGCTTGCCGCGTCCGCGCGTCGGGTTGCGGCGACCGATGTCCACAAAGCACCACGGGGCCGATCGAAACCGTGTTCAACCTCCGCTCTCCCCGGTCCGCCGATCGCGGCGCGCTTACTGCGCGTTACGGGCTTACCCTGCAACGCATGCCCCACGAGTCACCGGACATCTGGGCAATGGCCGACTTGGCCACGCCGTTCGCGGTTCGAACAGCGGCCACCCTGCGGGTGCCCGATGTGGTCAAGGACGGTCCACTTCCGCTCGCCGAAATCGCACACCGCTGCAAGGCCGAGGCCGACCCGCTCGGGCGGGTGCTGCGATTCCTCGTGCACCGCGGCATGTTCACCGAGCCCGAGATGGACGTCTTCGGCCCGAACGACGCCTCCAACGCGCTGCGCAGCGACGTCGCCGACGGGCCACAGCCCTGGCTGGACCTGGACGGCGCCGTCGGCCGCGCCGATCTCGCGTTCGTCGAACTCATCGAACAGGTCCGAGGCCACCACCCCGCCTACCCGGCCGCGTTCGGCCGGTCCTTCTGGGAGGACCTGGCGCACAACCCGCAGCTGTCGGACTCGTTCGACTCGCTGATGGAGACCAAGGCCTACGGGCTCGCGCCGCTGGTCGCCACGGCGCACGACTGGAGCGCCTATTCGCGGATCGCGGACGTCGGCGGCGGAAAGGGCGTCTTGCTCGCCGAGATACTAGGCGCCCACCCGCAGTTGCACGGCATCCTCGTCGATCTTCTCGGCCCGGCCCGCAACGCCGCCGCCTACCTGCGCGAACAGGGAGTTCAGGAGCGCGCGGAGGTGGTCACCGCGAGCTTCTTCGACCCGCTGCCCATCGAGGCCGACGCCGTCATCGTCTGCGACGTGCTCGGTGACTGGGACGACACGGATGCCGCCCGGATCCTGGGGCACTGCGCGCAGGCGGTGAGCCCCGACGGGCGGGTGCTGATCATCGAGTTGCTGCCCGACATCAACCGGATGACGCTGTTCACCGAGATGGATCTGCGGATGATGGTCTACGTCGGCGGCCGGATGCGCGATCTGGACCGCACCCAGCACATCGCGGCGGCAGCCGGGATGACCGTCGAGGACTTCACTCCGCTGGACAACGGTTACGCCATCATCGAGTGCCGTCCCGAACGCTAGCCGCAACGGATTCCCGCCACCTCTCCGACAGATCACGCCGTTTGCCTGACAACCACCCTTGCCAACGCCCAATTCGCGCGAGTCTTCGCTGCCGTTTGGGACAGACGGATCTCGGCGGGCGTCACAGCCTCGCCGCGGCCTGCTCCAGAGCTTGTCGTGCCTCCTCGACCAGGCGGCTCACCAGCTCAGCGGCAGGCAACGGCCGCGTTTGGGTGTAGGTCTGGCCTGCCCACATCGACAGCAGTTCCGGATCACCCGCTTTTCCCGCAGCCGCACGCATCGGCTTGGTCAGGTTGTTCAGCTGCGGATAGGCCGCTGGCGCATCAGCGTTGTCAGTCAGGAACCGGTTCACCATCCCCCGCGCCGGACGTCCGCTGAACGCCCGGGTCAACGCGGTTTCCCGTTGTCCGGCAGCGATTTCAGCGCGCTGGGTCGGTTGCGTACCCGCCTCGTCGGACACCAGGAACGCGGTGCCCAACTGCGCCGCCACCGCACCCGCGGACAGCACCGCCGCCACGTCCGCGCCGTGCACCAACCCGCCCGCTGCGATGACCGGCAGATCGACCTCGGCCCGGATCAGGCGGATCGCCGCCAACAGGCCGAACAGCGGCCCACCGCCGGGCAGCGTGGCGTCGTCGTTGAACACCGCGCGGTGCCCACCGGCGTCCATGCCCTGCACGCACACCAGATCCGCTCCCAAAGCCGCTGCGGTCCGCGCCTCCTGCGGAGTCGTGACCGTGACTACCACCTCCGATCCAACCTCGTGCAATCGATCTACAATGGACTTCTCCGGCGCGCCGAAGGTGAACGACACCACCGGGATCCGCTCGGCGATCACCAACTCCGCCTTCGCCGGGTATTTGTCGTCGTCCCAGCTCGGCGAGCCCGCCCCGGCCCCGTGCCGCGCGGCAGCCGCCTCGACCCGAGCCCGGTAGCCGTCGAAATCGAGGTCGCGCGGCGCACCGGGGACGAAGAGGTTCACCCCGAACGGCTCCGAGGTGAGCGCACGGCAGGCGGTGATCTCGGCGGCCAGCGCTTCCACCGAGAGGTTCCCAGCGGCCAGGAAGCCGAGGCCGCCAGCCGCGCTCACCGCCGCAGCCAGTTCCGGTGTTGAGATGCCGCCCGCCATCGGCGCCGCGATCAGCGGGATTCCTCGCTCTGCCATCATGTTTTCGACGGTAATCCGCCCCTCACCGGCACGCATCCGAGCATCGCGCACGCCACACGTGACGACCTCGCGCGCCGCGGTCGCGCATTTCGAACGGTTCGGGTTCCGGGTGGTCAACGACTACATGCGGGGCCCGATCGATCCCGGCCCGCGAAGAGTCAGGGACGCAACCCGGCGACCAGTTCGACCGGGGAGAACCTGACCGGGAATGGTCGCTGCGGCTGGAAGATCTCGTCGTCGACGACACGTGCCACCCGCTGGTAATCGCTGCCACCAACCAGCTCCCACGCCGTGACCGTCGGTACGTCGAGATCCGGGTCGACCAGCCAGAAGTGCTGGGTGCCCAATCTGGCGTGGGCGGCCTTGCGCAGGCTGGCGTCGTTCAACCGGCTGCTCGGCGAGGCCACCTCGACCGCCAGCACCGGAGCCTTCAACAGGTTCTGCAACGTGAGATCGGCGTACCGGGCGACCAGCACGTCTGGCAACAACTCGGTGAAGATGTCCTGCCGCACCGCGAACGGCGCGGGCAGCACCCGGAACTCGGGCGGACTCGCCCGACGCAGCCGGACGAACAGCTCGCCCAACGCTTCCTGGTGCGGCCAGCCCGGCGCCGGGCTCACCACCAGCTCGCCGTCGACGAGTTCGTACCGGCGGCCGTCGTGCGGCATCGCTTCCAGGTCCTGCACCGTGAATCGGCGGCTTCCCACACTGATCGACATGACTCGCTCCTTCCACGCGTTGCCCGATGGCTCTCGGGTCCTCGCGAATAAAGAGGAGCGAAAGGGCCGTACAGATACAGCTGCGGCCGATGATCACCGAAAGGTGGCACGAAAAAGTGGGCGGGAACCCGACGCCTGGGTTCCCGCCCACTCGCACCATTGCGTTTCTCCGACACCCCGCCACAGGGCCGCTGGTGCGTCCGGGGCGCGATCGGCGCGGCACGCCGATCGCGGCTCTCAACTGGTCAGTGGAACTGGGCCGCCTCGGTCGAACCGGCTAGCGCGGTGGTCGAGGAGTTCGGGCTCACCGCGGTGCTGATCAGGTCGAAGTAGCCGGTGCCCGCCTCGCGCTGGTGGCGCGTCGCGGTGTAGCCGTCGGCCTCCGCGGCGAACTCCCGCTCCTGGAGGTCCACATAGGACGTCATGCCGTCCGCCGCGTAGCCCTTGGCCAGGTCGAACATGCCGTAGTTCAGCACGTGGAAACCGGCCAGCGTGATGAACTGGAACTTGTAGCCCATGTGGCCGAGTTCGCGCTGGAACTTGGCGATCGTGCTGTCGTCCAGGTTCTTCCGCCAGTTGAACGACGGCGAGCAGTTGTAGGCCAGCATCTGCTCCGGGAACTTCTCCTTGACCGCCTCGGCGAACCGGCGCGCGACCTCCAGGTCCGGGGTCGAGGTCTCCATCCAGATCAGGTCCGAGTGCGGCGCGTAGGCCAGCGCCCTGGTGATGCAGGGCTCGATGCCGTTGCGCACCTTGAAGAAGCCCTCCGGGGTGCGCTCGCCGGTGGTGTATTGCTGGTCGCGCTCATCGACGTCGCTGGTCAGCAGCGTCGCGGCCTGCGCGTCGGTGCGGGCGATGACCAGGCTCGGCACTCCTGCGACGTCAGCGGCCAGCCGGGCGGCGTTGAGCGTCTTGACGTGCTGGCCGGTGGGGATGAGCACCTTGCCGCCGAGGTGGCCGCACTTCTTCTCGGAGGCCAGTTGGTCCTCCCAGTGCACTCCCGCGGCACCGGCGGCGATCATGCTCTTCATCAGCTCGTAGGCGTTGAGCACGCCGCCGAAACCGGCCTCGGCGTCGGCCACGATCGGTGCCATCCAGTGGATCGCTTCGCTCTCGACAGCGCCGCCCTGCGGGTCCAGCGCCTCGGACCAGTTGATCTGGTCAGCGCGCTTGAGGGCGTTGTTGATCCGCCGCACGACCGCCGGGACCGAGTTGGCCGGGTACAGGCTCTGGTCCGGGTAGGTCTCGCCCGCCAGGTTGGCGTCCGCGGCGACCTGCCAGCCGGAGAGGTAGATGGCCTTCAGACCGGCGCGGACCTGCTGGACCGCCTGGTTGCCGGTCAGCGCACCGAGCGAGTTGACGTAGTCGGTCTCGTGCAGCAGCCGCCACAGCCGTTCGCTGCCCTGCCGGGCGAGGGTGTGCTCTTCGTGCACCGAGCCGCGGAGGCGGATGACGTCCTCGGCCGAGTGCGTGCGCTCGATGCCCTTCCACCGCGGGTTGGTGTCCCAGTCGCGCTGGAGTTCTTCGACGGCCTGCTTCGCCTGCTCGCGGATGCTCATGATGTTCCCCTCCCCGGGATTGCCCTGCGGCCTGTTGCAACCCAGTCTTGCGCCGATCCCGCCAAACACGAGAAGAATTCCGAGGTAATTTTCTCGATTTTTCTGTTATTATCAACGCCATGACGGAGTTCGCCACCGAAGAAGACCGTAATTTTTCCACAGAACACGACCTTCTGGTCTTCGGTCAGCGGCTGCGGCACTTGCGCCGCACCGCCGGGCTCACCCTCGTGGAGCTGGGTGAGCGGGTCGGGCGGGCTCCGTCGCAGCTGTCACTGCTGGAGAACGGCCATCGCGAACCTAAGCTGTCGTTGCTGCGCGCGCTGGCCGACGCGCTGGGCAGCTCGGTGGACGAACTGCTGTCCAAGAAGCCGCCGAACCGGCGGGCCGAGCTGGAGATCGCCGTGGAGAAGGCCCAGCTCGACCCGGTCTACCAGCGGCTCGGCGTACCGCCGCTGAAGGTCGGCAAACGCATCCCCACCGAAGCGCTGGAGCACGTCCTCGCGCTCTACGAAGAGCTCAAACGCCGCGAGACCAAGCAGGTCGCCACGCCCGAGGAAGCCCGCAAGGCCAACGCCGAACTGCGCCGCATGATGCGCGAACACGGCAACTACTTCCCCGAGATCGAGAAAGCCGCCGCGGGCATCCTCGACCAGGCGGGTTACCACGGCGGCCCGCTGTCCGAGGGGATGATCCAGTCGATCGCCACCCATCTGGGCTACGGACTGCGGTTCGTCACCGACTTGCCCCGCTCCGTGCGCTCGGTGACCGATCTGAAGAACCGGCGGATCTTCCTGCGCCGCGAGTCGCTGGGCATGCACAGCCCGCGGACCATCCTGTTGCAGACCCTCGGCCACCTCAGCCTCGGCCACCGGCAGCCCCGCGACTTCGCCGACTTCCTGCGGCAACGCGTCGAGGCGAACTACTTCGCCGCCGCGGTGCTGGTGCCGGAGCAGACCGCGGTCCCGTTCCTGCAGGAGGCGAAGGCCGAGCGCGACATCGCCGTCGAGGACCTGCGCGACGTCTTCTCGGTGTCCTACGAGATGGCCGCGCACCGCTTCACCAATCTCGCCACCCAATACCTGGACCTCGTCTGCCACTTCGTGCGCAACGACGAGACCGGCATCATCTACAAGGCGTACGAGAACGACGGCCTGGTCTTCCCCAGCGATCAGACCGGCGCCATCGAGGGGCAGCGGATGTGCCGCTACTGGGCCGGACGCCAGGTGTTCGCCTCACCGGACCGCTACTCGACGTACTACCAGTACACCGACAAGCCCGGTGCCACGCACTGGTGCGTCGCGCACGTCGACCCCAGCCGCGGGCGGGACTTCGCGATCACCCTCGGCGTGCCCTACACCGAATCCCGGTGGTTCCGCGGGCGCGACACCAACAACCACTCCAAGTCCAAGTGCCCCAACGGCGAATGCTGCCAGCGGCCCCCGGCGGATCTCGCGAGCCGCTGGGAGGGCATGGTGTGGCCGTCGGCGCGGGCGCACTCCCACGTGCTCGCCGCGCTGCCGTCGGACACCTTCCCCGGTGTGGACGAGGCCGACGTGTACGCGTTCGTGGAGTCGCACCAGGGTTGATCAGCGGCGGTGCGGTTCGGCGATGGCCTCGGCCATCCGCACGAACTCCGCCGCCGCCGGAGAAAGCGGCCCGGGACGCCAGAACAAGACACCGCGCCTGATCACACGTGGACGCAGCGGCCGAACAACCGCCCCACGAGCAGCGGCGTCCTGGGCCATCGACAGCGGCAGCAAGGTCGCACCAGCGCCCGCGAGCACCAGCGGGACGACCATCGCCTGGTGCGCGGTCTCGACCGCCACAGCGGGCGCTGCTCCCCTCGCACCTACCGTGTCCTCGATGACCGCGCGGGTGGCCGTGCCGCGCGGCGTGGTCACCCAGTCCAATGTGGACAATTCGGAGCCGCTCAGGGTCCGCCGCTCGGTGGCGGAACCCGGTGGCAGCACGGCGAATATCTCCCGCCCCCGCAGCACCATGCTCGCCAGGTCGCCGATCGGTTGCTCCGCGTCGACCATGCCGAGTTCGCACTCTCCGGCGCGCACCGCAGTGGTGACGTCCGAACCGAGCTCGGGGTCCGAGACGGTGACGGCGACCCCAGGATGCTCGCGCAGGAAGGCACCGAGCAGTTCGGCGAGCGGATCGACGGCCAACGTCGTCTGCGCCACCACGTCCAACCGCCCGGCGGACAGGCCGAGGACCTGCCGCACCGACGCCGATGCGGTGCTCAGGTCGCGCATCACCTGCCGTGCGGGCTCGACCAGCGCTTCCCCGGCCGGGGTCAGCGCAACCCCTTGCGGCAGCCGGTGGAACACCTTCCCGCCCAGTTCGCGCTCCAGGTTCCGAATGGCGTGGGACAGCGAAGGCTGCGCGACGTGCAACGCCTGGGCGGCGGCTGTGAAACTGCCGTGCTGGGCGATCGCCAAGAAGTACTCCAACTCCCGCCGCTCCATGCTCCGCTACCTGATCGTGTGATGAGTGAAGGGCACCTTTCACCAACTTACTTGGTGAAAGGTGCCCTTCACCTGGGAAAATTCACCTAGTCGTGGGCGGCGCGGAAGGTGTGTTCGGCGGTGCGGTCGGTGTGCTGGTCATCCGCTAGATCGACACGCAGCCATTGCAGACGGCCGGTGAACGCGTTGTCGACAGCCGGGTAGTCGTCGGTCACCGGTGTCACGCGGTCCACGCCGATGTCGAAGGTCTCGTCGAAGGCGAAGTAGTACGGGATCGTGGCGTCGACGCGGCCTGATGCCACCTCGGCGCCGTCAACCGACAGCACCGCCGTACCGCCCTTGCCGACACCGCCGCCGTCGTAGTCGAACCGCAGTCGCACTTCGTGCCGACCGGCCGACACCGGCTGCGGTGCGCGCACCTGGTGCACCGTCAGCCCGAAGTAGTTGTAGGCGTAGCACGGCGTGCCCTCGTGGAAGTAGAACGACCACCCGCCGAAGCGACCGCCCTGCGCGACCAGCACCCCCGCCGCGCCGTCCTCGGGCACCTCGACCAGCGCCGTCAAGGTGTGCGAGCGGTTCTTGACATTCGGTGCGGTCTCCTCGGTCAGCCGCTTGGCACCGGCGTGGAAGGTTACCGACCGGCGCTGCCCCATCAGGTCCAACCGGCCCGCTTCCAGCGGGTTCTCCCGTTCGGTCATCCGATCGTCCAGCGGCAGCACGTTGTGCTTGGCCGCCTCGACGAGGAACAGCTGCTGGAGTTCGCGCAGCTTCCCCGGATGCTGCGCCGCGAGGTCGTGGGCCTGCGTCCAGTCCACATTGGTGTCGTACAGCTCCCACACGTCGTCGTCGAAAGACCGACGCACCCCGTCCTGCACCATCACCCACGGGGTGCCGTGCCGCGTCACCGCCATCCAACCGTCCCGGTAGATGCCCCGGTTGCCGACCATCTCGAAGTACTGCACCCGGTGCCGGTCCGGCGCGTCGGGGTCGTTGAAGCTGTAGAGCATGCTGGTGCCCTCGATGGGCTGCTGCGCGACACCGTTGACCTCGGTCGGATGCGGCAGGCCCGCCGCCTCCAAGATCGTCGGCACGATGTCGATCACGTGGTGGAACTGGTCGCGGACCCCACCGCGTTCGGCGATCCCGGCTGGCCAGTGCGCGATCATCCCGTCCCGAATCCCGCCGAAGTGCGAAGCGACCTGCTTCGTCCACTGGTAGGGCGTGTTCATCGCCAACGCCCAGCCGACCGGGTAGTGCGCGTGCGTGGTGGCATCACCAAGCGCCGCGTCCTGGGAGTTGATGAACTCGGCGCTGTCCGGGAAACCGCTGGCGAAGCGGTGCTCGTTGAGCGTGCCGCCCAAGCCGCCTTCGGCCGAAGCGCCGTTGTCGCCCAGGATGTAGACGAACAGCGTGTTGTCCAGTTCGCCGAGCTCCTGCAAGGCATCGACGAATCTGCCGACCTGCACATCCGTGTGCTCGGCGAATCCCGCGTAGAGCTCCATCAGCGAAGCCGCGGCACGTTGCTCGGACTCGGTCAGCTCGTGCCAGTGCGGCACGCCCTGGGCCCACGGCGCGAGCTCCGCGTCCGGAGGAACGACACCGAGTTCCTTCTGCCGCCGCAAGGTGATCTCGCGCTGCACGTCCCAGCCGTGGTCGAACTTCCCGCGGTATTTCTCCCGGAACTCCTTCGGCACGTGGTACGGCGCATGGGTGGCCCCGAAGGGCAGGTAGACGAAGAACGGGTTGTCCGGCTGCAGGCAGCGCTGGTCGCGCACCCAGTCGATGGCCCGATCGACCAGGTCCTCGGAAAGGTGGTAGCCGTCCTCTGGTTTGCGCGCGGGCTCCACCGGATTCGTGCCGTCGAACAGCGCCGGGTACCAGTGGTTCATCTCCGCGCACAGGAAACCGTAGAACTTCTCGAACCCCTCGCCGGTCGGCCACCGGTCGAACGGCCCGGCAGCGCTGACATCGCGCGCCGGAGTCTGGTGCCACTTGCCGAACGCGGCCGTGCGGTACCCGTTGCCCTGCAGGATCTGGCCGATCGTGGCGGCGCTCAACGGGCGGATGCCGCAGTAGCCGGGTGCCGCGCTGGCCATTTCGGTCGTGACACCCATGCCGACCGAATGATGGTTGCGGCCGGTCAGCAGGGCCTGCCGAGTCGGCGAACAGATCGCCGTGACGTGAAACCGGCTGTAGCGCAGGCCCCCGTCGGCCAACCGGTCAGCGGTCGGCATTTCGCACGGCCCGCCGTAAGCACTCGACGCGCCGAAGCCCATGTCGTCGATGAGCACCACGACGACGTTCGGCGCACCGTCCGGTGGACGCAGTGGCTGCCGCGGTTGGAAGGCGGGGCGCTGATCGCGAATGTCGAGCGCGGTCGCCGACGGCGGCTCGGGGTCCGGAATTGGCAACCGATCACGCACCACGCCCACAGCCGACCTCCTGAGCAGTGCATCAGCAGAATCAACGCGGACTACCCGAAAACATCACCCGCGCAAAGCCTTCGACGACAAATGCTAGTAGTCGGTCGGCAACGCGCGAGCCGCACTGGAAGTGTCCTGCGCAACAATTCAGCTCATTCATGCCAGTTCAGACCCAGGTAAGACTGGTTTTCGATGCAGTCCATAGACGATGCCTATCCCATCACGCCCGTGTCCACTGAGGACATTTAGTCGACGTCCCGCGCGAAGGTCTCGTGAGTGGTTGTGGCGGCCAGAGCGACCGTTACCACTCACCAAAGGCAAGTAGCACTGCCCGATGTTCCGAAGGGGGCGACTGCTGGGAGTTACTTCTTGCTCTTGGTCTTGTCGTCCTTGGACTCGTCGGTGGACAGCGCGGCGACGAAGGCTTCCTGCGGGACCTCGACCCGACCGATGGTCTTCATCCGCTTCTTGCCCTCCTTCTGCTTCTCCAGCAGCTTGCGCTTCCGGCTGATGTCACCGCCGTAGCACTTGGCGAGCACGTCCTTGCGCATCGCGCGGATCGTCTCGCGCGCGATGATCCGCGACCCGATCGCCGCCTGGATCGGCACCTCGAACTGCTGCCGCGGAATCAGCTCGCGCAGCTTCGAGGCCATCTTCGTGCCATAGGCGTAGGCGGCGTCGCGGTGCACGATCGCGCTGAAGGCGTCCACCGGCTCGCCCTGCAGCAGGATGTCGACCTTGACCAGGTTGGACACCTGCGTGCCGGACTCCTCGTAGTCCATCGAGGCGTAGCCGCGGGTGCGGGACTTGAGCTGGTCGAAGAAGTCGAACACGATCTCCGCCAGCGGCAGCGAATAGCGCAGTTCGACCCGGCTCTCCGAGAGGTAGTCCATCCCGGACAACTGCCCGCGTCGGCTTTGGCACAGCTCCATGATCGTGCCCACGAACTCCGACGGCGCGATGATGGTGCACTTCGCGACCGGCTCGAAGACGTCTTTGATCTTGCCGTCCGGCCAATCCGACGGGTTGGTGACGACCAGCTCGCTGCCGTCCTCCATCTCCACGTGGTAGACCACGTTCGGCGCGGTGGAGATCAGGTTCAGGTTGAACTCCCGCTCCAACCGGTCGCGGGTGATCTCCAGGTGCAGCAAACCGAGGAAACCGCAGCGGAACCCGAAGCCCAACGCGCCCGAGGTCTCCGGCTCGTAGGTCAGCGCGGCGTCGTTGAGTTGGAGCTTGTCCAGCGCCTCGCGCAGCAGCGGGTAATCGCTGCCGTCCACCGGGTAGAGCCCGGAGTACACCATCGGCTTCGGCTCGCGGTAGCCGCTGAGCGGCTGCTCGGCGCCCTTGCGCTCGGCGGTGATCGTGTCGCCGACCTTGGACTGCCGGACGTCCTTCACCCCGGTGATCAGGTAACCGACCTCGCCGACCCCGAGTCCGGCCGAAGGCTTGGGCTCCGGCGAGATGATGCCGACTTCCAGCAGCTCGTGGGTGGCACCGGTGGACATCATCCGGATCCGCTGCCGCGGGGTGATCCTGCCGTCCACCACGCGGATGTAGGTGACCACGCCGCGGTAGGTGTCGTAGACGGAGTCGAAGATCATCGCGCGCGGCGGCGAGTCGGCAACACCTTCCGGCGCCGGGATCTGCCGCACCACCTCGTCGAGCACGGTGCCGACGCCCTCGCCCGTCTTGGCCGACACGCGCAGCACGTCCTCCGGCTCGCAGCCGATGATGTGCGCCAGCTCGGCGGCGTACCGGTCCGGCTCGGCCGCGGGCAGGTCGATCTTGTTGAGCACCGGGATGATCTGCAGGTCGTGCTCCATCGCGAGGTACAGGTTCGCCAGCGTCTGCGCCTCGATGCCCTGCGCGGCGTCGACCAGCAGCACCGCGCCCTCGCAGGCGGCCAGCGACCGGCTGACCTCGTAGGTGAAGTCGACGTGCCCAGGGGTGTCGATCATGTGCAGCACGTGGTCGACGCCGTCGGCGTTCCACGGCAGGCGCACGTTCTGCGCCTTGATCGTGATGCCGCGCTCCCGCTCGATGTCCATCCGGTCGAGGTACTGGGCCCGGTACGCGCGTTCCTCCAGCACGCCGGTCAACTGCAGCATCCGGTCGGCCAGGGTCGACTTGCCGTGGTCGATGTGCGCGATGATGCAGAAGTTCCGGATTCGCTCCGGGGGCGTGAACGTGGTGTCGGCGAAACTGCTCACTCAGTGTTCCTCGCGGATGTCGACTGGTGCGGGGGTTCACCCCATCGTCCCATGACACGCCGGGTACCCGGCGCCCAACTCCGGGTCATCCCCGATGCGACCACCGCTCGGACGGTGCTGAGCTGGACGTATGAGTGGTTTCGCCGATTTCGCCCTGGATCGTGCATTCGGTCACCCCAGAGGTCTGCTCGGCGCCTTGGGCGGTGCGCTGATGGCGCGCGGCAACGCGGCGGCGGAGCAGCAGGTGGTGCGGTCAGCCAGGCTGACCGGCGCGGAACGGGTGCTGGTGATCGGACCGGGACCCGGTGTCGGATTGCTGGCAGCAGGCGAGCGGGCGAGCCGAGTGGTAGCGATCGAGCCGTCGGCGCGAATGCGGCGGACCGCTGAGCGGCGGTGCGCAGCGCTGAGCAACGTGACCGTGCTCGACGGCACCGCCGAAGCAACCGGACAACCGGACAGTTCGTTCGACATCGCGCTCAGCGTGAACAACATCCAGCTGTGGCCGGACCGCGCTGCGGCGCTCGCCGAACTGCACCGCGTGCTCCGCCCTGGCGGCGTCCTGCTGCTGTCGACCCACGAACGCTGGCTGCCCGGCGGTCGCGCGGGACTCCACGCCGACGTCCAAACGGCAGGCTTCGCCGAGGCGCAGACCTGGGCCTGGAAGCCACCGTCCCGAGGCACCACCCAAGCCCAAACCCGAGCGATACGACCGTGATCAGAACATCAGGCCCGCGAGCAGCAACATCACCGCGCCGGAGGCCAACGCGGTCAGCAGCCGTGCACGCGGACCGGTGAGGACAGCGCCCAGCAGCACGCCACCGGAGGCCAGCACGAGTTGCCAACTCGCCGATGCCGCGAACGCCGCCGCGACGAACACCGCCTGCTGCGCGATCGGCGCGGCGCTGACGGCGGTGTTGCCGAGCACCAGCGCGGCGAAGTAGACGACAGTCGTCGGGTTCACCGCCGTGATGCCGACGAGCACCCCGTAGGCGCGCAGCGGGGTCAGCTGCCGGGCCTCCCCGGACTGCTTCGAACCCGCGCGGTACTCACGCACCCCGGCAACGGCGATTCGAGCTGCGAGGGCGACCAAGACCAGCACCGACATCCACCGCAGCGGCGTCGCGACCTCGGCGATCAGCTCGACCAGAACACGCCCGGCGACAACCGCGACCAGCGCGTACAGCCCGTCGGTGGTGGCTACTCCCAACGCCGCGCTGCACGCCACTCGCCACGACGTCCGCGACGCCAGAGCCACCAGGTATGCCGACACCGCCCCGACTGGCAACGCGATGCCGTACCCGGCGAGCGCGCCCGCGATCAACGCCGCAATCACGGCAGCTGCGGAGTCGACCTCCGAACCGGCTGAACCTGCTGCTGGAGCGATCCCGTACCGACGAGGCATACCGACAACGACCAGGTCGCTCCACTCATGCCCGCGATGTTCCACGCGGCAGCTACCGCAGCACAACTCATTTTGCGCGCGCACAACGCGAACGCGAGTGACCGTCCGGGCGGCACCACAGGGTGACGGGAACGGGGTGAAGGGCACCTGTGACCCAGTTACTTGGTCACAGGTGCCCTTCACTCCTCACCTCAATGGGGTCGTGAGTGCGTAGCCGGGTTGGGGCCCGGTTGCGCACTCACGACGGGAGAGGGACTTCGGCGGCGCGTTCGAGGGCTTCCGCCAGGCGTTGGGCTATTTGGTCCAGGCGCTGCCGACCGGCGTCCGCCGTTGCTTCGCCCGGGTCGTCGGTGAAGCCGCCGGACCTGCGCCAGTCGCCAGCTCGGACCACCGTCACACCTGGGCCGAACGACTCCGTGTGCACTGCGCGTGGCCCCGGAGTTCGGCTCGCGAATTCTTCGGCTGCCAGATCTGGCCGTGCCGCCAGCAGCAGCGATGCTTCGAAATCACCCGCATGCCCTGGAACCACGGGCGCGTCCACATCGGACAAGGTCCAGTAGCTGCAAGCCCCCAGCACCATGTCGTTGCGCAGCGCCGCGTCCTTGATCGCCAATCGCATGCACTCGTCGTTGCCGCCATGGCCGTTCACGAAGAACAACCGCCGAAAACCGCTGGTGTACAACGAGTCGATCAGGTCCGCGAGCACCCGCAGGAGCGTCTCGGAACGCAGCGAGGCCGCACAGGCGAACAGGTGGTGCATCGAGTTCCCGTACGGCAAACCGGGTGCCAGGACGAAGCGCTCCGGATCCCGCAGCCTGGTGCACGCCTGCTCGACGACCGCTTCCGCCATCGCGATATCGGTGCAAAGCGGCAGGTCGGGGCCGTGCTGCTCCACCGATCCAATCGGTAGCACCACCACCGGGCCGCCGTCGGACACCAGGTCCGCGACCTGTGTCCGGGTCAACTCGCCGAGCCTGCGAACCGCCATCTCGCACCGCCTCCCATGTCGCTGTCCCACCATGATCACGCCAAGGCAGCCGAGTGCGGAACACCTTCACAGGTTGCGGACGTCGACGCGCAACGGATGATCAGCGGGGACCTCGACCAGCACGATGCGCATCCCGTCCGGATCGGCGACCCATCCCTCGTCGAGACCCCAAGGCTGCCGCGCGGGCTCGGCCAGCACGGTGACTCCCTGGTCCCGCAGCCGCTTGAACTCCACCTGGACATCGCGCACCTGGAGCCACAGCACCTGGTCCGGGCTCGGTCCCGGTCCAGCCCGGCCGCTGACCTCCAGAAAGCCCTGTCCGAGGAAGAAAACCGTGCCACCGGGGAACTCCCGCGCGATCGCCAACCCGAGCACGTCGCGGTAGAACCGCAACGAACGCTCTCGATCCCGCGGCCGAAGTAGCAACCGACTGCTCAAGACCTCCATGCACCGTTTCTACCCGCGCCGATCAACAACCGCCGAGTGGCGCTTGAAAAGGCCACGCCGGTCGCGCAGCAGCCCCGAGCGGATGATCTGCGGTGGGGCTTACTGGAGGACTGTGATGCTTCGGCGGATCGGGCGTTCTTCGGCGCTGTCGACGAACAGGTCCGGGGACTCGGCTCGGATTCTTTCCACGTCTTCGAAGACCGCTCGCAGGTGCGTTCGCAGGGCCAGCACGCTCGCGTCCAGGTCGCTCGCGGCGAGCGTTTCGACGATCTCAGCGTGCTGGTCGATCAACGCCGACACCGGGCTCACGGTGCGCAGGCCGAGCCGACGGGCGCGGTCGAGGTGCGCCTTGGCCGACACCACCGTGCGCCACGCGTTCGCGTGCCCTCCGGCGGCCAGCAGTCGCTGGTGGAACTCCTCGTCGAGCTCGAAAAACCGCTCCACGTCGTCGGCGGCCTCGCTCTGTTCGTCCAGAATTCGGCGCAGTGTGGTCAGGTCGTCGTCGGTGCGGCGGGTCACCGCGTCGGCCAGCGAAGCGACCTCGACGGCCTCGCGGATGAACTGGGCGTCGGCGATGCGCTGCGGATCTACCCGCGCGACGAACGAACCCAGCTTCGGGAAGACCCGGACCAGGTCCTCCTCGGCGAGCAGCAGCAGGCTCTCGCGCACCGGGGTGCGGCTGACCGCCAGTTCGGCCGCCAGTTCGTTCTCGGACAGCGGATGTCCGGGCGGCAGCTGCAGCGTGATGATGCGCTGCCGAAGTTCCCGGTGCACCAGCACCCGCGCCGAGGGCTTCTCGCCTGCCGTCCGTGCCATTCCCACACCCTATCGAGCCGCCTTGACGTGTGGCATCCCAGTGCTTGTATGGTAGCGCTGGTATCCCACTTGGAGGAGAGTCAATGCCGACTGACCTCGAATCTCGGGCCGACGGCCCGGATCCGAACAGCATCGCGACCGACGGGCCGAACCAGCTGCGCCGCACGGTCACCGCGTCGGTGATCGGCACCATCGCGGAGTACTACGACTTCTTCATCTACGGCACCGCCTCGGCCCTGGTGTTCAACAAGGTCTTCTTCCCCGAGGTCGACCCCCTGGTCGGCACGCTGGCCGCCTTCTCGACCTACGCCGTCGGGTTCTTCGCCCGGCCGCTCGGCGGGCTCGTCTGGGGGCACGTCGGGGACCGGCTCGGCAGGCAGAAGACGCTGGTGTACACGCTGCTGCTGACCGGGCTCGGCACCTTCGTTGTCGGCCTAATGCCCACGTACCAGCAGATCGGCCTGTGGGCAGCGGTCATCCTGGTCCTGGTCCGGTTGATCCAGGGCTTCGGCGTCGGCGGCGAGCAGGGTGGCGCCCTGCTGCTGACCGCGGAAGCCGCGCCACCTGGCAAACGCGGGTTCTACGCCAGCTTCGTGCAGATGGGGTCACCGGCGGCGTACCTCATCCCGACCGTGCTCTTCGCAGTTCTCGAAGCGCAGTTGCCCGAGGCGGCCTTCGTCTCCTGGGGTTGGCGCATCCCGTTCCTGCTCAGCGCCGTGGTCGTCGTGATCGGCCTGTACATCCGGCTGCGGGTGCCGGAATCCGAGACCTTCCGCGCGGTCCGGGAGCAGCAGAAACCGCAGCAGGCGCCGGTGAAGGTGCTCCTGCGGGAGCACCGCCGCGAGGTCTTCGGCGGCATGCTGGCGAAGTTCGTGGAGGCCGCGGTCTTCCCCTTCTACACGGTGTTCCTGGTCTCCTACGCCAAAGCCCAGGACGTCGACAGCAGCATCGTGCTGGACGCGGTGATCATCGCCATCATCGTCGAGCTGGTCCTACTGCCGTTCTGGGGTCGACTCACCGACCGCATCGGCCGACGCACCACCTACCTGGGCGCGGCCGTGCTCAACCTCGTGCTGGTGGTGCCCGCCTTCCTCGCCGTGGACACCGGCAACACCGCGGTGATCACGCTGCTGCTGATCGCCGGGCTGGCCTTCGGACACGCCGGAACCTACGCACCGCAGGCGTCGTACTTCCCCGAGTTGTTCCCGTCCAGCGCGCGCTACAGCGGCGTCTCCGTGGTGTGGCAGTTCGGCGCGATGCTCGCCAGCGGCCCGTTCACCGTGGTGGCCTCGGCCCTGCTGGTGGCCGGTGGCGGCGGCTTCACCTGGGTCGCCGTCTACGTCGCCGCGCTGATCGTGCTCAGCATCGTCGGACTGCGCTGGCTTCCCGAGACAGCACCGAATCGCCGTGGCGGGCGGGAATACGCCGACTGGCCACGCTACGACAACCACTGAACCCGGAGAAACACCCAATGTCGAAGATCGTCGATGCGAAGGTCATCGTCACCGCGCCCGGCCGCAACTACGTCACGCTCAAGCTCACCACTGACGACGGCGTGGTGGGCTGGGGCGACGCCACGCTCAACGGTCGCGAGCTCGCTGTGGCGTCCTACCTGCGCGATCACGTCTGCCCGCTGCTGCTCGGCCGCGACGCGCACCGCATCGAAGACCTGTGGCAGTACCTCTACAAGGGCGCTTACTGGCGACGCGGTCCGGTGACGATGACCGCGATCGCGGCAGTCGACATCGCCCTGTGGGACATCAAGGGCAAGATCGCCGGGCTGCCCGTCTACCAGTTGCTCGGCGGAGCGGCTCGGGACGGCGTGCTGGTCTACGCGCACGCCAGCGGCGAAGGCATTTCCGAACTGCTCGACGACGTCGCCGCACACCTGGACCAGGGCTACCTCGCGGTGCGCGCCCAAGCCGCGGTGCCCGGCGTGGACAAGACCTACGGCGTCCCGGAACGCGGCCAGAACGTGTACGAGCCAGCGTCAGCGGCGGTTCCGGCGGAGGGTCGTTGGGACACCGAGTCGTATCTGCGGTTCGCGCCGGAGGTGCTGGGCGCGGTCCGCGAGCGGTTCGGCTTCGACTTCCACCTGCTGCACGACGTGCACCACCGGCTGACGCCCATCGAAGCCGGGCGCCTCGGCCGGGATCTGGAAGAACACCGGATGTTCTGGATCGAGGACCCGACACCGGCCGAGGACCAGAGCGCGTTCCGGCTGATCCGCCAGCACACCACCACGCCGATCGCGGTCGGCGAGGTGCTCAACTCGATCTGGGACTGCCAGCAGCTCATCACCGAGCGGCTGATCGACTACATCCGCACGTCGGTGTCGCACGCGGGCGGTATCACGCACCTGCGGCGGATCTTCTCGCTCGCCGAGCTCTACGGAGTCCGGACCGGTTCGCACGGTGCCGGGGACCTCTCGCCGGTGTCGCTGTCCGCGGCGCTGCACGTCGACCTCGCGGTGCCGAACTTCGGCATCCAGGAGTACATGGGGCATGCCGAACCCGCCTCGGAGGTGTTCCGCACCAGCTACACCTTCAGCAACGGCTACCTGCACCCCGGCGACGCCCCCGGACTCGGGGTGGAAGTGGACGAGCGGGCAGCGACGGCGTTCCCGTACGACCCGCGCTACCTCCCGGTGAACCGCCGCCGCGACGGCTCGGTGCACGACTGGTGACCGGCGCACGTCTTTCGGCCCGGACCGCCCTTGGACCGACACCGCAACGGGTCGGGATCGCGCATCTGGGTCTCGGCGCATTCCACCGCGCGCACCAAGCTGTTTTCACCGAGGACGCGATGCTCGCCACCGGCGACCTTCGATGGGGCATCTGCGGAGTCACCCAGCGCAGCGGCAAGATCGCCGCGCTGTTGGACCCGCAGGATTGCCGCTACACGGTGTTGGAGCGCGGCCCGGACGCAGCACTGCCAAGGGTGGTGTCCACGTTGTGCGGTGTTCTCGACGGCAGCGCCGACCCGTCGGCCGTCGTCGCATTGCTGGCGCGCGAGGACATCCGAATCATCACGCTCACCGTGACGGAGAAGGGATACCGGCACGACCCGGCGACCGGCGACCTCAACCTGGCCGACCCGGAAATAGCGGCGGATCTCACTGACCGTCCACCGAGGACAGTCGTGGGACAGCTGTCGCGCGGGTTGCAACGCAGGGCCGAGGGCGGTGCCGGGCCGGTCACCGTGGTCAGCTGCGACAACCTGCCCGCCAACGGCCGAACCCTGCGACGGCTCGTCGAGCAGTTCATCGACGCCGCCGGAGCTCCGCAGCTTGCCGCCTGGGTGGCCGAACGCGTGCGATTTCCGTCCACAATGGTCGATCGGATCGTGCCCGCCACCACCGCCGAAGACCTGGTGGAGGTGCGGGAACGGACTGGGCTCCGCGACGAGGCTGCGGTCGTCGCCGAGCCGTTCCGGCAATGGGTGATCGAAGACGACTTCGCCACCGACCGCCCGCGATGGGAACTCGCCGGGGCGGTGCTGGTCGACGACGTCGAACCGTGGGAAACGCTCAAACTGCGGGTGCTCAACGCAAGCCACTCGATGCTGGCCTACCTCGGGTTGGGTGCTGGGTACGGCACGATCGCGGAAGCAGTGGCCGATCCGCTGTTGGCGGATGCCTGCCGGAAGCTGATCACCTCGGAGGTGGTTCCAGCTCTGAAGGCGCCGTCCGGCGTCAACGTGACCGAGTACGGGGAGTCCGTGCTCGTGCGGTTCGCCAACCCCGCGCTGCGGCACACCACCGCTCAGGTCGCCCAAGATGGCTCGCAGAAGCTCGGACCACGGCTGCTGGACACCGCATCGCAACTGCTGGCGACGGGTGCCGAACCTCGTTGGGCAGCACTCGGGGTAGCGGCGTGGATGGGGCACGTCGGGAGCGCCCGGTCCCTCGACGACCCGCTGGAGAGCGTGCTGCGCGCCGCACTCGGTGGATCTCCGGCCGACGAGGCGAGCCGACTGCTCGACATCGACCAGATCTTCGCACCGGAACTCGCTCGGCACCCCGTGTTCCGCACGGCCGTGATCACCACTTATCGGCGCCTGCTGGAACATGGCGTACGCGGCGTGCTCGCCGAGGATCTGCGCGCCTGATTCAGGCGATGCCGAGGAGGACGACTCCAGCGAGGACCACCACGGCTCCGGTCATGCGGCGGACCGGTTGCGGTTCGCCCAGGATTCGCCAGGCCAGCAGGCCCGCCAGGACGATGCTCAGTTCGCGGGCCGGGGCGACCAAGCTGACCGGGGCGAGTTGCATCGCGAACAAGACGAGGATGTAGGCCAGCGGCGACAGCAACGCCACGGCCAGGATCTCCCTGCGGTGCGCTGCCCAGATCGCCGCGATCCGGGTTCGCCGGGTCGCGGCGTACGGAACGAGCATCGCCGACCTGACTAGGTCGTTCCCCCATTCGTACGCCAGCGGGGACAGCGCCAACGCAGTCACGGCGTGGGCGTCCCACACCGTGTAGATCGCGATCAGCGAACCGGTCAGCAGCCCGAACCCGACACCAGCCAGGCTCGCACCGGAACGCGGCACCCCGTCGGACAGACCGATCACGAACACCCCGACGACCACCAGCAGCCCGCCGAGCAGCCCGATCCAGCCCGGCCGCTCCCCGAGCAGCAGCACCGCGATCAGCATCGCCAGCATCGGGCCGGTACCCCTGGCCAACGGATACACCACCGACATGTCACCAACCGCGTAGCCGCGCTGGAGCACGAGGAAGTAGGCCACGTGCAGGGTCGCGCTGACCAGCACCCCCAGCAACCAGTCACCAAGCGACGGCAGCCCGGTCCAGATCAACGACGCGGCCACCACCGGGAGGTACAGCAGCGCCGACGCAGTCGCGGTCAGCCAGACGAAACCAGCGCCAGCGGCCCCGGCCCGCTTGGCGAAGAAATTCCACCCCGCGTGCGCGAATGCGGCGGCAACAACGAGTAGCAAGGCGGCGAAGCCCACGGAACCCTCTCCGTGCCACGCGGGCGCGCGGCAGCTGGGTTCCTCCAGGCTTTTGTCCCGTCAGATGTGCGAACGCTTCCGTTCCGCGTCCGCCGGTGCCGCTCGGACCAGTCCTCCGCGCTCTTGATTGTCGATACCTGCTACGAAGCGGGAGCGGAACCCTAGGCACAGCCTTCGATGATCGTACTCCGCGTGTCCACCCCGCGGCGAGCTCCCGGCCGTGCCCGGCTGACATCTGCGCAGGTGGCCGCTGTTAACATGGACGACCGTGCCGTGCGGCATTCCGCCGTGGAGGAAACCTGCCGAGCGCAGCGCCAACAACAGCGCGGCACAACCGATTCGACAGACGAGGAAGAGGCTCGACAGTGGCCAACATCAAGTCCCAGCTCAAGCGGATCAAGACCAACGAGAAGAACCGGCTGCGCAACAAGGCCGTGAAGTCCTCGGCCAAGACCGCCATCCGCAAGTTCCGCGAGGCCGCTGACGCTGGTGAGAAGGAGAAAGCCATCGAGCTGCAGCGGGCCGCCAGCCGCGCGCTGGACAAGGCCGCCAGCAAGGGCGTCATCCACAAGAACCAGGCCGCGAACAAGAAGTCCGCGCTGGCGCGGCGCGCCAACCAGCTCTGAGCCTCGGCTTGCGAGTCGGCCCCTTCCCGGCTGGGAAGGGGCCTTTTGCTGCCCGGCTCGGGGTGGCACGTGCACCCGAGGGACGGTTTCGGCGTCAGGAACGCTGGTTGCGGAGTTCGACCAGCCGGAGAACCGTGCGTTCCAGGGCGTAGCTGGCATCCGCAGCAATGCCCTTGACCCCCGCGTTCACCTCAGCGACCGTCTGGAGTGCTTCGGCGAGCTTCGTCGGGTTCCAACCGCGGGACTGCGCCAGCGCCTTCTTGACCTTCCACGCGGGCATGCCCAGCTCACCGGCCAGCCGGAACGGATCGTTGCGACCACCAGCGGCTGCGACCCGACCGATGGTGCGCACCGAGTCCGCGAGCGCGTCGGCGATCAGCACATGCGGAACGCCGAGCTGCACCGCCCAGCGAAGCGCCTCCAAGGCACCGGCTCGGTCACCGGTCACCGCCTTCTCCGCGACCGCGAACCCGGTGACCTCCGCCCGGCCGCGGTGGTAGCGGCGCACTGCGGCCTCGTCGACCTTGCCGCCCGCGTCGGCCACCAGCTGGGTGGCCGCGGACGACAGCTCGCGCAGATCCGAGCCGACGGCCTCGATCAGCGCGGCCACTCCGCCAGCGTCGATCTTGCCGCCAGCCCGCCGCACCTCGTCGCGGACGAACGCCTCCCGGTCGGCTGGCTTGGTGATCTTGTTGCACTCCGTGACCCGCGCGCCGAGCTTCCGCAACGCGTTGGGCAGCTCCTTGGCGTGCTTGGCCCGCCCGCCCCCGCTGTGCACGACGATGAGCATGACGCCATCAGCCGGTTGCCGAGCGTGCGTCAGCAGGGCTTCGGCGATCTCCTTACCGGCGTCCTGCGCCGACTCCACGGCGAGCACGCGGCCCTCCGCGAACAGCGACGGGCTGAGCAGTTCGGCCAGTTCCGGAGGGGTGAGTTCGCTCACCTTCACCCGGCGCAGCTCGGTTTCCGGATCGGCGGCGCGGGCAGCGCCGACGGCGGCCCACAGCGCGCGTTCCACCAGCAATTCCTCGTCCCCGAGAACCAGCTGCAGCGGATCGGGGACCACGGCCGGTGCGCTCATGCACGCATCGTCGCACGCACCGACGACAGTCCCGCCATCTGGATCGGCCTGGCCAGAACCTGGCACGGTCCACTAGCGTTGCCGACACAACTGCATAGCTCATCCAGAGGGGTAGAGGGAACGGCCCGATGAAGCCCCGGCAACCGTCGTCAGCGAATCGTGTATCCGCGCGAGGCCGCTGATTGAAGTGGTGCCAATTCCGACCCGTCCGCGGGACAGATGAGGAGAGGACCTCGCGATGACCGCTGCTGCCCATGCTCAGACCGCTGCCAACAAGGCATTGGACTTGGGTAATGCCGTCGAACTGGTGTCCAAGGAAGAAGGTCACCGGCAGCCGCTGGCCCCCGAGTTCGTCTCCCTCGAAGACTTCTCCCCGCTGGAGGTCGCCTACGACTTCGGCCGGATCCGCCGGGCGGACATCGAGGCCGGACCGCGCTCGATCTGGCGCTACAAGCAGCTGCTTCCGGTCCCCTCCAACGTCGAGGAGCACCCGAACACCGAACCGGGCTGTACCAGGCTGATCCGGGCCGACAAGCTCGCCAAAGCGCTGGGCGTCAAGCGGATCTGGATCAAGGACGACACCGGCAACCCAACCCACTCCTTCAAGGACCGCGTCGTCGCGGTGGCACTGGCCGCCGCCCGCGAGTTCGGCTTCAAGGTGCTGGCCTGCCCGTCGACCGGCAACCTGGCCAACGCGGTTGCCGCGGCAGCCGCCCGCGCTGGCTGGGACTCCGTGGTGCTGGTGCCAAAGACCCTGGAACGCGCCAAGATCCTGATGAGCGCGGTATACGACGGTTCGCTGCTGGCCGTCGACGGCAACTACGACGACGTGAACCGGCTGGCCACCGAACTGGCCGCGGAGCACGAGGACTGGGCGTTCGTCAACGTCAACGTGCGCCCCTACTACTCCGAGGGTTCCAAGACGCTGGCCTTCGAAGTCGCCGAGCAACTCGGCTGGCGCATCCCCGACCAGATCGTGGTGCCGATCGCCTCCGGCTCGCAGCTGACCAAGGTCTACAAGGGATTCAACGAGTTCGGCCAGGTCGGTCTGGTGGAGCCGAACCCGGTGCGGATCTTCGGCGCCCAGGCCACCGGCTGCTCTCCGGTGTCGACGGCGTACAAGAACGGCCACGACGTGGTCCAGCCGGTGCGGCCGGACACCATCGCGCGCTCGCTGGCCATCGGCGCTCCCGCCGACGGTCCCTACGTGCTGGACATCGTGCGCAAGACCGGCGGCGCCATCGAGGACGTCAGCGACGACGAGGTCCGCGACGGCATCCGGCTGCTGGCTCGCACCGAGGGCATCTTCGCCGAGACCGCTGGTGGGGTCACCGTGGCTACCGCGAAGAAGCTCATCGAAACGGGCAAGATCGACCCGGACGCCGAGACCGTGCTGCTGATCACCGGTGACGGGTTGAAGACCCTGGACGCGGTGCAGGACCAGCTCGGCCCGAAGGCCACCGTCGCGCCGACCACCGAAGCGGTCAGCCAAGCCTTGGGCCTGTGATCCCGATCGGAGCCGAGCGGCACCGCTGCGAACGTGTCTTTGAACTGGTAGGTGCAGAACAGGCACAGTTCGGTGGCGCTGCTCGGTCGGCCTATCAACCTTCGAACTCGGCCGTCCGTTTCTCCGCAGCTGGGCATCAGCTATGACTCCGCCGCGCGCAACGGATCGCCTCGGGAGGCGTAGCGGGGGCCCTGCGGGCTGGGCAGGATGGCGATATCTCCTTCCTGGTCGGTGCGGAGCACTTTCGTGCCCGCGCGGGTGAGGGTGTCGACCACGAACGGACTCGGGTGGCCGTAGCTGTTGCCAGCTCCGACGCTGATCACAGCCAGTCGCGGACGCACTGCTTGTAGAAAACGTGGTGTGGTGTAACGGGATCCGTGGTGCGGGATCTTGAGCACATCGGCGCGGAGGTCCGCCCCGGACGACGCCAGTCGACCTTGTCCGGGCAGTTCGATGTCGCCGGTGAGCAGGACACGTCCGGCCGGAGTCGTTGCCAGCAGCACGATCGACGCGTCGTTGGCGTCGTCGGCCGACTGCATCCTGGCCAGCACCTGGTCCGGTCCCAGCACGTCGAGCACCAGGCCCGGCCAAGCTACCCGTTGCCCGGACGTCATCGGCATGATCGGAACCCGATGCGCGCGGGCATCGCGAACGACCTCGTCCAACGCCCAAGCGGGCTCCCGCAACGGACCGATCGCGACCGCGTCGACGGGGATTTTCCCCATCAGCGCGGCAAGTCCGCTGACGTGGTCGGCGTGCAGGTGGGTCAGCACGGCCAGCGGGATCCGCCGAATGCCCAGTCGGTGCAGGCATTCCGCGGCTCGCTGCGGGTCCGGCCCGGTGTCGACCACCACAGCTTCGGCCGGGCGGCCGGTGGCCAGCACCAGCCCGTCGCCCTGCCCGACGTCGCAGGCGACCATGCTCCAGCCGGGCACCGGCCAGCCCGGCAGCATGCCGCGCACCGGCGCCAGCACGAGCGCACCGAGCAACACCGCGACCGCGACCACCCAGCGAATCCGCTTGCCGCGCAAGGCGACCAGGCCAACCACCACGAGTGCGGCGAGCAGCAACCCACCGGCGGTGCCCGATGGCCAGTCGAAGGCCGCACCGGGTACCGCCGCTGCCCGGTCCGCCACCAGCAGGACCCACTCCAGCTCCGGCGCGGCCAGCCAGGCGAACACCCCGGCCAGCCAGGTCGAAACCGGTGCCGCCACGGTGGCCAGCACCCCGAACACCGTCGCCGGAGCGACAACGGGTCCGGCCAGCATGTTCGCCGGTACCGCCACCAGGCTGACCTCGCCGGAGAGGGCAGCGATCAGCGGAGCCGTGACGACGTGCGCCGCCAGCGGCACCGCGATCGCTTCCGCCACCCCGACCGGGATTCCCCTGGCGCGCAGCGCCGCCGACCACCTCGGCGCCAGCAGGACTAGTCCGGCGGTCGCCGCGACCGACAGGGCGAACCCCGCGCTCGTCGCCAGCTCTGGTCGGAACAGCAACAGGCCGATCACGCTCGCGGACAACACCGGCAACGCCGACCGCTGTCTACCGAGCACCAACGCCAACAGCGTGATCGCACCCATCACCGCTGCTCGCAGCACGCTCGGTTCCGGACCCGCCAAGATGACGAAGCCGACGAGCGCCAGCGCCGCGCCGACGGCCGACATGACCGGACCCGCACCCACCAGGTACAGCAGCCCGAGCACCGCGCCGCACACGATCGCGAGGTTGGCGCCGGAAACCGCGGTCAGGTGCGACAGCCCAGCCGTTTCGAAGTCCTGCTCCACCTCCGGTGGCAGTCCGCCGGTGTCACCGACCACCAATCCAGGTAGCAGACCTGCCGCAGCTGGGCCTAGCACCTCGGCCGACACGCGTCGCAGGCCCTCTCGCAGGTCTTCCGCGGCACGCTGCCAACCCGGTGCGGGCGTGACCTCGGTCGGCGAGTGGAATACCTGGAGTGCCGCGAGCGTGAGCTCACCGGCGTGCGGCGGGGCCAGCTTGCCGATCGCCGTCACCTGTTGCCCGGCAACGAGATCCCGCCACCCAGCAGTTGGCACCAGCAGCACCACCGGCCCTGCCGCCCGCACGCGCCGTCCGGCGATCTCGGCGGTCTGCAAGTCGGCGTGGACCGAAGACCTGTCCTGAGCTCTGCGGGCGCCGAATGACGCACCGTGCAAGGGCGTTGGTCGACTCGTCAGCGTTACCCGCAACGTTGCTCGTTCACCATGATCGACGGCCAGCCGCACCGGGTGGTGCTCGATCTCGTAGCTGCGCAACGCCATTCCCGTTGCGGCGACGCCCGTCAGCAGCAGAACCACGAGCATTCCCCTGGCCAACGGCCGAGCATGCGCCGCTCGCCACACCAACGGAATGGCCAGCAGGGCGAGCGATGCCAGTACCGCCGCCGGAACCCAACCCGCCAGCAGTCCGGTCAACGTCACGGCCCACACCGCGAGGGCGCCGGGCACCAGGCGCAGATCGATTCCCGCGGTCATACCCGCACCAACTCCCGCAACCGGGAGAACCGCGAATCACCGATGCCGCCGACTTCCCGCAACTGCTCCACCGAGTCGAACCGGCCGTGTTCGGCCCGCCACTGCACGATCCTCTTGGCGGTGACCTCGCCAATGCCTGGTAGTTCATCGAACTGCTCCTCCGTAGCTGTGTTGAGATCGATCTTTCCGTCGCCGCCGGGCTGTCCGGACTGCGCCTGCGGTGGCGCGGGCACGGCGACGTAGAGCTGTTCGCCGTCGACCAACCGGCGGGCCAGGTTGAGGCCGACAAGATCGGTGTCCGGCACCGGACCGCCCGCAGCCGCGACGGCATCGGCCACCCGATCGCCCGGCGACACGGTCACCAGACCAGGGCGCACCACTCGCCCGACGACGCTGACCACGAGCTCCGGCGGAGCCGCGGTCGTGGTCGGCAGCGGTGGCGGCGCGACGAGTGGTGGCGCGGGTTCGGCCGTCGACCGACTCGTCCACGACACCACGAACAAACCGACCAGCACGGCAGCAGCCACCAGGACGAGCGCGAGCACACCGGAGCGACCGGGGTCCACTCTGGACCGCAGCAGGGACTCCGGCAGCCACCGCCCAGCCAACCGCCGCATGGGCGAGCTGGCTGCCGTATCCGGTGGTGTCACCGAATAATCCGGTCCGGCGCGTTCCGCCGGATCATCGTGGGAAGCATGTCGCCGCAGCGTCTGCAGCCTGCTTCGGGGATCGAGCTCTTCGTCGGATTCGTTGTCGTAAGCGCGAAAGCGTTGGATGTCGAACATGCAGTCGACGGTAGGTCAACCGAATCCCATTGCGCAGCCTTATTTTTCGAATCTGTGGATAAACCAGGCCACTGTGGATAACTCGGCAATCAGATTCAGCTCGATCGTGTGGAATCCGCCCACCGAAAGGTTTTCAGGCGTCCGAACGCCACCCGTTCGGTAACACCACGACCCCGACCGCACCAGGTCCGATGTGCGCGCCGATCACCGCACCGACCTCCGAAACAACGCAGTCCACGCAGTTCCCGAGCTCACCCCGAATCCGACCAGCGAGTTGCTCGGCGCGCTCCGGCGCGGCGAGGTGGTGCACCGCGACCGCAGCCGACCCGGAACCCACCGCACCCAAGGAAATCTCCAACAACCGGGCCATGGCACGGGTGGTGGTGCGCACCTTCTCCAAGGCGTCGATGCGCCCGTCGTGCACGTGCAGCAGCGGCTTTATCGCCAATGCCGTGCCCAGCACCGCGGCGGCGGTGCCGATCCGCCCACCGCGCCGCAGGTATTCCAAGGTCTGCACGGAGAACAACGTGGTGGTGCGCTCAGCGGTCAACGCCGCGGTGCCCGCCACCCCGGCCAGTTCAGCCCCCGACTTCGCCGCCTCAGCTGCCGCCAGCACGGAAAAACCCAGGCCCATGGCGGTGGACCGGGAATCGACAACCCGGACCCGCTCGGGATCAACCTCCCGCGCGGCCAGCCGCGCCGCGTCCCAGGTGCCCGACAACTGACGGGACAGATGCACCGCCACCACGCCGTCGGCGCCGCCGTCCAGCGCTTCCTGGTAAGCCTTCGCCAACTCCTGGGGGGTGGCACCGGCGGTGGTCACCCGGTGCTTGCGGTCGAAAGCGCTCGCGAGATCACCGGGTCCGAAATCCGGTTCGTCGATCGCCGCGGCCCCATTCACGCTGACGTGCAACGGGACGGTCCGCACTGCGTATTGCGCGGCGTATCCCTCCGGCAGGTACGCCGTCGAGTCGGTGACGACTGCTATGGGCACGCCGCAACCCTACGACGTCGGCTCCGCAATGCGATCAGGACTCGGCCGGTACCCCGGCGTTGTATGCCACCAACCGCCAGCGGTGATCGCCGCCGCTGCGCAGCTTCAGCACTACCCAGTGGCAGTTCGCGACGGCGCCGAGGCTCGGCCACAGATCCACCGGCAGGCCGACCAGTCTCGCGGTCAGCGCCGTGATCAGACCGCCGTGCGCGCACAACAGGGCGGTGCCCTGGTGCTGCTGGTCGAGCTCCTCGACGACTTCGAAAGCGCGCTCGGCCACCTCGACCCGAGATTCACCGCCCGGCGGCGCCCACGCCGCGTTCGCCCGCCAGGCGCTCATCGCGCCCGGCCAGCCGTGCTCGACTTCAGCGCCGCTGAGCCCCTGCCACTCGCCCAGGTGGGTCTCGCGCAACCGCTTGTCCAACCGCACCGGAACACCGCTGACCTCGGTGAACGCCGCCGCTGTCGAGCGCGCCCGAGCGAGGTCCGAGCTCATCGCGAGGTCCGGGGCGAATCCGGCGATCACCGGTGCCGTCCGCCTGGCCTGCTCCCGGCCGGTCTCGGTCAGCGCGCTGTCCAGGTGCCCCTGGATGCGACCTGCCGCGTTGTAGTCCGTCTCCCCGTGCCGCCAGAGCACCAACCGCTCCAAGCTCACGCGTCAGTGTCCTTCGAGTCGGCGTCGACGGGCTCGTTGCGGTCTTCGAACTCGATCCGCGGGCAGTCCTTCCACAGCCGTTCCAGCTGGTAGAAGGCGCGCTCTTCGGAGTGCTGGACGTGCACCACGACATCGACGAAGTCCAGCAGGACCCACCGGCCCTCACGCGCGCCCTCCCGCCGCACCGGTTTGGTACCGGCCGCGCGCAGCTTCTCCTCGACGGCGTCCACGATTGCCTCGACCTGCCGCTCGTTGGGCGCGGAGGCGATCATGAAGCAATCGGTGATGACCAGTTGCTCGGAGACATCCAGCAGGACCACGTCGGTGGCCTTCTTGTCCGCCGCGGCCTGCGCCGCGATCAGAGCCAGTCGGCGGGCGTTCTCGGTGGCTGCCACGTCACTCCTCTCGGGTGGGCCCGGTGTGCGACCCACGCCGCTTAGAGGATAGCCAGCCCGCACCGGACCAGGCCCGACCCGTCCGCCGGGCCACAGCGGACGCCATGCCCGAGAAACCTGGTCGGCTGCAACGCCCGACGATCACCCCCGAACCTGAACCGCCTGCTACGGGCCCCATTCCGGAGTGGGTTCGCGGTAGAGGCCGCGTTTGGTGATGAACTGCACCTCAGAATTAGCTGACCAGCCACAATGGGGGCCAAGTGCGCTTTGACCAGGTGGAATGGGCTTCGTCGTTTGTCATCGTTTTCGGGTGATCGCCGTGCTCATATGTACCGGATCTGTACCGGGTGGCTCTTGCCTCTACCTGCAAGGAAGGGGTCTCTGCCCTCACCCCGTCGACCTGGCGCCAGCCCGATCAGATCGTGTCAAGGGGGCAACTTTCGATGATCACGATACGTCTTGTGGGCGAGCTTGCCCCCTTGACGCGGTCTGATAGCCCTTGTGGAGGTCGATGGGGTGAGGGCAGAGCAGCCACGACCGAACCGCAGCGTTCGATCTTGAACCCTCACCCTGTTGGCCTGCCCGTCCGGCGAGGACATCTCCCCGCGCTTCAGCGTGCCCCTTCTGGCGACTCGGGGCCGCCAGCCTTTCCCGTCCGGCTGGGCGCGGGGGCCGCTGGGGTGCCGGAGGCGGGGCCCCGGCGGTCCCCCGCTTGCCCAGCCAGGGAAAACAGCTGGCTGGCGGCCCCGAAGGGGTCGCCCTTGATGAAGAAAAGAAACTCTGAACACGAGCATCGTGGCCGCGATGGAGATCAGCCGACCGGCGTGGTCGGTTCATCGAGCAGCGCGCGGGCGAAGGCGAGAGCTTCAGCGTGAAGGTAGGAGCCGAGTTCGCCGTTCCTCATCGACAGGGAGAGCGCATCAAGCAGGCTCGCCACGTTGTACCGACTACGCGGAATCATCGGTCCTTGCCCCGCGTCGGCAAGCGCGATCGCGGGCCCCGCATCTTTCCTGACCTTGGCAGCGGCTGCGTCCAGAAGCTTGGCTTCGCGCCGCCACCGCTCGCGCTGCACCTGAGTTGACATCAACTGCACCCGCCCTACTGCCCAACGCTTGACATCAAGCCAACACAGGAGGATAGAACGTCAGTTCGAATGATCGCCAGGGGTTGAACCTTGCTGGTTTCGGACTACTGCCGTTCCTCCCGGCGCTTTGCTGCGAGCGCACGCATCTCAGCAACGACGTCTTCATAGCGCCATCGGTACTGACCGCCAGGCGTCACAAGGGCAGGCGTGATCAAGCCTTGCTGGGCATAGTTCGAGATCGTTCGTCTCGCCAGCCCTAGCCTCTTGGCCAGCTCGGCACTGGAGATCAGCGGCGAGGCATCATCGGTCATCCGGTCATCGTCAGTGCCTCGAACGGCTTATGCTGCCTTGCTTGCCTTGATATGCAGGCATTACCCTGATTACCTACTTTGCCTTGTTGGGGGTGCAGCATGACGGCCAATGCACGGCTGGCGGTGTTGGCGCGCGCAGCACAGTGGGAGCTGGACACGGCTGCGTTTGAACTGGGTGGCGGTCGGTATACACGGGAGCAGTGTTGCCGCCTGGCAGACCAGCTGACGCACCTTGCTGTCGCACTTCGCTCGGCCCCTGAAGGCTCTCCAGTTGTTGACGCGTCAGTTGGCCCCCGCCCGGCGGAGGAGCGCGCACCTGGCACATGAAGCGGCGCCGCTCGGTTTTACCAAGCAGCGCCGCTTGTTCCAGGTTCTACCGAACGAGATCGTTCATGTGATCGATGATCACTGATGCTCCACACCGCTCGAATTTCGTACGCTTACCAGGCTTATTCGCATAGGCAATGGTGCTGACATTGGCCCTGTGGGCAGCCTCGATGTCAGTTACGGAATCGCCGATCATGACACTATGCTTCGGCGACGCGCCGACCAGATCCATTGCCTGTTGCAGCAGATACGGATGCGGCTTGAGCTTCTGTATATCAGGACTCGTTCGGGCAGAGATGCCAACAACAAGCTTAGCCAGGCCCCGCGTATTCAGGTATGCAGCAATAGCATCTTCAGAATTGTTCGACACGACCACGACCAGTTTTCCGCGCGCATGAAGCGCTTTCAGTACCTCGGACGTGCCTGGGGTCGCTGGAGCAAGTGCCACCGCCCGAATTTCAAGTTCGCGCAGCCGTCGTTCCACCAAACCCGCGAAGTCGCCAAGACTAGCGGCATACTTTAGGACGTCGAAAGGATCTCGACTCTGGTCCACAGCGTCTGGTAGCTCTCCTTCGAACAAGTCTCGCAGTTCGGTTGCGACCTGATGGTTGGAAAGACCATCGAACACGGCGCATACCGGCCCGTCGAAGTCGAGCAGCACCGTACTGGCGCCGTCGATGATCTGCGCCGGGCACGTCATCGGTGAACTTCCCGCGCAACGGTATTCCAAATGCTGTCGAACCACATTTGGGATTGCTCGATAAACAGGGAGCTTAGCGACTCTTCATCAGGTTCCGCTGCGTGGTGAAACAGTGTTGCATCCTTGCCCATGAGGTCCCAAATGGGCGTTTCCTCGCCATCCAATACCACAACGTGCTCGCGCACTGGGTAGTAGCCAAAGAACGCCTCTGTCCTGTTGATCAAGTACAGCTTGAACAACGGAACGGCGGGGTACACGCGAAGTTCAGCCTTGGAATCCGCTACCAGCCCAAGGCGCCCCATCTCGTTGACCGAGTCCACGATGGCAAGGGTGTGCCGCTGCATGATGCCGGTGGCTCGCTTCCGGAACGCAGGACTGTCCTTCATGTCCTCGACTCGCGCGGGCAGCGTCCACGGGACCTCAGTGTCGGGCACAAGAAGTCGAACCCGGATAGCCTCCGGCCGCACCCGGCCGCTCCGGATCTTGTCCAGGGGCTCCGTAAGCGCCCCATGAAGGGTCTCGCCGGAGAACCCCGCAAAGTCGATCGATACTTCAGACTGCTCAAAAGCTCGCTCAAGGTGTGGCCGGAGACCAACGGGCCGCTCTGTGCGCTCCCGCACGAATACGCCGCTTCCTTGCCGCGAGACAACAAGTCCTTCATCGCGAAGGATCCGCAGTGCTTGCTGCACGGTCATACGCGCGACCCCGTAGCGCCGCGCAAGCTCTGCCTGCGACGCCAGCTTGTCGCCCGGATTGAGCCTCCTCGTGAGGATCGCTGCCCGCAGAGCATTCGCAACCTGCTGGTACGGCGGCCTTGGGTCGTCGGGGTCTAGTTCGCTCATTTGCCCAGGTTATCGCAACAACGGCCGATCTGGCTAGCCATGTTGGCCAAGCCCTTGACATGGCTAGCCAAGCTGCCCTAATCTGTACATGGCTAGCCAAGCTGGCCAGATACTCAAAGATCCGACGGAGGCTGAAGATGCTGAAGAACATTCCGGCGAACATGCAGGGCTACAAGCTGTTGATCACGGAGGCGCCGCAGCCGAAGGTGCGGGAGAACGAGAACGGTGTTCAGGAGGTCGTGACGGACCGTCAGGGCGCGCAGCAGTTCGTGGTGTCGCTGTTCGCGAAGCGGAAGACCGAACCGGGCCAGTACGCGGAGAAGGGCGAGGAGATCAAGGTGACCCTGACCGCTGATCCTGGCGATGGGTTCGAGGAGGGCACCTACGTCCAGTTGATCGACGCGACGATGAGCCACTGGCAGAACGAGCGCAACGGCCGATACAGCTCGGGGATCTCGTTCCGGGCGCACGGCCTGACCCCGGCCAGCTGAATCAGGTTCTTTTTGTAATAGCCCTTCCTATTTCTGGTTAGCGGCCGGTTCGAGTCCGGCAAGGGCACGTTTCGTTGTTGTTTGAGAATTCCATAGTGGGCCGAGCTATGCCTTTTCCGTCAAGCCATGTCCTTTTCCGGCCGCGAATGTGACAGGTCGGGGAGGGTCATGTTGGCCCCCGAACAATGGGTTTCGGGGGCTTTCATGGCCGTCATGAAAAAGGAGGTGAACGGGTTTGTCGGAAGAGAAGTCGCCGGAGGAGTTGGCGCGGAAGCGTGCGGAGCAGGAGGCGAACAACATGGCTAATCCTGCCGAGGCGCGGCATGCCGCGTGGGCACGCCGTTGAACGACGAACATCAAGGATGATCAGGGAGTGGTTTGGCAATGTCGTTGTGTTACTGCCCTGCGTGTCACATTGACCGATTCCGCTACCAGCATTCGCGGGACGAGTTCTGCAAGCACGCGGAAGGAGGTGATGGGTAGTGGGGAATGAGTACAAGCCGACGGTGATCACGGATCCGACCACGGGCGATCAGTGGATTGAGCCGGACGACAGCTGACAGAAAAGGAGGTTCGTTGATGGACGAATCGATTGACTATTCGGGTTGGTTGGCGGATTTGGCGAGAAAGGTTCGTGCGATTGAGGAGGAGGTGAAGCGCTGTCAATACGGTGCTTCGGTTCGACTCGGTTGCTCGGTGAGTCCGGTGGCGACGCTGGTCGCGCGGTCGCATTTGTGCGACGCCGCCGTGGAGTTGGACAAGATGAGTAAGGAGTGGGCTGATGAAGGGATCTGACGGGGTCGGTTTTCACGGGTCCGGGTGCCTCGGTTCGGGCAAGGGGTGAGCCGGATGAATGCCGAGACGGATTTGTTCGGCAATCCAGTGGCCCCGTTGCAGCCGCATAAGGAGCCACGTCCGCCGGTCAATGACATGGAGTTCGTCGAACGGGTGCTCAGTGAGGCAACGGCGGCCGGGTTCGTGCTGATCGGTATTCGTGAGGACGTGTACCGGCGCGTGACCGGTGATGTGGTGGAAAAGGTGTCCGTCGATGTGGATGCGTGCGTTCACCAGCTGATCGAGACGAAGTGGTTCGAGATCGGCGGTAGTCACCAGGTGCGGTATGACCGGTACACGGGTCCGGCGCGGTCGGTGCTGGTGCCTCGGAAGACGAAACAGGCCCTCTACCACTGGCAAAGCTTGCACAAGCCGTGGTCCACGGAGAGCCGGACACCGGCGCGTTCCTGCCACGCCTCCGGTTGTGGTGTGCAGGTGTCGTCTGGCGATTTTTGCGACAGGCACGCCACGGAAAGGCTGAACCGGATGCAGGCCGAGCGTCGGAGGACAGCGGAAGTTGACCGCCTGGCAAACAAGATCAACGCGAATCTGCGGGCTGGCGACCGGAACAAGCGGCAGAACCGGCGGCGGTAAACCCGCCCGACCACCTCCGTCGAGCACGTTGGCGAACCGGTAGGGAGGAAAGGGAATGAGGAGGTGTTCGGAACTGTGCGGGCCGGGGTTCGATGACCCGGCCTGCCGGAATTGCCGTCTGGCTCCGGCAGAGAATTTCGCTTCACGTGACGAAAAGCTCCATCGAGTGCTCTCCGATGTCGATCACGAGCTGAGTTTCTACCTCGGGTGTGTGGAACGCTCGGGGGAGCTTCCGTGGTCGTGGCGGCTCAATGACGCACAGGATGACGTGTTCGAGGAGATCGACCGAATGCGCGGATGGGTCGCGCGGCATCGTCAGGAAGTGGGGAACCGGCTGCGATGACCACCTACCAAGAAGTCCGAGACGACATGGCCGCGTGCCTGCGTCGGCTGATGGACATGGAAAACGTGATCGTGCTCTCGGCAACTGAGTTCCATTTTCCGGAACGAAACGAATTCATGCCGTTGATGGACGATCTACGTCGAGCGCATTACGCGCTGGATCGGATTCTGCAAGACGAGCAACGGGAGAATCGAGAATGACACCGGAGCAAGAGTTCTTGACGGCGGTCCAGTCTGCATATGACCGCTATCAGACCCAGGTTGGAGAAATGGAACCGCACCGATTCCGCGTGCGGGACATGAACATTGCTGTGGCTCGCATGGTCGGGGCAGTGTCCGCCATAGATTGGGAAGTGCGAAACGAGAGGAAGTGATTGAGCCATGCAGGTTCAGGCGCTGAACAAGCGCGCGATGAACAAGTACCAGGAGCTGCACAACGCTTTGGAGGTGGTGCGGATCGCGTTGGAGAATGCGGCGAAGTTGCACCCGAAGATCAAGAAGCCGACCGGTGATGACGTGGGTTGGGCTGTTCCGGACAAGGAGCAAGTTGAGGCTGCGCATTACAAGGCCACGGAGCAGTTGGTCACGCTGCACACGAGCACGGTGAAGTGGGAGAAGGAACTCGTCTCGCGTGGATGGAGGGTCTGAGCATGAGCCGTTTTCAAGTGGACGCGGTGATTGAGGATCTAGACAAGGCCATGGTGAAGCTGCGTGAGGCGATGGCCGGGATCCAGGTGCGCACGGCGGGTTTCAAGAAGGAACACGACGAGTTGGCGCGCAAGATGGCCGACTACAAGGTGGATTTGGAGGATGCCGCACCGCACATCAAGGTGTCGTAACAACTGAAAAGCATTATCAAGGTTCTTTTGTGGGGCTCGGCTGCCGTGTGTGGTGGCCGAGTCTCTTTCTTTTGTGATCACGGTAGCACAAAGAGGAGTTGATCAGTGATGGGAATCGTGTCTCGACGCAAGGGAATCGAATGGCGCGCTGCGGCGTGGATGGCTCGCCACCCCGGCATGACCACGGCACCGGTCGCGCTGGGTGTGGGTATGGCCGAGTTCGGCCCGATGGGCGTCGGGGCGACCCTCGCCGGTCTCGGTGCCGCTGGGGTGTCCTGGTACCGGGGCCACCCGGAGACCTTCGACCGCTACGCCGCTCCGCATGTCCGGGCGTTTCGCCGCAGATGGCTGCGCTACATCGGGTGGCGGTGGCGCGGGCTGATGATCGACTGCGGTTTCGCTCGCGACAACCGCCGCACCGGCCACACCATGGTGCCCCGCATCATCCGGGTCCGTTCGGCGTCGCCGTCGATCGACACCCTGTACGTGAAGGTGCTGCGCGGCCAGTCGCTGAAGCACTTCCAAGACCAGCAAGACGTCCTGGCAATGGCATTGCGGGCGGACGCGCTGGGCATCGTGAAGGTCAAGCCGGGCGTGATCGCGTT
Source organism: Saccharopolyspora soli (assembly GCF_022678645.1). Taxonomy (GTDB): domain Bacteria; phylum Actinomycetota; class Actinomycetes; order Mycobacteriales; family Pseudonocardiaceae; genus Saccharopolyspora; species Saccharopolyspora soli. The sequence goes on along the minus strand of NZ_JALBWV010000002.1, from coordinate 250,334 downwards.
GACCGCCGTGCGGGGCAACCCGTTTACCGACCTCGTGGATCCGGCCGAGATCCCCGCAGAGTCGGCTGATGTGGATCTCTCGGCGTTGTACTTCGGCATGGACGAGTACGGCAACGACTGGACCGAACCGCTCCTCGGCCACCACTTGCTCGGTGTGGGGGCGACGGGTTCCGGCAAGGACTCGTTGATCTGGAACCCGCTGCGTGCGATGGGTCCGGCGATCCGGGATGGCTTGGTGCGGGTGGACTTCCTGGACCTCAAGGGCGGCATGACCGCTGGTCACGCCCGGTCGCTGTTCCACCGCTACGCCGACGAACCCAACACCGGCCGAGACGTGATCGAGGCGTTCCGCGACGACATGAAGGCCACCCAACAGCACCTGGCCGAACGCGGGATGCGGAAATTCCAGGTCAGCCAGGAAACCCCGTTCCGGGTGCTGATGATCGATGAGCTGGCCATGATGACCGCCCTCGGTGACTCCAGCACCACCCGCGCAGCGATCAAGCTGCTGGCCGAGACCATGACCCAAGGCCGCGCCCCCGGCTTCGCCGTCTGCGCCTACGTGCAGGAGCCGACCAAGGACATCGTCCCCATCCGGGACCTGTTCACCCGCCGGATTCTCCTGCGCACCACCGCCGAAAACCACGTCGATATGGCGATGGGCGACGGTGCCCGGCTGCGCGGCGCCCTGGCGGACGAGATCCCGGCTGATGAGGACCACGCGGGTATCGGGTTCCGCATGGATCAGCACTCCCGCCGCCCCACCCGCGTGCGGGCCGGATTCGTCTCCGATGAGGACATCACCGAACTCGTCCAGACCTGCACGCCAGGGCCGGTGGACGAGTCCAACGTGGTCCAGTTCCGCCGCGACGAAGACGACGAAGAAGTTGCCTGAAAACCGTTACGACAGAAAGGAAACGGCATGTTGTCTATTCCACCGACTCGATTCTTCTACGCCGGTGCACCGCAGGCGATCGTCTCGCTGCACCCAACTGCGGACGGCATCGGGGTGTCCATCACGTGGCCATGCGATGACGACAAGCCCGGCGCTGCCTGCCTGATGAGCCTCACCGAGTTCCGCGAACTGATTGAGGGCAGCACGGCCGTTCTCGCGCTCGCCGAAGAGCTCCACACCAGCAAAAACCAGAAAGCACTGTTCACCGAGCAAGAAGGAGAGATCTGATGAAACCTGTTCCTGTTGTCCACGTTGAAGTGACCGGCAAGGCGATCCTGACCGTTCTCGGACTGCTGGCCGCCATCGCGCTGGTGCTGGCGGTGGTGTGGCTGTTGGCCAGTCCTGGTTATGCCATCGCGGGCGGCATCGTCGTGATCGTGGTGATCCGGGGCCTGTTCGCCCTGTTCACCCCCAGCAGCGACTAGAAGGCGGTGCGCCATGACGAAGAAGCAGCGCACCGGCCAAACCTACGGATGGCTGTCCACGGTCGCGCTGGTGCTGGTGGCATTGGCCGCAGTGATGGGATGGGGCGCGAGCTTCGTCGGGCTGCACGAGTACGCCATGAAGGACATGACCGGGTTCAGCTTCTGGAGCGCCTGGTTGGTGCCCGCCACCTTCGACGGGGCGGCGTTCGCGTGCACGTTGATGACCTACCGGGCCTCCATCAATGGCCGGTCCGCGCTCCGTGCCCGGCTGCTGATGTGGGCGTTTACTGCGGTCAGTGCGTGGATCAACTGGATCCACCAAACCAGCATGGAATCCCGCATCGTCGCAGCCGGACTCCCGGTCGCTGCGGTCGCGGTGTTCGACATCGTGCTGTTGGAAATGCGGGCCGACTACGAAGCACAACACGGCCGCACTGCCTTCCGACTCCGCCCCGGACTGCTCGTGATCCGCTGGCTCGTGGACCGGGCGGGCACCTCGGAGGCGTTCCGGGCGCAGGTCACCGATATCCCCGTCCGCGACCTCGTGGGCCTGGCCATCCAGCCCGCCAGTACCCCGGACCGCCACGAATTCCCCGCACCGCTCGCCGCGTCCACGGCACCGGCATCCACGCGGAAGCCGGAAGACGCATCGACGCAGCAGACCCCGAAGGCGGTCACGCGGGGGCCGAAACTGCCACCCCGGATGATCAAAGCCGTTGAGGACGCGCACGCGCTTGCAACCTCGCAAGGGCGTGCATTCAGTGCGGCGGATGTGCTGGCCGTGATCAAGGTGCCGCGCGCGATGGCCGAACAGATCGCTGCCGACTACACCACCAACGGGCACCCGGTCGCCTGAAAACCGGCGCCCCACAACTGAATACCAGTACCAGCTCGGCGGGACATCACCGCAGGGGCGCGAAACCGGCGGGGTGTCCCGCCTTTTTTCATGCCCAGGAGGTGACACCCCATGTCCCCGACCCCGCTGCTCACCCGCGACGCCTACCGCGAACTCGCCGCTGATGGTCTTCAGCGCCGCGCACGCTCGGCAGGCTTCCAGCAGTGGCGCACAGCGGTCGCCGCGACCGGCGGCTGCACCCAACCCATCCGCCTCACCGGCTCCTGGGCCGTCCAGGACACCACCACCGACACCGTCATCGCGTCCCGCCAGGGGCACGTCATGGTTCCGTGCGGCAACCGCCGCGAAGCCGTCTGCCCCGCCTGCTCGGACCGCTACGCCGCAGACGCCTTCCACCTCCTACGCGCCGGACTCGCCGGAGGCACCAAGGGCATCCCCGCCTCGGTGGCCGACAAGCCCCGCGTGTTCGTCACTCTTACCGCCCCGAGCTTCGGCCCGGTTCACAACCGTCGTGCGCCCCAAGGGAAAGCGATTCCGTGCCGGTGCGGCGAGTACCACCATCCCGACGACCCCCGCCTTGGCCAGCCGATCGACCCGGCGGGCTACGACTACGTCGGGCACGTCCTGTGGCAGGCCCACGCGGGCGCGTTGTGGCACCGGTTCGTCACCTACCTCAAGCGGCATCTCGCACACGCGGCAGGACTACGCCAAGGCGATTTCGGCGAGCACGCCCGGCTGTCGTTCGCCAAGGTGGCCGAGTTCCAGCGCCGCGGCGTCATCCACTTCCACGCCGTGATCCGCCTCGACGGACCCGACGGACCCACCGACCCCACCCCCGTGTGGGGCACGACTGAGGTTCTCACCGACGCCATCCACGCCGCGCACACCGCCGTGCAGATGACCTCCCCCGCGATCGACGGCCAAACCTGGCAACTGGCATTCGGCAAGCAGATCGACATCCGCCCCATCCGCCCCGTCAACGCCAGCCAAGTGGAAGACGAGCACGGGACGATCACCGATGACCGCCTGGCGTCCTACGTGGCCAAATACGCCACCAAAAGCACCGGCACCACCCAAGCAGCCGACCGGCGCATCCGCTCCCAAGCCGACATCAACCGCTTGCAGATCACCGAGCATCACCGTCGCATCATCCAGACCGCTTGGGACCTCGGTGCGCCCGTTTCCTGCCCGGACTGCCACCCCAACGGCATCCACCAGGCCGACGGATGCGGCTGCGAACGTGCCCACTTCTGCGGCACCTGCGGCAACGGCGGCGAAGTCACCCGCACCACCCGCCAGCACCGCCTGCACCCCGAACTCGGCTGCAAACCGGACCCCCTCGATGCGCTCAAGCTGCGCCACTGGGCACACATGCTCGCCTTCCGGGGCCACTTCCTGACCAAAAGCCAGTACTACTCGGTGCCGTTCCGGCAAATCCGCGACGACCGACGCCGCTACCAGCACGAACACGCACTCGCCGAACTCGGCATCACCAACGAAGAGTCGATCACGGTGATCAACGACTGGCACATGACCAGCGTTGGCCACCACACCCCCGAAGAACGTGAACTCGCCGCCGCCATCGCCGAAAGGCAGCGCGAGGCACGCAAACGCAAGTACGACACCGAAAGGAGCAATCGATCATGATCCGCAACCTCTGGGGACCTCAAGACGTCGCTGACTACCTCGGAGTCCCGATCGGCACCGTCTACCAATGGCGCAGCCGCGGAGGCGGACCACCCGGACGCCGCGTCGGCAAACACGTTCGCTACAAGCCCGACGACGTCGAACAATGGTTCGAGTCTCTAGCTGAGGGGGTGATCTGATGCCGGTTGACGATCTGTGGTATCTGCGTGGGCGCGATCCGGGGACGGGAGAACGGATTCCGTCCAAAAGGCACGGTCGCGGTAAGCGGTGGCGGGTCCGCTGGGTTGACCCGAAGACAGGGCAAACTCAAACTGCGTTGTTTGGCAAGAGGGCCCAAGCTGAGCGCCACGACGCCAACGTGCACGCGGACATCTCGCGTGGGCTCTACATCGACCCCAACGCGGGGAAGATCACCGTAACCGAGTACTCGGAGCGGTGGCGGAACGATCAGCTTCACCGCGACTCAACCGTCGTCCTGGTCGAGCGGGCTTTCCGGATCCATATCAACCCGATCCTTGGCCACTGGCCGCTGGGTGACCTCCAGCCAAGTCACATTCGCTCCTGGGTAAAGGACCGAACGACAGTATTGGCCCCATCGACGGTGCACCTGTTCTATGGCTACATCGCGGCGATGTGTCGGGCAGCCGTGCACGACAAGTTGATCGGATCGACACCCTGCGTCAACATCCGACTCCCAGACATTGAACGCGAAGACTACTTTGTCCCGAAGCCAGAGCAGGTCCACACCCTTGCTGAGGAGCTGTTCGAGCGATACCGGGCGGTTCCGTACGTCGCGGCAGGGTGCGGGGCGCGACCGAGTGAGAATTTCGGCTTGGAGGTCGAACACCTCGATTTCGAGCACCGAGAGATCACCATCGTTCAGCAGCTGAAGCAGCTTCCCGGACAACCGCCACAGCTTGCGAAGCTGAAGACGAAAACCAGTAGGCGCACGGTCGAGATGCCAGAGGTGACAGCAGACGCTCTGAAGCGTCACCTGGAGGCGTATCCGCCAAAAGTCGTCATGATCGACGACGTGACGGATCCCCGGAATCCGGTCCGTCGCCCCGCCCGGCTGGTGTTCACCACGACAACGGGGCTTCCGGTAACTCGATCGAACTGGTCCCCAGTGTGGCGCTCGGCAGTGAAGCGGGCAAAGCTACCTGCGGGGTTCGGACTGCATGGCCTTCGGCACTACTTCGCCACGCTGCTGATCCACGCGGGCGCGTCAGTGAAGACGGTTCAGCTCGCACTTGGCCACAGCACGCCAACGATCACGCTCAACACCTACGCCCACGAGTGGCCAGATGCGGTGGATCGAACTCGGGCACTTGTGGATGCCGCGCTTGGTGTCATGCCCAAGCTTGCATAGCCAGCGGGGCCCAAGTTGTACCGGAGTTGTACCGAGACAACTTGGGCCCTGTTTGCGTTTGAAAAACCGCCTGCTACGGGCCCCATTCCTGGGTGGGTTCGCGGTAGAGGCCGCGTTTGGTGATGTATTGCACTATGCCGTCCGGGACCAGGTACCAGACCGGTAGGCCCGCTCGGACCCGGTCTCGGCAGCCGGTGGACGAGATCGCCATTGCCGGGATCTCCACCAGCGACACCGCGCCCGCCGGTAGGTGGGCACCGTTGAGCGAGTAGCCGGGCCGGGTCACGCCGATGAAGTGCGCCAGGTCGAACAGCTCGTCCACCCGGTGCCAGGACAGGATCTGCTCCAGCGCGTCGGCGCCGGTGATGAAGTACAGATCCGCGTCCGGGAACTGCTGGTGCAGATCGGTCAGGGTGTCCGCGGTGTAGGTGGGGCCGCTGCGGTCGATGTCGACCCGGCTGACCAGGAACCGCGGGTTGGACGCCGTGGCGATCACCGTCATCAGGTAGCGGTCCTCGGCAGGGCTGACCACCTCGTGGCTCTTCTGCCACGGCTGGCCGGTGGGCACGAAGACGACCTGCTCCAGGCCGAACTGGGCCTGCACCTCGCTGGCGGCCACCAGGTGTCCGTGATGAATGGGATCGAAGGTGCCACCCATGACCCCGATCCGGCGACGAGACATAGCTGCCAAGCCTAGAAAGCCGATGGCCCGCGGCGCTCGGCGGGGCAGGGGAGTGTTGTGCGTCGCACATCACGTGACCGTGGGGCCCGGCCCGAGCTCCCCCCTTGGGCCGGGCCCCACGGCCCTGCACGACCCTCGGCTGCTGGGGGCCACCTCGGGTCGCGGGCGCTGCCGTTTCTCAGGCGCGCACCGGTGGGACCGCGCGCCCGAACAACGATGATGCGACCACTGATGTGTTCTGAGTCACTCCTCTGGGGCGACCACTCGACCCGTTTCGGTGTCCTTGACGAGGATCGCTTCGACCGGGCAGGACTCCGCCGCGTCCACGACCTCCTCGGCCGGTTCCACGATCTCCTGCTTCGCGCACGAATACCCGTCCACCAGATCGAAGTGATCCGGTGCGACTCCGACGCACATGCCGGAACCGATGCAGGTGTCCGCGACCTCGATCGACCAGCTCATTCGCCACCTCTTTCAGATCTTGTTCTTGAAGCGGCGAAGCCGCTTAGCCCACCTACGCAACTTGCACCGCCGCGGGTTCTCAGAGGCTTTCTCGCGAGGACAGCCACGACGTGGTGTATCGGCATACATGATGTCGGGGATCCCGGAGTCGAGAAAGCCTCTGAGGTTCCGCCACCCGCACCGCCACGCAAAACGAGCTTGGAAACAGGCTCTTCGGCGAGCTCACTCGACACCGTGCCACGACACCAGCATCCGCTGCGGGCCGCGGACCAGCATGCCGGTTTTCCACTCGACGTCCGCAGCGGAGGTCGCGAAGCGCAACCCCGGCAACCTGCGCAACAACGTGCTCAGGGCGACCTGCAGCTCCATCCGCGCGAGTTGGGCACCGAGGCAGTGGTGCGGGCCGTGCCCGAAACCGATGTGCGATACCTCCTGCCGGGTCAGGTCGAGCTGTTCCGGATCGCTGAACACCGACTCGTCGCGGTTCGCCGAGGAGGAGCTGACCAGCACCGGCTCACCAGCCCGGACGAGCACGCCGCCCAACTCGATGTCTTCGGTGGCGTAGCGCGGAAAACCCGCGCCGACACCGAGCGGCACGTAACGCAACAGCTCCTCGACGGCCTGCGGCATCCCGTCGAGGTCCGCGCGGAGTTCCGCGAGCTGCGCCGGGTGGCTGAGCAGCACGTAGACGAAGTTCGGGATCTGCGTCGCGGTGGTTTCGTGTCCAGCCACCAGGATCCCGGCGGCCAACCGGACCATTTCCTCTTCGGAGAGCCGGTCCTGCTCGTCGCGGGCCGCGATCAACGCGCTGAGCAGATCGTCGGCCGGTAACGCGCGGCGTTCGGCGATCAACCCGGCCATGTATCCCATCATCCGGTTCATGTAGTCGACCACCTGCTCCGGGGTGAGCTTCGTGGTCGACAGGAACGCATCCGACCACACCCGGAAGTCACGGCGATCGGCGTAGGGCACGCCGAGCAGTTCGCAGATGACGGTGATCGGCAGCGGCAGCGCGAATTCCTCGACCAGATCGACAGGTCCGCCATGTTCGAGCACCTTGTCGACGAGACCGTCCGCGATCTGCTGGGTGCGCGGCCGCAACTGTTCGACGCGGCGTGCGGTGAAGGCTTTCGCGACCAGCTTGCGCAGCCGGGTGTGATCGGGCGGGTCCATGGTGAGCAGCCCGCCGGTCGACGTTTGCGGCCGCATCCGCGGTTCGTCGTGGTCGAACGCGGCAGCGCGGCTGAACCGCGGATCGCCCAGCACGATCTTGGCGTCTTCGTAGCGGGTCGCCAGCCAGGCCGCTTCGCCGTAGGGCAGCCGGATTCGGGTCAGCGGCTCCTGCTTGCGCAGCCGCGCGTAGATGGGATCGAGGTTCAGCGCTTCGGCTTGGCTGAACGGATAGGTCCTCGGCTCCGTGGTGGTCATGCACAGCTCCTGGTGGACGTGATGTAAGCGGGCGCTTACATCACACCGTACGTGCGCCGGAACAGCTGCGCACGGCTCCATCACCGTTCGTCCGGAACGTCCACTCGTTCCAGCAGAACGGAAATCGCGCGCGTCACGTACCGGGCGACCGCGTCCGGATCGGCATCGCGCAACGGCGTCTTGCCCAGCACCGAACGAACCATGCCAATGCCGAACAGCCAGGCGAGCACGAGATCCGCGCGCAGCTCCGCGTCCGAGGCGTCCGTGAGTTCCGCGAGCCGGGCGGCGTATTTCGCGCCCAACTCCTCGCGCAGCACTTGCGCCGCGCGCTCATCGCTGTAGGAGCGCAGCATCGCGGCGATCGGGTGCTCGTCACCGCTGCGCTGCTCCGCGGACAGGAGGTTGCTGAGCATCCGCCACGGCAGTTCCTCGGGTGGCTGAGCGTTGAGCACCCGGCTGCTGTTGTGGCTGAGAACTTCTGCGAAAAGCTCTTGCTTGGAGCCGAAGTAGCGGAACAACAACGCCTGGTTCACCCCGGCCCGCGCCGCCACGTCGCGCACCGTGGTCGCGTTGAAGCCGCGTTCGGCGAACAGCTCCGAGGCCGCTTGCAGCAGCGCTTCCTTGGTGGCGGCCGCATCCCGTTTGCGGCGCGGCGCCCCGGTCAACTCAGCTCCCCGGCGAAGAACTCACGTTCGCCGGGGCGGTGCCCGGCCGTACGTGCCCGTCACCGAAGGCCAGCCACTTCGTGGAGGTCAGCTCGGGCAGTCCCATCGGGCCGCGGGAATGCAGCTTCTGCGTGGAGATACCGATTTCCGCACCCATCCCGAACTCGCCACCGTCGGTGAACGCGGTGGAGGCGTTGACCATCACGGCCGCAGCGTCGACCTGCGCGGTGAACTGCCGCGCGGCCCGGACGTCACTGGTCACGATGGCCTCGGTGTGCCCGGAGCCGTGGGTGCGGATGTGCTCGACGGCATCGGGCAACGAATCCACCACCGCCGCGGCGATGTCCAGCGACAGGAACTCGGTGTCCCAGTCCTCCTCGGTCGCCGGAACCACGTTCGGGCCACCAGCGGCGACAACGCGTTCGTCGCCGTGCACGGTCACTCCCGCGTTGTGCAGTTCGACCAACGCCTGCGGCAGGAACTCCTCGGCGATGTCCTTGTGCACCAGCACCGTCTCCGCCGCATTGCAGACGCTGGGGCGCCGCGCCTTGGAATTGAGCAGGATGCGCAGCGCCGTGTCCACGTCGGCGCTCGCGTCGACGTACACGTGGCAGTTGCCCACCCCGGTCTCGATGGCCGGGACCGTCGCCTGCTCGGTCACGGCCGCGATGAGCCCCGCGCCGCCGCGCGGGATCACCACGTCGACCAGCCCTCGCGCCGTGATCAAGTGCTGGACTGACGCCCGGTCGTGGCAGGGCAGCAGTTGCACCGAATCAGCGGGCAGGCCGTGCTCGCTGACCACGTCGGCGAGGATCGACACCAACGCCGTGTTGGACTGCTCCGCCGAGGACGATCCCCGCAGCAGCACCGCATTGCCCGCCTTGAGCGTCAGCCCGGCAGCGTCCACCGTGACGTTGGGGCGACCCTCGTAGACGATCCCGACCACACCGAGCGGTACCCGGACCTGCTGCAACTGCAATCCGTTGGGCAGCGTGCTGCCGCGCACCACCTCGCCGACCGGGTCCGGCAGCCCGGCGACCACGCGCAGCCCGTCGGCCATCGCCGCGATGCGCTCCGGGCTCAGACCCAACCGATCGATCATGTACTCCGGCATGCCCGACTCGCGACCAGCGGCGACGTCGCGGTCGTTGGCGGCGAGGATCTCCGGCGCTCGCCGCACCAGGGCATCAGCCATCGCGTGCAGCAGCGCGTCCTTGGTGCTCCGGGTGGCCTGCGCCAGCTCGGCCGCCGCGCGCTTGGCCCGCCGCGCCGCGTCGCGGACCTGCTCCCGCAGCTCGTCACCGGACGCCTTGGTCGTGAACTCGGTGGTGGTCACCGTTCCAGCCTAGTCCGTTCGGACAACGGCCCGACATCGGATTTCCGGCCGGATCCTCCGCTGTCGCACGCCCCCGGATCTGGCCCGTCGGGGGCTTCCGGTAGGAATCGGGAGGTGGACGAAAACGCGCTGCGCGAACTCGCCGACGACCGACTCCGCGCGCTGGCAGGCGCCGATGCCGCGCTGCGCGAAGACCAGTGGAGCGCGATCCGCGCGCTGGTGCTGGAACGCCGCCGCGCGCTCGTCGTGCAGCGCACCGGCTGGGGCAAGTCCGCGGTCTACTTCATCGCCACCGCGCTGCTGCGCGAGCTCGGCGAAGGCCCGACGGTGATCGTCTCGCCGCTACTGGCGCTGATGCGCAACCAGGTCGACGCTGCCGCGGCCGCCGGTGTGCACGCCGCGACGATCAACTCGGCCAACCCCGAGGAGTGGGCCGACATCGAGGAGCAGGTCGCCGCCGGTGAGGTCGACGTGCTGCTGGTCAGCCCGGAACGGCTGAACAACCCCGACTTCCGCGACACGATCCTGCCCGAGCTCACGCAGAGCGCGGGTCTGCTGGTGGTGGACGAGGCGCACTGCATCTCCGACTGGGGTCATGACTTCCGCCCGGACTACCGGCGGCTGCGGACGCTGCTCGCCGAACTGCCGGAAGGCGTGCCGGTGCTGGCGACCACCGCCACCGCCAACGACCGCGTCGTGCAGGATGTGGCCGATCAGCTCGGCGTGGGTGGTGAGCACGCCGATCCGCAGGAAACGCTGGTGCTGCGCGGCAGCCTGGACCGGGAGAGCCTGCGGCTGGGCGTGGTCCGGTTGCCGACGGCGCAGGCCAGGCTGGGTTGGCTGGCCAGCCACCTGGCGGAGCTGCCCGGTTCGGGGATCATCTACACCCTGACCGTGGCGGCGACCGACGAGATCGCGGCCTACCTGCGCGACCAGGGCTACCAGGTGGCGTCCTACTCGGGGCGCACCGACCCGGGCGAGCGCCAGCAGGCCGAGGCGGACCTGCTGGCGAACCGGGTCAAGGCGCTGGTGGCGACCTCCGCGCTGGGCATGGGCTTCGACAAACCTGACCTCGGCTTCGTGGTGCACCTCGGGGCGCCGTCCTCGCCGATCGCCTACTACCAGCAGATCGGTCGCGCCGGGCGCGGTGTGCAGCGGGCGGAGGTACTGCTGCTGCCCGGCCCGGAGGACCGCGACATCTGGACCTACTTCGCGTCGCTGGCGTTCCCGCCCGAGCCCACGGTCCGCGCCGTGCTCGACGCGCTGGGACAGCAGGGGCGGATGTCGACGGCTGCTCTTGAACCGCACGTGGAGCTGGGTCGCACCCGGCTGGAGATGGTGCTCAAGGTGCTCGACGTCGATGGCGCCGTGCGCCGGGTGAAGGGCGGCTGGGAGGCCACCGGGCAGCCCTGGCACTACGACGCCGAGCGCTACCAGCGCATCGCGGTGGAGCGGAAGTCCGAGCAGCAGGCGATGCTCGACTACCTCGGTACCTCGTCCTGCCGGATGGAGTTCCTGCGGCACCAGCTCGACGACCCGCAGGCGCAACCGTGCGGGCGCTGCGACAACTGCACCGGCTCCGGATACGCCGCCGACGTCGACGAACACGCGGTGCAGGAGGCGGAAGAACGGCTGCGGCGACCCGGCGTGGCGGTTTCGCCGCGCAAGATGTGGCCGAGCGGCATGGACGCGCTGGACGTTCCGGCCTCCGGCAAGCTCGCCGCTGGCGAGCAGGCCGCCGAGGGCCGCGCGATCGGACGGCTCACCGACATCGGTTGGGGCAACCGGCTCCGCGAACTGCTCGGCACCGGCACACCGGACCAGGAGCTGCCGGACGACCTGTTCCAGGCCGGGATCAAAGTGCTGGCCGCCTGGGACTGGGCGCAACGTCCGGTGGGTGTGGTCGCGCTCGGGTCGCGGACCCGGCCGCGACTGGTGCGCAGCCTGGCGGAGCGGATCGCCGCGATCGGCCGGTTGCCGCTGCTCGGCGAGGTGTTGACGAACCCGAACACGACGCCTCGGCGGGCCACGAACAGCGCTCAGCGGGTGGCGTCGTTGTGGCCGCAGTTCAAGGTGCCCGCCGACCTCACCACCAAGTTGTCCACACTGGACGGACCGGTGCTGCTGATGGACGACTACGTCGACACCGGCTGGACCATCACGGTCGCCAGCCGCCTGCTCCGCCAGGCCGGTGCCCCGGCGGTGCTGCCCTTCACCCTGGCCACCACGAGCTGACTATTACCACTCGCGAAATCGAATCAGCGGTTTCAACGACTGCTGGCCCAGTTCGCGATTACCTCGTCGAGCAACGGCATCGGCAGCGGGCCGTTGCCGAGCACCACGTCGTGGAAGGCGCGGAGGTCGAAGTCCGCGCCGAGTGGATCTCCAGCACGCCTTTGGCTGGACCCGGCAGCAGTTGACATCCTCCCCGGCCTGGAGTTCAGGCGGGGATTCCAACTCTCACCAGAGCAAGAGTTGAGGTTCACGGACGCTCGACCGCGTGCGCGGTGTCGTCCCTCCGGCACAGGCCATTGGCCTGGGGCGTTTTTTGCCATCCTGTCCTGCCGCGACGTTGAACGAAGCGTTGAGATCCGCGTTGCAGGCGAAACCACAGGCAGAACATACGAACTCAGCTTGGTTCTTGCGAGAGTTCTTGTCGATCCACCCACAGTCGCTGCACCGCAGAGACGTGTACGGGGACGGAACGTCCTCAACCCGACCAGGAGCCTTCTCGCCGGTGCGGCGATGTAACAGGCCCCATCCCTGGGCGAGGATCACCCGATTCAACCCGGCTTTGGCGCGGACATTGCAGCCGGGTTGCTCGGCCGTCCCCTTCGCGGAGGCGGTCATGTTCTTGATGTTCAGCTTCTCGAACCGGATCACATCGAAGTCGCGAGCGAGCATGGTGCTGGTCTTCTCGCACCAGTCCTTGCGCCGGTTGGCTTCCCGTGCCTTGAGTTTGGCGACCTTCGCGTACTCGGCCGTCTTCTGGGCGCTGTTCTTGGGTGCACGGGCGCCCCTCCGTTGATGCTTACGGATCTCCGCTTGCTCCTTGCTGGACAACTGCGGACAGTTCAACGTCCGCCCATCCGACAACGCGGCGGTGATGGCCACACCCCGGTCGATGCCGATCTTCTCTCCGTTGCCGGGTGCGTCGATCGGCTCGGGCACAGTTGCGAACGCCACATGCCACCCGTTGTTCCGATAGGTCACTCGGAACGTCTTGGCCGAAGGCAGGTCTCGACGGGTGAGCCGGAACCGCACCCATCCACAATCAGGAACCTTGACCTGCGCCCACTTGCGGTTGAGCTTCTGCACCACCACCCGCCGGTGCATGACCTGTTTGCCCTCGCCGTTGAGCACTGGGCTGCCGTCCAGGTTGGCCGCAGGCACCCGGTCGGTGCCGATGATTCGGAAACCCTCGTGCCAGTGCTTCTTGCGCCACGAAGGATGACCGAACCCGGACTGGAAGAACCGGGTTTTAGCGGGGCGAAGTCCTTGAGTGCTTGCTGCTGGACGTCGACGTTGCCAGCGCGGAGCCACTCGTTTTCGGCACGGGCTTCGGTGAGCTGGCGGCACTGCTCCACGAATCCGGGAGCAGCCGCGCGCCCGGGTTTCCAGTGCGAGTGCTGCTCAACTGCGAGGTTCCACACGTACCGGGCGTGCGCACAATGCAGAAGCATCTGCTGCTCCTGCTGCGCTGTCGGATACATGCGGAACTTCGCCATGATCACTATCTACTACAGAAGACTTGATCCCCGCCCGCAGGCGGCGCTACCGCTGGCGGTGCATTCACCCGATATGAGTCCGAAAACCGGCTGATCGCAAAAGGTCTGCGGAAAACCAGCCTCGGTGCCCTCGAACCACGAGCCGAGGGCACCGCAGGGGGCGGCCTTCAGAAATCGAACCGACCGGCGCGCACTCCGGCGATGAAGGATCGCCACTGCGCACCGGACACCGTGAAGTATCCCGCAGCCCGAAGTTTCGAATCCCGGACCGCTGCGCCGTCACCGGCGCGACCGACCTCGACGCAGTCGGTTTCCTGCGCCGACCGGCTCGACTTCCGCCAACCGACCGGCTGTGCCGTAATCACGCAATAGCCTCCATCTCGTTCGCACACTTGGCGATGAACCCGATCGATTCGGCGTCGTCCATCGCGAACGAGAGCAGGGTAGTGATCGCGTCCAGGTATTCCTGCGCGAGTCCTGGGTTGTACAGAAACGCCGCCGACCGGTAGTGCTCCAAGTGGACGATCGGTTGCGCTTTGGGGAACTCGAAGACGACGAAAGGCCCCACGTGACCGGGATGCCACATCGTCGAACCGCTTGGCACGACCCGAACCCGGATGTTGGGCCAGCTGGCGAGCTCCTCCACTTTGCGCAGTTGTTCCGCCATCACCGCATGTCCACCGATCGGCTCCCGCAGCGCATGCTCGCTGATGATCGTCATCAGCTGCGGCGCATTGCGCGCGGAGAGGATCTCCCGGCGACCGACGCGCATCAGCACCAGCTTCTCGACCTCGCCGACCGGTTTGCCGCGCATCACGGCACGCGCGTAGTCGGAGGTCTGCAGCAGCCCCGGAATCAGTCCGGTGGCGACGTTGGTGATGCGCGTGGCGGTGCGCTCGAACTCGATCAGCGCGGTCAGTTCCTGCCGCACCCCGGACCGATCCGCGGTGAGCCAGTTAGGTGCGTCGGCATCGCGCGCCATCTCGACAAGTCGATCACGTTCGGTAGCCGAAACGCCCAATGCGGTGACAAATGCGGCGACTACTTCCGGCGGCGGCACGGACTTTCCGGTCTCGTACCGCATCAGTTTGACGTGATTGGTGTCGAGCTCCTGTGCCAGCACACGCAGGCTCTTGCCAGTAGCTTCCCTGGCTTCGCGCAGTTCAGCGCCAAGTGCACGGGCTTTCGGCGTGCCACCAGTGGTACGACTCATGAAACACAGCGAAACAGAATTCGAGGCTGGTAACTACTACCTGTTCAGGTAATTGGCCAGCCGTTTCAGTACCACCAGAATGGTACGCGTGACGACCGATCAGGAGCTCGGCAGGCGGATCCCAGCCAGTCCCGCAACTGCGTGGCGCGGCCTGTTCCCGTCGGCGTCGTCCCTCCGAAGCGGCTGCCCGGACGCGACACCTCCCGCGATGGCGCGCGGCGGTCGCCTCCAGTCGACCTGGAACAGGCGGTGATCGTGCATGCCCCACCCGTTTCGCTGGCAACCCGGTGAAGGACAACGGCACGCTACGCTGAAACCCCGACCCCGTGGTGGATATCCGGCCGACACGCAGATCGAGGCGTTGTGCGGCGCGCAGATCACCGTGGACAACTCCGAGGTGGCATGGCTGTGGACGACCTGCCCGGAGTGCAACAAGACCGCGCACGAACTGGCCGGTACCCCCATCGGCCCGGTTTAGCGGGCAGCCGGTCATTCCCACTGGCTGAATCCGGACCTTCCGCGCGGGCGGCGCAGACCGTACTGTGTCGTCACCCGTTCGAGGTCCGGAGCGCGAGCTTCTCCGGAGCAAGGGCGTCCTGCCACGAAACCGGAGGATGCGATGGCGCACGACGCAGCGACGACCGAGGAATCCCGATTGCCCGTTCGCACGCTGGTCGCCGCCAGCATCGGCAACGCGATCGAGTGGTACGACTGGACCATCTACACGGCCTTCAGCGTCTACTTCGCCTCGGCGTTCTTCCCCGGTGAACTCGCGCTGATCAACACGTTGGCCACCTTCGCGCTGGCGTTCTTCTTCCGCCCGTTGGGCGGTTGGCTGCTCGGCCGGTTCGCCGACCTCCGAGGCCGCAAGACGGCGATGCTGCTGACCATCTCGCTGATGGCCGGTGGTTCGCTGATCATCGGCCTGCTGCCGTCCTTCCACACGATCGGCTGGGCGGCGTCGATCCTGCTGATCCTGGCCCGCGTCGGCCAGGGCCTTTCGCTAGGCGGCGAAGTGTCCAACGCCTCGGCGTACCTGGCGGAGATCGCACCGCCTCCCAAGCGGGGTCGCTATTCCTCGTTCTTCTACATCTCCACGGGTGCCGCGCTGCTGATCGCCTCGCTGCTCGGCTACGTGCTGACCGCGCTGCTCACCAAGGACCAGCTCACCGACTTCGGGTGGCGGATCCCGTTCTTGATCGGCGGGGTGCTCGGCCTGCTCGGCATCTGGTTGCGCCGCACGCTCGACGAGACCGAGCAGTTCGAGGAGAACCAGGCGAAGGCGAAGGCGCTGAAGAATCCACTGTGGATGACGCTGACGCACCACCCCAAGGCAGTCGGCCAACTCGTGGGTTTCAGCATGCTGTCGACGTTGTGCTACTACACGTTCTTCAGCGCGCTGACCCCGTTCGCGGTGAACAACCGCGAGGCCAGCGCCACCGATGTGTTCCTCGCCCTGTCGATCGCCACCGCGATTTTCATCGCCCTGCAGTACCCGATGGGAGCGCTGTCGGACCGCATCGGCCGCAAGCCGCAACTGCTGGTCTGGTCGGCGGCCACCGCGATCCTCATCGTGCCGCTGTCCACGCTCGTCCGACCCGGTTTGGGAAATCTGCTGGTGGTGTTCTGCGTCGGAGTCGCGCTGTACACCGCGATGACCTCCATCGCACCGGCGATCATGTCGGAGCTGTTCCCCACCGAACTGCGCGGCCTGGGCATCGGCGCCTGGTACAACCTGACCGTCGCGACATTCGGCGGCACCGCACCGCTGGTGATCCAGGCGCTGGCCCGCTACGACCTGTCGACGATGTTCTTCTGGTACATCGCCATCGGCGCGGCGATCGCGTTCTTCGTGATCCGCACGCTCCCCGAAACCCGCGCCACCGAACTCCGCTGATTCAAATCAGGCGTTCTACAGGTCGAGAAAGCGGCGCAGCACGGAACGGACTTCAACGAGGGTCCGCTGGTCGCATTCGCCAACCGGTTTTCGGAGTCGGTCCGTCGAAACCGCACACACTTGCTCGCTCAGCGCCCAGGTGGGGCTTTTCAAACCCATGGCCTCACCTGTCACCGAAACATGGTGCGGCAGCCCTCGATCGCGGGTCGTCAGGGGCACGGCGATGACCAGTCCCGGAATGAAATGGGCATACTCCGCACTTGAGACGACCAGGACCGGCCGCCAGCTCGTTTGTTCTCGCCCCACTGTGGGATCGGGCTTTGCGAAGGTGATCGTTCCAGGCTTCATCCCTGCTCGTCCACGAGCCGAGCACCCACCCATTCGTCGCGTTCCCGCACGTATTCAGCCCAATCTTCAGGAGAGTCCTGCAAACGCGCATACGCTGCGCCGACCGCCGACCAGAACTCTCGCTGGTCCAGGGCGTCGAGGGCTTCGGCTACCACCTCGGCCTGTGACACGTGTCGGCTACGCGCCCGGTCCGCGATCCGGTCGCGCAAGTCTTCCGGAACTTTGATCGTGGTAGTCATACTTCCAGTATACCGATGCGACTACCAGATCGGTACCCTATCGCAGCGGGACGAGGTCGTCCGCGTGGACTACCTCGCGGCGTTGTTCCGGGGGCAGCTGGTGGCTGGACCGGCCGATCAGTTCCGGTAGTTCCGCCGCGTCGTAGGCGACCACACCGCGGGCCACCACCTCACCTGCCGGGTTGACCAGTTCGACCACGTCGCCGCCGTCGAAGGCCCCTTCCACCGCGGTGACGCCCGCGGCCAGCAGGGATCGGCGGCGCTTGACCACCGCCGCTACCGCCCCGTCGTCCAGCCACAGACGGCCGTTGGCTCCGGCCGCGTGCGCGAGCCAGAAGCGGCGGGCCGAGAGCCTGCTGCCGGTCGCGGCGAATGCGGTGCCGACATCGGCTGGGCCAAGCGCTCGCTCGGCCAGCGCGGCGGAGGTCAGCAGCACCGGAATACCCGATGAGCACGCGACTTTCGCCGCCTCCACTTTCGACGCCATGCCGCCGGTACCCAGTCCGGACGCGCCGGTGCGCCCCGCGTGCACCCCGGCCATGTCCGCATCGCCGTTGACCTCGCGGATCACCGATGCGTCGCCACGGCGCGGATCTCCGTCGTACAGGGCGTCCACATCGGACAACATGATCAACGCGTCGGCACCTACCAGGTGCGACACCAACGCAGCCAGCCGGTCGTTGTCACCGAAGCGGATCTCGGTCGTGGCGACCGTGTCGTTCTCGTTGACCACCGGCACCGCGCCGAGGCCGAGCAGCCGGTTCAAGGTGCGCTGCGCGTTGCGGTAGTGGCCGCGTCGCACCACGTCGTCCGCGGTAAGCAGCACTTGGCCGACGGTCAGGCTGTAGCGCGAGAACGATTCGGCGTACGCATGCGCCAGCGCCTGCTGACCGACGCTCGCCGCGGCCTGCTGGGTCGCGAGATCCTTCGGCCTGCGACGCAGCCCGAGCGGTGCGATTCCGGCCGCGATCGCACCCGACGACACCAGCACGACCTGGCCACCGGACGCCACTCGCCGGGCCACCGTGTCGACCAACGTCGCCAGCCGTGCGGCGTCCAAGCCCCCCTCGGTCGTGGTCAACGACGACGACCCGACCTTCACCACGACCCGCTGCGCCGCCGCGACCGCTTTCCTGGTCGCCGAGGGCTGATCGTTCACCGGTCGTCCTCCTCCTCGACGTACCGGCCGAATTCGTCCAGCGAGCCGCGCCGCGCCTTCTTCGCGGCCTTGCGCTCCGAAGCCGGGACCCGGTCGTCCTGGTCGATCCGCAGGTCGGTGCCGCGGCGGCCGAGCACACCCGCCACCCCGGCCGGGGTGGACGGCTCCCAGTCGAAGGTCATCTGGCCGATGGTCACCTGGCTGCCCGGCTGCGCGCCCCGCTTGGCCAGCGCCTCCTCCACACCGAGCTTCGCCAGCCGGTCGGCCAGGAAGCCGATCGCCTCGTTGTTGCCGAAGTCGGTCTGCCGCACCCACCGCTCCGGCTTCTCGCCGCGCACCACGTACGCGTCCTCGGTCTCCGGGTCGGGTTCGACGGTGAAGCTGCCGCTGTCCACCGCCGCAGGTCGGACCACCACTCGCGCTGGCTCCGGTGGCGGCAGCTGCGCTCGGTAGCGCTCGACCTCGGCGGCCATCGCGAAGCTCAACTCGCGCAACCCTTCCCGGGATGCGGTGGACACCTCGAACACCGGCCAGCCGCGTGCCTCGACATCCGCTCGGACGAGGTCGGCCAGCTCCCGTGCTTCCGGCACGTCCATCTTGTTGAGCACGACCATGCGCGGCCGGGATGCCAGATCCTGGCCGCTCTGTTCCGCCTTCAGCGCGGGCGTGTACTGCGCGAGCTCGGCCTCCAGCGCGTCCACATCGGACACGGGGTCGCGGCCGGGTTCGAGCGTGGCGCAGTCCACCACGTGCACCAGGACCGCGCAGCGCTCGATGTGGCGCAGGAAATCCAGACCCAGTCCACGGCCCTCGCTGGCGCCTGGGATGAGACCCGGCACATCCGCCACGGTGAACACCGTCTCGCCCGCGGTGACCACGCCGAGGTTGGGCACCAGCGTGGTGAACGGGTAGTCGGCGATCTTCGGCCGGGCCGCGGACAGCACCGAGATCAGCGACGACTTGCCCACCGAAGGGAACCCGACCAGACCGACGTCGGCGACCGACTTCAACTCCAGGACCAGTTCGAACTGGTCCCCCGGCTCACCGAGCAGCGCGAAGCCCGGTGCCTTGCGGGCCTTGGAGGCCAGCGCCGCATTGCCCAGCCCACCGCGACCGCCAGCGGCCGCCACGAACGTGGTGCCGGTGCCGACCAGGTCGGCCAACACCTCGCCGTCCGGGGTCAGCACCACGGTGCCGTCCGGGACCGGCAGGACCAGGTCCTCGCCCACCGCGCCGTTGCGCATGCTGCCCTTGCCCGGCTTGCCGTTGGCGGCGCGCGCGTTCGGCCGGTAGTGGAAGTCCAGCAGCGTGTGCACGCCGGGATCGACCACCAGCCGCACGTCGCCGCCCTTGCCACCGTTGCCGCCGTCCGGGCCGCCGAGCGGCTTGAACTTCTCCCGGTGCACCGAGGCGCAGCCATGCCCGCCGTCGCCTGCCGCGACGTGGATGGTCACGCGGTCAACGAACCGCGACACGAATGCCTCCAGGAAATACGGCCGAGCTGACCCGGCGGAACTGTGCTGGCGCCCGGCGCAAACGACGAGGGGCGGGCCGGACTAGCCGGACCCGCCCCTCGTCGGGAAGTACTCGCAGTCGAGAGCCGGGTCAGACCTCGACCGGCAGCACGCTGACGGCCTTGCGGCCGCGGTAACGTCCGAACTGGACGGTGCCAGCGGACAGTGCGAACAGGGTGTCGTCGTTGCCCCGTCCGACGTTGAGACCGGGGTGGAACTTGGTGCCCCGCTGCCGGATAAGGATCTCACCGGCCTTGACGACCTGGCCGCCGTAGCGCTTCACCCCGAGGTACTTGGGGTTCGAGTCGCGGCCGTTCCGAGAGCTGGAAGCGCCCTTCTTGTGTGCCATGACTACTCAGGTCCTCACTTCGTGATGCCGGTGACCTCAACGCGGGTCAGCTTCTGCCGGTGACCCTGGCGCTTGTGGTAGCCGGTCTTGTTCTTGAACTTGTGGATGCGGATCTTGGGGCCCTTGGTCTGCTCGACCAGCTTGCCGGTCACCGACACCTTGGCCAGCGCGTCGGCGTCGGTCGTGACCTCAGAGCCATCGACGACCAGAAGCGCCGGGAAACGGACCTCGGAGCCCAGCTCGCCATCGAGCTTCTCGACCTCGACGACGTCCCCGACAGCCACCTTGTACTGCTTGCCGCCGGTCTTGACGATCGCGTACATGAGTCGGAAGTCTCCTGCTGCTCGGTTTCGCTACTTCACCAGGTCTGCGGCGGACGTCCACCCCGACCGCGTGATCGAGGATTCCTACCACGCCGCCGGTGCAGCGCCTCGGTGGGTTCCTGTCTCGGCAGCCGAGCGCACGGGCTACCGCACCCGAAACAGGCGTTTAACCTCTCCGCCCGTCCGGCGGCGAGAAGTTCTCACCCATCATACAGACCGCTTTCCGGGTCCCGATCGACCGGGGCGGCAGCACGCGCCGAACCGGCTGCGCAAGCCGATGGCAGGTGAGCCGCGTCAGGCTACGGCCGCTGGATCCGAGAGGTCAAATCGCGCCAACCAACTTTCGAAAGTGCCCCGCCTGGACCTGCGCTTGCTACCTTGAGTCGCCGTTCTGATGAATCTGGGGACACACAGCGTGACTGACATCGCATCCAAGACCGACCGCGACGATCGCGCCGTCCCCGAATCCCCGCCGGGTCGCGCACCGCTGCGCCGGTTCGGCCCGGTGCTCCTGGGCCTGCTGGCCGCGGTACCGCCGCTGATGATGCTTCGGGAAGTGCTGCGCTATCCGCAGATGCACTTCTACGACTACTGGTGGGTGCTGCTCGACATCACCAACGACGACGGGACGCTGCGCCCGATGGCGCTGTTCGGCTTCCGCAACGAGCACCCGTTCGTGCTGCCGAGCCTGTTGTTCTGGCTCAGCGCCCGGTTCGGGCACGGGCTGAACCAGCCGTTGGGGCTGCTGATCATCGCCTTCGGCATCGGCTGCGTGCTCCTGGTGTGGGCGATGCTGCCCGAGGAGCTGAACCCGTGGCAGCGCGCCGGGCTGGTGGTCGCTTCCTCGACGCTGGTGTTCAACCCGCACGGCATCCACAACTACGTGCGCTCGATGAGCGGGGCGTCCTGGATCCTCGCATTGCTGCTGGTGCTCGCCGCGGTGCTGGCGATGCAGCGGGAGCACCGGGTGCTGGCGATCGGCTTCGGCCTGTTGGCATCGATCAGCTACGGCACGTCGTTCGCGGTGTGGCCTGCGCTGGCCCTGGTGGCCTGGCTGCGCGGCGATCGACGCCGCTGGGTCGCCGCGCCGCTGGTGGTCGGTGTGCTCGCGGTGGGTGCCTGGCTGGTGCTGCGCGGGCCGCAGGGCGGTGGTGGCAGTTCGCCGACCGACGATCCGGCGCAAGCGCTGCTCGCCGGGCTGAGCATGCTCGGCATGGTTTGGACCGGCACCGAACCGTCGATCGCGCTGGTCGCGGGCGTGGCGGGGTTGGCAGTGCTGGTGCTGCACGCCCGGCAGAGCCAGCAAGAGCGCCGCAGCGCTGCCGTCTGGTGGGGGCTGGCGGTCTACGCGATCGGGTGCGCGGTGATGATCTCCGGCTCGCGCGCCGCGTTCGGCGAATCCGCCGGGTTGCAGAGCCGCTACAACAGCATGACCGCCGCGCTGTGGATCGCGGTGCTGGTGATCGTGGTCAGCTGGCCGCGCTGGCCGAAGATCCGCACCGTGGCCGTCGCCAGCACGGTGCTGGCCACCGTCGCGCTCGGCGCTCCCGTGGCGCAGAGCGTGCGGGCCGATGCGCCGAACCAGGAGTTGCTGGCCATCGCCGCGCGCATCGGCCACCCCGATGCGTTCATCGACCGGTTCCCCGAGCCGGATCGGCTGCTGCCGCGACTGCGGGCGCTGGGGCACTACCCGTTCTCCGCCGAATTCACCCTGGGCTGCCCCGATGGCGTGACGATCGGCGATCGGATCAGCACCGCCAACTGGCGAACGCCCAGCGTTGGCGCGCTGCGCGAGCCGCGCCCGGACGGCCGCGACGTGGTGCTCAACGTCGAGACCGACCAGATCCACGGCGGGGCCCGGCTGCTCAAGGGCTGGGCGATCTCCGGGATCGAGCGGGCCCAGTGCGTCGCCGCGCTCGACCAGACCGGCACCGTGGTCGGCGGCGGGGTGGTCGACATCCCGCGGTCGGACGCCGAGGCCCAGACACCCGGCATCGAGATCGGGCTGGGCTTCCAGGCGGTCGCCCCGGCGCAGCCCGGCCCGCTGCGCGTCGCCTTCCGCTTCCCCGACGGCTGGTGGATCCGGCCTCTCACCGAAAGCCCGCAGGTCACGTCATGACTGAAAGCGCGCGTCCGGAGGTCTCGCTGCTCGCCCCGGCCAAGAACGAGCAGCAGAACCTGCCCCAGCTGTTCGCCGAGATCCGCGAGGCGATGCAACAGCAGAACCGGTCCTGGGAACTGCTGGTCGTCGACGACGGCAGCACCGACGACAGCTGGCGGATGATCGCCGAGCAAGCCCGGTCGGATCCCCGGTTCCGCGGCATCCGGTTGCGGCGCAACTTCGGCAAGGCCGCCGCGCTGGCCGCCGGGGTTGCCGAGGTGCACGGTCGGCTGCTGGTCACGCTGGACGCCGACCTGCAGGACGATCCCGCCGAGATCCCCCGACTGCTGGACGAACTCGACGGCGCCGAACCGGCGGACCTGGTCAGCGGGTACAAGGCGCAGCGGCAGGACCCGCTGGGCAAGCGGCTGCCGTCGAAGGTGTTCAACTGGATCACCGGACTGATCACCGGGCTGAAGCTGGCCGACCACAACTGCGGGCTCAAGGCGGCGCGAACGGAGGTCTACCAGCGGGTTCCGCTGTACGGCGAACTGCACCGCTACATCCCGGCGTTGGCGCACCAGCTCGGCTACCGGGTCCGCGAGCTCGCGGTGCACCACCGGCCGCGGGTGCACGGCAAGTCCAACTACGGACTGGAGCGCTACGTGCGCGGCGCGCTGGACCTGCTCACCGTCGTCACGCTCACCCGCTACGGGCGGCGCCCGGCTCACCTCTTCGGCGGGCTCGGGCTGCTGGCCGGGACCATCGGCACGCTGGTCCTGCTCTACCTCAGCGGCGTCTGGCTGTTCACCGACCAGTCGATCGGCACCCGCCCGCTGCTGACGCTGGGCATCCTGCTGGAGATCTTCGCGGTGCAGATGGTCTCCCTCGGCCTGCTCGCCGAACTGGTGCTGCACCGGACCGGGCGGCACCACGACGTGGACGTGCTCGTGTCCGACCACACGACCACCGGAGACCGCGCGCAGAGCGGCTGACGCCCACCCACGCCGCGCGATGACTTCGGTGGGAATTTCGGTAAGAACGGGATTCCCCCACGCGAGCGGGCGTGTTCCGACGCGCCGCATGGGGTGCGCACAACAGCGGACAGCAAGCGCCCGTATGGTTCCCCCGTGCACCCTGGGTCGGCGAAGAAACTTCGGCTGTTCGCCTCACTCCTCGGGCTCGTCGGCACCGTGCTGGCGCTGCTCGTGCCGTTCTTACCCGTCAACCACGACGTGGTCACCTTGCGGTGGCCAACCGCGCAGGGCACCAGATCGGTTTCCGCGCCGCTGGTCGCGTACTCGCCGCTGTGGCTCAACGCGAAGGTGCCGTGCGCCGCGGCGCGCGGCCTGGACGCGCGCACCAACGGTCCGGGCATTCTGCTGAGCACCAACCCGCCGTCGTCGGACTACGGCAAGCTGACCGGCCTGGTGTTGCAGGTCGACAACGGTCAGGCCGCGCTGTTCTCCAAGGGGCAGCAGGTGAGCACCGTGGCGCTGCCCGCCGGTAACTGCACGATCGCGGTGCGCGCCAACGCCTCCGGGACCACGTCCAGCATCGGCAACCAGCAGTGGGCACGCATCGGCGGTGACCAGCGGCCCCAGCTGACCGGCATCTATTCCTCGTTGGACAACGCCGTGGACGACGTGCGCGGGCTGTCCTTCGAAGCTCGCGTCGACAACCGGTTCAGCAGTTACGCGACTCCGCTGAAGATCGTGGTGATCGCGCTGGCCTTGGCGGCGTTCGTCGGTTCGGTGATCTGCTTGCACCGGTTGGACGTGCGGGCCGGGCGGCGCGCGCCGCGCCTGGTCCCGCGCGGTTGGTGGAAGCCGACCTTGCGCGACGCGGCGGTCTACGCGGCGCTGGTCGTGTGGTGGCTGGTCGGCGCGATGACCTCCGACGACGGCTACGTGCTGAGCATGGTGCGGTCGGCGCAGAGCGCTGGGTACGTCAGCAACTACTACCGCTGGTTCGCCAACCCCGAGTCGCCGTTCGGGTGGTTCTACGAGTTCTATTCGCTGTGGGTGCAGATTTCGACGTCCACGCCGTGGGTGCGGTTGCCCGCACTGCTGATGGGCATCGTCAGCTGGCTGCTGATCAGCCGCGAGATCCTGCCCCGGCTCGGCCAGCAGGTGCGCCGCAGCAACGCCGCCGGTTGGGCCGCCGCGGCGGTGTTCCTGGCGTTCTGGCTGCCCTACAACAACGGGCTCCGCGCTGAGCCGGTCGTGGTGTTGTTCTCGCTGCTCGCGCTGTGCGCCGTCGAGCGCTCGGTGGCGACTGGACGGCTGATGCCAGCGGGGCTTGGCTTGGTCGGCGCCGCGTTGTCGGTGGGCGCCAACCCGCATGGACTCGTCGCGGTGCTGCCCTACATCGCCGCGGTGAAGCCGCTGTTCCGGTTGGTGCGCAAGCGGGCCCAGGAATTCGGCTGGGTGCCGGTGCTGGCGCCGATCGCCGCGTCCGGGTTCGTGATCCTGACGTTGGTGTTCTACGACCAGACCTGGCAGTCGGTCATGGACGCGTTGGAGCTCAAGACCACCTTCGGCCCGAACGGCCGCTGGTACGAGGAGCTCAACCGCTACAGCCTGCTGTTCAGCCAGAGCCCGGACGGTTCGCTGACCCGCCGGTTCCCGGTGCTGCTGGTGATCCTGTGCTTGGCGACCTGCGCGGTGGTGCTGTTGCGGCGCGGGCGGATTCGGGGCGCCGCGCTCGGCCCGAGCCGACGTCTGCTGGCGATCACCGGGCTGTGCTTCGTGGTGCTCGCCCTGACCCCGACCAAGCACACCCACCACTTCGGCATCTTCGCCGCGTTCGGCGGCGCGCTGGCGGCCCTGACCGCGCTCGCGACCAGCAGCACCGTGCTGCGGTCGCGGCGGAACCGGGCGGCGTTCGTGGCCGGGTTGATGGTGATCCTGGCGTTCGCCGTGACCGGGCCGAACGCCTGGTGGTACGTCTCGGGTTGGGGCATACCGTGGTTCGACAAGCCGCCATCGATCGACGGACATCGGGCCAGCACGCTGTTCCTGATCTTCGCCGGGATAGCCGGGATCATCGCGCTGGTCGAGCACCTGCGCATCGACGAGAACAACCCGAAGGTCGTCGACGAGCGCTGGGACAGCCCGGA
Source organism: Saccharopolyspora soli (assembly GCF_022678645.1). Lineage (GTDB taxonomy): Bacteria > Actinomycetota > Actinomycetes > Mycobacteriales > Pseudonocardiaceae > Saccharopolyspora > Saccharopolyspora soli. The sequence continues at coordinate 224,517 of NZ_JALBWV010000002.1, read as the reverse complement.
GAAGCGGAGCCGAGCGCTGCGGCTGGGCACCGCGCCGCTTTCGCTGTTGTGCGCGCTGATGGTGTTGGGTGAGCTCGCCGCGTTCGGCAAAGCGATCCAGGAGCAGGGCAACAGCTACACCCTGGGTACGGACAACATCAAGCAGCTCACCGGGTCCAGTTGCGGGTTGTCGGACTACATCGACGTGGAGACCGATCCGCAGGCCAGCGTGTTGCCGGTGTCGGCCCAGCAACCGACGGTGGCCGCGCCCGCGAAGAACGCGGACCTGAAACTCCCGCCACGCCGCGTGGCCGATCGGGAAACCGCCGCGCAGTACCTCCAGTCCAAACAGGACGGCTTCACCCGCCCCGGGGTGCCCGTCAACGACGGCGCCGACCCGGAGGCGCCGAATTGGCGGCCACCGCACCAGTTCGGCGGGGACAACGCACCGGTGTGGGGCAGCTACGACGAGGCCGGAAGTGGCACCGGCGAGTTGCGCACGCCCTGGTATGACCTGCCGGAATCGGCCCGCAACGGCGAAGTCCCGGTGGTGCTGAGCCTGGCGGGCGCGGAGACCGGCGCGAACTTCGTCGTCTTCGAATTCGGCAAGGACACCGACCGCGGCTTCCAGCTCACCGGGCGGTACACCGTGCACCAGGGCCCGCCGCCGGGGTGGCGGGACCACCGGTACATGCTCGGCGAAGAGGCCAAGGGTGCGACGAAGATGCGGATGATCGCGGTCGACCAGACCCTCGGCCAGGAAGGCTGGCTGTCGGTCAGCGCGCCTCGGGTGCCGAAGCTGACCCGCATGACCGAGGTCATCGGCAACGGTGCGACTTTCGTGGAGTGGCCTGCCGCGCTGGTGCACCCGTGCCTGCGGATCTCCGGGTTGTACAACGGGATCGCCGAGATGCCGCAATTCCGGGTGTCGGCTGGCGAGTTGGTCCGCGACATCGGCGAGGGCTGGTCGTCGCCGGACGTGGGTGGCCCGTTCGGCTGGCTGACCGTCGCGTCGAGCGTCCGCGAACTGCCGACCTACCTGCGCAACGATCCGCAGCAGGACTGGGGCTCGCTGTTCGTGGTGCACCCCTACGAGGCGGACGCGCTGCCCGCGCAGGCGGCGATGGAGGTGCACTCGGAGACCCACTGGGGCACCTGGTCGCCCGGTCCGTTGACGCAGGGCCTGGAACTGCCGGGGGACATGCCCAGTTCCGACGACCGCACCGACATCCCGACCTTCGACGACGAGACCGACTGACCGGGATCGGGTGCCCGGCACGTTCCCGGTGTCGGGGCGAGCGGGCATCATGGCCTGGTGAGTCGGTATCGGGAGCGACAGCCGGTCGGGGCGCTGGCCGGGATGATCGCGTGCGTGTGGACGCATGGCGCGGGTGAGGACGGCTACGTGCAGCGCGTCGTGCCGGACGGCTGCGTGGACCTGATCTGGATGGGCAACCGCCTCGACGTGGTCGGGCCGGACACCACTGCTCGCCTCGCGACGATGCCGCCGGGCAGCCGCATCACCGGGATCCGCGCCAAACCCGGTGCCGCCCGCCTGCTGCTCGGCCACATCCCCGCGACCGAACTGCGCGATCTCCAGGTCGACAGCACCGACGTCTGCGGAGCTTCCGCACAGTCCGTGGTGGAACGCCTGGGCGAGGTCGAAGACCAGCGCGAGGCGGAGCGGATCCTGGAGCAGTTCGCCTTTGCGCGATTGGCGGAGTACGAGCCCGATCGGGCGCTCGCACCTGTGGTGACCGCCCTCGACGTCCCGGCACCGCCGTCGATCCCCGCGCTGGCCGACGCCATCGGGCTGTCCGAGCGGCAGTTGCGCAGACGGGTCACCGCCGCCGTCGGATACAGCCCGCAAACCCTGACCGGGGTGCTCCGCTTCCAGCGGGCCACGCGGCTCGGCCTAGGTCGAGGTGGGCTCGCGGAACTCGCGCACACCGTCGGCTACGCCGACCAAGCGCACCTGACGCGCGAATTCCGGCGGCTGACCGGTGTTACCCCACGGCACTACTTCGCTGCCACGTAGCGGATGCGCGGTTTGGTTCGGCGCATCCGCTAGAAGTCCACACCGGACTCCGCGCGGAGTTGGCCGCGTACGGCTACGACTCTTCGTCGTAGGCGCGCAGGGTGAGCAGTGCTCCGATCGCCACGCGGGGGCGTGACTCCAGGCGGGTGCCCGGCGCCCAATGACGCCAGCGGATCGGCCAACCGCCGTCGGCCTCCTGCATGTCGGCGAGGTGGTCGAGGCCGCGGGACATTTCGTCGTCGGAGAACCAGGGTCGCGCCAAGCTCGTCGGCTCCGCCGCGTAGTCCCAGACGCCGTGCAGTTCACCGGGCGCATAGCCGGGGGAAAGCCGAGCCTGTTCGGGGTGCTGCGGGTCGAGCAGCACCAGCCGCTGTTCCCGCACGATCTTGCCCAGCCGCTCGGCGACGGCGCCCGCCCGATCCCGGTCCGGAACGTGGTCGAGGAACGACACGGCCGCGTGCGCCTCGTACGGATGGGTTTCGGTCAGCCGGTCGATCCGCTCCCAGCAGAACTCGGTGGCCCCGGCGAGCCACGGGTGCTCGATCCGGTTCTTGTGCAGCAGCCCGGCCAGCAGACTAGTCGTGAGCAACTGCCCTTCCGGCTCTTCGGCGATCGGCATCCACGGCGCGTGCGGGTAGTCCCGCAGCCGCGGGTCGCCCCCAGCCACGCCGCCGTCGGGGCGGGTGATCGACATCAGGTAGTCGCAGATCCGTGTCACGGTCGCGCCCCCGCACTCCCCCACCCCGTCGAGGGTCGCCAGCGCGGTGTAGGTCTGCAACGGCTGACTGATCGGACCGCGCGCATCGGGTTCCAGGGCGTAACCGTAGCCACCATCCGCGCAGCGGTAGGCATCGAGCGCGGCCAGCACGCCTTCCGCGCCGCCGTCGGCGAACAAGAACTCGAACAGGCGTTGTTCCAGCACGCGGGCGGTCAACCAGACGAATTGCTCGGCGGCGGCCACCAGCTCAGCGGTGCATCGAATCATGGGCCGACGCTAACCGGGAATGGCCGATCCGCTCTTGAACGAATCGGCCATTCCAACCAACTGCTCAGCCCTCGGTGGGCGCGTCCTCGACCGGCGGCCCAGCAGGCCGCGACGCGGCACGGCGGACCCGCCGAACCGGCGCGGCCGGTGCGACGTCCGGGATGCTGCTGTCGGCGGGCTCCTGAGACTCCGCTGGCTTGCTGACCACCAGCGGGGTCACCGGCGCACCGGCACTACCCGCAGCCCGCGTCACCTTGCGACGAGGCCGACCGTTGACGGCCTGTTCGGACACCGGCTCGGCCGCGACGGGCTCCGGAACGGGTTCGACGATGGTCGGCTCGACGACCGGAGTCGTCTCCGCCACCGGCGCGGGCTCGGGCTCCGGCTCGGGCGTCGCCACCGGCTCCGCCACCACCGGCGCCACGGCCTCGGGCTCCGCCACTACCGGCTCCGCAGCCTCGGGCTCCGCAGCCTCCGCGGCCTTCGCCTCCGGCTCCGGCGCCACCTCGACCGGCTCCGCCGCCACGGGCTCCGGCTCGGCCTGCACCGGCTCCGCCGGTTTCACGGCCTCGTGCTTGGTCTCGCTGCGCGGCTCCGGGGCGACGACGGGCTGCTCCGCCGGTCCCTCCTGCTGCTTGCCGCGGTGCCGGTTACGTCGGGTGCCGTTGGTCGTCGCATGGCCGTTGGGATGCGTGACCGGTTCGGTCGAGACGATCAGGCCGCGACCCCGGCAGTGCTCGCAGGTGCTGCTGTACGCCTCCAGCAGGCCGGTCCCGACCCTCTTGCGGGTCATCTGCACCAAGCCCAGCGAGGTCACCTCGGCCACCTGGTGGCGGGTGCGGTCCCGGCCCAGGCATTCGGTGAGGCGGCGCAGCACCAGGTCGCGGTTGGATTCCAGCACCATGTCGATGAAGTCGATGACGATGATGCCGCCGATGTCGCGCAACCGGAGCTGCCGGACGATCTCCTCGGCCGCCTCCAGGTTGTTGCGGGTGACCGTCTCCTCCAGGTTGCCCCCGGAGCCGGTGAACTTGCCGGTGTTGACGTCGATCACCGTCATGGCCTCGGTGCGGTCGATCACCAGGTAGCCACCGGAGGGCAGCCAGACCTTGCGGTCCAGAGCCTTGGCGATCTGCTCGGTGATCCGCTGCTCGGTGAACACGTCGTTCTTGCCGACGTGCTTGGACAGCCGCTGCGCCAGGTCCGGCGCGACGTGCTGGACGTAGGCTTCGATGGTGTCCCAGGCGTCGGGGCCCTGCACCGTCATGGCCGAGAAGTCCTCGGTGAACAGGTCGCGGACGACCTTAATCAGCAGGTCCGGCTCTTCGTAGAGCAGTTGCGGGGCCTGCGCGCCGGGCGTCTCGGCCTTCTCCTTGATGACCTCCCACTGGGCCTGCAGCCGCCGCACGTCGCGGTCCAGCGCCGCTTCGCTGGTGCCCTCCGACGCGGTGCGGATGATCACCCCGGCGTTCTCCGGCACGATCCGCTTGAGGATCTCCTTGAGCCGCTTGCGCTCGGTGTCCGGCAGCTTGCGGCTGATGCCGGTCGCGCCGCCGCCCGGCACGTACACCAGGAATCGGCCGGGCAGGCTGATCTGCGTGGTCAGCCGCGCGCCCTTGTGACCGACCGGGTCCTTGGTGACCTGCACCAGCACGCTATCGCCGGTCTGCAGGGCCTGCTCGATGCGGCGGGCCTTGCCAGCCAGTCCGGCCGCGTCCCAGTCCACCTCACCGGCGTAGAGCACCGCGTTGCGGCCCCGGCCGATGTCGACGAAGGCGGCCTCCATGCTGGGCAGCACGTTCTGCACGCGTCCCAGGTAGACGTTGCCGACCAGGGAGCCGGAGCCCGACGAGGTCACGAAGTTCTCGACGAGGACGTTGTCCTCCAGCACCGCGATCTGGGTCTGGTCGCCGTTCTGGCGGACCACCATCTTGCGGTCCACCGACTCGCGGCGGGCCAGGAACTCCGCCTCGGAGAGCACCGGCGCCCGCCGGCGCCCGGCCTCCCGGCCGTCCCGGCGGCGCTGGCGCTTGGCTTCCAGGCGGGTCGAGCCCTTGACCGCGCGGACCTCGTCGTCGCTGCTGTCCTGGCGGGGCTCGGCGGCGGGCTCGCGGACGTGCACGACGGTGTTCGGCGGATCGTCCTCGCGAGCGCCGCTCTCGTCGTCCGAAGAGCCCTTGCGGCGGCGGCGCCGACGACGACGCCTGTTGGACTCACCCCCACCCTCGGACTCGGCGGCCTGTTCCTCGGTGCTGTCCTCCGCGGCTGGTTCAGCGGTTTCGCCGCTGGCGTCCTCGGTTGCCTCCGACGTCTCTTCCTCGGCACCCGACTCGGAGTCGGCACCGCGCCCCCGGCCGCGGCCCCGGCGGCCCCGCCGACGACGGCGACGACCAGCGGGCTCGTCCTCGCTCTCGGCGGCCTCCGCTGGCTCGGCGGTTTTGGCGGTCTTGGTGGCCTCAGCGGGCTCCGGCTTCACTTCCGCGGGTTCCGCCGGCTCGGCCTTGCGCGCGGTCGGCTGCTCCGGCGGCTGCGGCGCCAGGAACATCGCCTCCGGAGCGGCGAAGACCGGCGTCAGTCCCGCGGACGCGTCCGGCTCGCCCCCGGCGGGCGCGAAGTCGGCGGCTGGCACTGCCGAAGGCGGCTGCTCACCGGCTGGTTCGGACTCGGCCGACGGCTCCGCCAGCAACTCGGGGTGCAGGGCTCGCACCACCTGCAGGGCGACGTCGCGGTCGATGTTCGACTGGGCGCTGCGGACCGATTCACCGATCGATTCCAGCGTCGTGATGATGTCCCGGCTGCTGGCGCCCAGCAGCTTGGCCAGTGCGTGCACCCGAAGCTTGGCTGGCAGCTCGATCGTGCCCTGCTCTTCTCGGGTGGGTGTGGGCGATTGCCCGCTGGCGTTCCCAGCGGGCCTATCCATGTTCAACATCCAGCTCCTCCGCCCCCGGGCGCGTCCTGGTGGACGCGGCCGCACAGAGGCATGTGCGTTCTTCGGTCTCCGCCGCCATTGGGCGACGGCAATTCTGGTGGTCCCTCCGCCCCGGGCCTTCAGGCCGGGAAGTCACACGGCGGGTCGACGACGTCCGCGCCGTCCGTCACCCGGCCGCGGGCTCTCCCGCCGGAATCCGGTCGCCGCCTGAGTCCTGGGCCAACGGGTCGGCAATGCCTCCCCCGTCGTCGAGCCGACCCTGCTCCAGCCGGGTCGCGCTCGCGGCGGCCGACGGTGCCAGACCGGCGACGACACGCAGGGCGCTCAGTACGTCGTCGGGTCGTACGACCGGTGTTGTCTGCCGCACGACCGTTACGAGTATCCCATACGGTTCCGATGCCTTCGGCCAATCGTCCACCTGGGCGGTGGAGGCGGAATTTCGATCACTGTCCGCAACCTCCCGGTGACCCTCCCGCACCTCCGCGCTGACCAGCGCCGCTCGTGCGTCGATGGTGCGGCGACCGTCCTTGGTCAGCCGCTCCACCAGCGCGCTTTCGGCGGCCATCAGCGCCGCTACGGCGTCACGCAGCTCAGCGACGTCCGTGCCGGGAAGATCGATCCGCCACCGGCTCACCTCCAGCCGGTCGGCCAGCGCGCCCGGCGCGGCCTCCACCGCGTCGAGCACGTCGATGCCCTCGGGCAGCGCGGCGTCGAGCTCGCCGCGCAGCACCGCCGGGTCGAGTCGTTCGACGAGTTGGAGCTCGACGTACTCCGCCACGCTGGACACCCCGGTGGGCACCGCACCTGCCCAGGAGACCTTCGGGTGCGGGCTGAAGCCCTGGGAATACGCCATGGGAACCCCGGCACGCCGCAACGCGCGCTCGAAGGTGCGCGCCACGTCCCGGTGCGAGGTGAACCGCAGCCGTCCCCGTTTCGCGTAACGCAGCCGCAGCTTCTGCACCGGTGGCGCCGAGGGATTGGGGTGATCTCGCCGACTCAGGATGTCCTCCCCGACCAATGATCGTCATCGGCGGTCGTCGCCGACCTGTTCCGATGCCGATGCTTGCTTGCTCAACCGCAGTGTGACAACACCTGCGCGTCATGTTTCGAAGGACCGTACCCCGGTGACCAACCCCGCACCGAGCACTCGACCGACCTCGGTCCCGGTTCCGGTGAGCCGGTCACCAGCGCGAGCTATCTTCCACATCACGGAATCACGTTGCCCTGGTGGACGGTTTTGCCTAGAACCGCGCGGCGTTTTGCCCGGTTCGGGTGCGCCAGTTCCGGGCAAAACTGACAGATCCGGCTAGGTCGGATTTGGCGCCCGCCAACTGGTGAAGGCCGGATTGCGGACCGGGGCGCCCTGGCCGACCGGCGAGATCGGCAGCAGTTTTCGCCCGGTCGGGCCGACCTCGATGTCGGTGCCCATGGTCGGGCACACGCCGCAGTCGAAGCACGGCGTCCACCGGCAGTCGTCCTGCTCGCGGGCGTCCAGCGCGTCCCGCCAGTCGGCCCACAACCACTCCTTGTCCAACCCGGAGTCGAGGTGGTCCCACGGCAGGATCTCGTCCTCGGCGCGCTCCCGGGTGGTGAACCAGTCCATGTCCACGCCCAGCGGCACCAACTCGGCGGCGGCGCAGGAGGTCCAGCGCTCGAACGAGAAGTACTCGTTCCAGCCGTCGAACCGGCCGCCCTCGCGCCACACCCGCTCGACGACCCGACCGATGCGGCGGTCGCCGCGGGACAGCAGCCCCTCGATCAGGGACGGCTTGCCGTCGTGGTAGCGCATGCCGATGTTGCGGCCGAGGCCGCGGTCGGAGTTGATCGCCTGGCGCAGCTTGCGCAGCCGGTCGTCAATGGTGTCCGGGTCGGTCTGCGATGCCCACTGGAACGGGGTGTGCGGTTTGGGCACGAACCCGCCGATGGAGATGGTGCACCTGATGTCCTTGTGACCTGCGGCCTGCCGACCAGCCCGGATGACTTCCTTGGCCATCTCGGCGATCTGCAGCACGTCCTCGTCGGTCTCGGTCGGCAGCCCGCACATGAAGTACAGCTTGACCTGCCGCCACCCGTTGGCGAAGGCCGCCGAGACGGTGCGGATCAGGTCCTCCTCCGACACCATCTTGTTGATCACCCGCCGGATCCGCTCGCTACCGCCTTCGGGGGCGAAGGTCAGTCCGGAGCGGCGGCCGTTGCGGGACAACTCGTTGGCCAGGTCGATGTTGAAGGCGTCCACCCGCGTCGACGGCAGCGACAGCCCGGTGTTGGTGCCCTCGTAGCGGTCCGCCAGGCCCTTGGTGAGCTCGGCGATCTCGGAGTGGTCGGCCGAGCTCAGCGACAGCAGCCCGACTTCTTCGAAGCCGGTGGCCGCCAACCCGCGCTGCACCATTTCGCCGATGCCCTCGATGGACCGCTCCCGCACCGGCCGGGTGATCATCCCGGCCTGGCAGAACCGGCAACCGCGGGTGCAGCCGCGGAAGATCTCCACGCTCATCCGCTCGTGCACGCTCTCGGCGAGCGGCACCAGCGGCTGCTTCGGGTACGGCCAGTCGTCGAGCTGCATGGTGGTGCGCTTGAAGACTCGGTACGGCACCCGTTCGTGGTTGGGCACGACCTGCTCGATCGCGCCGTCCGGGCAGTAGCTGACGTCGTAGAACTTGGGCACGTAGACGCCACCGGACTCGGCCAGCCGCAGCAGCAGTTCGTCCCGGCCACCCGGCCGCCCCTCGCCCTTCCACCGCCGGATGGCCTCGGTGATCTCCAGAACGGCTTCCTCGCCGTCGCCGAGCACGACGGCGTCCAGGAAGTCCGCGATCGGCTCCGGGTTGAACGCGGCATGTCCGCCCGCGAGCACGATCGGATGGTCGTCGGTGCGGTCGACGGAATGCAGCGGGATGCCCGCGAGGTCGAGCGTGCCGAGCAGGTTGGTGTAGCCCAGCTCGGTGGCGAAGCTGACGCCCAGCACGTCGAAGGCGACGACCGGGCGGTGGGCATCCACGGTGAACTGCGGGATGCCGTGCTCGCGCATCAGCGCCTCCAGGTCCGGCCACACCGAGTAGGTGCGTTCGGCCAGCACATCGGGCTGCTCGTTGAGGATCTCGTAGAGGATCTGCACGCCCTGGTTGGGAAGTCCGACCTCGTAGGCGTCGGGGTACATCAGGCACCACCGGACGGCGACGTCGTCCCACGCCTTCACCGTTGCGTTGAGCTCGCCACCCACGTACTGCACGGGTTTGGAGACGCGCGGCAACAGCGGTTCCAACCTGTCGAAAACGGACTCCACACGCACCCGGTCAGGGTAGAGGTTCGCCCCCTGCCGAGGGGAAGCGGGCGATTCCGGCACCTCGCCGCCGCACCGGCATCCAGTGGGCTTCCGCGCCGGGCCTTGCACTCGTTCTGGACGGCACAGCGGGCGATTTCTCGCGAAATCGGCGCTTCCCTTGGGGAAGGAGTGGCGATTTCGCGAGAAATCGCCACTCACCGCGCTGTGCACCGCGGCTCAAACGTCGCGGGTGAACCAGATTTCGTCCCGGTCGTCGCCGGGGGCGACGCGCACCGCGCCCGGCCAGCGCCCGCGCTCGACCCAGCCGTGCGCCTCGTAGAAGCGCTCCAGGTCGTGCCCGCTGCGGGTGACCAGGTCCAGCTTCTCCAGGCCGATCGCCTGCGCCTGCACCAGGACCGCGTCGAGCAGCTGCTTCCCCCAGCCCTTGCCCTGCAGCACCGGGTCGACGGCGAGCCAGACGAGCTCGCCGGTGTGCTTGCGGACCGGCAGCTGGCGCGGTCGCAGCACGGCCAGACCGACCAGCACGTGCTGCTGGCCGATGGTGATCAGGTGCGCCTTCTTGACGCGGATGTCCTCGACGAGCGAGGCGGCCGCCGCGCGCAGCTGATCGACCGGGTCGGTGGGGCTGAAGCCGACCGCTCCCCCGGCGACGGTGACCCGGCCCCACAGGTCCGCCAGCGCGTCCACCAGGTCCGGGTGCGGGGTGTCCACCCGGTGCGGCCCGGTGACGAAGCCGTCGGGGTCGATGTCGCTGTCGGCCACCGCGGTCAGAGCTCCGGGAACCACAGTTTGAGCTCGCGCTCGGCCGACTCGGCGGAGTCGGAACCGTGCACGAGGTTGAACTGGACCTCCAGGCCGTAGTCGCCGCGGATGCTGCCCGGCGCGGCCTTGTCGACCGGGTCGGTGCCACCGGCCAGCTGCCGGAACGCCGAAATGGCACGGGGCCCCTCGACGCACGCGGCCACGACCGGGCCGGAGGTGATGAACTCGATCAGCGAGCCGAAGAACGGTTTGCCGTCGTGTTCGGCGTAGTGCTGCTCGGCGAGTTGGCGGTCCACGTTCTTCAGCTCCAGCGCGACCAGCTTCAGGCCCTTGCGCTCGATGCGGCTGATGACCTCGCCGACCAGCCCGCGCTCGACACCGTCGGGCTTGACCAGGACCAGGGTGCGCTCGCTCACGGTTGACTCTCCTCACTTCCTTCGGCGCCGGGTGCCACGATGCACCGCGCCCGATTTGCCAGCCAGCGTATCGATGCAGGTCGCACACCGACCGACGGGCCTGTCTCAGAGCCCTGTCTTAGAACTCTGTTTGCGTGGCGGTGCGAATGCGACTTTTCCTACTTCCACTTCCGACTTAGAACTCGCGCGGATTGGGCATGTCGAGGGGGTCGTCAGGCAAGCGGCGTCAGCCGCTTCCTCCCACCCCCGCAGCTGGCACCGCCGCGGGTTCTCAGAGGTTTTCTCGCGAGGACAGCCCCGACGTGGTGTATCGGCATACATGATGTCGGGGATCCCACAGCGAGAAGACCTCTGAGGTTCCGCTACCCGCACCGCCACGCAAGCCAATCCGAGCACCCTCTTATTAACTCGGTCGTGGCTGGTCAGCGCTGTGGGGGCAGGGTCTTGGTCCACAGCGGGCGCCCGGTTTGATCGCGGAGGTCGACGCGCAGCTCCGCGGTGCGGCCGTCGATGTTGACCTCGCCGAAGTGCTGGAAGCCCTCCAACGGCGAAGCGCCCTGGCGGGTCGGGGCGCTGACGAACACCTGCTCCGGGCCGAAGGTCGGGTCCAACTCGTTCGGGCCGAACGCACCGGCGTGCAGCGGGCCGGAGACGAATTCCCAGAACGGGTCGAACCCGACGAAGGCCGCGCGCTCCGGCGCGTAGTGGATCGCTGCCGTGTAGTGCACGTCGGCGGTCAACCAGACGATGTTGCGCACCGACCGGCGGCTGATCTCCTGCAACACCCAGGCCAGTTCCGCCTCGCGCCCGTTGGGCGCGCCCGGCAGGCCGTTGGCGACCGCCTCGATCTTGTCGCCGTCGGGCACGATGATGCCGATCGGCATGTCCGAGGCGATCACCTTCCAGGTCGCGCGCGACCTGGCGAGCTCGTCGACCAGCCAGCGCGCCTGGCGGTCGCCGAGGATGCGCTCCGGCGAGGTGCCGGTGGAGTTCGGGTCGCGGTAACTGCGCATGTCGAGCACGAACACGTCCAGCAGCGGGCCGTGCGAGACCTTCCGGTACACGCGGCCGTCCACCGCGTCCTGGCGCCGGACCGGCTGCCACTCGTGGAATGCCTGGAACGCGCGCTGGGCGAGCACGTCGACGCGCTTCTCGGTGTAGCTGTCGTTGTCGAGGATCTCGCCCGGGTACCAGTTGTTGGTGACCTCGTGGTCGTCCCACTGCACGAGTTGCGGGACCTGCGCGGTGAAGCGGCGGACGTTCTCGTCGAGCAGGTTGTAGGCGAACTGCCCGCGGTATTCGGCCAGCGTTTCGGCGACCTTTGCCTTCTCCGGGGTGACGATGTTGCGCCACACCCGGCCGTCGGGCAGCACCACGGACTCCTGCAACGCCCCGTCGGAGTACACCGTGTCGCCGCTGTGCAGGAAGAAGTCCGGGTTGCGGGCGGCCATCGCGGTGTAGATCGTCATGCCGCCGAGGTCCGGGTTGATGCCCCAACCCTGGCCCACGACGTCGCCGGACCACAGGAACCGCAGGTCGCGGCGGTCGCGCGGCACGGTGCGGAAGGATCCGGTGAGCGCATCGCTTTCGACGCGGCCGTCCAGGTCCTGGGCGATGACGCGGTAGTACGCCTGCTGCCCCGGCGGCAGGCCGGTCAGCCGGAGCTCACCGGTGCCGTCGGTTTCCGGCGTCAGGACCGGACCGGGAATCCGCACCGCATTGCGGAAATCGGCGTCGCGGGCGAGCTCGACGAACATCCGCGACGGCCGGTCGGCACGGGTCCACACCACGGCGCCGTCCGGTCGGGGATCGCCGAGTTGCACGCCGTGGGTCAGGACCGGGCGGCCCGAGCGCGCGAAGGCCGGGGCGCCGGACAGCAGCAACCCGGTTGCGGCGAGGCCGACGGTGGCACCCCGGCGGAGCAGGTCGCGCCGGTTGAGGGCAGATTCGGGGCTCATGCGGCGGTTTCTATCCGCACCAGGCAGCAACGCGATCACCGCTGGCCGACTGGGAGATGAACGATTGGTGCCGATTGGTCGTGCGTGCAGAACCCGGCCACGCGCTCACGACCCCTGGTGCGGGCCTGATCGGCGCGATAGCTTCACGGTCAAACCGACTGGCCGGTCTGACAAGTTGTGACAAGTCCTGACAAGGAGGTCCGGATGCGCGCCGCCGTGCACACCGCCGCGAACCAGCCGATGCGGATCGAGCAGCTCGCCGATCCCCAGCCGAAGTCCGGTGAGGTCGCCATCGACGTGCGGTCCTGCGGCGCCTGCCACTCGGACCTGCACGTGCTCAAGGGCGAACTGCCGTTCCCGACGCCGACCGTGCTCGGACACGAGGTAGCCGGGGTGATCTCCGAAATCGGCTCTGGGGTCACCGGGTTCGAAATCGGCGACCGGGTGGTGACCAGCTTCATCATGCCGTGCGGCCAATGCCAGCAGTGCGCGCGTGGCAACGAGGAGATCTGCCAGCGGTTCTTCGAGTTCAACCGGGGCAAGGGGCGGCTGTACGACGACGAGACCCGGCTGTTCCGGCCGGACGGCGAGCCGGTGTGGATGTACTCGATGGGCGGGCTGGCCGAGCGCTGCGTCACCCCCGCGACCTCGGTCTACCGCGTCCCGGAGGGCGTCGGGCTGACCGACGTCGCCTCGGTGGGCTGCTCGACGATGACGGCCTACGGCGCGCTGCGCCACGCGGCGAACGTGCACGTCGGCGACACCGTGGCGGTGGTCGCGGCGGGCGGTGTCGGCTCGGCGCTGATCCAACTCGCGGCGGTGTTCGGCGCGTCGATGATCATCGCGGTGGACATCAGCGAGGAGAAGCTGGCCGGGGCGCGGAAGCTCGGCGCGACCCATGTGGTCAACTCCGCCGAGGTGGACGCCCCCGCAGTGATCCGCGAGCTAACTGGCGGGCGCGGCGTGGACGTCGCCTTCGAAGCGCTGGGCGCGGTGCCGACGTTCAACATCGCGCGGGATTCGGTCGTCGAAGGCGGGCAGATCGTGGTGGTCGGCATCGCCGCGCGGGGCACCACCGGCGAGTTCGACCTGGCCACGATCGCCCGGCGGAAGCTGCAGATCAAGGGCTCCTACGGCGCGAAACCGCGACGCGACATGCCGGTCCTGCTGGACCTGGTGGCACGCGGCCTGCTCCGCCCGCAGGACACGATCAGCCGCCACTACCCCTTCGACCAGGTCCAAGACGCCTACGACGCCCTGAAGCGCGGCGAGACAGTCGGCCGCGCGGTCGTCGACATCAGCTGACGCACCCGGCTACCGGGCGGATCTGGCGAACAGGACGCCAGCGATCACCAGCGCACCGCCGAGCACGGTGTTCCAACCGACCGGCTCGGCGAGCAGGATCGCGCCCAGCGCCGTCGACCACAGCGGCGTCACGTACGTGACGGTCGATGCGATGGTCGATCCCGCCGCGCGGATCACCCGCAGGTTCAGCAGGAACGCCAGCCCGGTGCCCACCGCACCCAGCAGCACCAGGGACCCGACCGCGGTCACGCCCGGCCACTCGGGCACCGACCCGAAGAGCACCGCGCCCAGCGCCAGTTGGGCCGTCGCGCAGGTGAGCTGCATGGTCGTCAGCGCAGCCGCCGACTCGGTGCGGCCGGAGAAGAACCTCCTGGTGTAGGCGAATCCGGCGCCGTAGCAGGTGGTCGCGCCCAGGCAGGCGAGGCTGCCGACCAGCACCCCACCGCCGACGCCGTGCCACACGCCGAGCACCACCAGCACACCGCCGAAGCCGATCAGCAAGCCGATCATCCGACGCACGGTGGGGTTCTCCTGCGGGACCAGCAGGAGGACGAAAACCAGCGTGGTCAACGGAGTCGTCGCGTTCCAGACCCCGGCGAGCACCGAGCTGACGTGCGTCTCACCGTAGGCGAACAAGGTGAATGGCGCGGCGTTCAGCAACAACCCGACCACTGCGGCATGGCCCCAAGTGCGGAGGTCGCGGGGCATCGAAGCCCGCTGCACGGCGCAGACGCCGCACAGCGCCGCGGCACCGAACAGGCAGCGCGCCAGCGCCACCCACAGCGGCGCGACACCGGCGTCGACGGCGACTCTGATCAGCACGAAGCTGGATCCCCAGATCGCCGACAGCAGCACGAAGCCCGGTAACCAGGTCACCTGACCGGTTCCGCGCGCCGAAACGTCCGCCACCTGCTTGGCCATGCCACCACCTTGTCGTCTGACGCCGCCGACCTCCGGCGGCTTTCGGCCATCACATTCGACCGGGCATCATGAGTCAAACAAGTAGGTTTGATCTCACGATGAGAGTTGCTCATGACGATCAACATCACACAGCTCCGCGCGTTCCTGGCGGTGTCCGACGAGGGCGGGTTCGGCGCTGCTGCGGAGGTGTCGCAGATCAGCCAGTCCGCGGTCTCGCACGCCGTGGCGGCGCTGGAGAAATCCCTGGGTCATCGGGTGCTGATCCGCCACGGACAGCCACGGCCCACCGCGTTCGGCGAGCGCATCCTCGACCACGCCCGCGCGGCCATCACCGCGACCGACACCATCCGTGCGCTGGCGGATCAGCAGGACGGTCGCCCGACGGGCATCCTGCGACTGGCCGCGCCGCCGACCATCTGCCAGGGACTGCTGCCCGGTTTGCTGACCCGCTGGCGGGATGAGTTCCCGCAGCTGCGGATCCGGGTCTTCGAAGGCGAGGATGACGAAGTCGCCGACTGGCTGGCCTCGGCGATCGTCGATCTCGCGGTCCTCGTAGATCCGCCGCCCGGTCCGGGGGTGCAGATCGGCGAGGACCTGTTCCACGCGCTGCTGCCGCACGAACACCCGCTCGCCGAAGAGGACGAAGTCGACATCCGCGATCTTGACGACGACCCGTTCCTGCTGTCCTGCGGCGGCTGCGAGCCGCACATCCGCGACATCTACCGCCAGGCTGAATCGCGGCTCGAACCGGCCCACCGCATCCGCGAGCTCGGCACGCTGCTGGCGATGGTCCGAGCCGGTGTGGGCGTTTCGGTGGTCCCCGGTCTAGCGGCGTCGATGCTCGACACCCGACTGGTTCTCGTCCCGCTGCGCCAACGCCTCAAGCGCCACCTCGTCCTCACCGGCCCGCTGGCAAAACCCTGGCACCCGGCTACGACAGCGCTCGTCGACGCCCTCCGCGCCGAAGCCGACACCGCCTAGTCCAAGGGGTGCCGCCAACGCAGCCCCGGATAGCGGGCAAAGCCTCGGTCAGCAGTGATCCACTCGCAACCGTGCTCGATCGCGATGGCCGCGAGATAGGCATCCGGGACCAGGTTGCCCTTCGCGTCGGCTTTGCGACAGAGCTCGGTGAAGATCTCCCAGTGCCGCGGGCCGGGTTCAAGTTGCACGAATGCGGGTGCTGTCCGGATCGCGGCGATGATTTCCAATGCCTGTTCGGGAGCCAACGTCCGGTTCCAGATCTTATGGTTGGTGATGATCCGCAGGTATCCGCTGAAGACCAGTGACGGGATGCCAACCGGGGTCGCACCGTTCAGCGCGTCCTCAAGCCATGCGAAGTACTTCGCATGGTCGGGCAGCGCAGCGTTCTGCGCATTGAGCAGTACGTTTACGTCGCAGGCGATCACTCGTCGCGCTCCATGAATTCGACTACTGCGGCGTTGTCGTTGAGGTCAACACCCGGCTTCGGCTCTCCCAGGTCGAATGTCGGCAGCCGAAATCGATTCCGTTCGGGGGCTTCGCGCTGTGCGCGTCGCAGCTCACCCATGCGGACGTCGTCTTCGATCAGCGCGCTTACGGTTGTGCGCTCGCGCGCGGCACGCAATTTCAACTGGTCGAGCAACTGATCATCAATAGTGATGGTCGTCCTCATGCATCTGAGCATAACCCCTATGCATCATGATGCACCATGATCGACCACTGATGTTCAGTCGGTCTGCTCCGGGGGATAGCCGGGTGGGTGGCCCAGCTGGTCGTAGAGCTGGCCTTCGCGCATCCGACGGGCCACCTCGCGGCGCAGGTGCAGGATGTAGGCCCAGACCAGGCCGAACACCAGGCCCATGATGCCGATCGCCGGGTGCACCAGGAAGCACGCGATCGCGGCGACCTGCAGGGCGAGCGCGACGCCGAGACCCCACGGCCGACGCTGCACGAACCCGGCGACGAGCATCAGCACCGCCAGTGCGATGACGATGCCGAAGCCGATGCTGGACACCCCACCGCTGAACTTCCAGACCACCGGCAGCGCGAGCAGGAAGGCGATGAACTCCAGCACCAGCGTCCCCGCCATGATCCCGCGCAGGCCCTTCCACGGGTCGCGCACGCCGGGCGGCGCCTCCGGCAAGCCCTTGCCGGGCTCGGGTTTCGACTGATCGGTCACAACGGCTCCAGTGTCTCGCGGCTCGCTCACGCTGGCTCCTTGCCGAACAGCGTGCGCGCCTCACCCGCGGTCACCACGGATCCGGTGATCACCACGCCGCCGCCGGAGACCGACTCACCGGGCTCCTCGGTTTCCTCGGCCAACTGGATCGCGGCTTCGACCGCGTCGTCCAGCCGGGGCTCGACGACGATCCGGTCCGCGCCGAAGATGTCCTTGGCCACGCCCGCGAGCTCGTCGGGATCCATCGCGCGGGGCGAGGAGTTCCTGGTCAGCACGATCTCCTCGACCACCGGCTCAAGTTCGGCCAGGATGCCCCGCGCGTCCTTGTCACCGAGCACACCGACCACGGCGACCAGTCGGCGGAAGGAGAACTCCGAGCTCAACGCGTCGGCCAGCGCGCGAGCGCCGTGCGGGTTGTGGGCCGCGTCGACGAGCACCGCCGGTGCCGCGCGGACCCGCTCCAGCCGCCCAGGCGTGATGACGGTCGCGAACGCCTCGCGGACCCGCTCGACGTCGAGTTGCCGCTGCGCACCAGCACCGAAGAACACCTCGGTGGCGGCGAGCGCCAGTGCGGCGTTGCGAGCTTGGTGCTCGCCGTGCAGCGGCAGGAAGATCTCGTCGTACACGCCGCCCAAGCCCTGCAACCGGAGCAGTTGCCCGCCGACCGCGACGGTCCGGGACAGCACACCGAACTCGTGCCCTTCGCGGGCGACCGTCGCGTCCACCTCGGCGACCCGCTCCATGATCGACTTCTGGGCCTCGGCCGACTGCGCCGCCACCACGGCGATGGAACCGGGCTTGATGATTCCGGCCTTCTCCTTGGCGATGGCGCCCAGTTCGGTGCCGAGGTACTCTGCGTGGTCCAGCGCGACCGGGCAGATCACCGCGACCTTCGCGTCGGCGACATTGGTGGCGTCCCAGCTGCCGCCCAGGCCAACCTCGATCACCGCGGCGTCCACCGGGGCATCGGCGAAAGCCGCGAAGGCCATCCCGGTGAGCACTTCGAACTTGCTCATCCGAACGTCGCTCCGAGAATCCACAATGGACACGTACGGTGCGACGTCCCGGTACGCCTCGACGTAGCCCGCCGGGCTGATCGGGTTGCCATCGATGCTGATGCGCTCGGTGGCCAGTTGCAGGTGCGGGCTGGTGTAGCGGCCGGTGCGCAGGCCGAGGCCGCTGAGCAGGGCGTCGGTGATGCGCGAGGTCGACGACTTGCCATTGGTACCGGCGATATGCACCACCGGGTAGCTGCGCTGCGGCTCGGCGAGCAGATCGGTGAGCGCCCGGATCCGGTCCAGCGACGGTTCGATCTTGGTCTCTGGCCAGCGCTCGTCGAGCTCGGCCTCCACCACGCGCAACTCGTGCAACGCGGCGGGATCAGTGCCGGACAAGTGCTCACTCCCTAGCGCACGGCGACGAATGTCGAGGTCACAGTCTACGTCTCGGCCGCGAAGCGACCGCCGAAGACCCGTTCGTCCAGCTCCGCCTGGAAGTGCGGGCAGCTCGCGAGGTCGGCGTGGTCGCAGTCCAGCGCGCCCTCGATGAGCTCAAGCGACGTCTGGAGTTTGGCGATGCGCTGGTGGAGCTCGTCGCGGCGGCGGCGCATGATCTGCCGTCGGGCCTGCGGATCGTTCGTGTCGAGCATCTCCCGGATCGCTTCGAGACCCAGCCCTGCGTCCTTGGCCAGCATGATGGTCGCGACGCGGTAGAGGTCGTCCGTCCCATAGCGGCGGCGGCCCGAGACACGCTCGGGCACGAGCAGCCCCATCGACTCCCAGTGCCGCAGCACGTGCGTCGCCAACCCGAAGCGGGCGGCCAGGTCGCCGATGCCGAGTGTTGACTTCACGTCGACATGAAGTCGCAGGCTTGCGGCCATGTCAACAGCGAACCTGATCCAGGTCCTCGACCGCTTCGGCGCGCTCCCGGAAGCAACCCGGCTCCGCGAGCGCTCCTACGACCTCCTCACCTCGATCGGACCCGTCCTCGACGTGGGTTGCGGCGTCGGAACGGCGGTTGCCGAGCTGCGGAAACGAGGTGTTCCGGCGATCGGAATGGACGTCGACGAGGAGATGATCGCGACCGCGACCGACCGCTATCCGGATGCCGACTTCCGGGTCGGTGATGCGTGCGCCCTGCCTTTCGCCGACGGCGAGCTGTCCGGGTACCGGGCCGAGAAGGTCTACCACGCCGTGGCCGACCCAGACCGGGCGCTGGCCGAAGCGCGCCGGGTGCTCGCGCCAGGAGGGCGCATCGTGCTGCTCGGCCAGGACTGGGAAGCCATCTTGATCGACGCCGACGACATGGCGACGACCCGAACCGCGGTCCAAGCCCGCACCGACACGATGCCCAACCCGCATTCCGCACGCAGGTACCGAAACCTGTTGCTGAACAACGGTTTCCAGGACGTCACAATGGAAGTCCACACCGGACTCCTCACCGGTGACCTAGCCCTGCCGGTCCTGCTCGGACTCGCCGAAGTCGCCCGCGCCGCTGGCGCCATCACGGCCGACCAAGCCGAAGCCTGGACGACCGAACAACGCCACCGAGCCGAAACCGACCGCCTCTTCTGCGCCATCCCGATCTTCGTAGCCGCCGCCACCAACCCATGATCCGGAAGCAGCAGGGCACCCTTCACTCACCGTGCTGTCGGGTGATCAGCCCTGGGGCAGGGCTGCCAGGCGGGCGTTGATGCGCGCGATGTCGGCCTGGGCCGTTTCGCGGCGGGTCTTGATCTTGTCCACCACCTCGGCCGGGGCCTTGTCCAGGAACGCCGGGTTGTTCAGCTTCTTGTCGGTGCCCGCCAGCTCCTTCTCGGCCACCGCGAGGTCCTTGGCAAGCCGCTTGCGCTCAGCGGCGACGTCGACCGCGCCCGAGAGGTCCAGCTCTACCGACACCGTCCCGCTGGTCAGCCCGACCTCGATGGATGTCGAGGAGGTGAAACCGTCGGTCGGCTCGGTGACACGGGCCAGCGCCCGCACCGCGGGCACGTGGTCTCCCAGCCCCAGCTCCGCGATGCCGCCGAGCTTGGCCGCGACCCGCTGCCCCGGCTTGAGCCCCTGGTCGGACCGGAACCGCCGGATCTCGGTGATCAGCTTCTGCACCGCGACGATCCGTTCCGCCGCCGCCTCGTCGGGCACCGCCCCGGACGCCTTCGGCCAGTCCGCGATGACCACGGACTCGCCGCCGGTCAACGCAGTCCACAGCGTCTCGGTGAGGAACGGGATCGTCGGGTGCAGCAGCCGCAGCACCACGTCGAGGACGTGTCCGAGCACCTCGCGGGTCCGCTCGGCCCGCTGCCCATCCGCGTCGAGCTGAACCTTGGACAGCTCCAGGTACCAGTCGCAGAACTCGTCCCAGGTGAAGTGGTAGAGCGCCTCGGTGGCCTTGGCGAACTGGAAGTCCTCCAGCAGCTCGTCCACATCGGACACCAGCTGGTCGACGCGGTCCAGGATCCAGCGGTCGGCATCGGTGAGTTCGGCCCGGTCTGCCAGTCGTTCCGGCACCCGCGCGCCGTTCATCATGGCGAACTTGGTGGCGTTGAACAGCTTCGTGCCGAAGCTGCGCGACCCGGCCACCCACTCCTCGCTGATCGGCGAGTCGGTGCCGGGGTTGGCGCCGCGCGCCAAGGTGAACCGCAGCGAGTCGGTGCCGTAGGTGTCCATCCACACCAGCGGATCGACCGTGTTGCCAGCGGACTTCGACATCTTCTTGCCGTGCGCGTCGCGGACCATCCCGTGCAGCGCGATCACCCGGAACGGCTCGACGTCGTCCATCGCGTACAGCCCGAGCATCATCATCCGGGCGACCCAGAAGAACAAGATGTCGTAGCCGGTGACCAGCACGCTGGTCGGGTAGAACTTGCGCAGATCCGCGGTGTCGGCAGGCCAACCCATCGTGGAGAACGGCCACAGGCCCGAGGAGAACCAGGTGTCCAGCACGTCCTCGTCCTGGTGCCAGCCTTCACCCGACGGCGGTTCCTCGTCCGGTCCGACGCAGACGACCTCGCCGTTCGGGCCGTACCAGATCGGGATGCGGTGGCCCCACCACATCTGCCGCGAGATGGCCCAGTCGTGCAGGTTGTCGACCCAGTCGAAGTAGCGCTTGGCCATCTCCGGCGGGTGCACCGCGACCCGGCCATCGCGCACCGCGTCGCCAGCGGCCCTGGCCAGCGGGCCGACCTTGACGAACCACTGCAGCGACAGCCGCGGCTCGATCGGCTCCTTCGACCGCGAGCTGTGGCCGACGCTGTGCAGGTACGGGCGCTTCTCCGCGACGATGCGGCCCTGCTCGCGCAGCGCCTCCCGGACGGCCACCCGCGCTTCGAAGCGGTCCATGCCGTCGAACTGCGTACCGGTGTGCGCGATCTGGCCCTGCTCGTCCATGATCGTCAACATCGGCAGGTCGTGCCGCTTGCCGATCTCGAAGTCGTTCGGGTCGTGCGCCGGGGTCACCTTCACCGCGCCGGTGCCGAACTCGGGGTCGACGTGCTCGTCGGTGATGATCGGGATCTTGCGCCCGGTGAGCGGGAGTTCGATCTCGGTGCCGACGAGGTGCCGGTAGCGGTCGTCGTCGGGGTGCACCGCGACGGCGGTGTCGCCGAGCATCGTCTCGACGCGAGTGGTCGCGACGACGATCGAGTTCTCTCCGTCGCCGTAGCGCATCGAGACCAGCTCGCCCTCGACCTCGCGGTGCTCCACCTCGATGTCGGAGATCGCGGTGCGCAGCTGCGGCGACCAGTTGACCAGCCGCTCGGCCCGGTAGATCAGGCCGTCGTCGTAGAGCCTCTTGAAGATCGTCTGCACTGCGCGGGACAGCCCGGCGTCCATGGTGAAGCGCTCGCGGGTCCAGTCCACGCTGTCGCCGAGCCGACGCATCTGGGACAGGATCGCGCCGCCGTGCTTCTCCTTCCACTGCCACACCCGCTCCACGAACGCTTCGCGGCCCAGGTCGCGGTGGTCGATCCCCTCCTCGCGGAGCTGCTGCTCGACGAGCGCTTGCACCGCGATGCTCGCGTGGTCCATGCCGGGCAGCCACAGCGCCTCGTAGCCCTGCATCCGGCGGCGCCGGGTGAGGATGTCCATCAGGGTGTGCTCGAAGGCGTGCCCGATGTGCAGGCTGCCAGTGACGTTCGGCGGCGGGATGACGATGGAGAACGGCGGCTTGTCGCTGTTCGCGTCGGCGGTGAAGTACCCGGCGGCTACCCAGCGCTGGTACAGCTCGGCCTCGACGTCGGCCGGATTCCAGGTCGACGGAAGTTCACGTTGCTGAGCGGCATGGGTCTGTGTCACACGCAGAATTCTACGAGTGCCTGCGCAATGCCTTTTCCGGGCATTCACCCCTGCCCCGACCAGCACGATTGTGATTCCAACCACCTAAGCCGAGAGGATGCTCGGATTGGTTTGCGTGGCGGTGCGGGTAGCGGAACCTCAGAGGTCTTCTCGCTGTGGGATCCCCGACATCATGTATGTCCAAATACACCACGTCGGGGCTGTCCTCGCGAGAAAACCTCTGAGAACCCGCGGCGGCGCAAGCTGCGAGGGTGGGAGGAAGCGGCTGACGCCGCTTGCCTGACGACCCCCTCGACATGCCCAATCCGCGCGAGTTCTAAGCCGGTGTCAGCCGCATTGCCAGAGGAAGCGGCCTTGGCCGGTTTTCTCGTCGATGAAGGCGTAGGCGACGCCCTCATCGCCGAAGTTCATGCCGAACGGTTCGTCCGCGCTGTCCAGTTGCGCCACGAACTGCCAGGTGCCGGGGTCGTCCGGCCACTGCTCGCCCTGCAGCCAGTCCGGTTCGCCCCACAGCCTGCTGCGCAACGAGTCTCCAGCGTCGTCGGGATCGTACGGCGTCATTTCGACGTGGTGGTCCGGGCCGAACGTCGGGCCCCGGCGGATGCTGGCCACCTGGTAGAAGTCCGCGGGCTCGCCGGGCTGGGCGAAGAAGGCGTTCTCGCCGCCGGTCGGTTCGGAGGTGCCGTCGACGAACTCACCGGGGTCGTCCTCGGTCATGAACAGGTAGCCGAGTCTGATCTCCTCACCCGGTAGGCGGATCTGGCCGATGAACCGCATCGGTCGGCCGGTGCTGGCCGACAGCGGCCACATCGGTTCTGCCAGCCAAACCGGTTGACCGCCGAGCTTGGTGACCGGCTCGGTGATCGGTTCCGCCGCTTCCACGAAGCTGACGTCCTGCCGCGTGGACGATGTGCTGTTGGCCATTTGCTTCCTCACTGTGCGGGGTGCGCGGCCGACCGTAGCGCCACCGACCGTCAACGCGGGGCTGATCCACGACAACGGTATCCCCTACAACTGCCGCAACGCGCCGCCGTCGACAGCCCACTCGGCGCCGGTCACCTGGGCCGCCAGCGGGGACAACAGGTAGGCGATCACCCGCGCGACGTCGTCCGGGCTGCCGAGGCGTCCGCTGGGCAACCGCCGCACCTCGCGGACGAAGTGCTCGATCGCTTCTTCCACCGGCAGGTCGAACCGGTCGGCCAACTGCTCGGCGAAGCCGCCCGGCGCGTCCCACAGCCAGGTTCGGGTCGGTCCGGGCGCGACGACGTTGGACCGCACGCCCCGCGACCCGAATTCGACCGCCAGCGCCTTGGACACCGACAACATCGCGGTCTTCGAGGCCGCGTAGTCGACCAGAGCTGGGTCCGGGAAGCGGGCCGCTTCGCTGGTCACGTGCACCAGACTGCCCGCGCCGTGGTCGAGCAGGGCCGGTAGCGCCGCGCGGGTCATGCGGATCGCCGAGTGCAGGTTGAGCTCGAAGGTCCGCGTCCACTGCTCGTCGGTGACGTCCAGGAAACCCGTGTGCGACTGGAGTCCTCCGACGTTGTTGACCAGCCCGTCCAGGCGGCCGTGCCGCTGGAGCGCGGTGCCGACCACCTGCTCTGCGGCGTTCGGGGCGGTGACGTCCACCGCCACCGCGCTGATGCCGCCGCCGAGCGCGCAGACGCCGTGCGGTTCCCGCGCCACCGCGACCACTTTCGCGCCCTCCGCGGCCAACAGGCGCACTGTTGCCTCGCCAATGCCCGCGGACGCGCCGGTCACCGCGAAGACCTTGTCGGTCAGCTGCAGATCCATCGTCCAGCCCCCATCAAGGAATGATCCGGCGCTCGCGGAGGTCGTCGAAGATCGACAGGAACATCTCCTCGGTGTCGACGAACTCGTGGAACCCGAACCGGCGGGCCTTCGAGCCGTCGGCGAACATGTCGTAGTCCCAGGAGAAGACGAAGTCGCCGAACTGCCACGACGAAACCTCTTGGTAGTCAAGCGGTTTCAGTCCGCGCTTCGCCACCATGTGCTGCCACAGCCGCGCTTTGTCGGCCATCACGTCCGACAGCGACATCGGCAGCGGATCGGCGACCTCCAGCCCGAAGTGCGCGGCGATCTTCGGCCACAGCTCCCGCCAGCGGAACAGGTCACCGTTGTTGATGTTGAATGCCTGGTTCTCGGCCCGTTCCGATGTGGCGGCCCACACCGTCGCCTTCGCCAGCAGACCGGCGTCGGTCATCTCCAGCAGCGAGTCGTAGGCGCCGGGCTTGCCGGGGAAGCGCAGCGGCAGGCCGAGTTCCTTCGAGATGGCCGCGTAGACCGCGATCACCATCGCCAGGTTCATCGGGTTGCCGAGCGCGAAGCCAGCCACCACCGAGGGGCGCAGCGCTGTCCAGGTCCAGGTCTTGCCCCGTTGGCGCTGCTCCAGGAACCGCTGTTGGGCGGACATGAACTCGGGTGGCATCGGCGGCGCGTCGGTCTCGCGAGCGGGTGTCTTGAACGGCCCGAGGTGCGCGCCGTAGACCTTGTACCCCTGCATGAGGCTGATGTGCCGCAGGCCGGGCGCGACGGCTTCGATCGCGTCGACGACGTTGGTCAGCATCGCCATGTTCGGCGGGACGAGTTCCGCCCAGGTCGGCCGGTCCTGGTAGGCGGCGTAGAAGAGGTGCGTGACACGGGTCAGATCGCCCAATTCGGTCCGGGTGTCCGACGCGTCCAGCAGGTCGACGGCCCGGTACCGGACCCGGTCGGTGTGCACGCCGCCGCGCCGGGACAGCCCGATCACCTCCCAGCCCGGCAGGGTGACCAGGTGGTCGATGAGGTTGCCGCCGATAACGCCGTTGGCCCCGACGACCAGGGCCACGTTGTGCTCCGTGCTCATGGCCACAACGTTCGCCGCAGCGGAGCGATAAGTCCAAGGCTTGTTTTTTCTACGGTTGATAAATTCTACTCATGTCAACGCTGCGCCAGTTCGAATACCTGGTGGCGGTGGTGGACGAGGGGTCGTTCACCCGCGCGGCAGAGCTCCTGCACGTCACCCAACCCGCGCTGTCGCACCAGGTGCGCGCGCTGGAACGGGATGTCGGCGGCCCGCTGCTGGAACGCCTGGCGCGCTCGGTCCGGCTCACCCCGATGGGCCGCGCGCTGCTGCCGCACGCCCGCGCCGCGCTCGCCGACGCCGAACGGGCCCGGCTCGCCGCCCGGCAGGCATCCGGACTGGAAAGCGGCGAACTGCGGCTCGCCACGGTGTATTCGGTGAGCCTCGGCGTGCTACCGCCGGTGCTCCGCGCCTGGCGGCGGCAGCACAGCGGTGTCCAAATCAGACTTTTCGAGCACCGGCACACCGCCGAGCTCAAGGCGGCTATGACCGCCGGGCAAGCCGATCTGGCGGTGGGGCCACCGCCATCGGATTGGGACGGTCCGGTGCACGCGCTGGGTGTGGAGGAGTTCGTCGTCGTGTTGCCGCCGGAGGACCCGGTCGCCGACGAGAACGCGACGCGCATCGACCTCGCGATGTTGTCCGGTCACGGCTGGGTGCACTACAGCCAGGAGAACGGGCTCGCCGAGGTGTTGGACCAGGCGTGCGCGAGCGCCGGATTCCAGCCGCAGGCCGCGGTTCGAACCGAGCAGACCGCCGCGGCCCCGATGCTCGCCGCCGCAGGTTTGGGTTCCGCGCTGGTCCCGGCGAACATCATCCCGCCGCACTTCGACGGCAGGCTGCTGCGGCCGGATCCGCCCGTGCACCGCACTCTCACCGCCTACACGCGCCGCGGCGCGGATCCACTCACCACGGCCTTCATCGACGCCCTCGCTCGCAAGGCCGTGGTCCTGCCAGACCACGTCCGCCGTCGGCTCGGGTCGTCGGCGGTGGTCAGCCGGTGAAGAGCTGGGTGACCTTCTGGACCAGTTCGTAGACGCCGTAGGCGAAGGGCAGGCCGACCCAGGCCCAGGCCAGCACGAGCAATCCGCGGTGGCTCATACCGCACCTCCGGTCGCCGGTTCGTGGTACTTGGGGTTGACCGGCCGCACCAGTTCGTTGGACGCGAAACCGATGATCAGCAGGCCGATCATGATGTACAGCGACGTCGTGTAGAGGTCGGGGCCGTGCGCCCCGGCCGCCTCGCGGAGGTCCGCGATGGCGTTGACGATCAGCGGCCCAAGCACCCCGGCCACCGACCACGCGGTGAGCAGCCGACCGTGGATCGCGCCGACCTGCAGGCTGCCGAACAGGTCTTTCAGGTACGCCGGAATGGTGGCGAAACCGCCGCCGTAGAACGACAGGATCAGCATCGCGCACAGCACGAACACCGGAACCCCGGTCGCGCCGAACAGCAGGATGCCCAGGTAGAGCAGCGCGCCACCGCCCAGGTAGAGGCGGTAGATGTTCTTGCGCCCGACGATGTCCGATGTGGACGACCAGATGAACCGCCCCGCCATGTTGGTCAGCGACAGCAGCGCGACGAAACCGGCTGCCGCACCGGTGGCGACCGGCGTCGAACTCTCCGCGAAGAAACCGACGATCATCGGCGCGGCCTTCTCCAGGATGCCGATCCCGGCCGTCACGTTGCAGCACAGGATCACCCACAGCATCCAGAACTGCGGCGTGCGCACCGCGTTGCGGGCCGTCACGTTCGCCGTGGTGATCATCGGCCGCCGGGCCACCGGCTTGGGCGCCGAAGCGGGTTGCCAGTCCGGCGGTGGCACGCGTACCAGCGCCACGCCCAGCGACATGAACACCGCGTAGACCAAGCCGTGCACCAGGAAGGTCAGCGCGATGCCGGACTGGCCGGTGCCGAAGGAATCCAGCATCTGCGTCGACCACGGCGAGGCGATCAACGCGCCACCGCCGAAACCCATGATCGCGATCCCGGTGGCCATGCCAGGCCGGTCCGGGAACCACTTGATCAGCGTCGACACCGGTGAGATGTAGCCGATGCCGAGCCCGATGCCGCCGACGAACCCGTAGCCGAACACCACCAGCCAGTACTGGCCGAGCGCCACCCCGAGCGAGGACAGCAGGAAGCCCAGCGAGAAGCAGGTGGTCGACACCGCCATCGCCCATCGCGGGCCGCGGCGTTCCACCAGCGTCCCGCCCAACGCGGCGGACAGCCCGAGCATCACGATGCCCAACTGGAACGGCAGCGCGCTGAGCGTCCCGGACAGCCCCAGGGCGTCCTCCAACGGCGGTTTGAACACGCTCCAGGCGTAGACCTGCCCGATCGACAAGTGCACCGCTAAGGCAGCAGGCGGAACCAGCCACCTGTTCCAGTCAGCGGGTGCGACGGCTCGGGCGGGAGTGAGCAGGTCTGCGACCATGGGACCTCCCCGACACGGCATTGATCACAGCTCGGCTGAGCATACTGTGTACAAGTCACCCAATCGAGGGGCGATTTCCGCCGAGTGAACGGGCACGGAGGGGCCGATGGGACGCGTCACAGTGCGACGACCGGTGTTGAAGATCGCCGCAAACGGCAGTCGGAACAAACCGGACACGTTGGCCGCCGAGGAACCGCTGGAAATTCGGGTCAACGGCCAACCACTCTCGGTCACGATGCGCACTCCGGGTCACGACATCGAACTCGCGCACGGCTTCCTGCTGACCGAGAGCGTCATCCACGACAAGGAACAGCTGTCCACGGCGCGCTACTGCGACAGCCCCGGCCCGGACGGCCGCAACACCTACAACGTGCTGGACATCCTGCTCGCGCCCGGTGTGCAGCCGCCGGACTCCTCGGTGACGCGCAACTTCTACACCACCTCGTCCTGCGGGGTGTGCGGCAAGGCGGCGCTGGACTCGGTCCGGTTGAGCACCCGGCACTCCCCGGCCGACGATCCGCTCGCGCTGGACATCGACACCCTCGTCGACCTCCCGGACCGGCTGCGAGCAGCCCAGCGCGTCTTCGACAGCACCGGCGGCCTGCACGCCGCTGGCCTGTTCACCGCCGATGGCGAACTGCTCGTGGTCCGCGAGGACGTCGGCAGGCACAACGCTGTCGACAAGGTCCTCGGCTGGGCTCTGCTGGCGAACCGGGTGCCGCTGACCGGATGCGTGCTGATGGTGTCCGGGCGGGCGTCGTTCGAGCTCGTGCAGAAGGCCGCGATGGCCGGGGTGCCGATGCTCGCCGCGGTCTCCGCGCCGTCGTCGCTGGCCGTGGATTTGGCGGCGGAGCAGGGCATGACGTTGATCGGGTTCCTGCGCGGCCGGTCGATGAACGTCTACACCGGAACCGAGCGCATCGTGCTGCAGGACATCGCCTGATCCAACCGGAGCTCTTTGCTGTCGCGATCCTCCCGTTGGCACGATGAGACCCGGATGGCGATCGGGAGGACGCATGGGCCACGGTGCAGCGACAGGCCGAATGCTGGGTCGGCGCAGCGTCCTCGCCTCCGGGGTGGCCGGACTCGCCGCACTGGGCCTCGGGTTGACCGGCGATGCGGGAGAGCGACCCGTCAGTCGCGCCGCGCCCCTGGCCGATCAGACGAACGTTTCCGTGGAGCGGGTGCCCTCACGAGCCCGCAACCGCGACGTCAACCTGGTCACGATGTTTCCGAAAGGCGTTGCGCGCGAAGGACTTCCGGTGTGCTTGATGCTGCACGGCCGGTTCGGCGACGCGCGCAAGTCGGTAGGTGGGCTGCCGACCTGGTTGTCCGCTTCGGTCGCCGCGGGCCGCATCCCGCCGTTCGCGTTCCTCGCGGTGGACGGTGGCGGGAACAGCTACTGGCACCGGTGGCCCGGCGATGATCCGATGTGGATGCTGCTCGACGAAGTGCCGCGCTGGCTCGCCGAACGCCGCCTCGGCGGCGAGAACGGCCAACCGTTCGCGGCAGCCGGGATCTCGATGGGCGGCTTCGGCGCCCTGCTGTACGCCCGCCGTAGACGGGAACAGGGCGATCCGCTGTCGGCTGCTGCCGTGGTCTCCCCGGCATTGATCACCAGTTGGCGGGAGATGAGCAAGCGCCGGGCGTTCGCCAACGAGGCCGCGTGGGCGGCGATCGACCCGCTGCGCCACATCGACGCGCTCGGCGACGTGCCGCTTGGTGTGTGGTGCGGCACCGAAGATCGGTTCATCCAGGGCACCCGCAGGTTCATCCAGGCCGCCGAGCCCGCGTACGCCTCGACCACGCCCGGCGGCCACAACAGCCGCTACTACCGCAAGGCGCTCCCGGAGCTCGTCGACTTCACCGGCACCCACCTCACCCGATCTGGCGACGAGTGAGGGGCACCCTTCACCAACTTACTTGGTCACGGGTGCCCCTCACCTCGAAGGATTCACACCAGGCGGAGGCGGTCGTGGGCGCGGTCGGCGGAGTACGGGTCGGTGTCGAAGCGGTCGCTCAGGGGCACCGAGTCGTAAAGGGCCCAGCGCAGCACCGATGGCCACGGGCCGTACCCGGCGTCGGTGTTCAGGTGTTCGCCGTCGAGGATCACGTCCATCTCGACCTGCAAATCCTCCGCCAGACCATGCGCCCGGTACATCGACAGACACGGATCACCGGTGCCCACCACGAGCCGGGTGATCCCGGCGGCGCGCCGCAGCGCGGCGGCATCCATCGGGTAGGGCGTGATGCCCTGGGCGTCCGGGTGCTGCCAGTCCGGTCCAGGCGGTGCCGCCAGCAGCACCCGATCCGCCCGACGGGCCCGTCCCGAGATGGTCGCCGCGTGGTGCAACCACAGCGCCACGCCGCAGGCATGGGCCGCCACGACGAGTTCGGCCTCTCGCGGCACTGCTTCGAGGCGCTCCCGCAGCACCGGCAGCCACCGCTGCAGCACCGGCTGGTCGGGGTCGGGCAGCGTCGGCATGTCCACCTGGACACCTCGCTCGCGGAGTTGCCCGGCGAGCCACTGCTGCCAGTGCCAGGGGCCGGAACCGGTCATCCCGTGAATCAGCAGGACATGCATCTCGCTCATGGCACCGCTCCCGGAATCGATGGTCTGGTGGCCTCAATGATCATCTAACCGCGCCGGATTCGCAGGGCACGCCGCCGGGGCGCACCGATGCTGCCTCAATCAGCGCAATGCGGGCGCGATCAACACGGCGAAAAGGGTCAGTCAGTGCCGCTGCCCTGCTGGGGCTCGGGGCATCGGCCTGCTGCCGGGCGGTGCCTGGCTACACCGCAACCTGGGCCTGACGGCACCATGCCGAGCACCACGCCGGGACGGCTGGTATTCGAAGGCCGGAACAGTGCCGCACGATCAGCGCGAATCGAGATCTTCATCACATCGCCCGCAGGCATCCGACCGCGACCTCGTTCGAACTGGGCGATCACACCGACGGCTACTGGCGTCGGGTGCTGCCCGACGCGCTGAATTTCATCGGCCAGCGGCCGCGGTGACTCCGGGATTCGTGCTCAGGCGGACTTCTCGCGGCGCTCGCGGCGGGTCGCCTGGCGGGCCACGATCGTCGGGTTGACGTTCTCGCGCACGGTCTGCTCGGTGATCACGACCTTGGCGACATCCGAGCGGCTCGGGATGTCGTACATGACCGGCAGCAGGACCTCTTCCAGGATCGCGCGCAGACCCCGCGCGCCGGTGCCCCGCAGGATCGCCTGGTCGGCGATGGCCTCCAGCGCGGTCTTGGTGAACTCCAGCTCCACGTTGTCCATCTCGAACAACCGCTTGTACTGCTTGACCAGCGCATTGCGCGGCTCGGTGAGGATCCGCACCAGCGACGGCTTGTCCAGGTTCGTCACGCTGGCGACCGTGGGCAACCGGCCGATGAACTCCGGGATCAGGCCGAACTTGATCAGGTCCTCGGGCATCACGTCGACGAAGTGGTCGGTGGTGTCGATCTCGCTCTTGGAGCGCAGCTCCGCGCCGAAGCCGACGCTGTGCTTGCCCACCCGGTCCTCGACGATCTTCTCCAGCCCGGCGAACGCGCCCGCCACGATGAACAGCACGTTCGTGGTGTCGATCTGGATGAACTCCTGGTGCGGATGCTTGCGGCCACCCTGCGGCGGCACGCTCGCGGTGGTGCCCTCCAGGATCTTCAGCAGCGCCTGCTGCACACCCTCACCGGAGACGTCGCGGGTGATCGACGGGTTCTCGCTCTTGCGGGCGATCTTGTCGACCTCGTCGATGTAGATGATCCCGGTCTCGGCCCGCTTCACGTCGTAGTCGGCCGCCTGGATCAGCTTGAGCAGGATGTTCTCCACGTCCTCGCCCACGTAACCGGCCTCGGTCAGCGCCGTGGCGTCGGCGATCGCGAACGGGACGTTGAGCATCTTGGCCAGCGTCTGCGCGAGGTAGGTCTTGCCGCACCCGGTCGGGCCGAGCATCAGGATGTTCGACTTGGCCAGCTCGACGGCCTCTTCACCACGGCTCTCCCGGCGCTCACCGGCCTGGATGCGCTTGTAGTGGTTGTAGACCGCGACCGAGAGGTTGCGCTTGGCCGGGTCCTGCCCGATGACGTACTGGTCGAGGAACTCGTGGATCTCGGCCGGTTTGGGCAGCTCGTCGAGCTTGACCTCGCCCGCCTCGGCCAGTTCCTCCTCGATGATCTCGTTGCAGAGATCGATGCACTCATCGCAGATGTACACGCCGGGGCCGGCGATGAGTTTCTTCACCTGCTTCTGGCTCTTCCCGCAGAAGGAGCACTTCAGCAGGTCGCCGCCGTCACCGATACGTGCCATGACCGCTGACCCCGTCCCCTCCGGCGCGCCGTCCGGTGGCGCGCCTGACCGTATGTGCCTCCGACGGTACCTGGCGTTCCCCGAGTTCGGGGAGACTCACAGTGTCCGCCATCGCCGAGCGTGGTGTGACCAGCGTCGCGCCCGGCGTGTCGTCGCCGACGGCCGGGCGTGGCGCACCAACCCGGCCGTGGGCGGCGGTCGCGTCGTCCTGCGAGCGGCGCGAGCCGCCCATCAGAGGTTCCGCTATCCGCACCGCAAAGCCAACCGATTTCAACGACAGGCCCGTCTTTGATCTTGTTTTTCAAGCGACGTCAGCCGGCTTGGCCCACCTGCGCAACCGGCACCGGCGCGGGTTCTCAGAAGCCTTCTCGGGAGGACAGCCCCGGCGTGGTGAATCGGCATACATGATGTCGGGGGATCCCGGAGTCGAGAAGGCTTCTGAGGTTCCGCTACTTGCACCGCCCCGCAAAACCAGCCCGGAGACAGGTTCTTCAGGACTTCTGCGTCGAAAGCTTCCGGTAGGGCAGCACCTCGTCGATGATGCCGTACTCGGCCGCCTGATCGGCGGTGAGGATCTTGTCCCGGTCGATGTCCTCGCGGACCTGTTCCTGGGACCGGTTGGTGTGCTTGGCCAACGTGGTCTCCAAAAGCTCCCGCATCCGCTGCACCTCGGCGGCCTGGATCTCCAGGTCGGAGACCTGACCGTAGATGCCCTCCACCGACGGCTGGTGGATCAGGATCCGCGAGTTCGGCAGCGCCATCCGCTTGCCCTTGGTGCCCGCGGCCAACAGCACCGCGGCGGCCGAGGCGGCCTGCCCGAGGCAGATGGTGCGCACATCGGGCCGGACGTACTGGATGGTGTCGTAAATGGCCATCAGCGCGGTGAACGAGCCACCGGGCGAATTGATGTACATCTGGATCTCGCGGTCCGGGTCGTCGGACTCCAGGAACAGCAGCTGCGCCATCACGTCGTTCGCCGACGCGTCGTCGACCTGGACTCCGAGGAACACGATGCGTTCCTCGAACAACTTGTTGTACGGATTCGACTCCTTGACCCCGTACGCGGTGCGCTCGACGAACGAGGGCAGCACGTACCGGGACTGCAGAGGCTGGTATGAGTTCACGACAGGTGACTCCTCGTTGTTGGATCCGGACGGTGTGATCAGCTGCTCGGCAGGTTCGCCGCGCTCGCGACGTGGTCCACGAACCCGTAGTCGCGGGCCTCCTCCGCGGTGAACCACCGGTCGCGGTCCGAATCGGCGGTGATCTTGTCCACCGTCTGGCCGGTCTGCTCGGCGATCAGCTCCGCCATCTCCTTCTTGTGCCTGGAGAACATCTTGGCCTGGATCTCGATGTCGGACGCCGTGCCGCCGAGACCGGCCGAGGGCTGGTGCATCATGATCCGCGCGTGCGGCAGCGCGAACCGCTTGCCCCTGGCGCCCGCGGACAGCAAGAACTGCCCCATCGAGGCGGCCATGCCCATCGCCACGGTGGCCACATCCGGCCTGATCAGCTGCATGGTGTCGTAGATCGCCATGCCCGCCGTCACCGAGCCGCCCGGCGAGTTGATGTAGAGCGAAATGTCGCGGTCCGGGTCCTCAGCTGCCAGCAGCAGCAGCTGCGAGCAGATCTGGTTCGAGATCGAGTCCTCGACCTGGGAGCCGAGGACGATGATCCGCTCCCGCAGCAGCCGCTCGTAAACCGAGTCGTTGAGCGAGAGTCCGTTCGTCCCCGTCCGCATGGACGGCGACTGCGCTTCGGACGCCGGAACAGTCAGGTGCTGCGTCACGTCTCCCTGCCTTCTCCCACAATGGGCCCTTGTCCACCGGGGCCACTCGGGTCACTCGGTCCTCTTCCACAGTGGACCAGCTAACCGGGTCGTCGGACGACATCGGCGACCCCCGGTGATGTCTTGCTTCCCTCTCGGGTGATCCGCTACGACCGACCCTAACGAACGTGGACGGCACCAGCTTCCCAGTACCGCCCACGTTCGCTTAGAGCATGCTTTTCAGTTGTCCAGCGAGAGCGCGGTCACTCCGCCTTCGCGGCCTCGACCGGCTCCGCCACGTCGTCGGCCTCCTGCGGACCGAACAGCTCGTCCAGGTCCAGCGCGTTGCCGCCCGCGTCAGTGACGGTCGCCTGACGCACCACGGAGAACAGCGCCTTGCTGCGCCGGACATCGGCGTAAAGCGCGCCGAGCTGACCGGACTGCTGGGCCTGCTGGACGAACTGGTCGGGACTCATCCCGAAGCGCTGGGCTTGGTAGATGATCCGCTGGGTGAGCTCGTCGTCGGAGACCGACACGTCCTCGGCGTCGGCGATGGTGTCCAGCACCAGCTGGGTCTTGACCGCCTTCTCCGCCTCGGTGCGGGTCTCGGTGTCGAACTCCTCGCGGGTCTTCTCCTGCTGTTCGAGCCACTCCTCGAAGCGCGCCTCGTCGTGGTCGAACGGGTGCACCGCGTCGTGCTGGCGCACCTCGACCTCGGACTCGACGACCTTCTCCGGCAGCGGCACGTCGACGGTCTCCAGCAGCGCGTCGAGGACCTTGTCCCGGGCCTGCATGCCCTGCTGCATCTTCTTGACCCGGCCCAGCCGCTCCCGCAGGTCGGCGATGAGCTCCTCGACGGTGTCGAACTCGCTGGCCAGCTGGGCGAACTCGTCGTCGGCCTCGGGCAGCTGCCGCTCCTTGACGGAGTTGAGCTTGACCGACACCTCGGCGTCCTTGCCAGCGTGGTCCCCAGCCACCAGGTTGGTGGTGAAGGTCTTGGTCTCGCCCTCGCGCGCGCCGATCAGCGCGTCGTCGATGCCCTCGACGAGCTGGCCGGAGCCGATCTCGTAGGACAGGCCGCTGGTGTTGGCGTCCTCGACCTCTTCCCCGTCGACGGTGGCCGACAGGTCGATGCTGACGAAGTCTCCCTGCTGCGCGGGGCGGTCCACCCCGGTGAGGGTGCCGAAGCGGGCGCGCAGCGAGTCCAGCTGCTCGGACACCTCTTCCTCGGTGACCTCGACGTCGTCCACGCTGATCGACAGCTCGCCGAAGGCGGGCACGGTGATCTCCGGACGGACGTCGACCTCGGCGGTGAACGCGATCTCCGAGCCGTCCTCGATCTTGGTCACCTCGATCTCCGGACGCCCCAGGGTGCGCACCTCGGTGGTGTTGACCGCCTCCAGGTACTTGGCCGGGACCGCTTCGTTGACGACCTCGTCGAGCACGGTGCCCCGACCGATGCGGCTCTCCAACACCCGCGCCGGGACCTTGCCCGGCCGGAAACCGGGGATGCGGACCTGCTGGGCGAGTGCCTTGTACGCGCGGTCGAAGTTCGGCTTGAGCTCGTCGAACGGCACCTCGACGTTGATCCGGACGCGCGTCGGGCTCAGGTGCTCGACGGTGCTCTTCACGTGGTCTCCTAGTGCGAACGTGCTTGACTCCCGGCACTGCCAACGGGCGCGGCGTACCACCACGTCCAACGATGCCGGGCTGACCTCCGAGTCTATTGCTTCCCACCCGGACGCAGGGGCCGGGGTTGCACCAAACCGCGAACCGGACGTCCGCTCCCTGCCGCCCGGCAGGCCACCTCAGCACTCCCACCCCGCGGGCAACTCGCGCGCCACGAGTGCTCGACCGGCAACCGCTGAGCGAGATGGCCCACAGGTCCACCGAGCCGCGTTCGTGCTTGAGTGGAAACGTGCACCACACCGCAGCCGAGCCCGCTACCTGCGCCGGAATGTCCGATGCCTTCGCCGAACCACTGGCCGGGACCGCCGCGGTCGCGCGCAGCTGGCTGTGCCTGGAACAACGCGGCCCCTGGGGCCACAACGCGCTGGTGCAGAGCCATCTGGACCCGGAACTGGGGCGGGCGCTGTCCGCGCGGGGCGAGGCACACGGCGTGCGGGTCCAGCTCATCCGGCACCCCGGACGGCACGCGGACACCGCCAACGACCCGCGTCGGCGGGTCTTCCTGGCGCACACCGAGCCCGGCACCAGCTGGCTGCGGGAGACGACCGTCACCGATCCGGCCGACCTGCTCGACCTGGACTTCGCCCGGCTCGCCGCCGGTCACCACGACGACCGGGGCCACCCGGTCACCGACCCGCTGCTGCTGGTGTGCACCAACGGCCGCCGCGATCGCTGCTGCGCACTGCTCGGCCGCGAACTGGTCAACGAATTATCCGGGCGGCACGACGGCTCGATCTGGGAGTGCTCGCACCTCGGCGGACACCGGTTCGCACCCGCCGCGGTGCTGCTGCCCAGCGGATACACCTACGGGCGGCTGACCGCGCAAACCGCCGACGCGGTCCTGTCCTGCGCAGCCGCCGGAAAGGTAGTGCTGGACAACTGCCGCGGCCGATCGTCCTGGAACCGCCCCGGACAAACGGCCGAACTGGCCGTCCGCGAACACATCGGTGAGTACCTCGTCGACGCGCTGCGCGTCACCATCGAAGCAACCGACCGGATCGAGGTCGCCCACCAGGACGGCCGCCGCTGGCAAGTGGCGGTGCGGCAACGCGAACTCGACCCGCCACGCCCCAGCAGCTGCGGCAAAGCGGCCATCCGACCGACCGCGTTCATCGCCGAAACGATCAACGGCCTACGAGTTCCGCCGCGGAATCCAAGTCAGTAGGCGTCACCGCCGTCGCGATGCCATCGGCCGGTGCCCAAGCAGGCGAAGCGGGCGGCCCCGGAAGCCACAACGACACACCGATCAACAAAGCCGTGACAGCGCACAGCACCGCGCACACCACCACAGCAGGCAGTTGAGCACGGAACCCGGCCTGACCCCGAATGCGCACGAACGGGAAATCGGCCCCTTCCGGCCGACCGTTACTGTCCGCGACCCAGCGCTGCGACGCACATCACCAAAACGGACAACCCGACCCGCGAACGAAAACCGGCCGCCCGCCAAAGGCGAGCGACCGGCCGCGACGTCGGGGTGGCGGGATTTGAACCCACGACCCCTCGCACCCAAAGCGAGTGCGCTACCAAACTGCGCCACACCCCGTCCGACGTGCGGCACACCCGGAACACCGGGTGCGTTGCGAAGAGCCTATCGCGACCCGCTAAGCTGTGGCACGCAAGGTCGCCAAAGCCCACGGGCAGGCGGACTGCACGCGGGCGTAGCTCAATGGTAGAGCCCCAGTCTTCCAAACTGGCTACGCGGGTTCGATTCCCGTCGCCCGCTCCGAGTTGGGATACATGTGTCGGCGGAGGGCGCCGACCTTTACTCTTCGCCATTGCTGTGGGGGGCCGAGCCCCCCACACCCCCACGGTGCGGTGGTTGCTTTTCGACAGCTCCATTCCGTTTTGGAGCGTTCCCGGCCTGGGTTGCCACCAGCTTCTTCCGCACCGTCGTTTTCCGAGCTTCTGGTGCCGCTTCGCGGCTGTCCTGGGGAGTTGTGCCGCTTCGCGGCTGTCGTGGTGGTCTCGGGTGGGTTGTGCCGCTTCGCGGCTGGCCTGGGGATTGGTGCTGCTTCGCGGCTGTTTCGGCTGGTGCTGGAGTGTGGTGCCGCTTCGCGGCTGTCCTAGGTGCGTGGTGCTGCTTCGCGGTTGTGGGGTGAAAAGGTTTTTGGGTTTGTCGGGGCGTTGGGTCAGGCTTGGGGGGTTGGGTCGGGGTTCGGGTTCTTGATCTTTTGGGGGTTTTGTGCGGGGGCTGGAGTACAAGTGGTTGGTTGGCATTACTTTTGTGCTGGCCTTGATCATGCAGATCTTGGATGTCACCGTGCTCAACGTTGCTTTGGCCGCGTTGGGGCGGGAGTTCCGGGTGGACGCCGCTGCTCTGCAGTGGGTGCTCACCGGGTACATGATCAGCCTTGCCGTTTTCATCCCCTCTTCTGGTTGGATCGCCGATCGGTTCGGCAGCAAGCGGACCTTCCAGTTGGCCGTGGTGATTTTCACGCTCGCCTCCGTGTTGTGCGGGGTTTCCACCGAGATGTGGCAGTTGGTGGGGGCTCGGGTTTTGCAGGGTGTTGGTGGCGGCATGTTGGTGCCGGTTGGGCAGGCGATGCTGTTCCGCGCTTTCCCGGCCAACGAGCGGGCCAAGGCCGGGGCCGTGCTGTCCATTCCGGTCACCATCGCGCCCATGCTCGGTCCGGTGCTCGGTGGCGTTCTCGTCGAGTACGCGAGTTGGCGTTGGATCTTCTTCATCAACGTTCCAGTTGGCGCGCTCGCACTGCTGTTCACCGTGCTGTTCCTCAAGGAAGAGGCGCGCAGCGATCCTGGTCGGTTCGACCTGCCCGGCTTCGTGCTCGCCGGGGCTGGCCTGGCGACCCTGCTCTACGGCTTGGACCAGGGCGCTCAGCTCGGGTGGGGTGCGTCGCAGGTGTGGTTGAGCCTGGTCGCCGCGGCGGTGCTGATCGGTGGGTTGATCTGGCGGGAACTTGCCGTTCGCGCTCCGATGCTGGACCTGCGGCTGCTGACCGACCGGTTGTTCGGCATCGGCAACGTGCTGCTGCTGTTCCAGGTCGGGGCGATGTTCGGGGTGCTATTCCTCATCCCGCTGTACCTGCAGAACCTGCGCGGCGTGTCGCCGATGGACGCCGGACTCGTGCTGATGCCGCAGGCCGTCGCCATGCTGCTGACCACCCAGGTGGTCAGCCGGGTTTACGGCCGGGTCGGGCCGAAGCGGCTGATCCTGGCCGGATTCGCCGTGCAGATCGTGATCGGGTTCGGGCTGCTGCTGCAGGGCATCGACACCTCGCTGTGGTTCCTGGTCGGGTTGCTCGCGGTGCAGGGCGTGGCGATGGGGCTGCTGATGACGCCGGTGCAGACCGCGACTTTCGCGCGGATCTCCGGCGCCGCGATGGGGCAGGCCAGCTCGATGTTCAACGTCAGCAGGCAGGTCGCCACCGCGCTGGGCACCGCCATCGTGGCGACCGTGCTGGTCGTGCTCACCGAACGCGGCTTGTCCACAGTGGATCCGGCTGTGCCGGGGCAGCTCGCCGAAGTGCAACTGGGCGCCTACCACGGGGCGTTCCTGGTCTCCGTGGTGTTCGCCGGGCTGGGCTTCCTGCTGGCCATGCGGGTGCGCGACGCCGATGCGGCCGCCAGCCTCGACGCACCGACCAGCGGGTCACAGCCGGGTGAACGCGAGCCGTCGGAAACCGTGAGATAGGTCAAGGTCTCCCCACTCCCGGACCCGCCGGGGCAGTATGTGAAGGGTGACCGAGATAACGCACGCCGAGCAGGTCCGCAACCACGCCCGCTGGCGCACGGGCTGGCACGCCGGACGCACCGGCTACGCGTGGCTGCTGCCGCTGGCCGACCAACCTGGACTGCGCAAGCTGGTAAACGACTACCAGTACGCGTTGCGGGACCTGCCCGGCTTCGACCTCGTCCCGTTGGAATGGATGCACATCCTGGTGCAGGAGATCGGTTTCACCGACGAGATCGACGAATCGCGCATCGAGCCGCTGCTCACCGCCGCGCGGGCTCGGCTGGCGTCCGTGCTGCCCCTCACCCTGGCCTTCCACCACGCCGTGGTGCTGCCGGAGTCGTTGTCGCTGCCCGCCGAGCCGCAGTCGACGGTGCTCGAACTCCGCACCGCGGTGCGGGAAGCGACCGCCGAGTCGCTCGGCGAAACAGCGGTGCCGCCAGAACCCGAGGACATCGACAAGCACGTCAGCCTCGCGCACTCCACCACCGACGGACCGGCGATCTTCGCCATCGCCACGCTCAGCGCGACCCCGGTGGAGCCGACCACGGCCAAGATCTCGTCGCTGTCCCTGGTCAAGCTGAACAGGGACCACTCGTGCTCCGAGTGGGAGACCGTCGCCGAAGTCCCCCTCGGTCCCTGATCCTCTGACGATTTCTCGCGAAATCGGCAACTCCCCCCGGCCGACTTGCCGAAGCCAAGCGGCAGGTACCCGTGCCGAACCGCCCGCGGTTCTCAGCGTGTCCAATGCGGACGAACGCCGAAAACAGGTCGCATGCCCGGCTTGCGGGCGGTAGGAACGTCGTATGGCGGACCTCATCACGAGAAACCTTTCGGCCGACGAGTACGACGCGTTCTCCGCGGTGTTCTCGGATGCGTTCCTGGAGGACTGGCGGGAACCCGCGATGCAGCGGTACCGCGACGTCTTCGAACCGGCGCTGGCCATCGGGGTCTTCGACGGCGAGGAGATGATCGGTACCGCCGCGCGGCTCGAAATGGGGATCACCCTGCCGGGCCCGACGCACAGCCCGCTCGCCGCCGTCACGGCCGTCGGGGTCAAGCCCGGTCATCGGCGGCGCGGTGTGCTGACTTCGCTGATGCGCGCCCAACTCGACGCACTGCACGACGCCAGATCCCCGATCGCCGCGCTGTTCGCCTCGGAAGGGGCCATCTACGGCCGGTTCGGCTACGGCCTCGCCAGCTACGAAGCCGACCTGACCCTGCCCCGCGGCGCCGCCTTTCCGTCCACTGTCGATATCGATGAACGGCGGATCCGCGAGGTCGACCAGGAAACCGCGATGGAGTTCGTGCACCGGCACTACCCGGCCGTGGCCGCGAACCGGACCGGTTGGCTGTCCCGGTCCGACGGCTCCTGGCAGCTCCGGATGATCGACGACCGCGGCGAACGCGGTGACTTCGGCAAGACCAGGTTCGCGCTGCACCCCGACGGCTACGTCATCTACCGCCCCAAGTCGAACTGGACCGCCCGCGGCCCCGCTTACCAGCTTCGGGTCCTGGAACTCGTCGCCTCGACCCCGCGTGCCTATGCCGCGCTGTGGCGGTACCTGCTCGATTTCGACCTGGTCGCCGAGGTGAGCTGGCCCAAGGCCGCGATCGACGAGCCGGTGGTGCACATGCTCGCCGACCCGCGCGCGGCGGACCGGCGGATAGGCGACGGGTTGTGGGTACGCCTGATCGAACTCGATCTCGCGTTGGCGGCCCGCCGGTACGCCGCGCCGGTGGACGTCGTGCTGGAGGTTTCCGATCGGTTCTGCCCGTGGAACGCGGGCCGCTGGCGGCTGACGGCCGACGCGGATGGCCCCGCGACCGTCGCCCGCACCGACGAGCCCGGTCAACTCGGGTTGGACGTGACCGACCTGGCCTCGGCGTACCTGGGCGGCAACACGCTGGCCGCGTTGGCCCGCGCCGGGCGAGTTGCCGAGCTCGCGCCCGGCGCGCTGCTCGAAGCCTCTCGCGCCTTCGCCACCGAGCACGCGCCGCACTGCCAAGAGAGCTTCTGACCCGCCTGCGCCGCACCGCAGACGGGTACTGTCGAAATCGAGGTGTTCGGCTGGGTCAGGAGGCACGCGTGTCCACCGCACTCATCATCATCGTGATCGCGCTCGTGGTGATCGTCGCCGCGGTCTGGTGGTCCCGCCAGAAGGCCGTGGCGCACCAGCAGAAACAACTCGAAGACGCCAAAGCTGAAGCGCGGCGCTGGGTGGAGCGGCTGGGTGGCCAGGTGCTCAACCTGATCGGCACCAACGAGGCCGCCAAGCAGGCCCTCGCCGACGCCGCGGAACGGCACGGCGCGGCGGTCTCCCAGCTCGAACAGGCGACCACGACCGCGCAAGCCCGCCTGACCACGGAGTCCGCCCTGGAGGGGCTGTACTACGTGCGCGCCGCGCGGACCGCGATGGACATGGATCCCGGTCCGGAACTGCCCGACCTCACCGGCCAGCGCGGTGCGGGCAAGGTCACCGAGTACCGCGAGGTCGAGGTGGCCGGTCAGCAGCAGGTGGCCTCGCCGGACCCGAGCTCGCAAACCCCGCACTACTACCCCGGTGGCACGGTCGCCGGGCGGCCGGTGCCGCAGGGTTGGTACAGCGAACCGTGGTGGAAGCCCGCGCTGGTCGCGGGCGCCTGGGGCGTGGGCTCGTTCGTGCTGATGGGCGCCCTGTTCGGTGGTATGGCCGGGATCCCGGCGGAGGCGGCCTACGCGGAGGGCTTCCAGGACGGCGCGGGCGCGGACGGCGGCGACCAGGACTTCAACGGCGGCGACCAGGACTTCGATCCGGGCTTCGACGGAGATCTCGGCGGCGGATTCGACATGGGCGGCTTCTGACCGCGGTCGTGAGTGGTTGTGGCTGCTGGAGCGACCACAACCACGCACGACCCCGCGCTACTCCGGCTGGCAGGTCGGGCACCAGTAGAGCTTGCGACCGGCCAGATCCGCGATGGCCACCGGCGTCGTGCACACCAGGCAAGGCATCCCGGCACGCCGGTAGACGTAGACCTCGCCGCCGTGCCGGTCCTGCCGCGGCGCACGACCGGTGACCTCCGGCAGGTGCTCGGGTCGCACCGCGTCGATGCGGCCGACGCGCACCCCGTCGGTCATCAGCGCGACGAGGTCGGCCCAGATCGATTCCCACCGCGCCCGCCCGAGCTCCCGGCCGGGCGTGCCGGGCGCGATGCCTTGCCGGAACAGCACTTCGGCCCGGTAGACGTTGCCGACCCCGGCTAGCACCTTCTGGTCCATCAGCAACGCGGCGATGCTGGTGCGGGAGCGCGAGATCCGCTGCCAGGCTTGTTCGGGGTCGGCGTCCGAGCGCAGCGGATCCGGCCCCAGCCGTCCGCGCAGCGCGGCGACTTCCTCGCCGGTCAGCAGTTCGCAGGCGGTCGGTCCGCGCAAGTCCGTCCAATGTGTACGGCCGATGACGCGCATCCGCACCTGGCCGCGCGGTTCGGCCAGCGGGAGCTCGAACTCGGTGAACGTCCCGTACAACCCCAGGTGCACGTGCACGACCCGATCCGGTCCGTAGTGGTGGAAAAGGTGCTTGCCGTGCGCTTCGGCCCGCTCGAAAACCGAGCCGTCCAGCAGCGAAGCGCTCGTGGCGAACCGGCCTTGCGGGCTGTGCACCCGGACCTTCGAACCGGCGAAGAGTTCGCCGTGCAACCCGGCGAGTCGGTGCAGCGTGTGGCCTTCAGGCATGTCAACAATCCGTCCGCGTCAAGCGAGGATCCACAGCACGATCGACTCGACGAGGTACGCCAGCACACACCACAGCGCGACGAACAGGCCGCGTCGGAGTGGTCGATCCGGGTGCCGGAACACTGCCCCGGCGATCAGCGAAACGCACAGCGCGATGATGCCACCCACGATCAGCCACACACCCACGCCGAGAATGCAGTCCGGTGCGGCGCAGACCGCGCCGGGGCCACCAACGAGGACGGGCGCGAGCGCGCGCTGTCCGAAGTACAGCACCAGCACGCCGACCGCGGTTCCCGCCAACGCCACCAGCGGAGTCAGCAGTGCCGCGGCCGGGCGTGCGGGTGTCATGGTCAGTTGCCGGGCAGCGCCGGAGGCTGGCCGGTCTTCTCGTAATCGGTGAGCAGGTCGATCCGGCGCTGGTGCCGACCGCCCTCGAACTCCGTGGTCAGGAATGCCTCGACGATCTGCTCCGCTTCGTCAGCGGTATGCATCCGGGCGCCGATGCCAGCCAGCAGCGCGTTGTTGTGCTGCCGGGCGAGCTTCGCGGTCTCGACGCTCCAGGCCAGCGCGGCGCGCGCGCCGGGGACCTTGTTCGCGGCGATCTGCTCGCCGTTGCCGGAGCCGCCGAGGACCAGCCCGAGGCTGCCCTCGTCGGCGACGACGCGGCGGGAGGTCTCGATGCAGAACGGCGGGTAGTCGTCCTGGGCGTCGTAAACCGCCGGGCCGATGTCGGTCACCTCGTACCCGTGGTCGGTCAGCCACTTCACGAGGTGGTTCTTGAGCTCGAAGCCCGCATGGTCGGAGCCGATGTAGACACGCACGCGGGCAGTTTGCCAAACCCCCCACCGACCCCGCACACCCTGGTTACGCTTCCCGCTGTGACCAGCGTGAACATCGATGTGCACACCGACTGGGGACTGCCCGGTCTGCGTGCTTTGGCGCATTGCGCGGTGCTGGTGGTCGTCGACGTGCTGTCCTTCACCACCGCTGCCGACGTCGCAACGACCACCGGCGCGCGGGTGCTGCCGATGCGCTGGCGGGAGAGCTCAGTGCCCGAGGGCGTCGTGCTCGCGCAGCCGCGCAGCCGGGACCGGTGGTCCTTGAGCCCGTCGTCGTTGCGCACGCTGACCCCGGACGTGCTGCTGGGCCTGCCATCGCCGAACGGCGCGACGCTGTGCGCCGAGGCGTCCGGCTCAGGGGCCACGGTGTTCGCCGGTTGTCTCCGCAACTCCGCAGCAGTGGCAAACGCGGCGGTGCGCTCCGGAGGGCCGATCGGGGTGGTGGCCGCTGGGGAACGCCGGGACGACGAGTTGCGACCGGCGATCGAGGACTTCCTCGGCGCGGGCGCG
This sequence comes from Saccharopolyspora soli, assembly GCF_022678645.1. GTDB lineage: Bacteria > Actinomycetota > Actinomycetes > Mycobacteriales > Pseudonocardiaceae > Saccharopolyspora > Saccharopolyspora soli. Next base: position 180,668 of record NZ_JALBWV010000002.1, on the reverse strand, counting down.
ATCATCTCCGCCTTGCCAGGGCGCCGTTCGCCCGAAGCCGAGCTGGCGGCAGCCGCGTTCCGAGCCGTGTCGGAGAACATCGGCGGGCTGCTCGCGGACTGCGCGTCCGGGCGCGAACTCGCGGAGCTGGGCTTCGCGCACGATGTCGCGCTGGCCGCCGAGGTGAACAGCAGCCGCACCGTGCCGGTGCTGCGCGGCGGCGTCCTGGAGGCTCGTTGAGCTGGTCGGAAGTCGGAGCTGGGGTCTTCGTGCGGCGGTATGCCGAGTTGGATCTCTCGGTCGGGCTCGTGGTCGGCGCCGAGTCCGCGCTGGTGATCGACACGCGCGGTGATCACGTGCAGGGCGCGGAGCTGGCCGGAGCGGTCCGCCAGGTCACCCCGCTGCCTTGGCAGGTCGCGATCACGCACGGCCATTTCGACCACTGCTTCGGCACCGACGCGTTCCTGCCCGCCGATGTCTGGGCCCACGAGCGTTGTCCGGCGCACCTCGCGCGCACCGCCGACCAGCAGCGGGACTGGTGGGTCGCGCATTACCGCCAGGAAGGCGCCGACGACACCGCGGCAGCGCTGGCCGCGTCCGTTCCGGTTATGCCGGACCACCTGGTGTCCGAACGGGCGGATCTCGACCTGGGCGGCCGAACCGCGCAGCTGCGGTACCTCGGGCTCGGGCACACCGATCACGATCTGGTCGTCGCGGTGCCCGATGCCGGTGTGGTGTTCGCGGGCGATCTCGTCGAGCAAGGTGCGCCCCCGGATTTCGAAGACGCCCACCCGCAGCAGTGGCCAACCACGGTGGACGCCTTGCTGGCACTCGATCCGACCACCGTCGTCGCTGGTCACGGCAGCCCAGTCGCCCCGGACTTCGTCCGCGCCCAACGAGCGGAACTCGCCGAACTGGCCGCTGTTTGCCGCCGCCACCGCGATGGCATGCTGTCCTGGGAACAATCCGTGCGGCAATCGCCTTTCCCGACCGAAACTTTTCGCACCGCCTTGTCGCGAACCCTCTAGAGGCCCTTTTCGCGGCAATTTCAGCTGGTCCGTTCAGCGCAGCGAGCTATTCCTTTCATTGGTTTTGCGCAACGAAGTGGCTCCGAATTCGGTTCGAACCCGCCATCCTTTTCCGGAACAGGGGGAACTGCCGGAGGGGGACGCGTGTCTGAGAGCTTCGGTGCGGATATCGGTGCTGCTGAGCGGATGGTTCGGCAGTGACAGGAACGGGCGTCCGAAAAGGCGGAGAAATTCGGCCGGATGCAACAGGAGATCGAACAGCTCTCGGTCATCGAATCGTCGCGCGACGGCGCCGTCGAAGTGACCATCGGGTCCAACGGCATCCTGCAGAACCTCCAGTTGGCCGAGAACGCGGGAAACCGCCCGATGGCTGAGCTGGCCGCCGAGATCACGCGTGCCGTCCAGGCCGCGCGGGCGAAGATCCCGGATCTGATGCGGCGCACGGTGGCCGACACCGTCGGTCTGGAGGACACCGCCGCGCAGCACGTGCTGACCGAGGCGCGCAAGAACTTCCCACTGCCACCGGAGGACGAGGACGCTCAACAGCAGCGCGGTTCTGGTGTGCAGGAGATGCAATTCGGCGTCGAGGACGACCACGAGCAGCCGCAGCGGCGGCAGCCCCCGCCGCAGCAGCGACCCACTCGGCGCCACCCGGACCTGGTGGACCAGCTGAACGTCGCCGTGGACGCCTCGCAGGTGACGATGAACAACGACGCCTGCGGAACCCTGTGCCAGCCCTTCGCGCTGCTGTTGCAACCGATCGAGCAGCACGGCGTTGACACGTTGCGGAAGTCAGTCTGAACCCGTGGAGGTCGTCGATCGATCCTTCCCGGATGACAAAACCTTCTCCTGCATGATCAGAAGCAGGCCGCCAAAGCAAGACGGGTTCGGGCTGTGCTGGGAGGGCATTCTCGGCATGGAGCCGATCGAAGGCCATCTGCACGCCAGCGCGTCCATATTCATGTACAGCCAGAACAGACGGGTCGCTATCGAAGGACACGACTCGAGCTATTTCGAGATCGAATACGAAGGCGACGTCGACCAAGGCGGCAACTGGGTCAGCCGGGGCTGGATCGAGGACGCACTGGGCGAGTACGCGAACTTCGCGAGATACGGCGAGTAATGGGCCACGCACTCCGCGATCGCCCAAAATCCAGCGAGCACCCATGGGTGCGTCAACATCGAGGATCCCACATCTGATCTACAGCCAAACAGCCTGTATTGCTAGGCCATTCGGCCTAATTCCACCACCCCAGGGCACCGCTGCGTCAATGCGAACGTCATTCTCGTAAGGGCGGCATCAAGAGTGCTTGCGACTGGTCACCGGGTGGTTGCCCCGGATGGCTGGCTCCGCAGCGCCATCGGTTCGACGAGCAGCGACGGGTGGAAGGCGATCATGTCCGGACGGGATGACTACGGGGTTGGCCGTGAGGATCTTGCCTCGCGCAACGCCGCGCTTCGCGACCAGATCGACAGCATGCTTTCGGATCTGCGTCGGCGGACCGCTGAAATCCAGCAGAAACAGGCCGAGGCCGCGCAGCAGACCTACGAGGTGGCCTCCGACGACGGCATGGTGACCGTTCGGGTGGATGCGACCGGGACGGTGCAGGATCTGCAACTGTCGTCGAAAGCGTTCGAGCGCACCACGCCCGACAAGCTCGCGCGGACCATCACCAGCGTCCTCCGGGAGGCCGCCGGAACCGCGCAGCGCACGCTGCAGAGCGAATTCGCGCCGATGGCCGACACCTCCAACGTCCCCGAGATCCCGGGCATCCCCTCCCTGCAGGGTCTCCTCCGGAGCGGGCCGCTGGTCGAGCCCCCGGACCCGGCCGCCGAGCGCGCGCAGCGGCGCAGCGACGAGACGGCCGCGCCAACGGGTCGACAGGGCCCGCCGCAGGTCCGCAACCGCCCGTCGTCCGACGACGAGTGGGACGACTGGGACTGGGATGGAACCAACCGCCGTGGGGGTAGGCGATGAGCGGCAAGATGCGGATGGAGCCCGAGGAAATCCGCTCGGGTGGCAAGAAGGTCGGCGACTCCGGTGACGACCTGGACAAGGTCATGCAGACCCTGAAGTCCGCTTTGGACGGCGAGGGCGAGTGCTGGGGCAACGACGAGGCCGGGCAGAACTTCGCCAAGGACTACACCAAGGGTCGGGACAGCGTGCTGGACAGCCTCAAGAAGGTCGTCAAGGCGCTTGGTGACATCGATGACAACCTCAAGGCCACCGCCGACGACACCGAGTCCGGGGATGCGAAATCCGCTGCCGACATCGGCAAGTCCGGCTCGAACATGCCCTCGTAGGAGTTGACTTTTCGTGAGCATCGAAATGCCCGACGAGGTCAAGTGGTTATTGCCCATCGTCGTCGGTGAGTCCTGGCCGGAAGGCGACGAAGACGCGATGCGCCGGATGGCCGATGCGTGGCGCGCCGCCGCCGACGGGATCGAAAACGTCAAGTCCGCCGCCAACCGCGGCGCGGAGCAGGCGAAAGGCGCGATGGAGGGCGAGACCGCCGACGCCTTCGCCAAGCTGTGGCAGGACATCGGCGACGGCGGCGAGGCCGCGCTGCCGAAACTCAAGGAAGCGTGCGAAAAGCTCGCCAAGAGCTGCGACGACGCCGCACTCGACGTCGAGCACACGAAGCTGACGATCATCGCGTCACTGATCGCGCTGGCCATCCAGATCGCCGCGATGATCGCCGCCGGACCGTTCACCTTCGGCGCCTCGACGGCTGGCATCGCCGCAGCCCAAGCCGTCACGCGGACCGTCGTGCTGCAGATCTTCAAGCAGCTCGTGATAGCCATCGTGAAGAACGTCGCCATCGAGATCGCCACCTCGGTCGCGATCGAGTTCGCTGTGCAGGGCGTGCAGATCGCCTCGGGCGAGCGGGACGGCTTCGACGGCGGGAAGTTCAAGGACGCGGCCATCAGCGGTGCCATCGGCGGTGCGGTCGGTGGCGTTTTCGAAGGCGCGGGCAAAGCATTCGGCAAGCAGGCCGGGGACGCCGTCGGAGATGCCGCCGGGGACGCCGCAGGCGGCGCGGCGGGCCGGGCGGCCGGTCGCGCGGCGGGCGAGGCCGCTGGTGACGCGGCCGGTGAGGCCGCGGAGAGCGCCGCAGCGGCGCTCGGCAAGACGGCGGTGAAGGAGGGGGCCCTCGGCGCCGCCGAAGGCGCGGTCGGCAGTGTCGCTGAGCAGCTGATCACCGAAGGCAAGGTCGACTGGGGCGACGTCGGCACCGGCGCGATGTCCGGCGGCGTTACTGGAGCCGGAATGGGCGCCGGAGGCGAAGCACTCGGGGGCGCGGGCGACGTCGACGTTCCCGACACCAGTGGCGCCGGCGGCTCCGGCGACGGGGCTGGCGGCGGCGCGGCGTCCGGCTCCGGTTCCGACGGTGGGGGCGGATCGGACTCCGGCGGGGGCGGCGCGAGCTCTGGCTCCGGTTCGAGCGGCGCTGACGGGGGCGGTGCGGCCTCCGGCTCCGGTTCTGACGGTGGCTCCGGCGGCGCCGCATCCGGTTCGGGCTCTGCTGGCGACTCCGGCTCCGGTTCGGGCAGTGGCTCCGGTGGCGGATCCGGTTCGAGCTCCGATGGCGACTCCGGCTCGGGTTCAGGAGGCTCAAGCGGCGGGGACAGCGGTGCTTCCACCCGCTCCAGCGGAGACTCCGGCGGTGACTCGTCCAGCGGTTCCGGCGGGTCGTCGCACAGCGCATCCGGGGATAGCCCGTCCTCCGGGGGCGGCGAATCCCGTTCGGCGGCGGGGGATTCCGGCTCGTCCTCCGGTGGCGGCGGTTCGTCGCGACCGGAGACGATGTCGGCGAGTTCGTCCGACTCGCCGAGTTCGTCCGGCGGCTCGGGATCTGGTCCGTCCCATGTGGACTCCCCCAGCTCGTCGCATTCGTCCGGTGACGGAGGCGGTTCGCAAGCCGACTCGGGTGCATCGGCACGCAGCTCGTCCGCGGGCGACCCCGGTCCATCGGACTCCGGTGGCTCCTCCGGCGGTGCCAGCCATGCATCGTCCGGCGGTGGCGGTGCGGACTCGTCCTCCGGCGGTGGCGGTGGCCACGCGCCGTCCGGAGGCGGCTCGCAAGACCCTTCCTCCGGTGGCGCAGCGGCCGGTGGTGGCGGTGCTGTACCGCACGGTGGCGGTGCGGGCGGCGGGGTGCCGAGCTCCGGTGGTGGCGCCGACCGTTCTCCGAACACTCCGGCCAGCACCGCTGCGGCATCCAATGTGGACGCTCCGGCAGCAGCCGCGGCACCGGGCGTGGCCGGGCCGATGCCCACGTCCAACGCACCGCGAGCCGACCAGCCCGCCGCCGCAGGTGGCGGTGGCATGGCTGGTGGGATGGCCGGTGCGCCTGGTGCTGGCGCAGGTGGAGCGCCGTCTGCCGGTGGCGGTGCGGGCCGCCCTGGCGCTGGCGGCGGATGGACCGGTACTTCGGGCTCCCCCGGCGCGGCGGGTCGCCCGATGGGCGGCGACGCCGGACCACGCCCGGACACCGGGCGTCCGAGCGGTCCTCCGCGCTCGGACGGGCCTCGAACACCGGACCGGCCGACCAGCGCAGCAGCGCGCGGGCCAGCGCCATCCGACACGCCGATGCGACCGCACGGCGGCCCGGACGGCCCCGTCCGACCGGGCGTGCCGCACCAGCGCACCCCCGACGGCGGTCCGATGCGCCCGCAGGATTCGACCCCGCAAGGGCCAGGCTCCCGTCCCGGACCGATGCACCAGCGCCCCGACGGCGCAATGCCACGGCCCGACGCAACACCACCTCGTCCCGACGGTCCTCCCGCGCGACCGGATGGAAGTTCACCGCGTCCGGACAGCAGTTCGCGCCCTGACGGAACAACGCGTCCAGACGGCACACAGCGACCCGACGGACCGTCGCGCCCTGGTGCGGATCAGCGGCCGAACGGCCAGCCGACACCGCAGGGCGCACGGCCAGAAGGCACCGGCCCGGACGGTCGCCGCGACGGTTCGGGCTCGCAGCCCGACGGCTCGGACCCGACGCACCCGAAGGACTCCGGGCCCGACCAGCGCCCCGACGCCACCCCGGACTCCGACCCGCGGCACCACGACGACGGCGACGCGGACCCCGGAACTCCGGAACGCCAGCAGCAGATCGACGACGCGGCAGCCCAACGCGACAACACACCAGGCGGCTCGTCCTTCCACACCGACCCCAACATGCGCGACCTCGCGCAGCGCGTGCCCGACGACGGTGTGCACCACACCGTGGACGTGCACGCGCTGCCCGACGGACGAGTCCGCATCGGCGACCACACCTTCACCGCGAAGGAATTCGCCGACATGCTCCGCAACGACCCGAACTGGGACGGCAAACCGATCCGCCTGCTGTCCTGCGACGCGGGCACCAGCGGCCTCGCCCGAGACCTGTCCAACGAACTCGGCGTCCCAGTCACCGCACCACGCGGCCTGGCCTGGACCGACGGCAACGGCCGCGTCTTCGCCAGTGACATGGGCCCCGACGGCCGTCCGGGCTGGCCCCCGAACGGAGGCTGGGACACCCACAACCCCGACGGCACCACCACCCCAGCCAGCAACGACGGCTTCCACCCGACCCGTGACGGCCAAGACCCGGGAAGCCAGCCCGACGACGCCGAGGCTCGGGGAAATCCGCCGCGGGGCGAGGAACTCGGCATCGAGACCCCGGGACATCCGGACTTCAAGGAACGGATCGAGGACCGCATCCAGGACCCCGATTACCGCAACCGCTACTACAACGGCCCGGACGCCAACGGCGTGTGGCGGCGCCGGGACGTCTACCAGGCGGACGCGGCCGGGAACCAGCTGCCCGCCATCCGCGAAACCAGCCCTGGCCGGTTCGAGATCACGCAGGAAGGCTCGCCGAAGCCGCCCGAGCACGATCCCGCGACCAGTGACCAACAGGACGTCACGGACTCGAAGTCGGATGAGAAGCCGGGCGACGAACCGTCGGACAACGACCAGAACGCATCCGATGAGACGGCTGATGATCAGGATAATGAGGATCCGACGCAGTACAAGCCACCGGCTGCCGATGAATTCTCCGACAACCCGATCGACTTCTCCGACACCCCGATAACGGATCCAGGGGAAACCCCGGAATTTTCGCAGAACGGTCCTTCCGACCGGACGCGAGGCTCGCTCGTTGAGAACTTGCCGGAGGACCGGGTCAGACGCAACGGCGATGAGCTCATCACCCACGTCAAGGACAAGGACGGTAATTTCGTTCCCGTTCGGGATTACATCCAGAACCTTTCGCAGGAGCGATCGGAATCTATCGCGCCGGGAACCGGCAAAAAAGAAGGCCCCTGCTCGGCCGTCGCTATCGACCTCCGCACAGGAATGATCACCGAAGGCGTCAACGGGCGTCCGAACGACTTGCTGAAGACCGACAACCTCCACCCGCTTCTCCGCGAGAATCACGAGGCCCTGGGCCGTTGGCAATACCCGGTGATGGAATCCGAGACCACGGTCGTCAAGGACCGCGATGGCAACGACACCGTGCTCGACGGAAAACCGCACTTCGACAAGCCCCTGAGACATGCCGAGGTGAAGGCCATCAATGAACTGCTGTGGGCGCGCGAGCGCAGCGGGGAGCCGGTGACCAGGGCCACCCTCGACGAGTTGCGGTTCGATCCGCGCTGGATCAAGAACGGCGGCAACATGTCCATCGGCAACGAAGCAGCGGCGTGCGCGAACTGCGACACCATGCTCCGCGGGGTGCCCAGCTACACCGGACGCTTCTCCTACAACCCGTACGACTACCGCTACACTGACAGCAAGCATTCAATTGAGAACGATGGCGGCCTGCGAACAGACGGCGAGGACCCGGGTGAGTGAGATGCGCGTCAATAGAGCGGAAACCTCCATGGACGATCGCATGATCACTTCGTACCGGGGAATGCCCTTCACCGGCGAGATCGTCGACTTCGGTCCCGATGGGACCATGATCGAGCTGACGAACTACGAAAACGGAATCGAACACGGCCCGCAGTTCGAGTGGTTCACCGACGGGACCAAACAATTGGAAGGGCAGTGCGATCACGGGCAGGCCGTTGGTGAATGGCGTGAGTGGTACCCGACCGGGCAGCTCGCCAGGTACGAAGAATTCAACGATCTCGGGGATCTGCTGAAACGCCAGCGATGGGACGAATCTGGCGATCTGATCGAAGACTACACCGGCAAGGCGCCCCGAAAGACCGGTGAACCGCAGTAGTCACCACACCGAGGGCGAACGTCGGCGTTCATACCGATCGACGGCCCAAGCTGTCCGCCGTTCGGGTCGTCTCCGGGAGGCGGTACTTCGGGGCCAGGCGCAGCACCAGGTTGCAGGCTCCGTCGAGGGTGAAGTGGTGGCCCACGGAGACGAACACCGGCTTCACCCCCGCCTGCGTGCGCAGGGCCCGGCCGACGACCTCGTCGTCGAACCGCAGCGGTGACCACGCGCCCCGCTCCTCGCCTGGCGGCTCGTAGCGGCCCATCGCGGTCTTGCCGACACCGATGCTCGGGATGTCAGTCAGCACGCCGAGGTGGCAGGCGAGGCCGAAGCGCCGGGGATGCGCCAGGCCCTGCCCGTCGCAGACCAGGACGTCCGGTTCGACCGACAACTCCGACAGCGCCCGCAGCAGCGACGGAGCTTCGCGGAACGCGAACAGCCCTGGGACATAAGGAAATTCCGCCTTCCCGTGCACGACCGAACTGTCCAGAACGGACAGCGTCGCCACGTCGAGCACGGTCACCGCGGCGACCAACTGGTCCGAGCCCTCCCGGTACGCGACGTCGAGTCCGGCGGCCGTGCGCACCCCCGCGGGCTCCCCGTCGAAGCGCACCAGTGGACGCAGTTGTTCTTGGATCGCAACGGCTTCGGCCTCGGTCGACGGCCAAGGGTGCAGGTCGCGCACGCGGATCACACCGCCGATCGTAGTCGTGAGTGCACAACCGGATTCCAACCCGGTTACGCACTCACGACCCCGTTCAGGTGAGAGGTGAGGGGCACCCTTTACCAAGTAAGTTGGTGAAGGGTGCCCCTCACCTCATTCGTCCGCACCGTGTGGGGGACGAAGTGGCTCCAACCCGGTTGCGCACTCGCGGCTACTGCCGGTCAGTCGTACTGGGGTGACTCGGTGCGGGTGCGCTTGAGCTCGAAGAAGTACGGGAAGCGCGCCAGCGCCAGCGCACCGTCGAACATCGTCGCTGCCTCCTCGCCGCGCGGGATGCGGGTGATCACCGGCCCGAAGAACGCCACCCCGTCGACGTGGATGGTCGGCGTGCCGACCTCGTCGCCGACCGGGTCCATGCCCGCGTGGTGGCTCGCCCGCAGCTCCTCGTCGTACTCCGCGCTGCCCGCCGCTTCGGCCAGCGACGCGGGCAGGCCCACCTCGTCCAGCGACTCGGCGATCACCTGCTCGAAGTCCTTGTTGCCCTGGTTGTGCAGCCGGGTGCCCATCGCGGTGTACAGCGGCTCCAGGACCTCCTCGCCGTGGTGCTTGGCGGCGGCGATGGCCACCCGCACCGGACCCCACGCCTTGACCATCAGCTCCAGGTACTGCTCGGGCAGGTCGCGGCCCTCGTTCAACACCGCCAGGCTCATCACCCTGAAGTGCAGGTCGATGTCGCGGACCTTGGCGACCTCCAGGATCCAGCGCGAGGACACCCACGCGAACGGGCACACCGGGTCGAAGTAGAAGTCGACCCTGGGTCGGGCAGCGGTGCTCATCAAGCCTCCAGTAGTTGCGCGACACCCACGACCGGTCGGCCTGCACGGGCGCGGCGCGCGAAGTTTCCGCCCATGACGCCTCCGGTGTTCGAAAAGTCCGATCGCAGGCGCGTTCGGGCACGCGCCGTCATGGGTACCAACCCCGGTAGAGCCGATTGTCTTCCCACCGACCCGACACGCCGACGACGAAGCCGGACCTGCCCGGCGGCGCGCCCGCACGCGGACGTGATTTGATGCCTTGCGCCAGGTGCCCGCCCGGTCCCTGGCCCGACCAGTCCCCGACGAACAACAACGAGGTGATCCGTGGCCCCGCCGAACCTCACCCGCGACCAGGCCGAGCAGCGTGCTGCGTTGCTGGAGGTCCAGTCGTACGTGATCGACCTGGATCTCTCCGCCGGTGCGGGTGGGCCGGATGTCGAGACGTTCGGTTCCACCACCGCGGTGCGGTTCCGCAGCAATAAGGCGGGTGCCGACAGCTGGATCGACCTGGTGGCCGACCGGGTGCACAGCGCCGTGCTCAACGGTGTCGAACTGGACCTCTCCGACTACGACGAGTCCACCGGCATCCGGCTGCCGAACCTGGCCGCCGAGAACGAGCTCGTGGTGCGCGCCGACTGCGCGTACACGAACACCGGCGAGGGCCTGCACCGCTTCATCGACCCGGTGGACGGCGGCGTCTACCTCTACAGCCAGTTCGAGACCGCCGATGCCAAGCGGATGTTCACCTGCTTCGACCAGCCCGACCTGAAGGCCACCTACCAGATCACGGTGGACGCGCCCGCCGACTGGAAGGTGATCTCCAACGCCACCGCCGAGGTCACCGCCCGAACGGATGGCGGCAACCGGCACGAGTTCGCCACCAGCGAGCGGATGTCGACCTACCTGGTCGCGCTGGTCGCCGGGCCGTACGCCGAGTGGCGCGACGTCTTCCCCGGCGAGGACGGGCAGGGCGAGATCCCGCTGGGCATCTACTGCCGCGCCTCGCTGGCCGAGCACCTCGACGCGGAGCGGCTGTTCACCGAGACCAAGCAGGGTTTCAGCTTCTACCACAAGGCGTTCGGGGTCCCCTACCCGTTCGGCAAGTACGACCAGTGCTTCGTGCCGGAGTTCAACGCCGGCGCGATGGAGAACGCTGGCTGCGTGACCTTCCTGGAGGACTACGTCTTCCGGTCGAAGGTCACCAGCTACCTCTACGAGCGGCGCTGCGAGACGGTGCTGCACGAGATGGCGCACATGTGGTTCGGCGACCTGGTGACCATGCGCTGGTGGGACGACCTGTGGCTCAACGAGTCGTTCGCCACCTGGGCCAGCGTGCTCGCGCAGGTCGGCGCCACCCAGTACGACCACGCGTGGACGACGTTCGCCAGCGTGGAGAAGTCGTGGGCGTACCGGCAGGACCAGTTGCCCTCCACCCACCCGGTGGCCGCGGACATCCCGGACCTGCAGGCCGTCGAGGTCAACTTCGACGGCATCACCTACGCCAAGGGCGCCTCGGTGCTCAAGCAGCTGGTCGCCTACGTGGGCCTGGAGAACTTCCTGGCCGGGCTGCGGATCTACTTCAACCGGCACGCCTGGGCCAACGCCACCCTCGACGACCTGCTGCGCGCGCTGGAGGAGGCATCCGGCCGCGACCTGTCGTGGTGGAGCGAGCAGTGGTTGGAGACCACCGGCCTGAACATGCTGCGACCGCGGTTCACCACCGATGACGAGGGCCGGTTCACCTCCTTCTCGGTGGTGCAGAACGGCGCCCGGCCGGGTGCGGGCGAGCTGCGCACGCACCGGCTGGCGATCGGCATCTACGACGACGAGGGCGGCAAGCTGGTGCGCAGGCACCGCGTGGAACTCGACGTCACCGGCGAACGCACCGAGGTGGCCGACCTGATCGGCGTGCACCGCGGCAAGCTGGTCCTGGTCAACGACGATGACTTGACCTACTGCTCGCTGCGCTTCGACGCCGAGTCGCTGGCCACGCTGATCGACCGGATCGGCGACATCGCCGAGTCGCTGCCGCGCGCGCTGTGCTGGTCGACCGCCTGGGAGATGACCCGCGAGGCGGAGCTCAAGGCCCGCGACTTCGTGACCCTGGTGCTGGGTGCCTCCGCCGACGGCGGAATCGGCGCCGAGAGCCAGATCGGTGTGGTGCAGCGAGTGCTGCTGCAAACCCAGACCGCGCTCGCCTCCTATGTGGACCCCTCCTGGCAGGACGAGGGCTGGCGGCGGTTCACCGAGCGGCTGTTCGAGCTCGCCCGCAACGCCGAACCGGGTTCGGACCACCAGCTCGCGTTCGTCAACTCGCTGGCTGGTTCGGTGCTCTCCGGGGACCAGATCGCCGAGTTGCGCGGCTGGCTGGACGGCTCGGCGCCGCTGGCCGGGCTGGCCGTCGACACCGACCTGCGCTGGCAGCTGCTGCAGGCGCTGGTCGCGCACGGCGCGGCCGCTGAGTCCGAGATCGACGCCGAGCTGGAGAAGGACCAGACCGCGACCGGCCGACGGCGCGCGGAGCGGGCTCGGGCGCTGATCCCGACGCCGCAGTCCAAGGAGAAGGCGTGGCAGCGGGCGGTGCACGACGACCAGCTGCCGAACGCGGTCAGCGACGCGATCATCGCGGGCTTCCAGCACCCGTCCCAGCGCGAGCTGCTCACGTCGTACGTGCAGCGCTACTTCGAGGAGATCGACGAGGTCTGGCAGCGCCGCTCCAGTGAGCGGGCCCAGCCGACGGTGATCGGACTGTTCCCGTCGTGGGCGGTCGCCGACGACACGGTCGCCGCAGCGGACTCCTGGTTGGCCGACGAACACGCGTCGGCGCTGCGCCGCCTGGTCTCCGAAGGCCGCGCGGGCATCGTCCGCGCGCTCGCGGCCCGCGAGTTCGACCGCTCCTAACCCGCAAGGGTGATGAGTGAAGGGCACCTTCGACCGGCTTGCTCGGTCAAAGGTGCCCTTCACTCATCGCGAAACACCCCGCAAACACGTTTCGTGCTCGGTCGGGCACGGCGCGTAAGCTGCTGGTGATCTGTGCGGCGTGAGGGTGGGAGCGTCGATGCCTCAGTTGATCTCTTCGATCGCCCAGCTGCTGTGGCCGTTGATCGCCCTGATGGCGATCTTCGTGTTCCGGCGCGCCATCGGGCGCGTGCTGCGCACCGCCGAGCGGCGGGAGCTGGAGTTCGAGATCGGCGGCCAGCGGCTGACCATGCACGAGCTAAACGACCAGCAGAACGAGATGATCCAGGACCTCCAGCGGCAGCTGAGCCTGCTCAGCAGGCAGTTGGAGGACCGCGACCGGGTCGGCGCCGCAGCACTGGAAGCCTCGCCGCCGATGCCGGTAACCGCGCTGCCCGACGTGCCCGACATCTCCGGTGACGGCGAAGGCGAACTGCCTCCGGTGCAGGCGCCGGTCGGCTCGGAGCCGTCCGCGGTGCTGTGGGTCGCGGAGAAGCCGGAAGCGCACGCGATCTTGGCCGAGCAGCTCCGGGACAACGGTGTGCGGGTCGCCATGGTGTCGACCACCGATGAGGCGTTGGCGGAACTGTCGCAGCGTCCGTACCGGCTGATCGTGGAGGACATGGGCCGCAAGGAGAACGGCCGGTGGCGACCCGACGCGGGACTGGCGCTGCTGCGCGAACTCCGCGATCTGGGCGTGGACACCCCGGTGATCGTGTTCAGCAGCCAGCGCGCCCAGCAGCAGTACGGCGAACAGGCGAGGCAGTCCGGCGCGGTCGGCACGACGTCGTCGGCCTACGAGATGTTCCAGAACTTCCAGAGCTTCGGCCTGCTGTGACCGCGCCAAGTGGCCGGTCCGCCCCACGCAAAAGACCACAAGCACAATCTCTAGTGCTGGGCGCGGGATTCCTGGTAGCTGTTCCCGGCCGCGTCGGCGAGCATCCGCAGGGCGCCGACCAGGCCAGCGATCAGTTCGCCCTCTTTGAAGGACGCCACCATGCTCATCGCGGCCAGTTGGCAACTGCGGTCCGGGATCCGCCGGTACGCCTCGTCACCGGTGACGATCTCGAACTTCCGCTGGCCGGGCGAAACCGCGATCAGCACGCCTTCGGTGGCCCGCGGGCCGAGGTTGGCGTGCAGCTCCTCGGCTTGCTTGCGGGTGTCCTCACCGAGGTCGCCGAGGTAGATCGCAAACTCAAGCCCGGTGCTGCGGCTGGTCAACGTCAGCGCCTCGTCGAGCCGAGCGAGTTGGCCGGGGCTGAACGGCAACCGGGGCCGGTCCGGCTCGACGCGCCGCGCGATGGACAGCCGTCCGGTGGCCATCATCGCTTCACCGGCGCTCAGCTCCCGCGCGTCTGCGGCGGACCGCCCAGCGATCTCACCAGCTGCCACGTGCGCCTCCCCGAGCCGTGCTGGGCCGCGCATCCTCTGGCGCGACCTCCGAGTCCACATCTGCCATCGGTGCGGCGGTGTTCAGACCCGCTGGATTGGCCACCCAGAACACCGGCGCGAAGTCCCACTCCTGTCCCGCGCGATAACGCGGGCGGGTGAGCCTGGGCCACATCGCGATGAGCACGATCAGGCCATAAATGGCCGCTGGGATCACCGCCAAGGCGAGCACAGTCTCCACGACAGTCACGGGAGTACGGTATCCGATGACCTCTCCGTCGTGCGCCGGGACCTAGCAGGCGCACGAACGGCACTGGTGACCGACATCCGGCGCCCCGCCGATACGTCACGTTCGAGTGGCTCGAAGACGGGCTCGGGGCGCCCCCGACGTGGTTTCTGCTGGTGGGAACCGATCAAAAACCCCACGAAACTACGTACGGTGACTAGTCAAGTGTGCGATATATCACTCAAGGTAACTCGTTCAGAGTAACCATTGCGACCGAATGGAGTCCAACCAGACGGTTGCAATACGCGGCGACTTGGCGGCTTGTTCCCGGGCCTTCCTGATCATAGTTTTTCACCTGTATGGGTCTTGCATATTTGATCACGTGCGTTCAAAGCGGCAATTGAATGCGGGAGGCACACAATGTCGATCATCGAAACCGCCACTCAGAGCAGCGCCCTCACTCTTCCGGCGACTCACCGGCCACTGCTTGAACACGGAGTCCGGATCAGCGGCCGGGGCCGCGGGGTGCGCATCAGCAGCGAGCGCGGCGTTCGGATCAGCGGACGCGAACAGGGCGTCCGGATCTCCAGCGGCGTGCGGATCAGCCGCGGTGTCCGGATCAGCGGCCAGCGCGGCGTGCGGATCAGTGGTCGACAGGGTGTGCGGATCAGTGGTCGACAGGGTGTGCGGATCAGTGGTCGACAGGGTGTGCGGATCAGCCGCGGTGTCCGCATCAGCGGCCAGCGCGGTGTCCGGATCAGCGGACGCGAGCATGGTGTCCGGATCAGCAGCCAGCGTGGCGTGCGGATCAGTGCTCAGCGCGGCGTGCGCATCAGCGCTCGGCAGGGTGTGCGGATCAGCTGCCAGCGAGGTGTGCGGATCAGTTGATCGGCCGGGCAGCGACGAGGCTGCCGACCGGCGCACCCCGCGGCGTTCTTCCAGCACCCGAACCAAACCTTCAGGCCGCGGGTTCACCCAGGTACGGCAGCCACAACGGGTCCGTTTCGGACAGTCCCGCCAGCAACCGCCAGTGCCGCCCGCGCGGCGCGTGCGGTGCCACCGGTAGGCGCCAGCCCAACTCGCTCAGCGTCTTGTCCGCCTTGCGGTGGTTGCACTTGGTGCAGCTGGCGACGCAGTTCTCCCACGTGTGCGGGCCGCCCCGGCTGCGCGGCACGACATGATCTATTGTTTCGGCGCGAGCGCCGCAGTACACGCACCGGTAGTTGTCCCGAAGCATCAAAGCCGCTCGGGTCAACGGCACCCGGCCCCGGTACGGCACTCGCACGAAGTTGCTCAACCTGATCACGGATGGGACCTCGACACTGCTGGTAGCCGAATGCAGCACCATGCCCGCCGAGTCACCGTGCACCACTTCAGCCTTGCCGCAAACGATCAGCACGATCGCCCGGCGCAGCGGCAACGCGGTCAGCGGCTCGAACGTGGTGTTGAGCAGCAGGACCCGCCGCTTGCGCCAGGACGGAGCATGACCGGGAGGCCGATCGACCTCGGCGCGGCCTGGTGGGCACAACGAGGCCCGCGACGCCAGGCTGGCTGCCTTCAGCGCCGGTTGTCGGGTCGGTTGTCGGTCGGGCACGCGACCACCTCCACCGGTGTCGGGCATAGTCGAACACACAACCCTGCCCGAACGCACGTGTGATTCGACACGCCACGCCGAGGATAGAGCGCGCACCTCGTCCGGCCCTTGCCGGGGCCGGTGGCGGGGCCTCGGACCACGTCTCGCTCGGGCCTGACGACCAACCCGGCGGCGCAGGTCAGTCATTCCCGAGCGCGCGCCGGTGTGAATCAATAATGATCATTCCGGGTGAATCGTGTTCGGCGACCGAAGTCGATCACCGAAGATCACCTGACGACCGCGCGCGGCACGTATCGTCGCGGAGGTGACCGACGTTCCAGCAGCGCACCTGAACTACCCCGGTACCGACCGCGACGACCTCGTCGAAGACCTGCACGGCCACCAGGTGGCCGACCCGTACCGGTGGCTGGAGGACCCGACCGATCCGCGAACCGAAGCGTGGTCGGCGGCCCAGGACGAACTCGCCCGGACCTGGCTCGACGCGCTGCCCGGCCGCGACGCGGCCGAAGAGCGCATGCGATCCCTGCTGTCGACTGGTTCGGTGTCCGCCCCCGCCTGGCGCGCCGGACGGGCGTTCTTCACCCGACGCGAGCCGGGCCAGGAGTTCCCGCTGCTCTACGTGCGCGAACCCGACGGCACCGAGCGGGTGCTGCTGGACGTCACCGAGCTGGACCCGTCCGGACTGACCACGCTGGACAGCTGGTCGCCGAGCTTGGAGGGCGATCGGCTGGCGTACCAGATCTCCGTCGGTGGCGACGAGGAGTCGCTGCTGCACGTGATGGACGTCGCCACCGGCGAGATGGTCGAGGGTCCGATCGACCGGTGCCGCTACTCGACGATCTCCTGGCTGCCCGGCGGGGACGAGTACTTCTACATCCGCCGACTCGCCCCGGAACTGGTGCCAGACGGCGAGCAGCAGTTCCACCGCCGGGTGTGGCGGCACCGAGTGGGTACCGACCCCGATCAGGACCTGCTGGTGCACGGCGAGGGCCTCGACCACACGTACTACTACGGCACCAGGGTCTCGCGGGACGGCCGCTGGCTGGTGGTCGAGGGCAGTCCCGGTACCGCCCGGCGCGATTCGGTGTGGATCGCCGACCTCACCGAGGCTGCCGAGGTGCCGAACCTGCGGCAGATCGTGGACACCTCGGACGGCTACCGGGTGGGCGCATGGGTGGAGCGCGATGGTCGGCTGTACGTGATGACCACGTTGGACGCCCCGCGCTGGCGGCTGTGCGTGGCCGACCCCGCCCGACCGGAACCGAGCAACTGGACCGAGCTGATCAGCGAGGAACCCGACTCCGTGCTGGAGGCCGTGCGCTGGTTCGACTCCGGCGACGGTGATCCGCAACTGGCCGTGCTGCGGACCCGGCACGCGGTCTCCGAAGTGACGCTGCACGATCCCGCCACCGGGCGGCAGACCGCCGAGGTGCCGCTGCCGGGCACCGGCCAGGTCACCGCGCTGAACACTGTGGACGAGGCAACCGAACACGACCGGGACCGGCTGTGGATCGGCTGGACCGACTTCGCCACCCCACCCTGCGTGCACGCCTACTCGCGCCGCACCGGGCAGACCGCGCTGGACCGGCAGGCACCGGGCACCGCCGAACTGCCCGCGGTGCACACCCGGCAGGTCACCTACCGCTCGCTGGACGGCACTCCGGTGCGGATGTTCCTGCTGAGCCCGACGGCCGAACCGGACCGCCCGCGACCGGCGTTCATGACCGGTTACGGCGGCTTCTCGCTGTCCCGCGAGCCCGGCTACACACCGTCCGCCCTGGCATGGGTCGCCGCCGGAGGCGTCTGGGCGCTCCCGTCGTTGCGCGGCGGCGGCGAGGAGGGCGAGGAATGGCACCTCGCGGGCATGCGCGAGCAGAAGCAGCACACCTTCGACGACTTCCACGCCGCTGCGCAGCACCTGATCGGCGAGGGCTGGACGACGTCCGATCAGCTGGCGATCTCCGGCGGCTCCAACGGCGGCCTGCTGGTCGGCGCGGCGCTGACGCAGCGCCCGGAGCTCTACCGGGCGGTGGTGTGTTCGGCACCGCTGCTGGACATGGTCCGCTACGAGCAGTTCCTGCTGGGCCGCACCTGGAACGACGAGTACGGCACCGCCGACGATCCCGAAGAGCTCGGCTGGCTGCTGTCCTACTCGCCTTACCACAACGTGACCGGGCAGACCGACTACCCGTCGGTGTTGTTCACCGTCTTCGAGTCGGACTCCCGAGTTGACCCGAATCACGCCCGCAAGATGTGCGCGGCGTTGCAGCACGCCACCAGCTCTGACCCGGCAAAACGGCCGATCTTGCTGCGCCGCGAGACCGAGGTCGGACATGCCGCGCGTTCGGTTTCACGTACTGTGGGGCTGGCGACCGACCAGCTCGCCTTCCTCGCGGAGGCCACCGGACTCGCCCTGGGCTGAGCCCCGAACTCGGTCCCGGCGGTCGGCTGTTCGAAGTCTCGTGCGCGGCGGGGCGTGCACGATGCTCGGGCTGGCTGGTTGTCCGACCCGGTGACGTCGCCCCAAACCCACCGCGGGCCTTGAACGACAGCATGGAGACCCCCGACCCATGAATCTGCCGCTGCTGACCCAACCCAGTTGTGCCCAGGAAGCGGGCTGGTGCCAGTCGATCTACCAGTGGACCGGCAACAGCTGGCTCGCCTCCTACGCCGACCTGCTCATCGCCAAACCGCTGAACATCGTGCTCATCGTGGTCGTCGCGTTCATCCTGCGGTGGCTGGTGCACCGCACGATCAACCGCCTGACGCGGGGCAACGGCAAACCCCCGAAGCTGTTGCAGCCGCTGCGGGAACGCCGGACGGACGCGCTGACCGCGGAACTGCTCTCCGAGCGCCGCATCCAGCGGGCGCGCACGATCGGCTCGGTGCTGAAGTCGCTGGCCTCGTTCGTGATCTTCGGTCTGGCCGCGATCTACATCCTGCAGGTGCTCAACATCCAGGTCGCGCCGGTGCTGGCGTCGGCCGGGGTGCTCGGCGTGGCCGTCGCCTTCGGTGCGCAGAACCTGGTCCGGGACTTCTTGTCCGGCATGTTCATGCTCGTCGAGGACCAGTACGGCGTCGGTGACGTGGTCGACCTCGGCGAGGCGAGCGGAACCGTCGAGGCGGTGGGCCTGCGGGTCACCACGCTGCGCGACATCAACGGCACCGTCTGGTACGTCCGCAACGGCGAAATCCTGCGGGTGGGCAACTCCAGCCAGGGCTTCGCGGTCGCGGTGGTGGACTTCCCGATCTCGCACAACAGCGATGTGCAGAAGGCCATCGAGGTGGCCACCCAGGTCGCCACCGACGCGACCGCCCGGGAACCGCTGTCCAAGGACGTGCTCGAACCGCCGGAGATGCTGGGCGTCGACCAGATCACCGCGGACACCATCACGCTGCGGCTGACCGCGAAGGTCCGGCCCAGCAAGCAGTGGGCGGTGCAGCGGCGGCTGCGCGCCGAGATCAAGCGCGCCTACGACGACGAGGACATCGAGCCGCCGTACCCGTACGGCCGACCCCAACCACCGAACAGCCCCGCGCAGCTCTGAAAACCTGTCTCCGAACTCGTTTTGCATGGCGGTGCGGGTAGCGGAACCTCAGAAGCCGTCTCGCGGCTGCGCCGCTTCAAAAACAAGATCAAAGACAGGCACTGACCGCAGGTGTGCGGCATTCGTCGCCATCGTGGTCGAAAGCCCGCCTGCCCCTGAGAGGATGGAGCCGTGACTTCCGTGGAGACCTTCTACCAGCAAGTCGGCGGCGAGGCGACCTTCCACCGCATCGTGGCGCGGTTCTACGAGGAGGTGGCCAAGGACGAGCTGCTGCGGCCGCTCTACCCCGAGCAGGACCTGGGTCCCGCCGAGGAGCGGCTGCGGCTGTTCCTGATCCAGTACTGGGGCGGCCCGCACACCTACTCCGACCGGCGCGGCCACCCGCGCCTGAGGATGCGGCACGCACCGTTCAAGATCGGTCCGGCCGAGCGCGACGCGTGGCTGCGCTGCATGCAGATCGCCGTCGACGAGGCCGACCTCGCTCCGGAACACCGCGCCCAGCTCTGGGAGTACTTGGAGATGGCGGCCAACAGCATGGTCAACTCGTGGTTCTGAGAACCTGTCTTCGTACTCGTTTTGCGTGGCGGTGCGGGTGGCGGAACCTCAGACGCCGTCTCGGTCCGGGATCCCCGACATCATGTATGCCAAAACACCACGTCGAGGCTGTCCTCCCGACACGACGCCTGAGAACCTGCGGCGGTGCAAGCGCCGTAGGTGGACTAAGCGGCTACGCCGATTCAAACGCCAAGAACAAAGACGGACTCTGAACACTCGTCCCTGACGACCGCGAATCTCAAGCGGAGGACCTGGTGATGCGGCAGGTGGACGCGCAGGCAGGCCACGGCGGACGGCCGTGGTGGTGGGATGCGGTGTGCTACCAGATCGACGTCGGCTCCTTCGCGGACGGCAACGGCGACGGGATCGGTGACTTCGACGGGCTGCGCGCCCGGCTCGGCTACCTGGAACTGCTCGGGGTCGATGCGATCGTGCTGGCCGGTGTCGCCGGGCTGGGCCCGATGGCCGGGTCGTTCGCCGAACTGCTGGCCGAGACGCACGAGGCCGGGATGCGGTTGATGCTCGCGCTGGACGTGGACCCGGCGCGCAACGACCCCAGATCGGTGCTCGGGCCCTGGCTGGAGCACGGCGTGGACGGCTTCCACCTGGCGCCGCGCAGCGATCCGGCCAATGCGATCGGCGCCGCGCTGGCCAGCTACCCGGATCGCGTGGTCATCGGCAGCGGGGTGGGCGACTGGCACCTGTCATTCAGCCTCGACCTGGCGGTGGCCGGTTTCCAAGCCGAATCGGTCCGCAAGGCGATCACCGACGTGCTCGCAGCCCCCACCTCTCGATCGGCGTGGGCGATGGCCAGCCGCGACACCGAGCGCAGCCGGGACGACGCCGCGCTGACCCCGGTCCGCGCGATGGCCCTGGTGCAGTTGGCACTGCCCGGCGCGGTGTGCCTGCGGCACGGCGAGGAGCTCGGGTTGCCCGGCACCCAGCGGATCCGGATGCCGTGGGAAGGCGACCGGCCGCCGTTCGGTTTCTCCACCGCCGAAGCCGATTGGTCGTCGATTCCGGCGGACTGGGCCGCGTTCGCCGTCGAGGCGCAGTTGGAGGACGAGCAGTCCACCCTGTCGCTGTACCGGCACGCGCTGGAAACCCGCAACACGCATCCGGCTTTCAACGGCGATGACGTGGAGTGGTTCGGTGCGCCGGCGGATTGCTTCGCGTTCCGGCGCACCGGCAGCAGCCTGATCTGCGCGTTGAACACCTCACCGGCGCCGGTGCCGACACCGCCCGGCGACGTGCTGCTGACCTCCCGGCCGCTGGAGTCCGGGGAGTTGCCGCCGGGCACCGCCGCGTGGCTGGTGTGAGCCCGACCTCGCCAACGTGACCTGCTGCGCGGATGCACTGGCTAGTTTCGGTAAGTTTCGGCAAAACGCCGCTGCCGACTGCCATTGGATGCTATGCCTGCCCGCGCGCCCGAGCTGAGCCCGCCTCGGACGGACCGCAACCGCCGACTGGTCGGCATCGACATCGCCCGGTTCTTCGCGGTGTTCGGCATGTTCTGCATCCACTTCGGCGTGCCGTTCGCGCACGGCATGCCGGAGGTGCGGGTCGCGCAGTTCGCCAGCGGGCGGTCCACCGCGCTGTTCATCCTGCTGGCCGGGGTTTCGCTGGCGATGTTGTCCGGGCGCAGCGTGCCGCCGACGGGCGCCGCGCTGCGTCAAGTCCATGTCCAGATCGCGGCGCGCGCGGGGCTGTTGCTGGTGATCGGCATCGCGCTGGCCAGGGCGACCGATGCGACGGGCTTCCTGCTGACCGTGATCATCCCGTTCTACGGTTTGTACTTCCTGCTGGCCGTGCCGTTCATCCGGCTGCGGGCGCGCGGGCTGTTGATCGCCGCGGTGGTCGCCGCCGCGCTGGGGCCGCAACTGTCGTTCCTGCTGCGGACCTGGATCGCCTCGGGCACTCCGCTGGGCACGCTCGTGTCGTCGGTCAACACTGTCGATCCGGGGCATCTGATCGCCGACGTGGGACTATTCGACCTGCTGCTGCTCGGCTTCTACCCGGCTGCGTCGTACCTGCCGCTGGTGCTGGCCGGAATGGCCGTCGGTCGGCTGGATCTGCGCTCGACCAGGGTGCGGTGCTGGCTCGGCGGAACTGGGCTGGTGCTGTCGGTCACCGGATGCCAGGTGTCGCGCTGGCTGGTGGCAGCCGTCGGCGGCCTGCCACCCGGCCCCACCGAAGGCACCGTCCCGGTCGAGCACCCGGCATGGCTGCTGGCCACCACCGCGCACAGCGGAACCACGTTCGAACTGCTCGACTCCGGCGGCATCGCGCTGGTGATCGTGGCGGTGTGCCTGGAACTGGCCGACCGGACCGGCCGGGCGCTGAAACCGCTGGCCGCGGCCGGTTCGATGGCACTGACCCTGTACGCGGTCCACGCGCTGGTGCTGTCCTGGCAGATCGTCGTCGGTGGCTGGCCGCTGAGCGGCGTGCCCGATTTCCTGGCCAAGCTGGCCAGCATGGGTCCGGCGCTGCCCGCCGACCTCCCGAACATGCCAGCGTTCCCGCGCGACGGCCACCAGCCCGAGGGGATCGTTGCGTTCGTGAACACCTACATGCCCGAGCTGTTCCTGATCTTCTCGATCTCCTTCGCGGTGGCCTGGCGGCAGTTCTTCCGCCGCGGACCGCTGGAGGCCACCGTCAGCGAGTCCGTGCGATGGCTGACCACCAACCTTTCACATCGCGGTTGAGCTGGGAAAACGCCGAATTCCGAGATCGCGTCACGAAGTGGTGGGACTTTCGCCTCTTAACAGCCGCGCGATGCTGGCGTCGCGTTGACGAATGGCGTCTCGCATCCGGAGGTGGTCGCCATGAATTTTCGGCATCGGCCCGACGACGCAGCGGAAGCGGTCGAAATCCCACCGGCCCTGGGCAAGGCGATGGCGGACTACCGAGCCCTGCTCGACGAGCTGGAAGCGGGCACCATCGACGATGCGACCTTCCGCCACCGCGCCCTGAACGTCGGGCTGATCGTGCGCGACCACGACGCCTGGATCCTCGACCTGTCGACCGAGCGGTGGTGGCGCTACGACGGCGTGGCGCTGTCCAGCCTCCGATTCGACGAAGCCGAGGGGTGAGCCATGTCCGCCCCAACCGACCCCGTGATCCTCCAGGAACGGCTCGACAGCCTCATCCGCAACACCGAACAGCTCAACCCGGTTCGGCGCGACGGGCCGCTGTCGGCGAGCCCGCTACCGGTAGCCGCGCTGCAAGACCACCTGTGCAACGTGACGAGCTGGCTCGGCCGGGTTTGGGCGTCGCACTCGCGAGACACCGCGGCGATCCGGCATTGGCTGGTGAGCGAACCGCTCGTTTCACCGGTTCCGCCGCAGGAGCCCCGAAAGATTCCGCTGCGCAAGCATTTCCGCGTCTCCCTCGCGACGGCGGCGCTGGGCGCCGCGGTGGCGGCGGGCAGCTACACCCTGACCGCACCGTTCGCGGATCCGTTCCTCGGCCTGATCCCGCCGGACATCTTCAACCGGATCCCGCCGTTCGTGGAGCACACCGTGAAGCCGCCGCCGGAGCCCCAAGCACCGCGACAACGCATCTACTCCCCTGAAGCAGCGGCGCCCCGCGAGCCGATCATCGCCCAGACACCATTGGCCCCACCCGCAACGACGCCGTCGGGTGTGCCAGCCACGTCGAACACGCCTGCCACGCCACCTGCGCCAGCCACCACGAACGCGCCTCCCACGTCGAGGTCACCGAACACCACTGGAACAGGCGCTGCACCTCTCGACGCACCGGCGCTGGCAACACCGCCGCGGACGACGACCGCTGATCCGGCACAAGGCCAGCAAACCACCGGCCCCAACGAAACCCAGTCGCCCAGGCCGACACCCGCGACCAGCAGGCCGCCGCAAACCGCGGACGACCCCACCACTGCGCCCACAACGGCGCCGCAGACCAGCAGGCCCCCGCAAACCACTACACCGACACAGGCGACCACACCGACACAGGTGACCACGCCGCCAAGGACGACCACACCGACGCAAGTGACCACGCCGTCGCAAACCGCCAGCCCGCAGACCGCCACTCCCCGACAGGCCACGGGACCACCGCAGTCCAACACGACTCGCCAGGCCACTGATCCACAACAGGCCAGCGCACCGTCACAAACCGCCACGCGACCACAGACCAGCGGACCTCGACAGGCGACCGGGCCACCACAAGCCAGCAACCCCGAGCAGACCGCCAGGCCCCAACAAAGTCCCCGAACCCAACAGTCCAATGGCTCCCCGCAGGCCACCACACCCCGGCAAAACACCGGACAGACACAGATCACCACACCCCGGCAAAACACCAACTCGTCGCAGGGCACCGCACCTCGACACGGCAACTCCCCGCAGATCAGCACCCCGCAGCAGAGCACCAACTCCCCGCAGATCACCACACCCCGACAGACCACCAACTCCCCGCAGACCGGCACCCCACAGCAGATCACCAGGCCGTCGCAGAACGCGACGCCGACCTACCAGCAGCAAGAGGCTCCCGCCACAACCAGGCCAAGATCGACCTCGACATCCCAGCAACAGAACTCAACGTCGAGCGACGGCACCGACGGCACCGCGACAACGACGCGAAACGCACCCAACACGTCAACCGGCTCCGCAACCGGTGACGCATCAACCGGCGACACCAGCGGTGAGCGGTAATTCCGATAAGGCGTTGTCCTCAAAAGGGTCGCGCGGACACCAGTGCGGCACACCCGAAGCGGCACGCGGAATGACTTCGAGGGACAAGCACTGAAAGCCAGTATTACTACTCGCGAGACTCAACGGACGTAACGGCCGGACTTCACCGACTTGACGAAGCTCCCCCACCTGGACGCCGACACGACCAGCACACCCCCGGCCCGATCCTTCGCATCCCGAACCCCAGTGCGCACCCCCACCGCAACCTCAACGCAGTTGCCACCGCCATTGCTGTAGCTGCTCTTACGCCACCGAGTCTGCGCGGGTAACACTGTTGATCTCCCAGCATGCGGCTACATCTCGCGAGCCACCTTGGTGAGCAGCTTCGTGGAGTCTCGTGGATCCAACGCGGTTGCCCTCAGGTGGTCGAAGTTCAGCGTATACCGCTCGATTTCCTCCGCTTCCTCCAAATAGAGGCTTCCGGTGAGGAACTCCAGGTAGACCACATCCGGGTCGATCAGGTCCGGGAACGACAGCATCGAAAACCCAGTGCCCAGGGAGGCGTGCGCCCCGGCTCGGAACGGCAGGACCTGAACGGTCACGTTCGGGAGCTTCGATGCCGAAACCAGGTGCTTCAGCTGGTTTCGCATGACGTCCGCGCCACCCACCTGCTGGCTGATCGCAGCCTCCGAAATGATGGCCCAGAACTTCAGCGGCTCCGCCTCATCGATCAACCGAGACTGTCGGGCCTTGCGGAGCTGCGTGCGCTGTTCGTTGTCGTCATCTGGCTCGTCCGGCGCCCAAGACCGGATGATTGCTCGAGCGTATTCCTCGGTCTGGAGCAGGCCGGGAATGAGGTCGATCTCGAAATTCTGGACGGCCGCCGCCTCCGATTCGAGTCCTATGTAGACCTCGAACCAGTCCGACATGACCTTGGTGTACGGATGCCACCAGCCTTTCTTCTTCGCCTGTTTGGCCAACTCAAGCAAGCCGTCCAGCTCGGAACCGGACACGCCGTAAAGACCGCACATCGCCCGGACGTCGTTAACGGTGACGCCGGAACGGGCCGTCTCGATCCGGCTGAGCTTGGACCGGGAGAAATCGAGCTCAGCGATCGCCTTCTCCCAGCTGACACCGGCGACTTCGCGAAGCCTCCGCAACTCTGCGGCCAGTCGACGTCGCCGAACCGTAGGTCCACCGTGGACCGCCATGAGCTACCTCCATCACGTCAACACCGGACACCCTGCCGCTTGTAGCCCTAACCCGAAAGGCTTTCCGCAGATTGTCACTCGAACAGGTTGCATTCTGATTTTTAGCAAAATGACCATTGCATTTTTATCGTTGCAGTGACCACTCTGATCAAGGTAGTTGATCAGCGGAAGGAGTTGGGATGTTGCCTGGTGGCGCGAAAATCGGGCGGTGGCAGCCCGTTACCGGGGGTCGGCACGCCTTCGATTCGGCGGCGCGGAATGCCGAGCCGGGCCTGGTGGCCAACGCCCTGTGCGGGGTTGAGGTCGACACCGACGAGTTGCAGCGGATCGCACCTGAGATCGCTTGGATCCGCGAGGACACCTGCATGGCGTGTTGGCGGGTCCTCGCCGCCCGCCAATGACGACTCGATTCATCAAGCACTCCAAGCCGAATCGGCAGGATGGAGGGATTCACCTTGTTCTGGTTCCAGGTCGCAGCACTCGTCCTGATCAACGTGCTCATCTTCGCCATGGTGTTCTCGCGCTTACTGCGGGCGCGGCACAGCGGCGTCGCTGACGGCGACTACCCGGTTTAGCGCCTGATCGCCCAGATCGAGACCGAACACCAAGCACTGCAAGAGAAATCCGGTCGACATCGCCTCCGCGAGCCGACCGGCCGGACTCAGGCGCGCATTCCTGAAGCCGCACCGGTGCGGTGCTTCCCCGACCCCGCTTCGGTCCAACCGGTGGCCGAGCGCGCAACCCCCTCCCCGCGCCCGGACACCACCTACGTCGTTTCGCGGCAGCCTTCGGCGTCACCGCAGGGTGGGATGTAGTTCTGGCGGTCCGCCCAGGTCGTACCGCAACGAGAGCGGTGCGCTGCCGTCGATGTCGGTGACACCGAGCCTTGCGCCCAGTTCGGCGCCGATCATGGCTCGGCCCGAATAGTGCATGAAATCGTCCGCCGCGTAGAGGGCCGCTACTACCCGGCCCGTGAACTCCGGGGATTCGCGTTTGTCCGTTGATCTGGATTCGGGGGGCAGGGAGGCGAGGTATGCGCGGGCGCGCTCGGTGTCCAGGCCACCCATCCAGATCGAGACGGCCGCGACGTTGTGCGGCCGCAGCTCCTTCGCCATATCAGCCGCCATCTTGTCGGCGCCCGCTTTCTGCGCCCCGTAGGCAGGTCCGTGGAAGTAGGCCACCGATCCGTAGTGCCCGGTGTTCACGATCAGGCCACGACCGTTCGCGATCAGCAGCGGTCCCGCGTGGAAGCTGGCGACGTAGTGCGAGCGCAGGCCGACATCGATCAGGTCTACCGCTTCGAGTGGCTTCTCCCAGAAGCCGCCGGGCAGCGGCGGGCTCACCTTGGCGGCGTTGTTGACCAGGATGTCCAGTCGACCGTGATCACGTCTCACCTGGTTGAACAACTCGGCCACCGCTTCGTCGTCGCCGTGATCCACCGCGACGGGAATGCCCTTGCCGCCAGCTTCGTCGATGAGCGCCGCCGTCTCCGCGATCGTCCCGCCGTGCGGCGAGTCGGTCGACTGCTGGCTGCGTCCCGTCACATAGACGGTCGCGCCGGATTCCCCGAGCGCGATCGCGATGCCCTTGCCCGCTCCCCGGCTGGCACCGGTGACCACGGCTACCGGAGTCGGGCTGCCGCTATGTGCCGTCACGACTGGCCTCCAACCTGTGTTAGATGAAACTCGAACACTCGTCAGTGTACGATCGTTGTCGAACACGTCGAGTTGGAGGGCGACATGGCCGAGGCAGTCGCGCGCCGTGGCCGGAGCCTGGTCCACGCCGACCCGGCCGAGGTGACGTTGCAGGACGCGCTCGACGCACTCGCCGATCCGGTGCGCCGCTCGATCCTGCGCGAACTCGCGGACGAACCCGACTTCACCCGTGCCTGCGGCACGTTCGACCTGCCGGTGTCCAAGGCCACCGCCAGCCACCACTTCGCCGTGCTGCGCGCCTCGGGCCTGCTGGAGCAGGTGGACCGGGGGCCACGCCGGTTCAACCGGCTTCGGCGGGCGGAGTTCGACGCGCGGTTCCCAGGCTTGCTGGCGCTCGTACTGGCGGAAGACGCTCGCCCGTCCTGAGTGCGGAAAAGCACAGGAGCGAACCGCACTTCGTGATGGGAATGAGGTGAGGGGCACCCTTTACCCACTTACTTGGTAAAGGGTGCCCCTCACCTCTCACTCGAACAGGGTCAGACCAGCAGGGGCAGTAGGGCGTGGCGGCGGCGGACTACCGCTCCGTAGCGGGAATCGAGGCGCAGCCACGCGTCCGTGGCGCTCACTCGGACTATTTCGGACTCCGCCGGTTCGGTGACCAGGAAGCCCATGCCCGACAGCACGAACAGGCAGCGCAGCGGGACCTTCACCTCGTAACCGGCGCCGCTGACCGTGAAGACCTCCTGGTCCAGCAAGGATGCCGGAGGCGTCCCCTTTGGACCGACGTTGTCCTTGGCCACGTCGATGCCGCGTTCCGCGACCTCGCCGACGAGCCTCGCCGGTAGGTCGTCCACCCGGCGCCAGCCCTCGACCGGCGGTAGCTCGGACCGCCACATCAGGTCTCGCGGCGGGCCGGGGTCCATCACATCCGCACCCGCCACGGTCAGCGTTGCCAGCAGCTCGTTGCCGGAAACCGTGACATCGGCCGGTTCCACCTCGCCTTCGACCGACCGCGTGCACAACGCGTCGAACGGCGTCGCCGACCACACGTCGATCCGACCCGCGCCCGGTCGGTTGCGCAGGCGCACCAGCGCCTGGCCGTCCAGCCGCACCGCGCGGGCGACGAACGCACCGAGGTCTTCGCGCTCGACCCGATCGGGCATCCGCAATTCAGACACGACCGAGCTCCGAGTGTTCGAGTTGCCACTCCGCGAGGAAATCACGCTCGTCGGCGTTCAGCCGCCGCGGCCGCCCGGCCCGCAGGTCGTAGGGCACCATCAGGGTTTCCGCGGTGGCCACCGCTTCCTGCGCGTAGGCGGTGTAGTCGATGATGAACGACGCCGCCTTCAGCTCGCGCACCGACATGCGCACCTGCAGCGACCCCGCCGCGTACAGCAGCGGGCTGTGGTAGTCGACCACGACACGCGCCACCACCATGCCCTCGGCCATGCCGAGCAGGCCCTGCCGCTCCGCTTCGGTGAACAGCAGCTCGGCCCGCGCCTCCTCCAGCAGCGTGATCGTCTTGGCGTGGTTGACGTGGCCGAACGCGTCCATATCGGACCAGCGCAGAGCCACCTCGGCTACGAACGCGCCCACTGGCGAGCTTCCTTTCTGCTGTCCGGGTGGCTCGCGGTCCGCGAGCCACCCGGCGTTCACCGGACCATGCTGCGCAGCTGGCGGGCCGCCACCGAAAGGGTGGCCAGGTCCAGTCGGCCGGAGTTCTTGATCTGCTCCAGCGACGAGTTGGCCCGAGCCAACCGCGACTCGTTGGTCGACTCCCAATGCGCGATCTTCTCCTCCGGGTCGTCCTCCGGATCGCTGGTCCGCAGGACGTCGATGGTGATCGCGCGCAGCGTCGCGTAGAAATCATCCCGCAGCGCCAACCGGGCCAGCGAGTGCCACCGGTTTCCGCGCTCCAACTCGTTGACCGCCAGCAGCATCCGCTCCACGTCGAGGTGCTCCGCGAGCGTGTAGTACAGCTCCGCGCTCTCCCGCGGACTGCGCTCGGCGGTCACTCCGGCGTCGCGTTCCGCGAGTTCGGCGACCTCCCGGATGTCCAGCAGCGCGAAGGAATCCAGCAGCACCCCGACGCGCACCGCCAGTTCCTCCGGGACCCCGGCGGCCACCCAGCGGTCGATCTGCTCGGTGGCGCCCTCCGCCGCCCGGCCGCGCAGCAAACCGCGGACCGAGGCGGAGAGTTCCGCGACCACCGGGCGGAAGCGGCTGATCTCGGCGCCGATCGCCAGCGGCTGCGGCCGGTTCGTCAGCATCCAGCGCGCTGCCCGGTCCAGCAGGCGGCGGCTTTCCAGCACCAGCTCATCGGCCACCGAACTCGGCACCAAACCACCCAGCGCGTCGATCTGCTGCCACAGGTCGTGCAGGTCGTACACGTTGGTCACCACGGCGAAGGCCCGCACCGCGTCGGTCGTCGAGGCGCTGATCTCCTCGGACAGCCGGTAGGCGTAGGAGATGCCCGCGCCGTCGACCATCTCGTTGACCAGCAGGGTGGTGATGATCTCCCGGCGCAGCGGGTGCGCGGCGATCGCGTCGCCGTAGCGTTCCCGCAGCGGCTTCGGGAAGTACTCCGGGAGCCGACTGCTGAACGCCTCGGTGTCCGGCAGGCCGCTGTCGAGCACATCGCGCTTCAGCGACAACTTGACGTGCGCCAGCAGGGTCGCCAATTCCGGCGAGCTGAGCCCTTCACCGGCCTTCTCCCGATCGCGGAACTCCTTCGGCGTCGGCAGCGCCTCCAGCTCGCGATCCAGGCCAGCGCTCTTCTCCAGCGCGCTGACCTGGCGGGCGTGCACCGACAGCATCGGGACCGCGTGCGCCCGCGAGATGCCGAGCACCGCGTTCTGCCGGTGGTTGTCGGCCAGCACCAGCTCGCCGACCTCGTCGGTCATGTCCGCGAGCAGTTCGTTGCGCTGCTCACCGGTCAACCGGCCGTCGGCGACCAGGTGGTCGAGCAGGATCTTGATGTTGACCTCGTGGTCGGAGCAGTCCACCCCGGCGGAGTTGTCCAGCGCGTCGGTGTTGACCTTGCCGCCAGCACGGGCGAACTCGATGCGCCCCAGCGAAGTCAGGCCCAGGTTGCCGCCCTCGCCGACGACCTTCACCCGCAGGTCCGCACCATTGACCCGGACCGCGTCGTTGGCCTTGTCGCCCACCTCGGCGTGCGTCTCGCTGGTGGCCTTGACGTAGGTGCCGATACCCCCGTTCCACAGCAGGTCCGCAGGCGCCAGCACGATCTGCTTGACCAACTCGGCCGGGGCGAGGTGCTGCACCGACTCGTCGATGCCCAGCGCCTGCCGGATCTGCGGGTTCAGCGGGATGGACTTCAGCGAGCGGGACCACACGCCGCCGCCCGCGCTGATCTTGCCGCGGTCGTAGTCGTCCCAGGTCGAGCGCGGCAGTTCGAACAGCCTGCGGCGCTCGGCGAAGGACACCGCCGGGTCCGGGTCGGGGTCGATGAACACGTGCATGTGGTTGAACGCGGCCACCAGCTTGATGTGCTCGGACAGCAGCATGCCGTTGCCGAAGACGTCCCCGGCCATGTCACCGATGCCGACCACCGTGAAGTCCTGGGTCTGGGTGTCCACGTCGAGTTCGCGGAAGTGCCGCTTGACGCTCTCCCACGCGCCCTTCGCGGTGATACCCATCGCCTTGTGGTCGTAGCCCACCGAACCGCCGGAGGCGAACGCGTCGCCCAGCCAGAAGCCGTAGGACTTGGCCGCGTCGTTGGCGATGTCGGAGAAGGTCGCGGTGCCCTTGTCGGCGGCCACCACCAGGTAGGTGTCGTCGCCGTCGTGGCGCACCACGCCGCGCGGCGCGGCCACCTCGCCGCCGACCAGGTTGTCGGTGAGGTCCAACAGCCCGGAGATGAACATCCGGTAGCAGGTGATGCCCTCGTCGAGGCTGGCCTTGCGGTCCACCGCCGGGTCGCCGGTGGGGGTCGGTGGCCGCTTCACCACGAAGCCGCCCTTCGCGCCGACCGGGACGATCACCGCGTTCTTCACCGCCTGCGCCTTGACCAGGCCCAGGATCTCGGTGCGGAAGTCCTCCCGCCGGTCCGACCAGCGCAGTCCGCCGCGGGCCACCGAGCCGAACCGCAGGTGCACGCCCTCCACCCACGGCGAGTACACGAAGATCTCGAACTGCGGGCGCGGCTCGGGCAGTCCTGGGATTTCCCTGGGCTCCAGCTTGAACGCCAGGTAGGAGCGTTCCCGGTCGGGGTCGACGACGAAGTAGTTGGTCCGCAGCGTCGCCTTGATCAGGCTGAGGTAGTTGCGCAGGATGCGGTCCGCGTCGAGGCTGGTGACCTCGTCGATCAGCTTGGTGATCTCGTCGCTGAGGTCGGCCTCGCGCGAAGCGCGGTCGTCCTCGGCCAACGCCGGGTCGAAACGCGTCTCGAACAGCTTGACCAGCGCCGTCGTGGTGGTGCGGTGCGCCAGGATGGCGTCCTCGATGTAGTCCTGGCTGTAGGCGATGCCGACCTGCCGGAGGTACTTGGCGTAGGCGCGCAGCACCGCGGCCTGCTGCCAGGTCAGCCCGGCGCGCAGCACCAGCGCGTTGAACCGGTCGACTTCGGCGTCGCCGAGCCAGGCGGCCCGGAAGGCGTCCTCGAAGCGCTGCCGCAGCGTGTCCAGCCGGTCGGCCTCGGCGGCGTCCAGCAGACCCGCTTCCAGCCGCAGCCCGAAGTCGTAGATCCAGTACTGCTGGTCGGTGTCGTCGATCAAGACCTCGTAGGGCCGTTCGTCGACGACCTCGACACCCATGCTCTGCAGCACCGGGAGCACCCGCGAGAGGGTGACCCGGCCGCCGACGTAGATCTTGAAGCGGCGCTGACCAGCACTGGCGTCGCGCGGCGCGTAGAACGACATCTTCAGGTCCCGCAGACCCGCCAGCGCCTCCAGCCGCCGGAGGTCCACCAGTCCCTCGCTGGCGCTGAAGTCCTCCTTGTACGCCTCCGGGAAGCTCGCCGCGTAGCGCTGGCCGATCAGGCTGATCGCCTCGGAGAGGCTGCGGGCGGCGTGCCCGTCGGCGCCACCCTCGGACTGCTCGGCGTCGACCTCCTCGATCATCTCATCATCCCAGGTGTGGATGGCCTCGTTGAGCCGCCGCTGGATGCGCGGCAGGTCGGGCTCCACCTGGTGCGCCGGGTCGGTGTGCACCACGAAGTGCACCCGCGCCAGGATCGATTCACCGACCCGCGTGCTGTATTCCAGGCCGGTGCCGCCGAGTTCCTCCAACAGCACCTCCTGCATCGCCAGTCGCGAACTGGTGGTGTAGCGGTCCCGCGGCAGGTACACCAGGCAGGAGTAGAAGCGGCCGTAGGGGTCGCGCCGCAGGAATGGTTTGAGCTTGCGCCGTTCGGCCAGCGCCAGCACACCGGTGATGGTGTCCTGCAACGTGTCCGGGTCGGTGGAGAACAGCTCGGTGCGCGGGTAGTTCTGGATCTCCTCCAGCATTCGCTGACCGGAGTAGGACTCCATCGGGAAACCGGCGCGGTGGATGATCTCGCGCACCCGGCGCTCGATGAACGGGATGTCGAGCACGTTCTCGTGCAACGCGGTGGTGGTGAACAACCCCAGGAAACGGTGTTCCCCGTTGACCTGGCCGACCGAATCGAATGTCTTGACACCCACGTAGAACGGGTGCACCGGACGGTGCACTGTGGACGGTGCACTGGCCTGGGTCAGCACCAGCAGGTCCTTGGACAGCGCGTTGGCCCGGGAATCCGGCCCGGCGGTCAGGCTGCGCGCCGCGATGCTGTCGCTGCGCAGCACGCCCAGTCCGGAGGCCAGCACGGCCTGCAGCGCGGGCTCGGCGCTTTCGTCGACCAGCTCGTAGTGCCGGTAGCCGAGGAAGGTGAAGTGCCCGTCGGCCAGCCAGCGCAGCAGTTCGGCTCCATCGTGGACGTCCTCACCGGGCAACGGCAGCGGACTGCGCTCCAGCTCGTCGGCCAGCGCGCGGGCGGTGGCGTGCATCCGCTCGGTGTCCTCGACCACCTCGCGCACGTCGTTGAGCACGTCGGACAGACCTTGCTTGAGGGCGGTGAGCCGCTCGTCGTCGACGACTTGGTCCACCTCGACGAACATCCAACTTTCCGCCATCGCGTCGACCGGCGGATCGGCCGGATCCGCACCCGGCAGGACCTCCTGCAACTCGCCCGCGACGTCGCGGCGCACCGCGATGATGGGGTGGATGATGCGCTGCACCTCGGCGCCGTCGCGGCCCAGTTCGGCGATGACCGAATCCACCAGGTAGGGCATGTCGTCGGTGACGATTTGCACGACCGTCGCGGGGCTCTGCCAGCCGTCGTCGGCCCGGTTCGGGTTGAAGATGTGCACCAACGGGCGCCCGGCGACCCGCGTCGCGGCCAGCAGGTGGTGCGACCGCAGCGCTCCGACCAGGTCTACGGGCTCGTCGTCGACGAGTTCCTCAGCTGGCACGTGCCGGTAGTAGGCGCGCAGCAGTTCGGCGAGTTCCGGGGCGAACTCCACCGCCGCGTCCAGCAGTCGACGCTTGGCCAGTTCGGGGTTCTCGGTCCGCTCCCCGGCCACGTCCTCCCCATCGGTCCGCAGTCGTGATCCGGTCTTCAACTGTCCGGGATTCGAGGTCATCTTCAGGCAGCTCCACGCTTGACGGCACCTCTTTGTGCCAACAGGTTCCACCTTAAGACTGCCAGCTCCAGGGGCGGGTGGAGGGCAGTAACGCGGTCGAACAAGTGAAAAGAGGCACAATGATCGATTTCTTTGACGTTTCAGAACCAATCCTCGAACGCGTCTTGCCCAGCGGTGCGCCCCGCAGACCGTGCGCCGCTACCTCGGCACAACGTGTTGGCGCTGGCGGCTGGAGACTGCTTCGGCTGTGGTTTCCGGGGCGGTGCCCCTCCGGGAGTTGCTGCGGCCATTTCGCTGTGGGCTCCCCGGCATCAGGTGTGTCCAATACACCACGTCGGGGCTGTCCTCGCGAGATAGCCGGAGGTGTTGGGAACCCGCGGTGGCGCACGCCGAGTCCCACACCGCAAGTGGCTGCTGCCGCCCGCAGAACGGACTCCGATCCTCGACGACGCCGGAGAACTCGCAGCGGTGCTAGTGGCATGCGGCTCCGCCGCGACTGCGAGGAATCAGAACAGCGGATCAGCTGCTGCGGAGTCGATACCTGAGCGGCGGTGCCGAGCCGCCGCGCCCGAATCCCATTCGTCCGATGTGGACGAATATCTGGTGCGCGAAACGCGGGAATGGCCGGTGGCTCCCGGCACCCGCCGGTCGCTGTGCCGACCGGACGGGGCGATCTCCTCGGCTTCGGCCTGTCCGCGTCGCCCGGTTTCGTAGGCCATCAACGCCTCGGTGAGCAGTTCGGCCAGCCCGATCTTCTCGGGCGGGAGGCTCGCATCGGCGGCGGGCGGCTCAACCGGCTGGTCAACGGCCGGTTCCCGGACTTCGGGAACCGGTGCGGCGGGCTCCGGTTCGGGCACCGGGAGGTTCGGTTCGGTCGCCCAGTCCTCCCGGTGACGGGCGAGCACCTCTGCGGCTGGAGTGGGTGCTGCGGCCGCTGTTTCCTCCGACTCGGCGTGCCTGGCACGGCGGCGCCCGCGCCGGGGCTCGGCGGCCAACTGGAGGCTGGCTCGGATCTCGGCCAGCGACCGGCCGCGCGACCGGCGCCCACCTTCCGGCTGGTCCAGGCCACCCGCCGGGTCCTCGGCCGGACCATTTTCGCTGCTGTCGCGGGCCGGTTCCGCCGCGGGCGGGTAGCTCTCCGGCGGCTCGCCGACCGGCTGTTCGGTTGCCGCTCGGGCAGGCTGTCGATCTGCTTCCGCTCTGCTCCCCGACCAGGCGGCCAAGATCGAATCGAGCGCGTTCGGCGTCTCGACCACCGGCATGATCGCCGTGACGTCCGAGCCCGAGTCAGGATCGGCCGAGGTGGTCGACCGGCGGAGCCGTTCCGCCGCCGCGGCCAGCGCATCCGCACCGGAGCGCGGCTCGACCCGCCGGGGCTCCGACGACTCGGTCTCAGCCGGTACGGCCACCTCGGGAATCGTTCTCTCGGCACGAGATGGCTGGTCCCAGGACTCCGACGGCCACCAGTCCGCCCGCGGCGCACTCGGCTCGGCGTCCTCGTTGGCGGTCGCCCCTCGGGTGGGAGCATCCTGATCGGCCGACTCGATGGCGGTGGCCCGTCCGACCGGCGCATCCACGGGTTCGACAGCGGACCGCCCACCTCGCGGCCAAGACTCGACCGGGGATTCAGCAGTCGCAGAACCGAACGGGTCCGCGGTCGATGTCTCCGCTTCGGGAACCGCCTTCTTGCGCTGTCCCCCATCGCGCAGCTCCGCGGACCGGCTGGTGAGCGTTTCCATCAGCCGACGTGCGGCATCGTGCGCCTCTTCGTACTCAGATCGACGCCTGGACTGCGCCACCTGGGGTTTGGACGGTTCGGGCTCCGACGGGCCGGGGGCTGGTCGCTGGGGCTCGGCCGCCTGCGGTCCGGATGGCTCGGGTTCCGACGGTCCTGGTTCGGGCGGTGCTGGTTCGGCTGACCCGCTGGAGCGCCGCGCCACCTCGACCTCGCCGGTGAGCGCCGGGAACTCCGCCAGCAGCCGAAGCCGCGCGTTGTGCACGGCCCCGCGCCAGCGGCGATCGGCGGCGTACGCACCCCGCAAAGTCCGAAGCGCTTCAGTGAAATCCGCGCCCCGCTCATGCACCTGGGAGAGGGCGTTCAGCGTTTCGGCGAGCAGGCCATCCAGCTTGTGCCGCTCGGAGATCGCCGCGGTGTCGTTGAGTACCCGCACCGCTGCCCACTCGTTGCCGTCCGGCAAGTGCACCCGGGTGGCCAGCGCCAGCCCTAACCAGCAGACCGGTCCGGCCGCCGCAGCGCGAACCGGCCGCGCCAGCACGGATTCGGTCGCCTCGGCGGCGTCCGGGCCGCGGCCCAACTCCAGCAACGACTGCACTCGCTCCAGCACCAACCGGGTGTGCATCTCGCCGCTGTCCGCGTCCGGATCACCGAGCTGCTGGAGCAACGCCAGCCCGGCGTCAGCCGCCACGATGGCATCACCGAACTCACCCAGCCTGCGGTGATGACCCGCGCGCGCCGCGCAAACGCGGGCCTTGAGCAGCCTGGTGGTGTCCGGGCCGAGCTCGCACACCTCGTACAGCCGCTCCGCCTCGTCAAGCGCCTCGGAACGCTCACCGTCCTGCCGGTGCGCGGGCAGCGCTGCGGCCAGCGCCAGCAGCCCGTGGGCCCGCACCTCCGGTTCGATCCGCTCCCGCTCCAGCACCGGGCTCAAGATCCGGGCCGCGATCTCGTTGCTGCCCGCACTGCGCGCACACCAAGCCAGCTCGACCCGCAACTCCGCGGCGACCTCCGCGTCGCCCGCCGACTCCGCATCCCGGACTGCCGCAAGCGCCCGGCCGGTGGCCGGGACGCCACGACCCAGCCGGTTCGAGGCGAACACGGCAAGCGCCTCGGCGCGCAGCCGTGCCGCCTGGTCACCGGTGCGCCTGGCGAGCGCAACCGCGCGATCACTGAGCACCAACGCCAACTCCGGTACTCGCCACCGCATCTGCTGTGCGGGGCCGAGCAATCCCTGCGCGGAGTCGGTGTGCGGTGAACCGGACACGCTCGCCAAGGCGCCTCCGTTCAGCCGCGGGTCAGTTTTCGATGCGTCACGCGGTGCGGTCGGGCCGCCTCGACACCGAGTCTCTCGACCTTGTTCTCCTCGTAACCCTCGAAGTTGCCCTCGAACCAGAACCACTTCGCCGAGTTCTCCTCGTCGCCCTCCCACGCGAGGATGTGGGTGGCGACGCGGTCCAGGAACCAGCGGTCGTGGGAGATCACCACGGCGCAGCCGGGGAACTGTTCGAGCGCGTTCTCCAGCGAGCTCAGCGTTTCCACGTCGAGGTCGTTGGTCGGCTCGTCCAGCAGGATCAGGTTGCCGCCCTTCTTGAGCGTCAACGCCAGGTTCAACCGGTTGCGCTCACCGCCGGAGAGCACCCCGGCTGGCTTCTGCTGGTCCGGACCCTTGAACCCGAAGGCGCTCACGTAGGCGCGCGAGGGCATTTCGACCTGGCCCACCTGGATGTAGTCCAGCCCGTCGGAGACGACCTGCCAAACGTTCTTGTCCGGGTCGATGTTCGCCCGGTTCTGGTCCACATAGGACAGCTTGACGGTGTCGCCGACCTTGACCGTGCCGGAGTCCGGCTCCTCCAAGCCCACGATGGTCTTGAACAACGTCGTCTTACCGACCCCGTTCGGTCCGATGACGCCCACGATGCCGTTGCGCGGCAAGGTGAACGACAGCCCGTCGATGAGCAGGTTGTCGCCGAAGCCCTTCTTCAGGTTCTCCACGTCGACCACCACGTTGCCCAGACGCGGCCCCGGCGGGATCTGGATCTCCTCGAAGTCGAGCTTGCGGGTCTTCTCCGCCTCGTTGGCCATCTCCTCGTAGCGCGCCAGTCGGGAACGCGACTTGGTCTGCCGGGCCTTGGCGTTGGAACGGACCCAATCCAACTCGTCCTTGAGCCGTTTCTGCAGCTTCGCGTCCCGCTTGCCCTGCACGGCCAGCCGCTCGGCCTTCTTCTCCAGATAGGTC
The DNA here is from genome assembly GCF_022678645.1 of Saccharopolyspora soli. Taxonomy (GTDB): domain Bacteria; phylum Actinomycetota; class Actinomycetes; order Mycobacteriales; family Pseudonocardiaceae; genus Saccharopolyspora; species Saccharopolyspora soli. Next base: position 142,580 of record NZ_JALBWV010000002.1, on the reverse strand, counting down.
GAGTAGTTGCCCTCGTACGGGTAGGTGCGGCCGCGGTCCAGCTCCAGGATCCAACCTGCGACGTTGTCCAGGAAGTACCGGTCGTGGGTGACGGCGAGCACGGCGCCCGGGTAGTTGGCCAGGTGCTGTTCCAGCCACAGCACGCTCTCGGCGTCCAGGTGGTTGGTCGGCTCGTCCAGCAACAACAGGTCGGGCTTGCTCAGCAGGAGCTTGCACAGGGCGACCCGGCGGCGCTCACCGCCGGAGAGGGTCTTGACCTCCGCGTCCGGCGGCGGACACCGCAGGGCGTCCATCGCCTGCTCCAGCTGGGAGTCCAGTTCCCACGCGTCGGCGTGGTCGAGGTCCTCCTGGAGTTTGCCCATCTCCTCCATGAGCTCGTCGGAGTAATCGGTGGCAAGCAACTCGGCGATCTCGTTGAAGCGGTTGAGCTTCTGCTTGATCTCCCCGACGCCCTCCTCGACATTGCCGAGGACCGTCTTCTCCTCGTTGAGCGGAGGCTCCTGCTGCTGGATGCCGACTGTGTAGCCCGGCGTGAGGAACGCTTCACCGTTGTTCGGCTGGTCGAGTCCTGCCATGATGCGCAGCACGGTCGACTTGCCAGCCCCGTTCGGACCGACGACGCCGATCTTGGCGCCGGGGTAGAACTGGATGGTCGCGTTGTCGAGGATGACCTTGTCACCATGCGACTTGCGCACGTTCTTCATGGTGTAAATGAACTCGGCCATGACACGAATCGTAGTTGCGCCTCGTGTCGGTCCGTGCACGCGGTCCCCCAGCACGGCACCGTCGCCACCCGCTCTCCGCGCGGTGGCCTCTATCACCTCCGTCAAGACAAGATTTGGCCTGGTCAGCAAGGAAGATCGCAATCAGCCGCCGGGCAGCGCCGCAAGCCCGCGGTCGGTGGCCGGGCGCAACGCGGCCAGGCCGGGTGACTCCGGTGGAGCGCCGCGCGCCAGGTCCAATCCGACGGCGTTGGCCTCCAGTTCGACGACGGTGCGCCACTGCCCGCCCGAGTCGTAGTCGCGCGTGCGCAATCGGCCGGTCGCGACCACCGGATCGCCCTTGCCCAACGCCGTGGCGACCCCGTCGGCCAGCCGCTTCCAGCAGTTCACCGTGGCGTAGAACCGGTCGCCATCGACCCATTCCCCGGTTGCCCGATCGAACCGGCGCGAGGTGGCCGCCACCCGGAAGCTGGCCACCCGGTTTCCACTCGACGTCTCCCGCACGACCGGTTCGGTGATGACATAGCCCACCACGGTCACCTGGGTCTCAAACATCTCTGCCGCTCCTCTCGTCCTGCGCGGCCGACCTCCGGCGCGCGCAGTCAAGATTGCCCGAAGTCGGTCACGCAGCGCGACAGATTTATTACTTTCCGTGGAGATTCCGGCCGATCGGCCATTCCGCCTCGGCCGATCGGCCAAGAGGGCACGCGGATTGGTGTGCCAGGGGTGGTCGTCAGGCAAACAGCGTGAGCCGCTTGCCGCCGCTCTCGCAGGTTCTCAACAGTGCTGCGGGGACAACCCCGAGCTATCTCGCGCGCACCCGCCAACTCGACTCCGGATCAACTCCGCCGAGGGGTGTCCTGTTCGGCGAGTTGCTTGAGCATTTCGTTGTAGGCAGCCAGATCCGCGTCGCCGTCCGCATCGGCCTTCCGGTCGATGCGGCGGGCCGTCCGGTGATCCTCGCGCGACCACTGGATCAGCAGCGCTAGCATCACCACGACCAGCGGCGCTTCGCCGGACGCCCACGCCAGTCCACCACCGAGCTGCTGCTCGGCGAGCAGGTCGGTCAGCCAGGGCAGGTCGAGGCCGCGGTAGAAGTTCTCACCGATCGGCTTCTGCGACATCATCAGCGCGATCCCGAAGAACGCGTGGAACGGCATGGACGCGAAGACCAGGCCGACCTTGCCGATCGGCGGCAGCGGGCGCGGCGCCGGGTCGATGCCGATCACCGGCCAGTAGAAGACGTAGCCCACCAACAGGAAATGCGCGTTCATCGCCAGGTGCGCCCAGTGCTGGCTCAGCGCCACGTCGAACAGCCCGGAGAAGTACAGCGCGTAGAAGGACCCGACGAACAGCGCCAATGCGACGATCGGATTGGTCAGCAACCGGGTCACCGGCGAGTGCACGAAGGCCAGCAACCATTCGCGCGGCCCCGGCGGCTGGTTCTTCCCGGCGGGCTTGAAGACCCGCAACGCCAGCGAAGTCGGACCGGCCAGCACCAGGAAAACCGGCGCCAGCATGGACAACAGCATGTGCTGGCCCATGTGCGCGCTGAACACCGCGGGCGCGTACTTGCCGATCCCGGACGAAGTGGCCACCAAGATCGTGGCGCAACCGCCCAGCCAGGCGATGGTGCGCCCGACCGGCCAGCGGTCGCCGCGCTGTCGCAGGCGGTGCACGCCCCACAGGTACGAGGCGGCCAGTACCAGCGCGAGCGTGCCGTAAACCAGGTCGAACCGGAAGTCGAACAACAGCCGGAACAAGGTCGGCGGCGCGTCCAGCGGGTAGCCGATCAGCAGCTCGGTCCGGTTCGGCACCGCGGTGTTCCCGGCGGGTGGTGGGGTCCGCCCGAGGGCGACCGCGACGCCGATCGTGGCGAACATGATCAGCACTTCCACGGCACCCAGGCGCAGCAGCGCGGCCCGACCGGCTCCCTCGTCCAGGCGGTGCACCACGCTGCGGCGCTGGGCGTAGCCGAACACCCCGAGCAGCACCAGGCCGACGATCTTGAACACCAGCAGCAAGCCGTAGGTCGAGGTGAACAGCTGGCTCGGCGCCACCCGCACCAGCGAATTGATCACGCCGGACAGCGCCATCGCCACCCAGCACACCAACGCGATCCGGGAAAACCGCCGAGCCACCAGAGGGAGGTGGTCACCGCGCCGCGCCGCGTGCGCCAGCAGCGCGATCAGACCGCCCACCCAGAGGACCGCGCCGAACAGGTGGAACAGCAGGCTGTTGGTCGCGATGTCGTGCGCGCCACCGCTGGCGGAATGGCCGGTGGCGATCACTGGGAACAACCCGAGCAACCCCAGTCCGAAGGCGGCCACCGTCCAGCCCCAGGACAGCACCACCCGGCAGGCCAACGCGACGATGAACGCGAGCAACGCGGTCAGCGCCCACGCCTTGGCTTCCTCCAACGCGTCCACCAAGCCGAAAAGGACCTCCGTGCTGAGCACGTCCGTGACTGGACGTCCGGTGGCGTCGGCGGCGATGAACGGCACCATCAGCGCCGCGCCCACGCACCAGACCGCAGCCCCCCAACCCGCAGTCCGCACCGCGGCGTAACCGTCCGCCGCCAACGCCCCCGACCGCTTCGCCGGGATCCCGAACGCGGCCAGCAGCAGCGAGCCGATGCACACCACCGCGCCGGATTCGGCCACCACCCGGACGACCGGCAGTCCGTACTGCGTTATCGGCCCTGGGTCCGGCAGCCCGAGCAAGGCGTGGGAGGCACCGGCAGAAAGCGTGGTCAGGGCGGCAGCGATCAGCGCCGCCAGCACCCCGGCGGTAACGACCAGCACGCCTACCGTGCTCGACGTGCTGCGCCGCTCGGATGCTGGTTCAGGGGTGGTTTCGGATGGCACGCACCGAGCGTAACCGCCCGGATCGCACGCCTGCCTCGCCTGGCAACGTCAGCGCCTCTTCGGCGTCCACGACGTGCTCCAGGAAGGCGGTGCACCGCACGTTCAGGGCGGCGAACGAAGATCGACAGCCCGCCACGGCGGGTCGGCGCCGATCAACGCCCTCTGCCGCATTGCGCAAACCCGCTGGGCCGATCGCAATGGCGACACACCGGCTGACGGGCGAGAGCATGGTCTGCCGCTCGCGTGGCCCGCTACGGTTACGCCGTGATCGCTGTCCGTCGCTGTGTACTCGTGCTGCCGATGTTGCTGTTGTGCGCGGTGACCGGTTGCGCCGCACGAGTGCCAGGCGAGCCGATCCCGGCAGCGGGATTCCACGAGAATCCGGCGCAACCGCGCTCGACCGCCACTGCGCCAGCACGCATCGCGGTGCCGCGGAACCCAGATGGCTTCGACCCGTGCGGCCTGTTGACACCGGCGGATCTCGCGGTGGTCGGCGGGCCGGTGGGACCGCCGCATCCGGACAATCCGATCACTGGTGCCTGCGCCCACCTCTTGGCCAGCGGCCCGGAGAACACCGCGGCGGCTGGGTTCTACGAGTCGTACGAGATCGCGGCCAGCCGTCAACCGCGCGGCGTGCCCGTGGACGTCGAGGGGCATTCGACCTGGCTGTACTGCGAGCTCGTCGACACCCACCAGACCTGCACCGCGGCGACCGCGATCCGTTCGGACCGCTCGCTGCTGACCATGCTGTCGATGCAGGGCGCGTCCGCGGCCGACACCTCTGACCAGCTGTTCCAGCTCACCACCACAGCTCTGCACAAGCTGCCGCCAGCCTGAGCGGAACCAGCCCGGTTGTCGATCAGCTTGCCGTTCGGTACCGGCTCGGCAACGGTGCAGCGTCAGTCCCACACCCAGGTGCGCCTACCGCTACCCTGCTTGCTGCAGCTCAGGCAAGCTGTCGACCGAACGGCCCCCATAGCTCAGCTGGATAGAGCAAAGGACTTCTAATCCTTAGGTCGCAGGTTCGAGTCCTGCTGGGGGCGCCACATGTCTGGTCACAACAGTGGGGGTTGGCCGGTTAAAGATCAGCCCCCGCTTTGTCCCCACCTTTGGCTTCAGCCATCCAGCTGCATCCGCGAGCCGTTGCGACGGTGCTCGTCCCTGCTTGCCCAAAAATCCTGAAGCCGGATGTCGAAATGAGGGCCCGCCGTTCGATGCGTTGACGACACAGTCGACAACGAAGGAGACGACGAGATGGGCAAGGTCACCACCGGCAGCACGACGATGTCGCTCGACGGCTACATCGCCGGACCCGAAGAAAGCGGCTTCGATCTGCTGTTCCAGTGGTACGGCAACGGCGACGTCGAGATCCCGTCGGCCAGCCCCGACGTACCTGCCTTCCGCATCTCCGCGGCGAGCGCGGAGCTGATCAAGCCGGAGTGGCAGAACACCGGCGCGCTGGTCGTCGGCCGGTACCTCTACGACATGACGAAGGCCTGGGGCGGACGCCACCCGATGAACGTGACCACGGTCGTGCTCACCCACCGGCGCCCCGACGACCGTCCTGCGGACGACGAGAACTTCGTCTTCGTCACCGACGGCATCGAGGCGGCAGTGGCAAAGGCGAAGGAGCTGGCCGGGGAAAAGAACGTCGTTGTCAACGGCGGGCAGATGGCCCGGCAGTGCCTGGAGGCCGGTCTGCTCGACGAGGTCGGTGTCGAGCTGGTGCCGGTCGTGCTGGGCGGCGGGAAGACGCTGTTCGGCGATCTCGACGCCACGCCGGTGGAGTTCGAGGGGCCCGTCGTGATGGTCGAGGGCACCGGCGTCACGCACCTGCGCTACCGGGTCAAAAAGTAGGTCCACGGCGACTGACCGCCGAGCAGCGCGCCCCCGTGCCCGAAGATCGGGGACGGGGCGCGCTGCTTTTCACGAGCGCTGGTTCGATCAGCCTGGCCAGTCCAACGCAGGCATGCGGCGCCCTCCTAGGCCGAACGAGTGAAGTTCCGCCGGTAATGCAGGGAACAAAGGATTCGACCGATTCCGGTGCTCACCCACCTGCGTTTATGCAGGTCAGCACAGCGGTGAAGCCGTAAGCACTTCCAATCCTTAAGGTCGCAGGTTCGAGTCCTGCTGGGGGCGCACCAAATGATCGATACATGTTCTCGTGCGCACCGCCTGCCGTCGCACGCCGAGCACCGCGCCCGTGCAATGACCTACCCGAGCTACGGCCCTAGTAGTTCGAGAACACCGCGGCCAAGGCGTCCGACGTCTTGCACGATCACGCAGACCGGCTCGACCGGATTGTTGGCGCAATCGTTGCTCGGTGGTGCCGGTGCGGTCGTGGTTTCCGCGTCCGCCTGGCTTGTCTCGGTCGCTGCCGCGGTGATCGTCTGCGTGACGATGTCGGGCGTCAACTGCCCTGCGGTGTGGGGAGATCGCGATGTATCCGCTGGCGCTGGCGGCACGATCACGAGGATCTCGTTGGGCGCGAGCGGCGGCATCGCTAGGACGCTCGGCGGAACTGAGGACGTGCTCGGGTCCGCAGGAAGGGGCCGCGGCGGACGCGGATCGGTCACCTCGCGTTCATCGGTCGCGCCGACGACGTAGAGCCCGGTGACGATCAAGGTTGCCGCGCTCGCTGCGGCGAGGGAGAAGGCAAGCCGCTCGCGGTACGTGCTGGCGAACTCGGCCAACGCGGCTAACACTGCGACGACAAGTCCACCTTTGATGACCCGCAAGTGCCGTCGGTGGGACGGTCGCGGACCAGGCCGGGCAGGATGCGCGTTGGCTTCTCGGACGATCTCGGCCACAGCGTCACGGGCTTCGAGGTGTGCGCCGCGGTTCTCCTGTTCGGCTTGTGCGCCTTGCCGTCTGGTCCGGAGGAGGCGGATTCGGCGGTTCTGCCAGATCAACACGGCAACGAGGAGCAGCGCGCCAAGTGTGATCGCAGCAATTGATGATCCGGTGATCGCGCACCATCCCATGAATCGGTTCAGTTCGGTTTGGAGCCCGCACACGATCCATGGACGCCGATTGATGACGGCGTGATGTGCTTCAACCTCTTCGGCCGTCCCGACATCGACGTCGCAGCAGGTAGTTGATCAGCCCCCACCACGTGGCGGTGTCGACATCAGCGAGTCCCCAGATCGCGCGCTCGTTGGGATCATCGGACGTCGGTTCTCGCTCGTTAGCGTCCAGTGTGGTCGGTTCACGTCCACGGCTATCTGGCGTCCGGCGGCCGTATGAACCAACGCCCCGCGCCCGGAGACCAGGTGCGGACTTCCTTGTCCTTTCGGACAACGAGGGGAGGACCATCTCCTCTGTGCCGGAAGCCCGGCGTGTTCCAGCATCGCCATGCCGAGCGTTGCGCTGGTTCGCGGGATTCGCGCTGCGACCGGATACGGGTCGAGGTCACCGCCAGTGCAGGCAACCTGAGCAGCCCGCATCGTCGAAAGGACAGTCTCGTGTCCCACCACCTCGATACGCCTCTCGCACGTCAGAACGGCCAGCTGTACATCGACGACCTGTTCGTCTTCCGGGCCAACCGCAGCACGGCGTTCGTCATGGACGTCAACTCGACCATCACCGGGGCCGAGGTACGACCGGGCTTCCACCCGGAGGCACGCTACGAGTTCAAGGTGCACTTCGACGGGGCCGATTTCGAAGACCTGACATGCCGGGTGTCCTTCGGCGAACCGGGCTCAGACGGAAGACAGGTCCTCCAGGTGCACACCCTCACCGGCGACGAGGCCCGCGAGGACTCCGCAACCGGCGAACTCGTGCTGGAAGGGCGTACGGGCGAGCCCGCCAGCGCGGACGGCATCCGGGTATGGGCAGGACGCATCGCCGATCCGTTCTACATCGACCTGTCGCTCCTCGGCATGATCAACGCACCGGTCAAGAACGGGAGCGCAGTGGACCTGTCGGCATGGCACCCGGCGAACGCGCAGAACAGTTTTGCTGGCACGACCGTGGAATCAATCGTGCTGGAGGTGTCCCAGCAGCATCCACAGCTGCGATCCGGCCGCCGCGTCGGCGTCTGGTGCGCGACGAAACTCGCCACGGACGCGGGCGGCTGGCGGCAGATCAACCGTGCCGGGCACCCGATGATGTGGCCGATCTTCTGGCCAGACGACACGGACTTCTCCAATCCGGCCAACACCAGGCACCCCTCGGAAGACTTCGAGGCTGTCGGCAAGGACATCGCAGACCGCGTCGCCGGGGTCGTAGCGGCCAACCGGACCTCGGACGACCCGCAGGGTTATGGCCAGAACGTCGCGCGGAAGCTCTTCCCCGACGTTTTGCCCTTCGTGATCGGGACGCCCGCGACGTACGGCTTCGCCACCTTCAACGGTCGGCCGCTGGCCGACAACGCACCCGAAGCAATGCTGTCCCTCGTCGCAGGCACGGCTGTGCCCTCCGGGCTGAAGCCGTCGGTGTCCGAGCAGCTGAGGGACAACAACTTCCCATACGTCGTGCCCGCGTGATGTGAAGCAGTATCCGGCTGCCATAAGCCGGGCTTATACCCGCATCGCGAATCGACGTCTACTCCGCGGTGGAATGCGGGGGTTTGATGCCAGCTATCCCTACGAGGAGGTAGTGAGATGGCATCGGCCCCGAGCACCGAGTCCCGCTCGATCTGGTCCCTGCGGATCGGTGTCATCCCGCTGCCGTTCTACGCACTCCTGGTCGTCGTGCTCGCGGTGCTCGCCTGGCAGGACGACCTGGCGGCCGACATCCCGACGATGGCCGCGCTGCTGGGCGTGTGCAGCTACACCTGCTACGAGGTCGGCCGACGCATTCCGGGGTTCCGCTCGATCGGCGGGCCGGTCATCCTGGTGACCTTCCTGCCCGCGTTCCTGGTCGCCGCGCAGTGGATTCCCGCGGACCTGGCGAAGAACATCTCGACGTTCTACAAGTCCACCAACTTCCTCTACGTGTTCATCGCCGGGATCATCGTCGGCTCCATCCTGAGCATGAACCGCACCGTGCTGATCAGGGGTTTCCTCAAGATCTTCGTGCCGCTGGTGGCTGGCTCCCTCGCCGCGCTGGTCGTCGGCTCGCTGGTCGGCTGGGCGATCACCGGCGACCTGCGACGGACGGTGTTCTTCATCGTCGTGCCAGTGATGGGCGGCGGCCTCGGCGAAGGCGCCATCCCGTTGACCCTCGGCTACTCCCAGTCCGGGGCGGGCCCGGCGGAAACGCTGCTGGCCCAGGTGCTTCCGGTGGTGCTGCTCGCCAACGTCTGCGCGATCGTGTTCTCCAGCGTGCTGGGCATGATCGGCCAGCGGTTCCCGCGCACCACCGGATTCGGCAAGATCCAGCCGGATGGCGAGGACGAACTCGACCTCACCGACCGCGAACGCAGCGGATTCGACATCCGGCAGTTGGCCGCCGCCGGGTTCATGGCCATCGCCCTGTATCTGCTGGGCGAGGCCACCAACGCGCTGTTCGGCTGGCCCGCGCCGATCGTGATGCTGGTGGCCGCCATCGCGCTGAAGCTGACCCGGTGGCTGCCGCGCAGCCTGGAGCACCACTCGGGCCTGGTCTACGACTTCATGTCCACGGCCGTGACCTACCCGCTGCTGTTCGCCATCGGGGTGTCGTCCACGCCGTGGAATCAACTGCTCGAAGCCTTCACCCTCGGCACCGTGATCACCATCATCGCCACCGTGGTCAGCATGATGGCCACCGCGTTCCTGGTCGGCCGCTGGATCGGCATGTTCCCGGTCGACACCGCGATCGTGGTGGGCACCCACACCGGCCTGGGCGGCACCGGTGACGTGGCGATCCTCAGCGCCACCCGGCGGATGGCCTTGATGCCGTTCGCCCAGATCGCGACACGCATCGGCGGTGCGGTCACGGTGACCCTCGCTCTCATCACCTTCGCGAACCTGTACTGAGGGATTGGATGTGACGTGGGTGGTCCGTCAGGCAAGCGGCGTCAGCCGCTTTCCACCAACTGCGCAACTGTGGTGAATGGCATTCATGATGTCAGGGATCCCACAGCGAGAAAGCCTCTGAGGTTCCGCCACCTGCACCGCAACGCAAACCAATCGCGCACTCTCCAACCCGGTAAGGAGAAACACGTGCAACCGCTTCGCGGCGTGACCGTCGTGGCGCTCGAACAGGCCATCGCAGCGCCTTACGCCAGTCGCCACCTCGCCGACCTCGGCGCAAGGGTGATCAAGGTCGAGCGGCCGGGCGTCGGTGATTTCGCGCGCCACTACGACACCCGGGTCGAAGGACTGAGCTCGCACTTCGTCTGGGTGAATCGCAACAAGGAATCGCTCACCCTCGACGTCAAGGACCCGCGCGGCATGGCAGCCCTGCGCCGACTGCTCGGCACGGCGGACGTGTTCATCCAGAACCTCGCGCCTGGCGCGGCGGCCCGCATGGGGCTCGGTGCCGAGGAGTTGCAGGCCGACAATCGCGGGTTGGTGGTGTGCGACATCTCCGGCTACGGCCAGGGCGGCCCGTACGAGTCGATGAAGGCGTACGACCTGATGGTGCAGAGCGAGGCGGGCCTGCTGTCGGTCACCGGGTCCGGGGACGAGATGGCCAAGGTCGGCATCTCGGTCTCCGACATCGCCGCCGGGATGTACGCCTACAGCTCGATCCTGGCGGCGCTGCTGGAACGCGCGAACACCGGCAAGGGCGCGCACATCGACGTCTCGATGCTGGAGGCCACCGTCGAGTGGATGGGCTTCCCGCTCTACTACTCCTATCGCGGCGCCGAGCCACCGCCCCGAGCCGGTGCGGCGCACGCGACCATCTACCCGTACGGACCGTTCACCGCGGGCGACGGCAAGGTCATCATGCTGGCCGTCCAGAACGAGCGGGAATGGCGCGCTTTCTGCGATCGGTTCCTAGGTCAACCCGAACTCGCCGACCACCCCGACTTCGCCGGGAACGCCAACCGCAACGCCAACCGCGGGGAACTGGGGCGGATCATCGCCGACCGCTTCGCGACCCTGACCGGCGAGGCGGCGACCACGCTGCTGACCGCCGTCCCGGTCGCCTGCGCGCACGTCAACACCCTTGCTGACGTGTGGGAACACCCGCAGCTCGGGGCGCGTGGCCGGTGGCACGAGATGCAGACACCGAACGGTCCGGTACCCGCGCTGGCCCCGCCGGGGCCGGTCAACCCGCAGCCGCGGATGGAGCCGATCCCGGACGTGGGCGAGCACACCCGCAAGATCCTCACCGAACTCGGTCTCTCGGAGTCCGATGTGGACGACCTGATCCGGGACGGGGTGGCGTGATGCGGACCGCGGTCGCTTGGCTGTTCGTACCCGGATCCCGCCCGGAGCGGTTCGCCAAAGCTGCTGCGGCGGGCGCGGATGTCGTCATCGTCGACCTGGAAGACGCCGTGCCCGCTGCTGACAAAGCGGCGGCGCGGGAGAACCTGCGTGCTGCGTGGCCGATCGGGCCGAATGTCGCGGTGCGCATCAACGCCCGCAGCACCGAGGAGTTCGACGACGATGTTGCGCTCTGCCGGGAAATCGCCCCGGCTGCGGTCGTCCTGCCGAAGACCGAGAGCGCGGCGGATGTCGAGGCGACGGCCGAGGACACCGGTTGCGCGGTGCTGGGTCTCATCGAATCGGCACGCGGGTTCGTCAACCTCGGCGAGATCTGCGCCGCCCCCGGTCTGGCCAGGCTGATGTTCGGCAGCATCGACCTCGCGCTGGACCTCGGAGTCACCGCCGACGCGGCGCTGGACGCCTCGCGCAGCGACCTGGTGCGGTGGTCGGCGGCGTGCGGGCTGCCCGCACCGATCGACGGTGTCACACCGTCGATCAACGACACCGAGGCGATCGACCGCGATTCGCGACGGGCCAAGGAGTGGGGCTTCGGCGGAAAGCTGTGCATCCATCCCGCGCAGCTACCGATCGTCCGGCGCGCGATGCGGCCCGGCGACGACGAGATCGCGTGGGCGCGACGTGTGGTCGAAGCCGACGAACAGGCAGGCGGAGCTGCGGTTTCGTTGGACGGTGCGATGATTGACCGGCCCGTGGTGGAACGCGCCCGACGCCTGCTGCGGGCGGCGGGCCTGGGCCCGCTGTAGCCGGACCCAGCTCGCGGAGGTGGTGGATCTCTCGCTCGGGAAGGGGGGCGACGTGGACATCGCTCACCTGCGCGACTTCATCACCGTCGTCGACTCCGGCAGCCTGACCCGCGCCGCCGCCCAGCTCTACGTCTCGCAACCGGCCCTCAGCCAGCGGATCGCGCACTTGGAGGGCGAACTCGGGGTCCGCCTGCTCGAACGCGGACCCCGAGGCGTGGCCCCCACCCAGGCCGGACTCGCGCTCTACCGCGACGCCCAACAACTGGTGCGGCAGTTCGACCGGATCGCGGGCGACGTGCTCAGCGGCGACCGCATCCACGGCCCGGTCGCCGTCGGCCTGCCGACCACCGTGTCGGTGCGGTTGGCTCCGGCGCTGTTCTCCTGGACGAAGGCGCACCACCCCGGCATCCACCTCCAACTCTTCGAGTCGATGAGCGGCTACATCCAGGAACTGCTCACCCTCGGCCGCCTCGACCTGGCCGTGCTGTACCGGGACGACGAAACCGCCCGCCCGGCCGAAACGCTGCTGTACTCGGAGGACCTGTACCTCATCGGCCAACCGAAACCACCTGCTGCTGAGGAGGACGAGATCGAGTTGCTGCACCTGCGGAACACTCCGTTGGTGGTGCCGGGTGGGCGCAGCGACCTGCGGGCGCTGATCGACCGCGTCTTCGCGGCGCAGGGTTTGGTGCCGTCGATCGTCGCGGACGTGGACTCGCTCGGGGCGATGATCCGCATCGCGGCCAGCGGCGAGGCGTGCACGATCCTGCCGCTGTCGAGCGTCGCGGACCAAGACGACCACCGAGCGCTCGGGGTGCGGCGAATCCGCAACCCGGTGATCGAGCGCAGCGTGGCGGTGTGCAACACCGTTGAGTACTACCAGTCCAGGGACGCGGTCGCGGCCATGCAGCAGGGCATCGTGGCGGTGACGACGCGGATGGCCAACGACGGCGACTGGCCGGGAATCCGCCTGGTCTGAGCACCTGCGCTGACCTCACGGTCGGCCGACGTGTCAAGAATGACAGGAGCGGAGGCATTTCCCGGCGCGGCTCTGGCAATCTGTTCGGGTGCTGGAGATCGCGGACAAGCTGGGCTCGGTGCTGTCGGCCCTGATCGGACTGATCGGGTTGGTGCTGACCGGCTACGGCCTGCGGCTGCAACGCCGCGCAGCGTCTCCGCCGACGCCCGCTCCGCCATTTCCGACTCCTCCAGCACCTGCTCCGCCGACGCCTGCTCCCTCAGCACCTGCTCCGCCGGTAGTGCCGCCTCCGGAACCGCCGCCAGAACCGGAACCCGAGCGGTTGGAAGTCCCGCACCGCGCGGACTGGGTGCCCTCTCCGGAGCACCTTCCAGCCGGTCCCGCATGGGGATCCGACGGCTACGGAGGTCAGCCAGCAGGCCAGCAGCCAGCCCCTTGGCCCGTATCGCCTCTCGAGCAACGACCGGATGCATGGGGCGAAGAACCGCTGCGGCCTCGCCGCTGGACACTGGTCGTCGGACTGATCCTCCTCGGCGTAGCGGTGGCGCTGGGAGCCGTCACCTGGCTCCTGTAACACACCAATCCCTCCGGCAGACTTGCGCAGCGGTGAAGTCGAGCAGGCTCGCGGCATGCGTGACTTCGCTGGGCTACGGCGCCATTGAGCACGCCAATCGCCACGTCACCGACCAGCGCCGACACCCGACGGGCACGATCGGCCGCTGAGCGCCTGCCTCGATCGCGCGTACCGGGATGGGTGGTGGTGACGCCGATTTCGCGCGAAATCGGCGCTTCCGGTGAGGAGCAGGTGGCGATTTCGCGCGAAATCGCCACCGGTCCAGCCCCGCGTGACCGCCTCGATGCCAAGGACCGATTCGCGTCGGCTCGCCCAGTCGGTGGCGGGCATGGTCCTGCTAGTCGTCGAGGGATCGGGAGAAGGCGCGATCGCGGCGGAGGCGCAGGAGGAGGAACGCGGCGCCACCGACGACGACCACGATGCCGATCCCGCCGACGATCCACACCCACCGCGGTGTCATGTGCCCGGACACCGCGACTATCTCGCCTTCGCCCGGAACAGCGGTGATGTTGCTCGGTGCGAGGATCTGGTCATCAGCGCCGAGCAGTTCGTTGTGCTGGCGGAAGTCGTCCAAGCCCGCGCTGTAGCGGTTGCCCTGGGAGTCGACCAACTCGCTGGCGCCGTCGGGTTTGCGCGCCACCCACAACGTCATCAGCTCAAGCTGCCCGCTCCCGTGCTTGACCAGGATGTCGCGTTCGTAGACCTCCGCAGCGGGTCCGGCGAAGTCCTCCACCGCCTTGCTGACCGCTCCGTCCAGCTCACAACTGCGCTTGGCTTCTTCGAGGTCGTCACCGCACGAGTAGGCGGCCAACATCTCGGCTATGACCTGGCTCGGGGGGCCCTCGGCGGCGAACTGGGCAAGCCGATCCTCGCTCGTCGCCCCGCGGAACACGTCCCCCTCGACGTCAGTCGACTCCATGTACTCCCGGAACAGTTCCGACACGCTGGTCGACGACGAGCCACACCCGGTCAACACCAGCGAAACAGCCACGCCCACCAGGCACCAAATCCACCCGCGCCGGGCAGTGGTGGACGCCGTGCGAGAGCCCCCGTCTGACGGAACGGGAGAACCAACCCGGCGTCGGCCGGGCGGGGTATAAGCGACACCGAGCACGAACGTCCTCCTCTTGCAGGTCGCCGCCAACGAAAAGCGAATCGCCAGCTGAGTATCCCGCCTCGATCCGGGACCCCTCCCCGTTTTGGCCAACAAACCCAGCTGTTGTGCGGGCGCAGCTGCTGAGCGCTTGCTCGGCGGGTCCTGCCCGGTCTCAGATCACTGCGCCGGAACGCAAAGCCCCATACCCAGATAGCGCTGGGCGCCAAGCAGGACCGGTCCCTCCACCGGGCCTGGGAACTCCAACCTCGCATGGGTGAATGGCCGTGGCGTCCGCTCCCGGCGCGCCAGGTCACTGCGGCCCAGGTGCGCGCCTCCGGAGACCAACGGATCGCGGGAGACCGTCACCACCGCCGGATCAGGCAGTCCCTTGTGCACGCATGCGCGTCGGATTTCCGACTCTTCCTTGCCGGTCCCCGAGAACCTGTCGAGCACCATCGGAGTCACCGTCGCCCAACACCTGGACGGCCTCGTCCACCACTGCGGGTTCAGCCGTCCGCTGCCTTCGCCGCGCCGCAGCGGAAGGCGAACACCCGCCAGGTGGAGTTCGAAAAAGTCCCCGAGCGCTGCGGTGACCTCGTCGACAAGATCCGAACGCTCAGCGGGGAACAGCAGGCCGACACCGAGCACCTCGGCGCGTGCCTCCGGATGCCCGGCATCGAGCAGCGGCAGGTAGGCGAGGTGCGGGCGGTTATCCGCGCCGTGTCCGCTGACCTCCGGAGGCAGCGGATTCGGCACCCTGCTCATGACGGCCTTCCGCAGGCACGCTGCCAAGGCGCCGGACTGGCGGCCCGCCACGCGGACACCAGGCGGGAAGCCGAACGTCAACATCGTGGTCGGCGCCTCCACCAACATCCTGGTCACTCCGAACGAATAGCGGTCGATGGCTGCGCGGGACGAACCCGCATGGGGATGAACGCGTCGGTCGGCTGGTCGAAGTGCATCAGGTAGGTGTGTCGGTAGAAGGCACACCTGTACTGCACCAACTGCCAGCCCACCGCGAAAGCGACGGTCTTCGGCATCTGAGCGATCACGACCAGTTCGGTATCCGGGTGTTGTCTTTTGATCCCGGCCAACTGGCCGGCGACCAGCCGAGCGCACCGCTCCAGGTCCGCCCCGTTCAGGTGCGGTTCGTCCTCGCCCGTCAACACATCTTCGGATTCGCCGATGGTGTACAAGGTCCGGACCCCGAACTCGCGGAAACGCTCGAACCTGCGGTGGTGGACGAGTTGCGCTGTCTTCGTCAACCCGATGTGCACCCCGATGCGCTCACCCAGCGCACCTTCGACGGTCTCGGCATGCGCGGTCAGCGTCGGAACGTCCGCCTCCGCCACGTACTCCAGGTTGAACTCCTCGGCCGATTTACCTGTCCGGGTAGGGAGTTCCACGAGCCGGAAATCGTGCGTGCGCGCCGGGAGGTAGCCGCCAACTGCCATCGCGATGGGCCACAGCATGACGGGTGCGACGGAATGCCTACCGTCATCGTGTGTCGTGCTGACGAGGTTCTGCAGCTGCGCGCCGACCTCATGGCACTGCTCTTGCAGGTCGATGACCCCATCGACGGTGTTGGTGTCGAAGTCGATCCACCTGTGCACCACGCGTATCGACATGTGCCGCTTCGCCGCGATGGCACGGGAATTGCCGCCTTGCTCCTGCGTGCGGTCCCGCATCCCCTCGTCGAGGACCTGCACGCTGAACAGCGTCCCCGAGGTCTGGCGAACCCCGTAGCGCAGCCACACCGCGAAGCCGACCACGATCAACGCGACGATCAGGACGGCAACGCGCATCAGCACCACCCGCGCGTTCGGGTCCGTCTTCGGGAGCAGGTCTTCCAGGAACAGCGACAGCATCGCGGTGGACACCGCACCGAAGATGACCGCTACCAGCGAGACCACTCGGACGCGTTTCGAGACGTTGCCGCGAGTCAAAACCGAGAAGATCCGCATGCCGCTCCACGTCGATCAGGGGACGGCGTGTAACCTACCGTGCCTCCGATCGGTCACGCTCAGTGTTTGCAACCTCAAGGGCCAGGGTCACCCAGGAGGCCGCACTTGGACGAAACGTTCGTCAACCCCTACACGTTCGTGCCGCTACCGGCGCATCCGCCGAAACGTGGCGAGCCACATGGTCACCTGGGCAAACCCGAACTGCTGTCCGGGAAGCTGACCATCACCATCGAAGCGGTAACCCGGCTGCTCATCCGTGGGTTCGGCGAATCCGCTCTGCCCAGGCGCCCGGACGGCACCGCGTTCATACCGGGCTCGTCGCTCAAGGGTGCCACCCGGGCGTTGCACGAAACCCTGACCGGCAGTTGTCTGCGCGTGCTCGACGAGGATTTCGTCCCGTCGTACCGGGACCAGGTGGAATCCGGCGGAGATCGTCTGCTGGCCGTGGTCGAAGTACCGCCGCAGGATGGACGACCACCAGAAGTGCGCTTCTGCGCGCCCGGCGATATGCGCAGCGATCGCCTCGACCAGGAGCTGCTGCACGACCTGAACAGCGCAGACCCGCTGATATCCGGAGCGCGGCTGAACGTGAAAGAGCGGGGTTCGCACGGCCGCCCGATCGACGTCGAGCGCGCCAAAGATGGCGAGTGGGTGGTCTTCATCCGCGATTCGCGGGACGACGAGCAGACCTACCGCGCCCACATCCGCAAGCTCACCGGGGAAACCGGCGCGATCCCAGTGGAGGTCTGGGACCGTTTCAAAGCGCTGGTGCAGGGCACGGATGACCAACGCACCAAGCAGCGCGAAGAGCGCGGCGATGAGGTCACCGCGCCAGTGACGATCAAGCGCAAGGCCAAGAACGGTCCCGAGCAGATCTTCGAAGTCGGACACCGCTATCGAGCCAGTCCTGACCTGCGCAAAGGCCAGCCGGTGTGGGTGAAGCGCAACAGGTACGGCATAACCGAACTGGGCCTTGCCATGGCTTGGCGGCACTTCGGCGCAACTTCCGCCGGAGAACGCGCTGGCAAGTTCAAGCCATGCACGTCGAACCACGAGTTGTGCGCGAGCTGCCGCCTGTTCGGGTCCGCAGATCTGTCCGGTCCGAAGGACGCCGCAGCGCAGCGTTCCTACCAGGGACACGTGCGATTCGGGGACGCTCTGGCGAACGGTCCGGTGACGCCCGAGCACGTCACGCTCCCGCCAATGGGTGCACCGCGACCTGGCGCCGGGCAGTTCTACCTGGACAACACCAGCGTTGACGGAACGATCGCGAGCAAGGGGAACCCGCCGCTGCGCGAGTGGGGTTCGGAAGCAGATCTCCAGAAAGGACGCGGGAGTCGCCAGCTGCGGGGCCGGAAGTACTACTGGCACACACCAGAACCGAACGGCCGCGAGAAAGCCCGCAAACACCAGCTCGACAAGAAAATGACCGCCGAGGCCGAGGCGTTTCCGGCCAACACCAGCTTCACCGCTGACATCACCTTCACCGACATCGACCGGGCGCAGCTCGGTGGGTTGCTCGCCGCGCTGCAACCGGGGCGAGCGCTGCGGCGGGACGGGCTGTTGCAGCACATCGGGGGCGGTCGACCGTTGGGTTTCGGAAGTTGCCGGATCACCGTGGTTGCGGCCGAGATCCAGTCGTCCGGTGCCCGTTACGGCAACGGCTCGACCTCGTTGGCGCTCGACCAGCTGACGCTGTTGATCGACGAGTTCCGCGCATCGCTGGGAGATCTACCCCGCACGCTGTGGCCGCAGATCGCCGAGGTCCTGGACCCGAACACGGTGGACGCTTCGAAGGTCTGGTACCCGCCGGGCGAGCCGTGGGCTGCGAAGGGCACGGAGGAGTTCGACGAGGGTTTCGAGTTCTGGAAGCACACCTCGGGCCAAGGCGGGGCCGAACGCCGGGGCAAGGACGGCAAACCCAGCGGTCAGCAGGGCGGGTACCTGCTCAAGTCGCTGCCGCATCTGACCAGATCGTCCAACCACAAGATGGAGATCGCCAGCAAGAAGGACAAGCCCGAGAGGAAGCGCCGGTCGTGACCGACTATCTCGACGTCAGCGTCGTGCAGATCCAGTCGTGGCTGACTCGCACACCACAACTTCAGGGCCGACGCGGTGCCTCCACCATGATTTCGGCCGCCACCGCACGCGAGGTCATCGACAAGCTGCTCGTGCCACATTCGGATCTGGTCAAGCGGAACGACGAAGTCGGCGACGTGGATGGCGTGGTAGCCCTCCAACTGCTGACTCCCGAACCGGATGCGGCGAAGCAGGTGAAGAACGCCGTGGTTGCGCACCTGCGCGCGAAGTTGCCCACCGCTTCGCTGGTTGTTCGGAAGACCAGCGGCAAGAACTACGCCGACGCGCAGCTGAACACCTCCGAACCGGACGATGAGCATTGGCCAGCCGCAGTTGCCGACTGGCCTGTTGGACGACCTTGCGAATGGTGCCACGTTCAGCCCGCGGATCCGATCCAGCAGGATCGCGAGCAGAAGCGACTTTGCCGCGAATGCGTGATGCGACGCGAAGCCGCAGGCTGGGCGAAAAGCGGCACGCGAGTGCCCAGCCAGGAGGAAAAGCTGCTCACCAGGCTTGCCCTGCCACCGGGCAAGAAGGTGCCAGACGAGTTCAAAGACCTCGCCGCTCTGGAGGAGGAGCGGTCGCTCGCATTGGTCTATGCCGACGGAAACGCCGTTGGCAGGTTCATCAGCGGCCTGCAGAGGGGCACCAAGAAGGGGCGCAAGCTGCTGCCAACGATCGCCAAGGAGATCGACGAAGCCACCTGGACCGCGCTGGTGAAGGCAGTCGAGGCGATCTCGGATGCTGACGACCACCTCCTACCAGTGGTTCCGCACCTGGTGGGCGGAGATGACGTGCTGGTCAGCGTGCCCGCTCGCCGCGCTTGGCGATTCGTGATGACGTTGCAATCGACCTTCGCCGAGCGGATCGCGGCACAGGCCAGCGGCGCTGGTGCGCAGCTTCCGACGCTGTCAGCGGGGATTGTCTTCCACCACTACGCCAGGCCGTTGCATGTGATGTGCGATCTCGCCAAAACATTGTTGCGACGTGCGAAGGAGTCCGTTCAAGGCAACGAGGCGGCAATCGCGTGGCAGGACGTGACCCGTGACGGGCAGACTCCGGCCGATCGTGATCCCGTCCGACTCGCTGACCTGCTGGCGAAGCATGCCGACTTGACCAGACTCGCCGAACGCGGCAACTCGGCGCAGCAACGCCTAGCCGAGCTTATCCGGGTGAACGGCGTGGAGTCCGAGCCGCTGCAAACCCACCTCCAACGGCTCGGCCTCGGCGAAGTCGTCTCGCCATTCCGCGACCGGCCGATCGAACTACTGGATGCGCTGGGGATGGTGCGGTGGTGGCGATGACCAGGTTCGACTTCGAGATCACCTTCCACAGCCCATTCCGGGTCGCGCTGGGGGAAGGTGCTGCCGGAGTGCACGACACGGTCAGCAGGGACGACCCGCTGCCTTCCCACGGCATCAAGGGTGTCATGCGGGCGACGGCGAAACTCCTGTTGGGCAAGGAAAACCCGGTGGTCGCGGAGGTCTTCGGCTCCGACTACGCGCGGTGCCCGTGGCGCTGGAGTTCCGCGACACCGCAAGAACGTTGGTACCCGGCGCAGCCAACGGCCCGCGTGAACATCGACCCCGACACGCACACCGCCCGCGACGACATGCTCTCCATCGCCGAGCAGACCGGTGCCGCCACCGCCACGTTCAACGTGACCCAGTTCGGCCACGTCACGGACCTTGCCGCACACCGGGCGGTTCTCGTCGTCGCCGCGCAGGCCACCCGATCGCTGGGGGCGCTGCGGCGGCGCGGGCTCGGCTGGGTGGGCATCCGGTGCACCAGCCACGAAACCGACGAAGCCACCGTCCGCCGATTCCTCCAGTTGAGGCCATGACTGATACCGCCCGAGTAACCGCAACCCTCGCCGAGCCGGTTGCGGCAGTTCGCGACCTCCGCAACGACTACCGCCAGGAGTCCTACGACCACATTCCCGGCACTGTCGTGCGGGGCGCGCTCGCGGCTGCGCGGATCCGCCACTACGGGCCGCCAAAGCAGGACGACGCGACTTTCCTCGAAATCTTCGAGGGCGACGGCACGTTCGGACCGCTGCATTCGCACAACAGCCTGCCGGTCCCGCTCAGCGTCAAGGTGCACAAATACCGCCCAGGTGCCACTTGCACCCAACTCTGGTGGGACACCGCAACCGGCGTGAATGCCGATACCTGCCCGAAGTGCGGGCAGAAGCTCGAATTCAGCAAAGGCGATCCGACAGGGCAGGTCCAGCGCAGCCAGCGGACGCACGTAGCTCTCGACGAGGAGGGCGTGGCGGTGGACGGAAGCCTGTACAGGCAGAACAGCATCGCCGCGGGCAACGTTTTCGCAGGGTGGTTGTCCGGTCCGGCGGTTCGCGCGCTGACTATCGATGGCGCGCCCGTCGACACATTGATCTTCGGAGGAAAGCAGAGCGTGCAGGGGCGCGCTGAGATCGCGGTCGACTTCACCGCCGAACCCGAGCCGGTCAAGGTCGACGGCGACACTGTGATCTTGTACCTCGCTGCTCCGGGCGTTTTCGTCGATGCGTTCGGGTTGCCGAGCGACGAGCCGGATCTTTGTGAGCTATCAGGGGTATTGGGCGTCAAAGCACTGAAAGTGACGCGGAAACGGGTGCGCTGGACCACCGTCGGCGGCTGGCACCAGGCCAGTGGCCTGCCGAAATCGACCGAGCGCGCGGTGCGGGCCGGGTCGGTCTACCAGATCCGCTGCGCCGAAGCACCGGCCGAGGATGCGCGGCGAGTGCTGATGGTGCGAGGTGTCGGCTTGCGACGGCGGGAAGGTTTCGGTGCGCTCTACCTGCCCCAAGAGCCGTTCACGCGCCACCGGTGGAAGGGGCTGCTGGCCCCGATGCGGGGTGATTGGAAAACATTCCAGACCCAACTGCCACTGCTTCGCGCCCGTGTCGCTGAGTTGCGCGACGGCATCCGCGACGACGCGCCGTACCAGGAACGACTCGAAGCCGACGACAGGTATGCGACCGCGCTGCGGGAACTGTTGAGCATCACCGAACCCCGGCTTGTCAGTGATCTGCTGGACGACTTGGAGGCCGGGAAGTGAAGGTCGCCCTGTTCACGCTGCGGCTTCGCATGGAAACCGCGGGAGGTGTCGCGGGCACCGAGGTGGTGACGGCCGAGGGCAGCACGCTGAAACTCCGTCTCGCCCCGGACGGAACCGTTCACCTGCCCGGAACGACCGTCGCCGGAAGCCTGCGCGCGCACTGCGGGCCGGGACTGGCGGACCTGTTCGGCGCGGAATCGAAGGCTTCGCCAATCCAGGTGCTCGGCACGGTGTACCACGAAGCAGGAGAGCCGGTCCCGCACACTCGCACGGCAATCGACCGTGAGCGCGGTGCCGCCAGGACGAACACCTACCACGTGGTCGAGCAACTTCTGGCGGGGACCGAGTTCGACATCATGCTGCGCTGGAACAACCCGGAATCCGCGCGGCGCGAGGCTTTCCTGCGCAAACTCAAGTCCTGGCACCCCCGGCTGGGGCGCGGTGTCAGCCACGGCTCCGGCAAGTGCAAACTCGTCGGCTGGGGTGTCGCCGACTACGACCTGAACACGCCGGACGGGCTGCTCGACTGGATCCAGCACACCGGCCTCGACTCGTACCCGAAGCCGACGCTTCCGGCGGAAGCTGAGCCGTCAAGTGAAGTGTTCAACATCGAGATGGCCATTGTGGATGGATTGCACTGCGGTGTCGACGAGGCGGAGAAGCCTGAGAAGGAGCCGCGGCGCGTTTACCGGTTGTACGAGGACGGGCCGCGCGCGATTCCCGGCTCGACGCTCAAGGGAGTCCTTCGTTCCCGCGCGGAGTACATCTGCCGCGTAGTGGGGACCGATGCCTGCACCGAACAGGACTGCGGCAGGTGCCAGCCGTGCCGGATCTTCGGTTTCGTCGGCACTCGTGCCGCTGTGGCGGTGCCCACCGCAGTCATCGAGGACGCCGAGTTCCAGGACCGACCGCATGTGGCCATCGACCGGTTCACCGGCGGCTACAAGCACGGGGCGCTCTACACCGATGAAGTCGTGGTCGCCGGGCGGTTCCGCCTGCGAGTGGACCGGATCGGGAAGCTGGAAGAACGCGATGTGGCGTTGTTGCAAGCGGTTGTCACCGACCTGCACGACGGCCTGATCGGCATCGGCGAGAACACGATGGGCGGCTACGGGACGGTCCGGGTTCTTGATCCGGACTGGCGGCGGCCGGTGCTGACCGACCTGGCCGATCTGCTCCGGAAGGAAGCTGCATGACCTGGTTCCTGCACGGCACCGGCCAACGGACGGGCTCCGACTGGCCGATGCTCCAGTCGTTCGCGGCCGATTGGGAGGCGAGTTGGGCGGATGTGGCGGGTTTCCACCTGGAACCGATGCCCGAGCAGCAGCCGGTCACCACGCACCTGTGGGCGTGGTCGCAGAGCCATTGGCTACGCGTCAGAATCGATGGCGCCTGCTGGTGGGCAGCATTGTTGAGCAGTGATGATTCGGGTGTCGGTGAGCCGTGGACGGAAACGGACGAGGTGCCAGAGCCGACGATTTCCGACATCCGGCACTGGCACGTGGGCAGCGACCGGCAGGTGCGGCAGTTCCGGGGCAACACCGAGATCCTGGACCGCGACGACTTCTTCCAACTCGTCCCACTACGCCCAACCACCGCAGCGTTCATCGGCAGACACGCTTGATCCGGACACAACGTCTCCGCAACAGCCACTGCACTCATGCCGACCGGTCTGCGAGCGGTTCAGCGAGCACTCCCCCAGGCACCAACCGCTCGCAACCCGTAACGGCAGGTCAGAGCGGCAACGACAGCGGTGTAACACCGACTACCGCAACGTGAGCGATCTCCAGACGGAACTGCTCGCGATGATCTTTGAAACCCCAGGTCAGAACACCAGGATTCACCAAGCCCCGTCACCGGCTCCCAAAGCCGGTCCCCATTGCGGCTCGAACAGTTCGCCCAAGTGCATGTTGATCTTCATGCCGCCTGTCACCGGCTTCCAGAACCGGTCCCGATTGCGGCCTGCAACGCCACACTGCGTGCCTCGCACCGCAGCTCCACCTGTCACTGGCTCCAAGAGCCGGTCCCCATTGCGGCTCGCCGTATTCTTCCGGAATCGTTAAGCCCAGTAGGCCCGCCTGTCACCGGCTCCATGAGCCGGTTTCCATTGCGGCATGTAGCTCTGCATCCGTGGCCGAATCCACGCTTGGGACTGTCTGTCACCGGCTCCCAGAGCTGGTGTTCCCATAGCGGCGTGACCATGACCAGATATTCCGGGTGAGCGGCTCGCTTTCCGGGCCCCGAGTCCTGGTTCGACATTTTCTTGATCACTCTATCTAGCGATCGAATTTTTGTTCGATCAGTGGGATAGTTGTTGGTATGGAACCGATCGCGCTGCTGCCATCGTCGACTGTGGAGGGCATGAGTCCACGGTCGGCTATGGCAGCACGTTCGGATGCCGAGATTCGTGCGGTGATCCGTGAGACTGAGGCGGCGATGCGTGCTGCTCTGGCGACGCAGGTGCAGGCGATCGCCGAGGCCGAGCGCCGTGGTCTGTACGCGGACAGCAGTGCTCGTAAGACTGAGGTGTGGTTGCAGGAGATGCTGAACATCTCGCCCGGTGAAGCGCGCAGCCGTACGTTGGTCGCCCGCAGGGCGACGCCGCAGGCCACGCTGTATGGCGAGACGCTGCCCGCTGATCTGCCCGCGACTGCCGAGGCGATCCAGGCCGGTGCGATCACGGTGCAGCACGCCCGCGTCATCATCGACGGCATGGCCCGGTTGGCGCCGATCTGCACGTTCGACCAGGAAGAACAGGCCGAAGCGATGCTCGCCGGGTACGCCACCGAGTTCCCGCCGCACCACCTCGCCCGCCTCGCCGAGCGGCTGCGCTACCACTTCGACCAGGACGGCGCGTTCCGCGAGGAAGAGACCCAGCACACGATCCGCGAACTGCACTACGGTTCGGCCGCCGACGGCATGATGTTCATCAAGGCGCGGCTCGACCGCGAAACCGGCGCGAAGTTCACGGCCGTGATCGAACCCCTCGCCGCCCCGCGCCCTGCGGAAGACGGGACTCTCGACCCGCGAACCGCCGCCCAGCGCAATGCCGATGCATTCGACGCGATGCTGGACATCACGCTGCGCTCCGACCGCCTGCCCCGCGCGGGAGGCCAACGCCCGCACCTGGCGATCACCATCGACTTCGACGACCTCAAGCGCGGCCTGATCTCCCCCGGCTGCGACGGCCTGCCCGGCACCATCACCACAACCGGCCAACCCATCACGGCCGACAACGCCCGCCGCCTGGCCTGCGACGCCGAAATCCTCCCGGTGCTGCTGGGCAGCGACGGGGCACCGCTGAACGTCGGACGTACCGAACGCACCGCGCCCGCGCACCTCCGTGCGGCGCTGCTGCAACGCGACGACACCTGCGCCTTCCCCAGCTGCGACCGGCCGCCCGGCACCCCCGACGCCCACCACATCGTCTCGTGGATCGACGGAGGCCCCACCAACCTGAACAACATGGTCATGCTCTGCGGCCACCACCACCGAGCAATCCACAACCAGCACTGGCAGATCACCATCGAGCACAACCGCCCGATCTTCATCCCACCAACCTCAGTAGACCCAACCCGAAAACCAAGACCAGGCGGCCGACCACGCCACCAAGAACACCACACGATCCTCCGCCAGGCGATCCCAAGACCACGCCAACCGGAGGCCACCCCCGCATGCCCATAGGCGGGCGCGGGTGCGATGAACCACGCCCGTGCCCGCACCAGCACCACCTGCGCTCCTACCGCGAGCGGTCCAGTGCGAACACCTCCACACACGAACCGCTCGCAATCCAAAACAGCAAGTCAGAAGGCATATGGCACCGGTGTAAGATCGATGAACAGCAGGCAAACGATCTCCAAACGGAACCACTCGCAACGACCTTTGAAACCCCAGGTCAAAGACACCAAATTCGCCAAGCCCGTCACCGGCCCCCAAAGCCGGTCCCCATTGCGGCGCGCACGCGAGCGTCCACTGCTGATCGACGCCGTACTGTCACCGGCTCCCAAAGCCGGTCCCCATTGCGGCATACGTGGGAGCGGGAACGTCAACATCGACATTCTGGCTGTCACCGGCTCTGAGAACCGGGGGCCTGTATGAGGCGCGGCACGGGCCGTGTCCTCAGCGATGGACAAACAGCGGGGCGGGCCGCCCGTGGCTGGTGGCCCGCCCCACTTTTCGTATCAGTCCGATCAGATATCGGACCAGCGGTCTCGCACTCCGGTCAAGAAAGTCGCGAACGCCTTCTCGTCGATGCTCAGGATCGGGCTGTCCGCGCCGAGCTTCGTGTCCCGGATACCGACGTGGCCCGGTGCGAAGCCGACCTCGACGCAGTTGTCGTTCTGGATGCTTCGTGAGGACTTGCGCCAGCCGGTGAACTCCATGGCGATGATCCTCCTCGTGTTCAGTTGGAACGGTGCTTGGCTCAGTAGCTTTTCGCTACCTCCAGCACCTTATCTCTGGATTTCACCGGATCCAGCGCTGCTCCTACAAGCCTGTTCCAGAGGCGGCTGTAGAGGTCTACGTCGTCGCGGTCATCGAGGTACTTGCCGTCATGCATCTCTTCCAGGTAGACGAACTCCAACGGCCCCGAGTTTCCGGGAGCATCGATCCGGAACAGGGTGAACGGCTGTGGTCGGACGTCAGGGTGTGTCCGCGCCCGGAACGGCAGAACTTGTAGGTGGACGTTGGACAACTCGGCAATCTCCGCGACATGCTCAAGTTGTTCGCGCATGATCTCTGAGGTGCCTACCATCGTCATCAGTGCCGATTCTGACAGCACGAACCCGATCTCCGGCGCACCGGACTTCCGGAAGATCTCCTGACGTTCCGCCCGAGCCGACAGAACGTCGTTCAGATCAGGTACAACCTGCGGCACGGCCTCGGAGTAGATCGCCTGCAGATACGCAGGTGTCTGAAGCAAACCGGGGATGATCTCGACCTGGTACTTCCGGATCATCGACGCGTCTGCTTCGAGGTCGACCATCATGCGGGCGTACTTGTGGTAGATCGCCCGGTAGCCCGTCCAGCGACCGCGCTGTTCGCTTCCCTTGGCCAGGTCGAGGTAGAAGCTGCGGTCCACGCGCACTCGGACCTTGCTGGCGTAGAACCCGACCAGCTGCTCCAGGACGTGGCGCTTCAGCCCGGTTTGGCCTGACTCCAGGCGGCTTATCGTGCTTTCGGCTTTGCCGATCGCACGTCCGGCTTCGGCGAGGTCGCAGCCCGCGTCTTCGCGCAGGTGCCGAAGCTCGTGCCCGAGCTGGAGCCGACGAACGGTTGGTGTGGGCATGACGCCAGCCTTCCACGCTTCGACGATCAGCGGCGCGATCTCACCCGATCATGTTACTGCCCAAAACGCAATTGCGTTGCTACCTTGATCTCGTACCCAAACGGAATTGCATCGACGATGCAGGAGACACTCCAGAGCAAGAGAAGCTGGAAGGGCAGCATGTTTGCCGTCCGATCGAGCCGATCTAGATCATCTGGAAGTGCATTTTTTCTCTCGAACAGCGCCGTTGTTCGCTTCGGTTGCTCGACCGGTAGCTGTGCAGCCGTTGGGTGCTGCGGGTCCGGTGGGCGTGCATGCCCCCGACCCCTCGTCCACCGGGCCCGCTTCGAACTTCACCGCGTAGAACGGATTCGACTACGACCGCGACGATCACACCGATCTCCCGAGGAAGGACGGCCGCTTCCCCCCGGCGAGTGCCGCGTCCTCGGGCGGGAGAGGTGGCGGCCGAACTCCCGGCCCCCACCGACGGCCGCCACCCTCCCATTTCCCAACCACCACACCGAATCCAGCCCGGCACCCTGGTCGAAGCCAGCATCCACGGCGAGCAGCACGTGGGCCGCGTGATGCCGCACGACACGTCGACCATCGGCCGATCGCCCATGGTGCCGGTCAAATTCGGCGAATACTGCCGGATCCTGCTGCCCACCGATCTGTCCATTCTGGAACTCCCGGAAGCAGCGGACTGAAGCTGTCGCCCCGACGCGACGCCACCCCTCCCATGCGGCGCGCGGCGACACAGCGGGGCCGGGAGCAAATCATGTGGCACCTCCCGGCCCCGCACCGACGTGTCCGGGCAGCTTCGCTCAGCGGCCGGGAGGCTGCGCACAAGCGGCTGTAGTCCGGCTGCACTGCTGCGCGGTCGGCCACGCAGCTGCGAACGGTTCGGTACCAACACCGCCAGGCACGAACCGCTCGCAGTAGATAACCGCAGGTCACCGTCACAGTTGCAGCTGTGTAAGATCGGCGAGCGCCTCGGGAGCGATCTCCAACCAGGACCGCTCGCGATGATCTTTGAAACCGCAGGTCAAAACACCCAAATCCACCGAGCCCTGTCACCGGCTCCCCATTGCGGCAGGACGACAGCGCGACGTCGAGCCCATCGCCCACCTCTGTCACCGGCTCCCCGAGCCGGTCCCCATCGCGGCAGAATCGGATGTACGAAGCCGTAGCTACGATCCAACTCCTGTCACCGGCTTTCCGAGCTGGTTCCCATCGCGGCACCGGGATCGGCGGGCGGTGACGTCTCCAACAAGCTGTCGCCGCTCTTCGCGTCAGTACTGGGGCCTGCGGTTCGACGTGAAAGCGGCGTGGGCTGATGGTCCATGCCGCTTTTACGTCGGTTCGGTCGGGTGCAGAGCGCCGTCCCGGACTCGGCACACGAATGTGGCGAGCGTCAAGTCGTCGTTGCTGAAGGTCAGGTGTCCATGCTCTGTTTCGTGTTCCGGCTACCAGTGCGTCCGGCGCGAAGCCGATCTTGGCGCCGTTGGCGTTCTGCCCGTTTGGTGCTCTGGTCAGATTCAGCGGGCGTGGGAGTTGGGCGATTTCTCGCGAAACCGGCGCTCTTCGTGGAGAGCGGGTGGCAATTTCGCGCGAAATCGGCACACCATCCACTGGCCGAGGCGTCCAATCGCCAACCGTGTCACCGGCTCTCGGCGTCGGTTCCCACAGAGCAATCGGGCCCGGACACCGTGGTATCCGAGCCCATCGATTTTTCGGTTATCGCGGCACGGCGTATAGCACGCGTTTGCCCGGGTGTTCCGTTACCGTCCAGAGTTCGTTTCGGCCCGGCCAGTACGACAGGTCTTCCACGCCGATCGCTACCGCTCGGTTCGGACCGTCCACTGTGAGCACTCCTGCGCCGGTCGGGTTGTCCGGGACGGCTGCTTGCATGCTGCCCGCGTTGTTTTCGCCGTTGCTGGTGCTCAGGTACCAGCGGCCTTCCGTTGCCGTCGCTCCTTGGACACGGGGTTTCGGCAGGCGGTACGCCGACTTCGCTCGCCACACCCCATCAGCGTCCGGGCTGGGCAGCCCAGTCGCGCCATCGAGGTTCCAGCGCGCCACCCGGCCGTTCAGGTTCGCGTCGCCCTGGTCCGCGCAGTACTCGCCTGTCAGCAGTGTGTCCGGCGTGGTGCTGCGGTCCAGGGACACGTACGAGTAGCGCTGGCGGCCTCCGGCCGTGCACTGGTAGTTGCCGGGGTGGTCGACCACACCCTCCGGGTTCGACCAGCCTGCTACCTGGGGCATCACGTAGCGGTAGCCGAAGCCGTAGTACACGTTGTTCTGGCGGCCCACCTGGTTCTGGTCCGTTGTGTTGCCGTTGCTCGCCGATGCCAGGTCGAAGATGTAGCGCATGTCGAACGCCCGGATGCCGCGGGCCGTGTCCACCACGTACAGGTAGTTGCCGTACCAGACGATTCCGCCCGCGTGGACGCTGTCGCCGTCGCCCGCCTGCGGCGTGGTGACCGGCTCGTACGACGCGTTGCCGTTGCTGTTGATGTACGGGTAGACCAGCAGCACGTGCTGGTACTTGCTGGTCGCCGGGTCCAGGAACGACACCCGGACGCCCTTCACCGGGGCCGTTCCCCGGTCGTACCAGCTGACCAGGAATGCCTGCTTGCTGCCCCACTGCTGGTCTTCCTGCGCGTCCGCGACCGTCGTGACGCCCTGCGGCATCCACTCCACGTTTCCGCCGACGGTGCCGGTGTCCTGGTCGTTGAAGCAGAACTTCCGCAGCGCTGGTTCCTGCATCGGGTCCAGCGCCGGGGAGGTGCACGCGTCTCCGGTGCTGCCCTGGCGGTTGGCCTGTTCCAGGATGTTCTGCACACCGAGCTTGGGCAGTTGTCCGTCCAGCTGGTCGACCCGCGACTGGAGGTCGCTGCTGGTGTTGTTCAGCACGAAGTCCGCGAGGTTCGGCGCATCCGCCGGGGCCGCCGCTGCCGGTAGTGCCGACGGCGTGGTCACCACCGCCGCCGATATCGCCACGGCCACCAGGTTTCGTCTGCCCACCAGGGTCTCCTCCGGGTCGACAACGGCGAACATCCGGAGGCTACTCGGACAATCCCGAAATTTTCCGGAAACCAGGCCGGATTTCACCTCTTCGACCGCCGCCGTTCTGGTCAACCAGAGCACCTTGCGACTTCGCCCGATCAGGCAAAACGCGCTGCGCCGCCGGATAAGCTGGAGTTCCTTGATCACCATCGAAGCGCGCGGACAGGGGGTGCGATGACGACCGATCCGACGGAGCTCGACGAGGCCATCGCACAGCGGTACGCGCAGCTCACCGAGGAACTCGACGACGAAACCGCTTACCGCCTCCTGGTCGAGCTGGCCGATCTGCTGCTGCACCGCGCCCAGACCACCGGCGCGGATGTCGACGACGTCATCCAGGTCGCCGGAAGTCTGCTGAGCTCCCTCGCCGAGGACTCGCCCGCGCGTGCGGCGCCGCTGTACCAGCTCGGTCTCGCGCATGCCTTGCGCGCCGAACGCGGCGCTGAAGAGGAATTTCGCACCGCCGTCGACTACCTGCGGCAACTGCGCCCGCTGCTCACCGACGATGCAGCCGAGATCGTGGCGCGCATCGGGCTGATCAACGCCCAACTGGTGCTGACGCTGGAAGCGTTCGAGGAAATCGACGCCGCCTTGGCCGACCTGAACCAGGCGTTCGAGCTGCTGCCGGATTCCCAGCTGCGGGATCGAGTTCGGTTCACCCGCGGATTGATGCACCTCAGCCGGTACCTGTCGGTCGGCGGCGCGGAAACCGATCATCGGGCTGCCACCGACGATCTCACCAGCACGCTGCGAAACCCCTCAGCCGACGTGCGAACCGCTGATGCGTGTCACATCGGTCTTGCTTTCCTGTTGCTCACCAAGGACTTGCCGGCCGAGCTGCGGCACGGTCGCATCGATGCCGGACTCATCGACCGGACGTCGCTGGCGCTGCCCACCGACGAACTCGCCGAAGTGCGCCACCACCTCGACGCGCTTTCCCCGACGGGTGCGGACAGCGGCGCGATAACCACCCTGAAGGTCCTCCTCCAGGCCGCGAGCAACCTCGACGACTCGACCCGCGAGGACTGGGAAACCGCGATCAGCCAGCTCGACGACGCGACGCGCGACTGGTCCGAGGATCAACCTGGAAAGCCGGAAATCGTTGCGCTGCAAGCAGGTTTGGCCGCCAAACTCGCCGAGGTCACCGGCAGCCCGCAAGCCACCGATGCCGCGACCAACCAGATCGCCGCAGCCGCAGCCGCGTTGCCACCCGACCACCCGATGCGCTCGCTGCTGCTCACCGGTCTGCGCACCACATCGGTCATGCCGGGCAAGAGGCCGTCGGACCCGGCCGAGCACGCCGCCGTCCTCCGGCGGTTGGAACAGGCGCTGGAGCACTTCTCCGACGACGATCCGGATCGGGCCTCAGTGCTCACCCCGCTGACATCGGCGCTGCTGAGGTCGGTCGCCACCGACCGCGCGCAGTCGACGCAATCCCTGGCCAGGGTCCGGGAGTTGACCGAGCAGGCCATCCAGCGCGGCCGCGCCGATCCGGTCAACACCGGCATCAACCACTTCCTGCTCGGCGTCGCCGAAGGTTTCCAGGCGATCACCGACCGCGCCGAGGGCCTGTTGGACTCCTCGGTGGCGCACGTGCAGCGCGCCGACGAGCTGCTGCCCGCCGACCACGGCCTGCGACCGCTGATGATGCCCTGGCTGAGCACCATGCTCACCCAGCGGTTCATGGCCTTCGGCGGGCAGGAAGACCTGGACGCCGCCCGGTACTACGCAGCGGGTTCCGACGGGAGCGACTTCGTGGCCCGCTTCACCGCAGCGGTGAGCCGGATTTCCCCGCACCGGCTCGACTCGGACGCGATGGACCGGCTGGCCGCCGATCTGGAGCAGATGCTTGCGGAGATGTCGCCGACCGATGTGCTCCAGCCGCGGATCGCCAGCACCCTGGGGTCGGTCCGACTGCTCCGGAGCATGCTCAAGGGCAACGAGTTCACCCTGGACGGGGTTGACCGGGACGAGGCCCGCAGCGCGACGAACGCCGTTCTCGACGCCGTGCAGCAGATGCCCGAACACCACGTCGATCAACGGAACGAATCCCTCGGTGCCGCCATCGCGTGCGTCGGGCAGGCCCTGGCGACCAGGGATCTCGCGCTGCTCAACAAGGGCATCGGCATGATGGTCGAGATCTGCGGCAAACCAGACCTGTATCCGCGGGAACGTCGAGGTGCGTTGGACGCCTTGGCGACCGCGTTGCGGACCCGCTACGAGTTCACCCGTGCCCCACGCGATCTCAGCAACGCGATCGACCGGTTCGAGCAGGTGCTTCGCGAGTTCGAACTGGAGCCGGGCGCGTTCGAAACCGCGAACCTGTTGAACTCGCTGGCCGACTGCTATTTCACCCGTGGTGACAACGTTCGCCGCGACCACGAGCGCGCGGTGGCGATCGGGCTTGAGTCGTTGCGCGAGCGGGCCCGCAACGTGCTGCTGCAATCCAGTGCGCACCGAGCGCTGGAGACCGCGAACACGGCGACCGGCGAAGCCGCCGAGGTGAGCCGCTGGTGCCTCACCGCCGGGCAGCCGGAGGCCGCAGTGCAGGCGTTGGAGTTGGGGCGAGGCATGGTCCTGCACGCGGCGACCGTCGAGGCGAACATGCCGACCTTGTTGCGGGACAACGGCCACGCCGAGCTGGCCGACCGGTGGGAGTCCGAGGTGGGGCAACAACAACCGTGGGACGTGGGCGACGCTGGGGTGGTCCGCGTGGCGGATGCCGCACTGCCCAGCGACCTGCGGTACCGGGTGTTGCGGGCATTCGAAGGCACCGCCGCCGAAGCGCAGCTGCTGTCACCGCCGCTGGTCGCGGACATCGCCGCCGGGTTGCGCACCGCGCGGAGCCAGGCCCTCGTCTACCTGCTGCCCGGTGTCGCAGTGCTGGTCACCGCCGACGGGCGGGTTGAGCGGGTGGAGTCGCCGCAACTCACCGAAGACGGCCCGGTAGCCCGGTTCGACCGGCTGCAACGCGAACGCGCCCGGCGCGGCGACGCCGTCGATGAGCAGTGGCAGCCCGCGCTGGAGAACGTGTGCGACTGGGCGTGGACGGCGGTGTTGAACCCGGTGCTGGACGTGGTCGCCGCCGCTTCCCGGGAACGCCCGCTGCGGATCGTGTTGGTGCCGGTGGGAAAGCTTGGCACCGTGCCGTGGCATGCCGCGCGGCGGCGGGTGCCCGGCGGCAAGGTTCGGTACGTCTGCCAGGACGCGATCATCTGCTACGCTGCGTCCGCCCGGCAGTTCGTCGAAGCCGGGCGGCGCGAGGCGCGTTCCTGGGCCAGCGAACCGGTGCTGGTGCGGATGCCGGAGCTGCACTGGAGCCGCCACGAGATGGGATACATCCACGACGCGTACTACCGCGACGGCTCCTACCTGGGCAAACCGCCTGATCCCAAGCGCCGCACCCGGCGTCGCGAGCCGCTGCCGAAACCGGCTGAGGTGCTCGCGCAGTTGCCGACCGCCTCCCTGCTGCACCTGGCCTGCCACGCCACACCGGCCGAGCTGCCGATCGAGTCGGCTCTGCTGCTCGGCTCCGGGGAAATGCTGCCGGTGCAAGACATCCTGCGGCAGGCACGAGACCGGCCGCGCGACGCCGCCGGGGCGCTGGTGGTGCTCGCGGCATGCGCCAGCGACCTCACCGATCGGCAGCACGACGAGGTGCTGACCCTGTCCACCGCGTTCCTCGCCGCGGGCGCGGTAGGAGTCATCGGCACCCGCTGGGAAGTGCTCGACCTGCCCACCGCGATGTTCATGATCGTGTTCCACCACTACCTCAACACCGGCTACCCGGACCCGGCGAACGCGTTGCGGGCCGCACAGCTCTGGATGCTCGACCCGCGTCGCCGCCCGCTACCCGACATCCCCGAAGAACTCGCCGCGTTCTTCGCCGAAGTCGACCCCGCCGCACCCGTGCACTGGGCAGCATTCACCTACCAGGGCCGGTGAACCCGATCGGAAGGAGACCCATGGCGCCAGCCACCTTCGGCATCGACCTGGGCACCACGCATTCGTGCATCGCCTACGTCGACGAGGCCGCTCGCCCGGTGATCGCCAAGAGCGCGGTCGGTGAGGACACCACGCCTTCGGTGGTGTACTTCGAGCAGCCCGGCGTCGCGTTGGTCGGCACGGCGGCGAAGAACTCCGCGCTGCTCGCGCCGCATCTGGTGGCGCAGCTGGTGAAACGCGATATGGGGCGTAAGAACACCGAGTTCACCTACCACGGGCGCCGCTACACGCCGGAGAAGATCTCCGCGCTGATCTTGCGCGAACTCGCCCGCGCCGCCGAGGAGAACACCGGGCACACCGTCCGGGACGTGGTGATCACCGTGCCCGCCTACTTCGGCATCGCCGAACGCGACGCCACCCGCAAGGCCGGGGAGATCGCCGGGCTGAACGTGCTCGACGTGCTGGACGAGCCGGTGGCCGCCGCGCTGCACCACCACGCGCTGGACAGCTCGCCGCAGACCCGGCACGTGCTGGTCTACGACCTGGGCGGCGGCACCTTCGACACCACCGTGATCCGGGTGTCCGGCGACGACATCCAGGTGGTGTGCACCGACGGGGACGGCGAACTCGGCGGCGCGAACTGGGACGAGCGGATCGTGGACCACCTGCTGGCCGCGTTCCGGGAGGCGCACCCGAACCTCGATCCCAGCGCCGACGAGCAGGCCATGCAGGCGTTCGCCGAACGCGCTGAGGAAGTCAAGAAAGCGTTGAGCGCAACCATGTCCCGCAACGTCGCGCTGCGGGTCGGCGGCGCTGCGGTCACGGTGCCCTTTACCCGGCAGCAGTTCGAGGACCTGACCGCTGACCTGCTGGATCGCACCCTGGCGATCACCGGGCGCGCCATCGAAACCGCCCGACGCAAGGGCGTAGAGCACTTCGACGAGGTGCTGTTGGCGGGCGGGATGACCCGGATGCCCGCAGTGGCAGCCCGGCTCAAGCAGCGGTTCGGGCTCGACGCCCGGCTGTCCGAACCGGACCTCGCGGTCGCCAAGGGCGCGGCGCTGTTCGCGCTGATCCGCCAGGCCAAGAACGTTCGCGGAGATGCGCGGCAGTTGGGCATCACCGCGGTGGATGCGATGGCCAAGAAGCGCGTCGCCACGGTGGTGCCGCGGGCGTTCGGGGTCAAAGCGTTGGATCCCAGGGATCCGTTGGCGCTCACGGATCCGTTGCGGGCACGGCAGATGGTCGCGCACCTGTTGCAGGCCAACACCGAGCTACCGGCCGACACCGGCCCGTACCCGTTCCAGACGGCCATCGACAACCAGCGGATGGCCGAGATCGAGGTGTGGGAGCAGGCCGGGCCGACCGCGTCCGAAGAGCTGGCCGACAACACCAAGGTCGGGCACGGCATGCTCACCGGCATCCCGGCGCGACCGGCCGGTTGCCGGATCGAAATCACCTTCTACATGTCCGAAACAGGCGCGCTGACCGTGCACGCCAAGGAGTTGGAAGGCGGCAACGACGTGCGCTTCGACCTCGCCATCGGCGGGATGGACCACAAGGCGGTCGCCAAGGCCCGCACCGACATCGCCGGACACCAGGTCAGCGGCTAGAGACTGTTTCAGAAGAGGTTTGCGTGGCGGTACGGGTAGCGGAACCTCAGACGCCGTCTCGCTGTGGGATCCCCGACATCATGTACTTCCAATTCGCAGTTTCACTGCGCTGTCGGGGCAGTCCTCGCTGAGAACGCCAGTGGGCACAGTCTTAGAACCCGCGGCGGTGCAAGCTGAGTCCCACACCGCAAGCGGCTGCGCCGCTTATAAGAACAGAGCCTAGTACGACGAGGAGGTTGCGGTGGGTCAGCAGCGGATGCTGGACGTGCTCACGGCCGAATGGGACGACGTGGCCGACCAACTGGATCCCGAGTCGTTCACCAGGTTGGTCGTGTTGGTCGCCGAACTGCAGGACACCTCGGATTCGGAAACCTCGGCGCTGATCGCCGAGGACATCGCGTCGCTGCTCGGCGACGTGCTCCCGGTGACGCACCCGGTCCGCCGCGCGCTCGCCGAACCCGAGTCGCGGTTCCAGCGGCCGATGGTGGACTGGCAGCAGGTGAGCACCGGGCTGCGCGACCGGCTCACCAGTTCCGCACCTCGCGCCAACCTGGACCGGCTGCGCGCGGTGGACTCGTTGGACGCGCACCAAGTCGAGGCGGCTGGCGGCGACCCGGCCGATCCGGACCTGATCCGGCTTCCCTCGGACACCGGGCCCGACCGCTGGCCAGCGTTCCAGTTCGACGCCGCCGGGGCGCCGCGCGAGCTGGTGCGCACCGTGAACCGGCAGCTGCATGCCGATGCCGACCCGTGGGGGGCGGCGGACTGGTGGCTCGGGCCGAACGAGTGGCTCGGCGGCGTGCCAGCCGAACTGATCGGCCGCGTCGAGGACGCGGTGCTGATCGAAGCCGCCCGCGACGACGCGGCGGAGGTGTGAGCATGCCGGAGGCCACCACGCCGCCGCGGTTCGACGCCACCCCGAACCGGTACGTGCTGCCCGCGGACACCAAGCTGCACCGGGTGCACGACCGCAAGCGGCGCGCAGCCGAGTTCAAACCCGCCCAGTTGAACACCGGCTCGCCGGGCAGCCGGTTCGACGGGACCGAGGCGGACCCGTTCGCCAGCTATTACGCCGGACTGGAGTCGACCACGGCATTGGCGGAAACGCTGCTGCGCAACCTCGGGTTCGGCGTTGACGGGCAACGGCTGATCCGCCGGGCGCAGATCGCCGGGCGGCGGCTCAGCACGGTGCGCACCACCCGGGAATTGAACCTGGTCAGCCTGCGGACGGCCCCGGACCTCGCCGCCGTCGGACAGGATTCCTGGTTGATCGACTCCGAAGGCAAGGACGCCTACCCGAAGACCCAGAAGTGGGCCGCCTGGATCCGATCGCAGGCGGACTGGGCGGCCGGGTTGATCTGGCCGTCGAAGCGGGACACCGGGAAGTTGGCGTTAGTGCTCTTCGGCGACCGCTGCGGCGAGGAGGCGTTGGACGGCGACGAACCAGAAGTGCAGATCGACCTGGACACCGAAATCGGCGAAGCCTGGCTGA
Source organism: Saccharopolyspora soli (assembly GCF_022678645.1). Taxonomy (GTDB): domain Bacteria; phylum Actinomycetota; class Actinomycetes; order Mycobacteriales; family Pseudonocardiaceae; genus Saccharopolyspora; species Saccharopolyspora soli. Next base: position 105,786 of record NZ_JALBWV010000002.1, on the reverse strand, counting down.
ACCGGATGCTCAAGCCCTACCGAGCAGTGGTCGCCCCCAGCCCGAAACGCTGACGCGGGTATCTCCGAGCGGTCCAGGTTGAACATGCGACGAGTTCACCCGGAAATCGGGCAGGCCGGTTCCGGCAAAATGCACCGGACTCAGAGGGACGTCTTTGTTTTGTCTTTGAAGCGGCGCAGCCGCTTAGCCCACCTACGACACTCGCACCGCCGCGGGTTCTCAGACGTCTTCTCGCGAGGACAGCCCCGACGCCGCGTATTGGACATACATAAGTCGGGGATCCCGGAGTCGAGAAGGCGTCTGAGGTTCCGCTACCCGCACCGCCACGCAAACCGAGTTCAAGAACAGTCCTATCGCTGGGACCAGGTGCCGCCGTGTTGTAGGAAGGCCCATTCGCGTTCCCAGGCTCGCATGGACACGAAGCGGGCGAGGTGTTGGGTTCCGGCGATCAGGGCGAAGCAGGCCAGTTCGGCCACCAGCAGCACGAGCACCGCGCCGAAGATCGCCGATGCCGTCACCGAACTCGCGCTGGGTGGTGGCGGGACGCGGTTGCCCGCTTGGTCGACCCACACCGTCAGGTTGTCGCCCGCCGCGCTGTTCGCCGGGACCTGGATCGTCGCGGTGTGCGGCTGCTGGTCCAGCCCGGTTCGCCACTCCACGACCGCGGTCGAGCTGATGGTGTCCTGGCCGTATGCCTCGGAGATCGGTGTGGACGTCGCGGGGGTGGTGGTCACCACCGCGGTCACCGGGTGGGTGGTCGTCGCCGACACCTGTGCTCGCTGCGTCAGGTCGGTGTGCAGCGCCGCGCCGAACAGTCCGGACGCGGGGACCGCGATCAGCGCCACCATCAACAGCAGCAGCGTGATGCCCGCCGCCAGCCGATCTATCGGCCTGCGCAACGGGTTGCGGTTCACAGCCAGTGCGTTCACCAACCATGCTGCGTGCGCCTTCAGCGCCGCCACCATGCCAACCTCCCGACTGCCGGACACGGAATTTTTCCGAGATCAACTCCTGTCCGCGTGCGACCGCCGTACCGTTGCGCCCCGACGGTTGCGCGCGGCAACCTCTGACACGAGTATCCCCCGCACCAGCTTGATCGTTATCACAACGTGACCAGACATACACCATCGGTGTAGTCGTTTACCGTTATTCACACTCGGCATTTCCGCAGGTCGGGACAGCTAAGCCCAGTCGCCATGCCGTGAGTGCCCAACCGGGTTGGAGCCCGATTGGGCACTCACGACCCCTGCTGCACCACGTGAAACCCAGACATTTCGAACATCGCATGCCACCCCTGCGCAACAACGCTTCCGCAACCAGGATCGATCAGTTGGTCCGTCCTCAATGGACTCCGGTCGTTGCCCGGCAATGCGCGACGGGCCGGTCAGTTGCGGCGGATCGACAGTCCGGTGGCCATCGAGGCGATGCCGGACGCGAGCTGGGCCGCGTCGTCGATCCGCTGGTTGTCGTCCGGCATGCCAGGGCAGGCCAGGTCGGCGAGCCCCGCAGCCGCGGCCCCGAGGCCGCGCACGACGATGCGGATTCCCAGCGCGCATGCCTGCCGCGCCAGCTCACGAGCTCGCTCGTGGTCGGCCAACAGCCCGTCGCTGAAGATGCACACCACCCGGTCGCCCGGATAGGCCGCGAACACGTCGATGCACAGTTGCAGAGCAGGCGACAGCGCGGTGCCGCCGTACGGGGTTGCCGCTCGCAGCGCGGAAACCACCTCGTCGAGCGGCGCTCCCGGCGGCACGTACCGCTGCACGGAGCCGGACCAGAGGACCAGTCCGCTCGCGTAGTGCGCAGCTGCGGCTTCGGCGAGGAATTGCTCGCCACCGGCGATGGCCTGCGACAGCAACGGCGCCACCGCCATCGAAGAGCTCACATCGATGCACAGCAGGACGTGCCCGCTGTGCCTCTCCTGCAACCGGGGCAGGTACGCGCCCGGTGGGGACTGCGTCAGCCCGATCCCGCCGAAGTTCCGCCGAATCCACGAACTCATTCATCCCCCACTCAGCAACGCACGGTGAGTCCCGCGATGGTCTCGGCGAGTTGTTCAGTCGCCGGGCCGTCCACCACACCGTCCACATATGCCTCCAGGTCCAGCGCCGCTCCGCTGAGCGGTTCCCGCGCGGTCACCGCGAGCAGTCCGTCCGCGCTGACCCGCAACGTCACTTCGATCACTGCGCCCGCGGGCAGCGGCGGCAGTCCGGCGAACTCGCCGTCCAGCACCCGCCGGTTGTGCTCCACTTCGGCCGATGGCACCTCCCCGGACTGCTCCAACACCTGTATCCGCACCGATCGCTGCCGGTCCAAGATGGTGGCGAACCGGGCCGTCGCAGTGGCGGGCAGCGGATCGTTTCGGTGCACGAGGTGCTCGACGAAACTCCGCAGGCTTTCGTCATGGCTGTCCTCGACGAGCACGCCGAAGCTGCGCGGCACCACTGCGGCCGCCGTCCGGGCGGGACCGGTCGACGACGCGAGCCGGTGCGCGCGCAAGGCAGCGCCGGAGACAACCGCCAGGTCCGGGTCGACGATCTTCGGGACGAGGTCGAGATGTGCTTGCAGAGCAGCGCGAATCGCCGGGACTTTGGTGGTGCCGCCGACCAGCAGCACCTCGTCGATGCGAGCTACGCCCTTCTGCGCGGCGGCGGCGAGCACCCGGTCGACGATCCGCAGGGTCCGGTCCACCAGGTCCGCGCCGAGGCTGTCCAGCGTCGCCCGGTCGATGTCGAAGCTCGCCACGTCGTCGCCGCAGCGCAGCGCCACCTTTCGACTGGTGACCGCGCTCAGCTGGCGTTTGACCTGCTCGGTGACGTCCTGGAGCTGCTGCCGGAACACCTCGTCATCCGGGTCCGCCGCCGGGAACTCGCGGGCGAAGGCGGCCGCCAGGTGCTCGGCGATGCGCTCGTTCCAGTCGGCTCCGCCCAGTCGGCTGTCGCCGTCGGTGGCCACCACGTGCACTTCGTCGGCGGCCACCCGCAGCACTGTCGTGTCGAAGGTACCGCCACCGAGGTCGTAGACGAGCGCTGCACCGGACTCGGCCTGGGTGGCGTAGTGCAGGGCAGCCGCAGCCGGTTCACTCAGCACTTCCAGCACGTCGATCCCGGCCAGCCGCGCCGCTTGCAGCGTCGCTTCGCGTTCCCGGATCCCGAAGTAGGCCGGGACCGTGATCACCGCGCGAACCCTCCGATGTGGTCCGCACCGGGCGATGGCGTCATCGACGAGGCTGCGCAGGATCAGCGCCGACACCGACTCCGGGGTGTGCCGAACACCGTGGAACAGCAGCTCGAACTCGGTGCCCATCCGGCGTTTGATCAGCGCAACGGTGTTGTCGGGATCCAGGCTGTCCTGCGCCGCTGCCCCGACCACAGCCGTGTCCGCGGACGCGAAGTGCACCACCGACGGCGTGGTCAGCTCGCCGAGCCGGTTGCGGACCACCTCCACACCATCCACAGTGGATATTGCCACCGCGGAGTAGGTCGTGCCCAGGTCGATGCCGAGCACCAGTTCGTCAGCCATCGTTGAACACCGCGGTCAGGACGTCCGCGAAGCCGGTCACCGTACCCACGATGGTGGCCAGCGCGGCGAGTGCGAAGACCACCAGCAGCAGCCAGCGGGACACCCGGTAGTTCGTCGGGGGACGAATGCTCATACCCGCTCCCTGCTCGGCTTCTCGTCGCGGCCCAGTGCGAACCCGCCACGTCCCAGCAGCCACCGGAACGGGGCGGCCGGGGTGAGCTGGTGGCCGGGCTGGACTCCGGTGACCGAGGAGACCACGAAGTAGCGCACCTCGGCGAAGTCCCGCTCCGCGGCCAGCACGAGGTTGTCCAGGCCCGCGGTGTTCAACCACTCGCGCACCGCCCCGGCGCACAGCTCGGCGGCCCACGGCAGGTCGATCAGCAGGTCCGCCTTGACCACGGTGATCGCCAGGGCCCGGCGCTGCGTCTCGACGCCGTAGTCGCGCAGCCGTCGGGCCGTCACGTGGTAGACCTGCTCGGGGTCGCCGCTGGCCGGGTGTGCTGCGGCGAGGCGGGATTCCAGCGCACCGCCGAGCTGGTCGCGCACCCAGCTGATGGCGAACGGGTCGACCACGAACACCAGTCCCCCGGCGTGGTCCAGGAATTCCAGCTCGCTGTTGTCGTCCCGGTCGAGGTAGAACTCACCAGCCGCGTCGAAGAGGTGCAGCAGCGCCTGGTCGCGCTCCTTCGCCGAGCCACCGCGGGTGAACTGGACCGTGATCGCCGGGGGCAGTTGCCCGGCCGGGGTCTTCGCGGTGTCGCCGCCACTGGTGATCAGCTGCTCGCCGTGCTGGAAGGTCTGCCTGCTCGCGTCGTCGACGAAGTCCAGCGCGGCGCCCTCGGCGGCGGCCCGATCCCGCAACGCGACCAGACCCGCGTGCACGAGCCGGGTCTTGCCCGCCGACACCGGGCCGAAGACCGGCACCCGGACGTCGGTCACCGCGCCCGAGCCACCCCGCAGCGGCCGGTCGCACCGCTGGCACAGCGCCTCCAGCCGCCGCGACGCCCGCAGCACGGTCGTCGGCAACTTCGCACCGCACCCGCAGACGCGCGACATGGCACCCAGCGCACCGGGCCGGATGTCGTGGTGCACCACCTGGCATCCGCTGCACCGGTAGGCGGGGACGACCATCACGTGGTAGCAGACCGGGCAGCTACCACTGGCTTTCCGCAGCCGCCGCACCACGTGGTCGTAACCGCGCAGGAACCCGACCAGCGCACCCCAGCCGAGCCAGCCGAGGCCCAGCGCGATCGCGCCGAGGACCACCGCCTGCACGGCGCCCAACATCGCGCCCAGCGTGACGCCGGACCAAACCAGGATGGTCAGGCCGATGCTCACCCAGCGGAGTTTGCTCCCGTAGCCGTAGTTGAAGCCCCACTGCCAGCCGCGCGCGATGAAACCGCGGCCGGTGTGCCAGGCCCCGGTCAGGTCGCGACGCCACTGGGCGGCGAGGTAGCTCGGCCACGCCCAGTCGCGCGGGAACGGGCCGTTCTGCTTGCGCAGGCCCGCCGTGCCGTTGACCACATCGTTCGGCGTCACCAGCAGCGCTGGCGGCGACCCGCGCCCGGCCAGCACCAGGCACGCCGCGACGAACGCCCAACTGCTGCCGAACAGCACGAAGAACGGGAACAACCAGGCGGCGATGGTGATCACCACGGTGGCCACCCAGATCCCGACGCACAGCAGCACAACGCCCGCGATGAGGTACGGCATCACTTTTCCCGTCTGCCGAACAGCCGTCGCGCGACTTCTCGGGCGCGGGTCGGTTTCGGCTGCTGCTGGGAGTACGCCTTCAGCCACTCGTGCCAGGCAGCGGCGTATTCGGCGTCGACACCGCGCAGCAACTTGCTGATCCGCCGGTAGTCGGACTGGGTGTGCTTGCCCGCCCAGCGCTCCAGCGCCTTGTCGAACGCCGCCCGAACCTGCTCCGAAGCGCTGTCCTGCCAACCGGTCAGGAACGCCAGCACGACCGCCTGATCTCGGCGCGCGGCCAGGGCCTGCTCGTCGTTCCACACCGCGGGCAGCTCGTGCACGAGCATCTGCTGCAGCTGGTTCCCGCCCTGCACGGTCGCTTCCAACGCGGCTTGCGGGGTGGTGCTGAGCAGTACCTCGATGATCTCGTCGGCGCGTGCGGTGAACACCGCTTCGGAGACGTCCTTCAGCGTCGCAGCAGTGGTTTCGGCGCCCTTGCGGGTGAATCCGCTCAGCCAGGACCGCAGTCGGCTGTCGTCCTCCCACAGCTTGTGCAGGTTCTCCCGGTCCCCGATGTGGTGCCCCAACAGCCGTAGCACGTCCAGGTACCGTCCGGACACTTTGGACTTCTCCAGCACCGCGAAGGCGCGCTGCGCCAACGATTCCGACACTGCGGTGGACGGCAGAGTGGTGCAGAAGTCCTTCAGCTCGGCCATGGTGGGCGCGGATGTCCGGAACAGCGCCTCCCACACCGCTTCGCCGGTGCCGGGCTGGTCCGGTGCGCGCAGGTGGTCGCGGAAGCGTGCGATGGTCTCCTGCCGGACCGGTTCACCGGCTGCCACCGCGGCCGCGGCGACCGCCGCGTCCAACGGCATGAAGGGATCGCTGATCGTCGGGGCGAGCAGCCGCCACCAGCGGGCGTTGATCGCCTCGGTGACCTCGGCCGCGTGCGGCCCGGCCAACCGGCGGGCCAGCACGTCGCGCAGCAGGTCGATCATCTCCGGACCACACGTCCAGCGCGCCGGATCGACCCCGGCGTGCGGGTGTTCCGCCCACCAGTCGACGAACCGCCCGGCCGCCTCGGCGAATCGGCCCAGCCGCGGCTGCACGGCGAACCTGGTCGCGGTCCGCAGCAGCAGGTCCATCCGCTCCGGGGCGACGGCTCCGGCCGCCACCTCGACCACGATGCAGGCTTCCTCGGCTTCGTCCGGACTCCACTGCCTCGGCGGGAGCGGGGCGCGGGCATCGGCCGGGGTTCCGCGCACGATCTCGTCGACCTCCGCGCGCAGCAACGTGATCCGGATCCGACCGGCCTGCTCCGTGTTGGCCTCGGCCAGCTTCGCCAGCACCGGCAGACCAGGAGAGGCCGCCAGCACTGCCGCCAGCACCGGTTCGACGACGTCCGTTGTGGACACCGGTGGCGGGGCGGCCAGCCATTCGGCCAGTGCCATCGCGGAATCCTGCCCGGTCACGGCCTCGTCGAGCATCAACACCCCGGCCGCCAGCCGGTCCGCCAGCGCCGGCCGCTGCGCGTTGCGGGCGAACTGGTGCGCCAGCTCGATGGCGTCGACCACGTCGTAGGGGTCGGCGCTGAGGAAGCGCGGCACCCAGTGCTGCGCGGCGTCGGTCGGTTCGACCTCCCGGTGCTTGCCGCTGACCAGGTTGAACACCACGGAGTCGGTGTTGCGGTCCGGGTCGGCCAGCGATCCGGCCCAGTCCGGATGCACCGCCAGCACCTCGTGGCGGGCGTACTGCGGATTGGTGGCGAACACCCGGAAACCCACCCGAAGCGCACGTTCCTGCGGCAGCAACAGCGTCCCGACCGCGATCCAGCGCACCGCGGTCTCCGCGTCCTCGCTGACGAACACCACGCGCGGTGCGCCCTCCTCGTGCACCCGATCCAACGCGGAATGCACTGCGAGCAGCCAAGATTCGCCATCCTGCTGGCCGAGCACCCAATCCCGCAGCGCCTCGACGCCGAGCGGGCCCGCTTCCGGTTCGGCCGATACCGCCTCGCACTCGGTGCTGTCCGCGGGCTGCTCCCCCCACCACGGCGCATCCCACAGCTGCGCGGGCCGGATCGGGCCGTACAGCTGCGGATCGGTGGTGGCCAGGGCGTGGGTGAACTGGTTGCCCTCCCGAACCCCACCGGCCTCCGCCCCGAGGTAGATCCCGCGCGCCGTCGCGTAGATCTCGTCGTGCACGTGGACCAGCGATGGCGGGTACTGCGAAACCGGTCGCTTCTCGCGCATCCAACCGACCGGGGCCTCGTAGAGCGCCGAGCGCTGCACCGCGGTCATCATCTCGTCCGTGGTGCCCGGCGAGACCGCCTGGAACTGGAAACCCGCGCCACCGCGCAACCCCTGGCCCGGACGGCAATCGGTGTAGTACAGGGACTGGAACTCCCGCGCGCTCATACCCGGCTCCGTTCGATGATCCTGAAGTGGCTGAGCAGCCACAGCAGTGGTTCGTCAACGCGGAACGGCCGCACTCCAGCGGCATCGATCTGCTTGCGGTCGTAGTCGGGTTCCGCGCCGAGCGAGGACACCGCGAAATAGCGGAACGTCTCGTAGTGCGCCCGCAGGTGCACGTCGATGTCGTCGGCGCCGAGCTCGGCCAGCAGCGCTCGCAGGTGTTCGTCGGTGTCCTGCCCGCTCGCCTCGTCGTACTGCGAACCGGTCGGCGGCGGGCGCAGCAGCGGGTGGTTGTCGCCGAGCATCGCGAAGAACGCGTCGATCTTCGAGAACACCACGGCGATCGGGGTGCCGACCTTCTTGCGGTCGCTGAGCCCGCCGCTGGAGCGCAGCAGTTCGGTGACGCGGGTGAGCACGTTGATCGGCGGTTCGGTGTCGCGGCGGCTGGCGTCCGGTACCGCGATCCGGTCCGGCGCGCCCGGCAGCTGGAACGGGTCGAGCAGCACGATCAACCCGTCCGCCGCGGTGAGGTACGCCTGGCTGTTGACGAACTCCTGGGTCGTCATGTCCTCACCGGCGGCGTCGTAGAACGACAGGGTGGTGGTGTTGTGCACCTCCCGGCCCAGCTGGACGCGCGGCTGCCGCCACTGCATGACCAGCGGAATCCGGATGCCGTCGGCGGAACTCGCGGTGGACTCGAACAACGCGCGGTCGCCGAACAACGCCTGCTCGTAGCGCTCCAGCCACTGCGCGGTGCCGACCCCGGCCTGTTCCCCGGCGAAGGAGATGTCGGCGTCGAAGCGGCGTCGGATGTTGTGCCGCAGCTCGTGCACCAGCACCGTGGTGTAGACGGTCTTCCCGGCGTTCTTGCCGCCCACCATGCCGATCAGCGGGCTGCGGCCCGCCGCGAAGTTGGCTGGTAGCGGGGTGTGGCAGACCGGGCAGGCGCGAATGCCGCTGACCGTGCCGCAGTCCGGGCAGGGCGCCTTGCGCGGGGTGCGGCCGAACCGGGCGGACGGCGCGGCGAAGGTCGGCCAAGACGCGGTGGCGTAGCCGGTGAGCCGCTGCCGCTCCGGATCGACGACCTTGCGGCACTTGTCCCGGCCCGGCGCGGGCCGACCGGTGCACTGGAAGCGCAGATTGCTGGTGGGGAACCGGTGGTAGCAGTACGGGCAAGCGACCTTGGCCATCAGGACACCTTCAGCTGCGAGATCGGTGGGTCGATCAACTGGACACCGGCGGCTTCCACGAAACAGCGCAGCCAGAACGGTTTGCGGCGCGGCAACTCGACATTGAGCTCCAGTGGTTCGCCCAGCTCGTGGACGTCGCGGTGCACGACTCGGCCGTCGTCGGGTTTGAGCGGCATGACCCGGCCGGGCGCGACGACCACCAGCACGGTGCACTCCGACACCGGCTGGTCGGCGGTCAGCACGATGCGCGCGGTGCTCGTGCCGAACAGCCGGTTCTGCCGTTCGACCTGGTAGCTGACCTGCGGCGGCGTCCCGGCCAGGTGCAACGCGCTGGGCGCGGATCGGCTTTCGCCGTTGTCGGCGGTGGCGATCGCGGACACCTGGACGCGCACGGTGCCCGGCCCGGCGTCGATCCGGCAGCCGCCATCGGCCTGGTACTGCTGCCGGGTGAGCCGCAGCCGCCCGGTTTCCACGCCTGCCGCGGTGTGCGTCCAGGACACTTCGGCCATCCGGACGTCGTCCGGCCACACCCAGGACAGCATCAACTCGCCGCCGAAGCGCCGAGCGTCGAGCGCGGTGACTGGCGGCAGCGTGGCCGCGACCCGCGAGGTGTGCCGCACCGGCACGGCGTCAGCGGCAACCTCGGTGCCGTCCGGGCGGCGGTAACGAGCGGTCAGCAGATAGGTGCAATCCCCGTCGAGGTCCACTGTGGAGTCCCGAAACGACGTGTCACCGTTGGTCGGCACGGGAACATCGCTGGATTCCCCATCCCGACGCCGCACGACGGCCACCCCGACGGCGTCCCGGTGGATCTGCCAACTCCCCTCGACCGCACCAGCGCGAACGACCAGCCGCACGCCGTGCACCGGCGGCAACACCTCGATCGTCGCACCAACCGGCCGTGACCAGACACCACCCGGCTCGGCGGCGAAAACCGCGTACCCGGCGACGATCCCCGCGGCTACGCCGCTGTCCACCACCGCCGTCTCCCCGCCCTCGGCGACTACGTCACCGTCGTCGGCGTCGCCGGGCGTCCGCCCGGCTCGCCGCACCACCCGGTACCGGGTGCCGTCGTCGTGGTCGGGCTGCGCCCGCCACGACACCCGCACCCCGACGCCGTCCGGCTGCGCCGTCACGGCGTCGACCGGGCTCAGCGGAATCCGCCGCAACTCCGCCGCTATCGCGTCGTCGTCAACGGCTAGCCGCGCGGCTTCGCCCAGCTGCCGCCGGGCTTCGCCTTCGGCTCCACTGCGCGCCGCGCGGTGCGCGGCCTCGCGCAGCTCGCGCACTTGCTCCGCGTGCCGGTCGACGGCCGCTTTCGCGGCTGCCGCCTGCTCGGCATCGGTGATGGCGGCGAGGGCTTGTTGGGCGGCGATCAGCTTGCCTGCGGCAAGCAGTTCCGCGACCTTCGGCAGGCCGGTGACCGCTGGTGCGGCACGGGCTTCGCCGAGCACGCTCAACACCGCTTGCCGGGCCTCAGCCGCATCCAGCCCGGATCTACCGAGCACCCGCAGCAGCGCGCTGGCCGGTGCTCCGTTCTCGCAGAGTCGGCGCACATCGTCGAGCAGGTGGTACAGCGAAAGCAGCCGGAGATCGACGCCGTCCTTGCTGACCGCGGTGTTGAGCAGTCCGAGCGCCTCGCGGGCGGGCTGGTTGCCGGATCGCCGGTTTTCCCGGTCGATCGCCTGTCGCACGGCTTCCGCGGTCAGCCCGGCCGGGAACGGCGGAGTGCTGTCGAAGGCCGACAGGAGCTTGAAGTTGTCGAGCTTTCCGTGCAGGAGTTCGGGAATCCCGGTGACTTCGGCGTCGCCCAGCAACGCCTTCAACCGGTTGAAGAGGGTGTCGGGCAGGCCGCTGGTCGTCGGCAGTTCCAGCGGCGACGCGGTCCGCACCCCGGCCTTGGCCAGGGCCTGGTCGACCTCGGCTGGCGCCAGTTGGCTGAACGTCTCGCGCATCGCCGCCAGCTGGCCGGGCGTGATCAGGCCGAGCTCGCCGAAGTTCGTCGTCAGCATCTTGACCAGCTCGTCGACCTGCTGCTGGCTCGCTCCGGCCCGATCGTCGTGCCGGTCGCGCCACCAGGACATGCGCGACATCGCGTCGCCGTGCACGCGGCGCAGTTCCTCGTCCTCGCGCAGGAATGCCTGGTAGACGCTGGTGGTGAAGCTGGACTTCGCGGTGGACTGGGCGCTTTTGTTCCAGTGCGAACGGATCTGGGTCAGCCGCTGGGCCAGCTCGGCATCGGAGCAGCCCAGCTCGACCGCGTACCTGGTGAGCAGGTCGTCGGGTAATCGGCCGCTGCGCCCCCGCAGCGGCCGAACCACATCGCGTTCGTAGGCCCTAGGGTCGAAGGGTTTCATCAAAACCTGTCTCTGCCCTCGGCTCGATCTTTGTCTTTGAAGCGGCGCAGCCGCTTAGCCACCTACGCAACTTGCACCGCCGCGGGTTCTCAGAAGTGCCTTGCGGGGACACCCCGCACCCCGAGCTATCTCGCGAGGACAGCCCCAGCGCCGCGTATTGGACACATAAGTCGGGGATCCCGGAGTCGAGAAGGCTTCTGAGGTTCCGCTACCCGCACCGCCACGCAAAACGAGTCTGGAAACAGGCATTTCAGCCCGAGACCGTGATCCCGGCGACCACCTCGGTGGCTGCCGCGACCTCCTCGTCGCTGCGCACGCTGACCCGCACCTTGATGTCCAGCGACTTGCCGGTGGACGGTTCGGTGGCGGTCAGTTCCAGCAGGCCCTCGTCATCGACGGTCATCCGGATGTTCACCGGCGAACCGGCGGGCAGCGACGGCAGCCCGTCGATGCGGCCCTTGCCCTCGTTGATCGGCTTGTTCTCGGCCAGTTCGGGCCCGGCGACCACCCCGGACTGCTCGAACAGCTCGATCATCACCCCGGTCTGGCCCTCTTCGACGGTGGCCGCCTCCAGCACCCGCTCATCGGTGGGCAGCGAGTCGTTCGCGTGCACCAGGTGCTTGACGAAGTGCCGCTCGGGTTTGCTCTGCCAGTCCGGATCACTGGTGTCGACGAGTTTCACGCCGAACGCCTTCGGCAGCACGTTGCGGGTCTGCTTGGTCGCCAGGTCCTCCAGCGCCTTGACCGAGATCCCGGTCTGCTGGGCCACGTTCTGGACCGCCTCGGTGACACCCGACTCGCCGCGCTGCTCGGCTTCCGCCATTTCGCGGTGCACCACGCGGCCGATCGCGTACAGCGCGGCGCCCTTGGCCACCGCCAGGTCCGGGTCGTGCAGCTTGGGGTCCCAGCCGAAGTCGGTGCGCAGCCGCTCGGCGACCGCGGGCATCTTCGTCGAGCCGCCGACCAGCAGCACGTCGTCGATCTTCGTGCCCGGCTGCTTGGTCTCCAGGGTGCTCAGCGTGCGCTTGACGATGTCGATGGTCTTGTCCAGCAGGTCCTGGGTTTCGGCCTCGAACTGGGCGCGGGTCAACTCGACGCGGGCGCTGACCCCGGCCCCGCGCAGCGCCACCGCGCGGGATTCCGCTTTGGACAGCTGCTTCTTGGTGTCCTCGGCGGTGGTGGCCAGCGACTGCAGGAACTCCTCGTCGTCCTCGACCTCGGTGCCCTCCGGCGCCTGCTCCTGGAACTTCGCCAGCAGGTGGTTGCGCAGCCGCAGGTCCCAGTCCGCGCCGCCGAGGTGGTCGTCGCCGTCGGTGCACAGCACCACGATCTCGTCCTTGGACACCCGGATCACCGTGGTGTCGAAGGTGCCACCGCCGAGGTCGTAGACCAGGATCGTCTTGTCGTCGGCCTCGGTGGTCGCCTCGTAGTGCAGTGCCGCGGCAACCGGCTCGGGCACGATCCCGATGACGTCCAGCCCGGCGATCTTGCCCGCGTTCTTGGTCGCGCTGCGCTCCAGCATGCCGAAGTAGGCGGGCACCGTGATCACCGCTCGGCTCACTTCGCCACCGGTGTGCGCGGCGGCGTCCTGGGCGAGCTGCTTGAGGATCAGCGCCGAGATCGACTCCGGGGTGTAGGTGGTGCCGTGGAACTCGAACGCCGCCTCGCTGCCCATCTGCCGCTTGATCAGCGACACCACCCGGTCCGGGTCGATGATCGCGGAGTTCTTGGCCACCGAGCCGACGACCACATTGGACTCGTTCTCGAAGAACACCACCGAAGGCGTGGTCTCGCTGCTGTCGGTGTTGCGGCACACCGTCGGGCGGCCGGTTTCGTCCACGTAAGAGATGGCCGAGTAAGTGGTGCCCAGGTCGATGCCGAACACCTTCAGCTCGCTGTCAGACATCTGCGCTAATCCCCTCTGTTCGCGGGTTCTGGTCGGTGGTCGGTGCGGTTTCGGCGCTCCAGCGGTAGACGTGCACCCGCGCGGGGACGGTCACCCGGTCCGTCGTGGTGTCCAGGTATCCATCGGAGACGACGACCGCGATCCGCTCGTGCTGGTCGGGGTCGTCGGCTGGGAGGACCCGGATGGCGCGGTGTTCGCGCGCGGAGAACTCCGCGCCGACCGCCGGGCGGATCGGCACGCTGCCGCAGCGCTCCAACGCCTGTTCCGCGCTCAGCGCGAAGGATTCGAGCAGGTCCACGACCTGGTCGCGGTCGAGTTCGGCGGGCAGCGTGCGGGCCTGGTGCAGCAGGTCCTTGCGGAGGTTCTGCAGGTCGGTGGTGATCGGGCGCAGCACGAGGTTCTGCTCCCCGGTGCGCAGCCGCTCCAACTCGGCGTGCAGCTTGTCGATCACCCGCTCCCGCGCGGCGGCCCGGTCGTGGTGTTCGCGAACCTGCACGGTGAGGGCGGAAACCGCCTCGGCCAGCTCCGCGACCGGGTCCGGCGCGGCTGCCGGTTCGTCGGGCGGCGCGGTTTCCGCTGACACCTCAACCGGTTCCGGCGGTTCTCCCGGTTCGACTGCGTCTGGCGCGGCAACGGCCGAATCGACCGGTTCCCCCAGCTCCGCTGGCCGGTCGTCGTGCCCTGGCTCGTCGCGCATGCTCTCGCCCACCTCGCTGCCCACCGCTGTCGCGGAGTGATCGGTGTTGATCACCAAGCCTAGTACCGCCGCATCCCGGTCAACCGGGATTCACCGACTTTGGACGGCAGAGCAGCAAAAACGGTTCCGCTGTCGCATTGGGCCGAACCGGTGATGGCAGATCTCGACCAGCGGGGACGGCCGGAGGTGGGCTGCGGCGGTCGGGGCGAAGACGGCCGCAGCCCGCGTGCTCACCGCCGAGCGAGCACGTCTTCGCGGAACACCTGCGGCGCGATCCGCACGCCTTCGGCGAAGTTGCGCTCCACCTCGGCGATCTCGTCGGGGTTCGGCGTCGCGTTGTCGCAGTCCGGCCCGGCGCTGGCGCCCGACATCAGGTCCGCGCACACCCCGGTCCGGTTGTCCGGCAGGCCGAGGATGTGGCCGAATTCGTGCGCCGCGATGCGGATGGTGTCGTGGCCCTCGTCCACCGCTTGGCGGCCCATCCAGATCCGGCCCTGGCCGAGGCCGATCACCTCGGCGCGCGGCCAGCCGTCATCGGCGAGGACGACGACATCGGCGGAACCACCGGTGGCCGGTTCCAGCCGGACGTTCTGCACGTTGTCGTTCCAGACCTGCGCACCGGCATCCACGGCATCGCGGAATTCGGCGGCCTGGCTGGCGTCGTAGGTGACGACCCGGACGTTCTCCGGGGCCGCGGCGGCGGCCACCGGAACACCGAGCGCGACGAGAAATGCGATGAACAAACCGACGACTGGTCGTATCGTCCGGGACAGGATCATCTGCACCAAACCTCCCTAGCGGACCGGATCACAGCGCCCTCGAACGTATTGCCGCCTACTGCCGCTCAAAGCGACCTGGCGAAGAAGTGCCAGCCATGCGAATTTCGCGGAATACAAACAGTCGTGAGTGCATAACCGGGTTGGAGCCCGGTTACGCACTCACGAGGTCTGGAGGCCCCGATGGTCGACGAGCTCAAGCCGATGCCGCAGGACTGGCGCCAAGCGCTGGCGATCGTCGCCCACCCCGACGACCTGGAGTACGGCTGTTCCGGCGCGGTGGCCGCCTGGACCGCGAGCGGCCGGGAAGTCTCCTACCTGCTGGTGACGCGTGGTGAGGCGGGCATCGACAGCCTCGCTCCGGAGGAGGCCGGGCCGCTGCGCGAAGTCGAGCAGCACGCCAGTGCCGCTAAGGTCGGCGTGCATTCGGTGGATTTCCTCGACCACCGCGACGGGGTCATCGAATACGGCCTGCCGCTGCGCCGGGACCTCGCCCGCGCCATCCGGGAACACCGGCCGGGCCTGGTGATCACGCTCAACCACCGGGACAGCTGGGGACCGGGCAGTTGGAACAGCGCCGACCACCGCGCGGTCGGACGGGCGGTGCTGGACGCGGTCGCCGACGCCGGAAACCGCTGGATCTTCCCGGAACTGCGCGAACAGGGCTACGAACCCTGGCAAGGCGTGCGGTGGATCGCCCTGGCCGCATCGCCGCACCCCACGCACGCCGTGGACATCACCAACACCCTGGACCGGGCGGTGGCGGCGCTCGCGGAGCACCGAACGTACCTGGAGGCGCTGAGCGACGAACCCGCTGAGCAACACGCCCGCAAGGCCGTGGAGGCTGTCGCGCGCGAGCACGCCGACCGCTTCGGAGGCCGCCCCTGCACCACCTTCGAACTGATCGGAGAAACGTGATCATCGACGCTCTGGACCAAGCATGGCGAGCCTGGGGCGAGCTGGGCAGCGAGCTCGGCCCTGCGCAGTGGCAACGGTCGACCCGCCTGACCAGCTGGACCGTCAAGGACGTCTACGCGCACTACAGTGGATTCCCGGCCGCTACCGCCGCAGGTATCGAGGTGCCGGAACCGCCGCGGCCGGTGACCCACACCGACGCCGCCGAACTGCTCGCGTTCATGCAGCGACCGGGCGGGGTCGCCGACGAGGTGGCCGACCACCTCCGCGACCAGGCGATCGAACAGGCCGCGGCAGTCCCGACCAGCCAACTGGTCGAGCAGTTCACCGAGGTCGCACCGCAGGTCGTAGCGACTTTGCGGACCGCTGACCTGCATCGTCGCGTGGACTACGGCGGCGTGGCCGTGGTGTCGGCAGCTGAGGCACTGCGGATCTTCACGCTGGAGGCGGTGGTGCACTACTTCGACATGGCCACTGCGCTGGACCGACCGGTACCCGGGCCGATGGCGGGTGCCCCGCTGCGCGAGACGGTGCGGCTGCTGGCCGACACCGCCGATCCGATCGCGTTCATCGACGCGGCCACCGGACGCAGCTCGCCGCAGGTCTTCCCGATCATGCGCTGAGAGGTGGGACAGCGGGTAGCAACATGGGTAGCATGGCGGTATGAAGGTGAGTGTGAGCCTGACCGACGAAGACGTCACCTTCGTCGACGAGTACGCCCAGCAGATCGGCGCCCCGTCCCGGTCGGCAGTGATCCACGAAGCGATCAACCTGCTGCGGACCGCCGGTCTGGAAGACGCCTATGCCAGCGCATGGGACGAGTGGGACAGCAGTGCCGACGCGCACCTGTGGGACGCGACGGCCGCCGACGGAATCGCCGATGCGCCGAGGTGACATCTACTGGGTCAACTTCGAGCCGATCCGCGGCGCGGAAGCGAACAAGACCCGGCCAGCGGTGGTGATCAGCAACGACGCCGCGAACCGCAGCGCTCAGCGTGCCGGGCGCGGGGTGATCACGGTGGTTCCGGTGACCTCCAGCATCGACCGCGTCTTCCCGTTCCAGGTGCTCCTGCGAGCCGACGAGTGCGGGCTGCCCAACGACTCCAAGGCCCAAGCCGAACAGGTTCGCGCGGTCGCGTTCAACCGCTTCGGCAACCGCATCGGAGCCCTGCCGCCCGCTGTCCTGGAGAAGCTGGACAACGCGCTGCGCCTGCACCTGCGCCTGTAGCGCCGCGGGCGATTTCGCGCGAAATCGGCAACTCCACCACGCGCCGCGGGAAAAGTGGTCAGCCCAGCGGTGGCAGGCCGGTGGCTGCGTCGATGGCGATAGCCACGAACAGCAGTGCCAGGTACGAGTTCGACAGGTGGAACAGCTGCATCGGGTTGTAGGCCCGGCCGTCGCGCACCGACGCGTGCAGGCGCTGCGCGACGATCAGGAACGCCGCCCCGCCCAGCACCGCGAACGCCACGTACACCCAGCTGGTCACCGGCACCAGCAGCAGCGTGCAGCCCACGGTGGCCCAGCTGTAGGCCAAGATCCGCGCCGAAACCTGCCGCGTGGTGGCGACCACCGGCAGCATCGGCACCCCGGCGCGCGCGTAATCGTCCTTGTACTTCATGGCCAGCGACCAGAAGTGCGGCGGCGTCCACAGGAACACCACGCCGAACATCACCAGCGCGGGCCACTCCACCGTGCCGGTCACCGCGGCCCACCCGACCACCACGGGCATGCAGCCAGCCGCGCCACCCCACACGATGTTCTGCGAGGTCCGGCGCTTGAGCACCAGCGTGTAGACGAAGACGTAGAACAGGATCGCGGCCGTCGCGAGCACGGCGGCCAGCAGGTTCGCCCCCGCCCACAGCACGCCGAAGGACACCACGCCGAGCACGATGCCGAAGATCAAGGCGTTGCGCCGCGGCACCTCGTAGCGGACCAGCGGGCGCTTCTTGGTCCGGTCCATCACCGCGTCGATGTCCGAGTCCGCCACGCAGTTGAGCGCGTTGGCGCTACCGGCCGACATGGCACCGCCGACCAGCGTCACGATCACCAGCCACGGCGACGGGATGCCGCGCTGCGCGAGGAACATCGCGGGGATCGTGGTGACCAGCAGCAGCTCGATGACGCGCGGTTTGGTCAACGCCACGTAGGCGGCCAGCACGCCGCGTCGGCGGCCGGGGCTCGGCGTGGACTCGGGGGTCATGGACTCGGGAGTTGCTGTCATCAGGCCCGCGATTCCTCCGATTTCGCGGCGCTGCTGGGCGCGACGATCGGCTTGCCCGCCAGTCGCAACTGGTGCCAGTGCGTCACCTTGCGCTCGGCGACGAACGCGCCGAACGGGACGGTGCCAGCCAGCAGCACCAACAACATGCGACCGATCGGCGCGCGCAGCTGGGTCGTGGCGACCACGGCGACGAGCAGGTAGACCATGTACAGCCAGCCGTGCGCCACACCGATCCGGAACGTCCAGCTCTGGCCGAACTGCTGGGTCGCGGAGCCCTCCGGCCACAACCCGGCGTAGTGGCCGTACTTGAGCACCACCGCGGCGCACAGCAGGATCAACAGCACCGCGGTGACGTACGCCATGATCCGGTAGAAGGTCAGCACACCAGGCTTCACGCCAATCCCTCAATCCCCGCCTCGCGCCTAGAAATACCGGTGTCAATAGACCGTACGCCACACGCCACGCGAGCCCGCGCCGGACCTCGGGCAAGAGTGGCGCCGCCCACCCGCCCAGGTTCGATCCGGACAACCGGGGCCTGTTCGGCAAGCGTCGCGCCGGTGTCTAGATCATCCGGTACGCCTTGGCGATCAGTTCGAAGGAGTGCAGCTTGGTGTCCCGGTCGGGCACGTTCGCGGTGAGCATCAGCTCGTCGGCTCCCGTGCGTTCGCGCAGTTCGTCCAGTCCGGCCCGAACCGTCTCCGGCGAACCGTGGACCGCGTCGGCCAGCCAGCTGTCGACGAAGCTCTGCTCCAACTCGGTGTAGGGGTGGTCGCGGGCTTCCTGGCGGGTCGGCTGCTTGCCGGGCATGCCCCGCCGCAGCCGCAGCATGCTCAGCGCGACCGGCCGGATGATGTCGAGGGCTTCCGCATCGGTGTCCGCCGCCAACGCCTGCACGCCGATCAGCGCGTACGGCTCGTCCAGCACCGCCGAGGGCTCGAACGACTGCCGGTAGAGCTCCAGCGCGGGCACCGTGTGCTGCGCGCTGAAGTGGTGCGCGAAGGCGAACGGCAGGCCGAGCGCACCAGCGAGCTGCGCGCTGAACCCGCTGGAGCCGAGCAGCCAGATCGGCGGTGTCGGGCCCTGCGGCACGGACTGGATCGCCGCGTACGGGTGGTCGATCGGGAAGTCGTCGCCGAGGAAGGCGATCAGTTCGCCGAGCTGCTGCGGGAAGTCGTCGGCGGACAGCGGGCCGGTGGTGCGCCGCAGGGCACGGGCGGTGGCCTGGTCGGTGCCCGGCGCGCGGCCGATGCCGAGGTCGATGCGTCCGGGGTGCAGCGCCTGCAGGGTGCCGAACTGCTCGGCGACGACCAGCGGCGCGTGGTTCGGCAGCATCACGCCACCGGAGCCCAGACGCAGCGATTTGGTGTGCGCGGCGAGATGGGCGATCACCACGGCCGGTGCGGAGCTGGCGATGCCGGGCATCCCGTGGTGCTCAGCGACCCAAAACCGGTGGAACCCCCACCGCTCGGCGCAGCGCGCGAGCTCGGTGGTGGTGTTCAGCGCATCCGACGGGGCTTGCTCGACGCCGACGGTCGACAGGTCGAGCACCGACAACGGCACCGGAGAATCGCCGCGCGTCACGCCCTTGATCGGATCCTGATCCAAAGTCACGCTGCCCCCACCACGCTCGGCTGCACTCCTCGCCCAGTCTGCCCTAGCCGCGTGGGTCAGCCGCAGGCGACAACGACACTGTCAGCGCGCGGGCCGCATGTCGGTCCAGTTCACCTCGATGTGATCCACGCAGGACTCCCGGTCGGCCGGGCCGTGCGCGATGGTCCACCCGGCGGGCACGTCGATCGCGGCTGGCCACAGCGAGTACTGGTCCTGCTCGTTGATCAACGCGTAGTACGCCGCGTCCGGATCCTCGAACGGATTCATCATGCCCCTACTCCACGCGTCCCGAACGCGGCCGATCAGCTTGGCGGCCAGCGGCGAATTTACGCCCCGGTCGAAGAAACCGTCGTCCACACCACCCCTGGGCAGTGCGACGTCGGCGAACAGTCCACAAAGGATCTCCTCGGTGGGGTTGCCGACTTGCTGGTCGGCACGCCCGATGAATTCGATGGTGCCGTCCGCCTGCCACCGGCCCAGGTCGCCTGAGCGGTACATCCGGGTTCCCGGCACGCCGTGCGGATCGGCCACGAACCACTGCGCGGTCAGCCCGCGCTGCCCGAGGTAGCCGCGCGCAAGGCCCTCCCCGGCCACGTACAGCTCCCCCAGCACCCCCGGCGGCACCGGCTGCAACAGCTCGTCGAGCAGGTAAACCCGCAGGTCGGGAAGGCCCCGGCCGATCACGCTGCCGTCGCGGCGAGCGACCATCTCCCGGTCGAGCTCCACATAGGACACGTGCACGGTGGTCTCGGTGATCCCGTACATGTTGATCAGCTTCGGCGCCTGGGGATGCCGGGCGTACCAGTCGGCCAACCTGGACAGCTCCAGCGCCGCACCGCCGAAGATCACGTAGCGCAGCGCCAGCTCCGTGCCGGACTCCTCCCGATCTACTTGGCTGAGCTCGTAAAACGCCGAGGGCGTCTGGTTGAGCACGGTCACCCGCTCGCTGGCGAGCAACCGCCGGAACCGCTTCGGCGACCGGCTGATCTCGTGCGAGACCACCACCAACCGGCCGCCGTGCAGCAGCGCGCCCCACAACTCCCACACCGAGAAGTCGAACGCGCAGGAGTGGAACAGCGTCCACACGTCGTCGCCGTCGAAACCGAACCACTGGTCGGTGGCGCTGAACAGCCGGACCACGTTGTGGTGCGGAATCGACACTCCCCTGGGCCGCCCAGTCGGGCCGGAGGTGTAGATCACGTACGCGGTGTGCTCCGGGTTCAGCGGGCCGCGTTCACCGGGCTTCGGGTCCTGCTGCGAATGCCGGGAGATCTCCCCGATCGCGGTCGGATCGTCCAGCAGGATCCGGATGATCCCGTCCGGCAGCCGGGCTGCGTGCTGGCTGTCGCTGATCAGCACGGTCGGCTGCGCGTCCCCGAGCACGTAGTCGATCCGCCGTGCCGGATCCAGCGGCAGGTAAGCAGCACCGGCCTTCAGCACCGCCAGCAGCGCCACGACCAGCTCCAGCGAGCGCGGCAGCGCCAGCGCGACCAGTTGCTCGGGCCCGACACCGTAGTCGATCAGCTCGTGCGCGAGCTGGTTCGCCCGCGCGTTGAGCTCGCCGTAGGTCAGATTCCGCGTGCCGAAAGTGACCGCGACGGCATCCGGTGTTCGAGCGACCTGCTCTTCGAACAGCTGCGGCAACGTCGCCGCCGACGGCTCCTGGACGTCGTCGATCGGCGCGTTCCACTCGTGCAGGATCCGATCGCGCTCCTCCGGCGACAGCAGCTCGATCCGGCCCACCGGGGTGTCCCCGGAGCAGTTGGCGAACGCCGCGAGGAACCGCAGGAACCGTTCGCGGTGCCCGGCCAGCTCCGATTCGCCGTAGCGCTCGGGGTTGGCGTCGAACTCGAACCGCAGCTCGCCGCCGCTGGCGTACACCGCGATGGCCAGGTCCGCCACCGGTCCGGCGGCGAGGCTGTGCACGCTCGCCGGGGCTTCGCCGAAGGACGTGATGTTGATCACTGACCCGAACCGCGGGTCCGAGCCCAGCTTGAGCTCCCGGCACAGGTCCTCGCTCCGGTAGCGCTGGTGCCGCACAGCCTTTGCCACCTGCGAAATCAGCTCCGCCCGCGTGGTCGCGGCAGTGACCGTCAACCGCAGCGGCAGCACGTCGGCGACCATGCCGGGCACCCGCGGCGAAGCCGACCCGAGCACGACCTCCGTCGCCCGGGTCATCCGGTGCAGGTAGGCGCCGAAGGCAGCGATGAGCGTGTCCGGCCAGATCGTGCGGCTCTGCTGAGCGGCAGCGGCCAGCGCGTCAACGGCGCGGAAGGTGTGCGCGGTGCCGCGCGAACTGCCGGTCAGCGACACGACATCCGGCTGGTCCGCGAAGCGCTCGCGCCAGAATTGCGCGTCCTGGCCGAACTTCGGGGACCCGTCAGCACGCCCCAGCATCGTTCTCCCCACGATCAGCAAGACGAGTAAGGCTTACCTTAGTTTCGATCCGATCGCGGGTACACCCGAGCACGGCGCTGGCGGATGTGGCACTACTCACCTGGGACAGCCCGTTCGAACACCATCAGCGCGGAGTTCTTGTTCGGCAAGCCGACTTCGGCCACCTGCGCGAACCCGGCCTTGCCGAACGCGCCGATCGAAGCTCCATTGTGGACATCCGGTTCGGCGACCACCCGCTGACAGTCCGAATCGGCCGCGAGCAACCCCTGCGCCACGGCACGAAGCAACGCCGAACCGACCCCGCACCCGACCGCATCCGGCTCGCCGATGGCCACGTGCACGCCCAAGTCGTGCGGATGGTGGGCATAGCAGTGCGCGAGCTTGTCGCGCTGCACCCGGTACAGCTCGACATATCCGACATCCCGCCCCTCGAAGCCCACGATGCACGGCAGCGAATGCCGCCCGGTGAGCTGACCGGCCAGTTCGTCCCGCCACCGCGCCACCGACCATGCCTGCTCCCAGTGGACCGCGACGTGCCCGTTGTTCATCCAGCGGTGCACCAGCGCGACATCCGGCCCGCCGTCGCCACCAGCGACCCGAACTGGCCGCAACGACCAGCCTGCCCGCAAATCCGGGATCGGCACACCCGGAACGTCCGGAACGTCCGACCGCAGGGGATTGCGCACCTCGAACGGAACGGCCCGCACCCCCGTCTCGCCGGTCACCGCGCGATACCGCAGCCCAGCACCGTTGAGCGCGGCGAGATCGGTCAGCGTCGGACTGGTGAGCCAGTGCTGGACCAGCCACTGCACATCGGGATGCGCCTCGGCGACGGCCCCCAGCCGCTCCACCAGTCCAGCGAGCAGGTCGGTCTCGTGAACGACACCGCGCCGCCCGAGCAGTCCGATGACCGCGAGCGGCCCGCGAACCAGCAGGTCCGCGGTCGCGGACGCGGCATCATCGCAGCCCCAACCCAGGACCGCGGGCAACAACCGGCTCTCGACGTGCGCGGCCAACCAGCGCCGCGCCTCCGAGGCATCGGAAATCGACCTGGCGACCGCGACCAGATCGACTGGCAGGGCGAGCGGGTCGATCTCGCGGCGCGGAAGCGCATCGATCAGCCAGTCCACCAGCGAACCCGCGGCGGCCGAATTGATCGGCGCGTCCGGCAGCGCGCGGGCGCGCGCTTCGGCCGAGCAGGCGGCGGCGAGCAATGCGGGCTCAGCCACCGCCACCGGCCCGCCGGTCGCATCGAGCACGTGGATCGGACCGAAGCCGTGCGCGCCGGTCGGCGAGTCGTAGACGACGTCGACACCCAGTCGCAGCGACCCGATGGTCAACCGCAGCGGGCCCTCGGTCACCGGCGTGTGCGTCTCGGCCAGCCACCGCCGCAGCAGCACCGACGCCCGCTGATGCGCCTGTCCCGCAAGGTCGGCACCACTGGCCACGTCGCGCTCCCTCGATCACGCAAACCTCGTGAGCGAAGCCTAACCTAACCACTCGATCCGGTGGTTGTGGCTCACCCCACTGCCGGATCGGCCGCGCACGGACGGCGCGCACCTCGACGCACCGAACACTGTGGACGAACCTGGGACACCATCACGGAGCGCGAAGCAAGATCTGAATGGTCTGAAGATCATTACCTGATCCGGTGATGATCGTTGTTTTCCGCTGGGCGAGCTCCCACCATCCCCCCTACTCTCCGAGCTATCGAATCGGCCCCCGCCCGGAGAGGAGTTCACCAATGGAAGACGCTGACGCCGTCGTGCCGCTCCGGCCGGGATTCGACATCCAGGTCCGCGGCTTCAACCGCAATCAGGTCATCGACCACATTGAACTGCTGGAAGACCAGCTGAGACTGGTCAGCATCGACCGCAACGAGGCGGCCCAGCTCAACTCGGACCTCCGCAAGCTCTGCGACGACACCCGCCGCAACCTGGACCAGGCCGAGCAGCGGCTCAAGCGCATCGAGAGCTCCGACACCGGGCTGCCCGCCGCGTCCCAGCGCGTGCAGAACATGCTCTCGATCGCCGAGGAAGAGGTGCAGAACCTCCGCGACCAAGCGAAGAGGCAGGCCGAGATCATCCGGGGCAGCGCGGAGACCGAAGCGCGCGAGCTGCTCGGCGAGGCCGAGCGAACCGCCACCGAACTGCGCGACGAGTGCGGCGAACTGATCGCCGAAGTCGAGTCGCGGCGTGCCCGGCTGAACCGCGAGCACGACCAGAAGGTCAGCGAGCTGCGCGCCCGCGAGAACCGGCTGCGGCAGAACATCCGCAGCGAGTACAAGCGGACCATGTCGACCGCGCAGGAGGAGGCCGACAAGCTGATCACCGAGACGCGGCGGCAGTGCGGCCAGTGGGACGCCGAGACCGAACGGATGCGATCGGAGGCGCTGGAGGAGATCCGCGTCAAGCGGCTCCGGTTGGAGGAGATGCGCACCTCGGTGCTGTCCGCAATGGACAGAGCCCGGCAGATGCTCGACGACTCCGCGGCCGCGCTGCGCGACCAGCACCCGCCAGCTGCACAAGTGGAGCAGTTGACCAGCGACGACGTGGAGCCGCCGATGCTGCTGCCCGAACAACGCGACGACGTGCAGACCTTCACCGTTCCCATCGAGCGGCAGCACACCAACGGCGCCGCCCCGCAACCCGGCCCCGCTCGGAAGAATTGATCGGAGCACTCGTGGATCTGCTGGTGTTGATGTTCGTGACCGGTTTCGCCGTGGCCACGCTGATCTTCTGGCCCATGCTGCACCGAGCCAACCGGCGGCTCGCCGAAACCGGGGTGTCCGATGCCGGATACACACCGAAGGGCAAGCACGCGCTGCGGCCCCCGGCGACGCCGAAGGTCATCCCGCGTCGACGGGAG
Organism: Saccharopolyspora soli; assembly: GCF_022678645.1. GTDB lineage: Bacteria > Actinomycetota > Actinomycetes > Mycobacteriales > Pseudonocardiaceae > Saccharopolyspora > Saccharopolyspora soli. The sequence continues at coordinate 81,219 of NZ_JALBWV010000002.1, read as the reverse complement.
GCCGAAGAACAGCCCGCGCCCGCCGAAGCCAAGGCCGAACCCGAACCCCAGGTCGAGACCGAGACGAAGGCGGAGGCCGAACCGGAGCCGTCCGAGTCGGCATCGGTCGCGCCGCAGCAGCGCGCGGCGGAACGGATCGAGATGCCTGCGCTGCCCACTGATCTGTTCGAGAAGCATTTCGAGGCCAAGTTCAACCGGTCGCGCCAGCGGCTCGCCCGACTGCGCAGCGAGATCAACAAGCCGTGATCCGCCCGGCAACGGCGTGCCACGTGCGGACCGCGAGCTTCCGCACGGTTGATCATGGTCACTCGTCGTCCTCGGCGGACTGCTGCCGTTGCTTGCGGTGGTCCGACAGGTAGAACGGCGCAGCCGCGAGCACCGGCACCAGCATGCCCGTCAGCACGATCAGCAGAGAAGTGCCCACAGCCGTCTGAAACTCCGTCCACGGTAGGAAGATTCCGCGTTTGAGTCCTCCGCCCGGACGGGCGTCTCGCTGGGAGAATCGCTGCGCCTCGCCGATCGTTAGCGCAACCAAATGTGCGCCAAGTCACACCGGAACGCCGCCCGCTTGCAGTTCTTCGAAGTGAAGGGCACCTTCGACCGGCTTACTCGGTCGAAGGTGCCCTTCACTCATCACCCGAACGGTGCGGATTGTTCCTGCCCGGCAACGGTTTCGACGACTACGCCAGCCAACGCGCGGTGAGCCAGGCTTCCTTGGTCCAGGCGCTGTTCCAGAACAGCCACTCGTACTCGGTTGCGCGGGTGAACGCTTCGAGCATCCGCTCCCAGGTCTCGGCGTCGACGCCCTTGGCGACCCGATCGGTCAGGTCGCGGGCGGCCAGCACCGCTTCGGCGAACTCGTCGTCGGCGTAGGTCTGGATCCACGCCCGGTACGGATGGCCTTCGGCGCCGCCGGTGGCCGCCAGGATCGTGCTGCCGACGTGCTGGTACACCCAGAAGCACGGCAGCAGCGCCGCCAGCAGCACCGGGTACGGCTCGGTCAACGCGCTCGCCCGCAGGTACGAGGTGTAGGCCAGGCAGGACGGGGAGGTGTCGATCCCGGCGATCTCCGCGTCGGAGAGGCCGAACTCCGCGACGTATCCCGCGTGCAGCCGACGCTCCTCGATCAACGCGCCCTGCGAAGCACCGGCCAAGAAGGCGGCGTCCTCGGCGTTGTCGGCCCGCGTCGCGGCCGCGGCCAGGGCCTGCGCGAAACCGACCAGGTAGCGCGCGTCCTGCACGATGTAGAACGCGAAGCGGTCCCGGTCCAACGTGCCGTCGGTGAGCGCGGCGTTGAACGGGTGCTCGACGATGGCCTGCTGCAGATCTGCGGTGTGCTCCCACGCCTGGGCGCAGAAACCATCAGCGGGCGGAGCGGGCAACTTGCTCATCGGAACCTCTCGGTGATTCGTCGAAGCGATATCCGGGCGCACTCACCACCATTGGTGGAAGTGGTGCACGGGACCGTGGCCGTGGCCGACGTCCAGCCGTTCGGATGCGCGCAGCGCCTCGGTCAAGTACTCCTTGGCTTCGCGCACGGCTTCCAACCAGCCCGCGCGCTGCGGACGCAGCGCGGCGATCGCCGCCGACAGCGTGCAGCCGGTGCCGTGGTCGTTGGTGGTCGCCACCCGCTCGCTGGTCAGGAACTCAGCGATCCCGTCGCCATAGAGCAGGTCCACACTGGACTGGCCGTCGAGGTGGCCACCTTTGAGCAGCACCTGCTTCGCACCCAGCCCGGCCAGCCGTTCGGCCTGCGCGGGCATGCCGTCCGGGTCGGTGATCTCCGGCTCGCCCAACAGGTCTGCGGCCTCCGGCAGGTTCGGGGTGATCAGATCGACCCGCGGCAGCAACTCGTCGCGCAGCACCGCGACCGCCTCCGGCGCCAGCAGCCGGTCGCCGCTCTTGGCGACCATGACCGGGTCCAGCACCACGTGCGGCGGCGCGTAGCGGTCGAGCACCCCGATCACCGCGCGGATCACCTCGGCGTTGGCCAGCATGCCGATCTTGACCGCGTCCACCCGCACGTCGTCGAGCAGCGTGACCAGTTGGGCCGTGACGAACTCCGGCGGTACCTCGTGCACCTCGGACACCCCGGTGGTGGTCTGCGCCACCAGCGCGGTGATCACGGACATGCCGTAGGCGCCGTGCGCGGAGAATGTCTTCAGATCGGCTTGCACACCAGCACCACCGCTGGGATCGGTGCCCGCGATGGTCAGCACATTGGGAACCATGACGTCCCTCCGCTAGTACGAGCTAGGTCAGGTTCAACGGGTCTGTTCTCAGCCCGGCAGCCGGGCACCCCGCGTCACTTTCACCAAACCTAACAACCGCAGGCGATCCCAGGCCATGCCCATCAATCGATCAGCCCCACCACGGCGCCCGCGGTGAGCACCTCGCCGGGCCGGACCTGGTGCCACAGCGTGCCGGTGGCCAACGCCGAAACCCAGCCGACCGTCCGGCCGAAGTGGTCGTCGGCCACCCGGACCTCGGCCAGCCGGTCGCCGACGTGCACCCGGCTGCCGTCCGCGGCCAGCCAGCAGACCAGTACCCCGCGCGCCGGAGCGCAGCCGGTCGGCTGCCGGGCCAGTTCCGGGAAATGCAACTCGGTCATCCCGCCCCCTCGATGATCGCCCCAGCATTGCGCCAGGTGCCGCTGGCGACAAGACCATTCGGCCGCGAAGCCACCCCGATGGCGCAACGCCCCGGATGCCCCGATCGGCGCACGCAGCCCTGGTCTGGACCGGCACAGCGATCGAATTCACACCGTGAAGCCGCACACCAGCGGCTGAGGCGGGCCGATCGCGCGCACTAAGCTGGGAGGCGATGAAAACCACTACCGATGTCCCGAGCTTCGCGCGCTCCCGTCGGCCTTCGCGGCCCGAGGATCCGGCCCGGATCTGGGCCCCGCTGGCGAGCCTGACCGAAGCCGCCGTCGCGGTCGCCGGATCCGGGACCGTGGCGATCACCCGCGGATTCGACCGCAACAGCAGGCAGCGCGCCAAAGCGCTGCGCGAGCTGCTGGGCCAACGGGGCGTCGCGGCGATCGAGGTGACGCCCGCGCCGGGCAGCGACCGGTTGCTGGCCGACACCGAGATCACCGCCGTGGTCAACCTGGTCGGTGCCGGTTCGTGGCAGCCCTACCGGGTCGCCGCTGAACTGGGCGCGCCGGTGCTCACGCCGAAACCCGGCGACGGCCCGGCCGAGGACGTAAAACGGGACGTGATCGCACTGGCCGGGGACTCGGGCCAGCGCGACGTCGCCATCTCGCACGTCGCCATCCGCTCCGAGGACCCCGCCGCCAGTCGGCTGACGCTGAGCTACGACGGCGAGCAGTTGGAGGTTCCCGGCGGCTGGTTGACCGTCGAGGTGCGCAGCGGAGACCTGCTGATCCAGGTCGGCGGCGTGCACTTCGCGGAGCAGACGCTGACCACCGGCCAGCTCCGCGTGGCGGCCTTCGACGCGCCGCACCGGCTGGTGCGCGACGAGTTGCCGATCGCCGACTTCGAAGGCGCCGTCACCTTCACGGCCGAACCAGCGGGCCTGCTCATCCGCCCGGTCTGAGTTCCTGTCTGCGCCATTTCTGCGCGCGGCACGGTGCGTTTCCGGTGTGATCTAGACCATTTCCGGCGACCGATCCGGTGAACCATCGTCACAGCCTTCCGCTCCGCCCGTCCCTCGATCAACACTGCGCGTGGGAGGCGAAACGCGCGGATTGCTTGCACCAGGGAGGCTGGGGACCGTGGAGCCCACCAAGCAGTGGCACGTGAGCTGCCGCGATGTCGCTGGCAGGCGTCGAGATATGTCCGTCTTCGTCAACCAAGGCCATGTCGTGGTCGTCGCGCCGCCGGGCGAAACCGCAGTGCTGTCCCCGTTGGAGGTCGGCAGGCTGCGCGCGGCCCTGCGCGACGCCGTCGTGCTGGCCGCCGCACTCGAATGAACCGGAGTTCGGGAGCGGGCTGAGACCCGCTCCCACACGCGGCCTTCGACTTCCCCTCGGCCGCCCGGTCACGGCATCATCTACTCGCGGTGGCCTGGACCGAGAGGTGAACGCGTGAGCACGTTGAGGCAACGGTCGATGGCCCTGCTGCGGCGCGTGACGCCGTCGCTGCACACGACGTTCGTGCTGGTCAAGCAGGGAGTAATCGGCCCGGTCCGGCCGGACAAGCTGCTGCGCATCGTCCTCGCCTGGCGCCGCTGGGGCATCACCCCGCCGCTTGGCTTCGCGGTTGGCGCGGTGCGCCACGCCGACCGTCCCGCCGTGATCGACGAGCGCGGCGCGCTCAGCTACGCCGAGCTCTCGCAGCGCACCACCCGGCTCGCCAACGGCCTGCGCAGCCGCATCCCACGCGGCACCCGGATCGCGGTGCTGTGCCGCAACCACCACGGGCCGGTGGAAACGATCGTCGCCGCCGCCAAGCTCGGCCTCGACGTGGTGCTGCTCAACACCGGTCTGAGCACCAAGCAGCTCACCGACGTGCTCGCCGAACAGCGGGTCGGCCTGCTGGTCGTGGACGCCGAATTCCGCGACCACCTGGCGAACCTGCCCGAAGACCTCGACGTCGTGCTGGCGTGGACCGAGGGCCCAACCCGGCACACCACGCTGGAACACCTGATCGCGACCGCACCGGCCAGGCAGCTGCCCCGGCCGACCCGGCACTCCCGGATGATCGTGTTGACCTCGGGGACCACCGGAACCCCGAAGGGCGCCCGGCGACCCGAACCGCCGGGCCTGGCGCCAGCGGCGACGATCCTCTCCCGCGTGCCGCTGCGCAGCGGGGAGCGGATGCTGGTCAGCGCGCCGCTGTTCCACACCTGGGGGCTCGCCGCCTTCCAGCTCGGCACCGTTCTCGGCGCGACGTTGGTGCTGCGCCGCAAGTTCGACCCCGAACAGGCGCTGGCCGCGGTGCGGCGGCACCGGTGTACGTCGATGTTCGCGGTGCCGGTGATGCTCCAGCGCATCCTTGAGCTCCCTGCGCAGACCCGAGCCGGGTACGACCACAGCACGCTGCGCATCGTGGCCGTCAGCGGCTCAGCGCTGCCAGCCGACCTGGCCACTCGGTTCCAACGCGCCTTCGGACCGGTGCTGTACAACCTCTACGGCTCCACCGAGGTGTCGTGGGTGAGCATCGCCACGCCGCACGATCTGCGGGTCGCGCCGAGCACTGCGGGCCGCCCGCCGCACGGCACCACCGTGCGCATCCTCGACGAGAACGGCACTCCGGTGCGGCGCGGTGCGACCGGGCGGATCTTCGCGGGCAACAGCATGCTCTTCGAGGGTTACACCAACGGCAGCAGCCGGGAGACCCGCGACGGCCTGATGTCCACCGGCGACCTCGGGCGCACCGATGCCGCCGGGCGGCTGTTCGTCGTCGGCCGGGAGGACGACATGATCGTCTCCGGCGGCGAGAACGTTTACCCCAACGAGACCGAGGACGTCATCGCCCGCCTGCCGGAGGTGGCCGAGGCGGCGGTCATCGGCGTCGACGACGCGGATTTCGGGCAGCGGCTCGCGGCGTTCGTGGTGCTGCGCGCGGGCGCTGAACTGGACGCCGAGCAGCTGCGCGAGCGGGTCCACGACCGGCTGTCGAAATTCGCCGTGCCGCGAAATGTGGTGTTCCTCGACGAGCTGCCGCGCAACGCCACCGGCAAGGTCGTCCCGCGCGAGCTGCTCGACCGCCTGGACCGCTGACCGGCATGGCTTCGCGAACACGCTCCGCAGCGGGTTAGGCTGCCTCGGGTGAACGACCGTCTAGTGTGGATCGACTGCGAAATGACCGGTCTCGATCTCGGCAAGGACGCATTGATCGAGATCGCCGCCCTGGTCACCGATGCCGACCTGAACATCCTCGGCGAAGGCGTGGACATCGTCATCCACGCCGACGACGAGACGCTCGCCGCGATGCCGGACGTGGTGCGCGAGATGCACGACCGCTCCGGGCTCACCGAAGAAGTGCGCCGCTCCACCGTGACGCTCGCGGAGGCCGAACAGCGGGTGTTGGACTACGTCCGCGAGCACGTGCCCGATGGCCGGTCCGCACCGCTGGCTGGCAACTCGATCGCCACCGACCGCGGCTTCATCGCCCGCGACATGCCGCGGCTGGACGCCCACCTGCACTACCGGATGGTCGACGTGTCCTCCATCAAGGAGCTCTGCCGCCGCTGGTACCCGCGCATCTACTACGCCCAGCCGGAGAAGGGGCTCGCGCACCGCGCCCTGGCCGACATCCGGGAGTCCATCCGCGAGCTCGCCTACTACCGGCGGACCGCGTTCGTCCCGCAGCCGGGGCCGACCAGCGAGCAGGCACAGACGGTGGCCGCCGAGCTGCTCGACGGCGATGGCGGCGGTGCCGACCAAGCCCGCGAACAGTCCGAACAGCACCCGGAATCCGGCCGCTGACCAGCGCGCACAGGATAACCCGAGCCGGTCGGAAACCGGGTGGCAGCGCACGCTAGGATATGAACGTTGCTTGCGGACGCGAGCAGCCGTGGTGGGTGTAGCTCAGTCGGTAGAGCACTGGGTTGTGGTCCCAGGTGTCGCGGGTTCGAATCCCGTCACTCACCCCACGAAAAGGCCCCCGTTCCAGCGGAACGGGGGCCCTTTGGCGTCTGTCCTCGTCTTGCTTTTTGCTTTTGCCTTTGAAGCGGCGAAGCCGCTTGGCCCACCTACGGCACTTGCACCGCCGCGGGTTCTCAGGCTGTGCCCACTGGCGTTCTCTGGGAGGACCTACCTCGACGTGGTGTATGGCATACATGATGTCGGGGATCCCGGACCGAGACGGCGTCTGAGGTTCCGCCACCCGCACCGCAAAGCAAAACGAGTCCGGGAAGCGTCTTGTAATTCGGTTATCTGTTGCCTTGCAGCCATTGGTCCCACGGGACCTGCCAGTCGCCGAAACCGTCCCAGGAACGCAGGTTCGGCCCGCCGGAATTGGTGATTTCCACTACATCGCCCTTCTTCAGCAGATCGAAGATCCACTTGGCGTCGGCGGTGCTCATGTTGATGCAGCCGTGGCTGACGTTGCGCCGCCCCTGGTCACCCACCGACCAGGGCGCGGCGTGCAGGAACTCGCCCCCGTTGGAGATCCGGACCGCCCACTCCACCTCGGTGCGGTAGCCGCCCGCCTCGACGGGCAGACCGTACGTGGAGGAGTCCATCAGCTTCTTGGCGTGGTGCTCGGTGACCACGTGCACGCCGTTGTTGGACGGGAACTGCGGGCTGCCCAGCGAGACCGGCATGGTCCGCAGCAGCTGGCCGTTGCGCTCGATGGTCATCTGGTGGCTGGCCCCGTCGGCCTTCAGGACGACCGCGTCGCCGATGGTGATGGTGGCCGCGCGGTCCTCCTGGCCCCAGGTCCCGTTGCCGAGATCCCTGCCGTACACGTCGATGTTGATCGACACCTTGGTGCCCGGCTGCCAGTACTCCTTCGGCCGCCAGTGCACTTCACGGCTGTTGAACCAGTAGAACGCGCCCTCCACGGCCGGTTCGGTCTGGATCTTGATCGCGTCCTCGGCCCGCTTCTTGTCCGGTGCCGGGGCGTTGTCGCTGAAGTAGAACGCCAGGGGCTGGCCGATGCCAACGGTCTGCCCGTCCAGCGGGTTCATCGACACGTAGGCCTGCTCACCAGGCGAAACGGTGCTGAAGGTGGACTGCTGGGTGATCGCGGGGCCGCTCGCTCCCTGGGCGGTGACCGCCAGCGTGTAGGTCTTGCCGTAACCGAGCTTCTCGGTGGCTGTCCAGCTGGCCCCATCCGGTGCGATCTCGCCGCGGAGCTGCGCGCCTTCCGCATTGCTCAGCACCGCGTTGACGATCCGGCCGTTGACCGCTGTCGCGGTGATCGGCCCGACCGGTGAGACGTCCTTGGTCCCGTTCTGCGGCGCCAGCTCCAGGGTCGGCGCGGGCGGCACCTCATCGGCCGCCGAAGGCTCCCCCGAGCCGCTGGCGGTGCAGCCGGCGGCGAACAACGCCACCAAACCGAAGATCAACATCGTCAACAGTCGTGAAACCCGCACGGGAATCCCGACCGGATTACTCCACTCCCTCATGGGCAACAGTCCGTCCGCTCTAATGCGCCGCTACGCCTGGGAACAGTGTGCAGCAATGCCCCAACAGTGAGTGAAGGCACCGGCTGTTCACATGCAGTGATCCGAGCTGGCGGATCACCCTCTCCTGGGACGCAACACCCCACCCAGAGGTTGCTCGCCCTGGACGAGCAACCTCGACGCCCAGCGAAAGGCGACCCCCTGTTCAAGACCCCCGCGCAAGGCGTGCTAATGTTTTCCACGTCGCCAACGAGACCGGTACGGCAAACGTACTGATCAAAGCGGCGAACATGCCAGCGCCAATAGCTCAACTGGCAGAGCAGCTGACTCTTAATCAGCGGGTTCGGGGTTCGAGTCCCTGTTGGCGCACTCGATGTTTGGGACGCCCTGCTTACGCGGGGCGTTTCGCATATCTCACATCTCGTGATTGTCTTGGGGGGTCGAACCCCCCAAACCCCCCACGGTGCGGTGGAGACTTTCGCGGGCTCCTTGCGTGGCCCACCGTTCCCGGCCTGGGTTCCGGACCAGCCTTTGCCGTTCCGGCCTGAACGCGATCAACACCCTGCTCACGCGGGGCTTTTCGCATTGGTTCGCCTCTTCAGTTCTGCTCCCTCTACAGCCCCCTCGTTGCGGTGGAGGCTTCGCCAGTCTTTGTTGTTCCGATGACTGTCCATTGTGGTCTTTTTGGTTTGCGGGGAGTCTTGGGTTGTGGGGCGGGTTCTGCACAGAAAATTCGTTTGGGTCATTTGGAGTGGTTGGGTCCAGTAGGCTTGTTCGCCACCCGGAGCCGAGCGGTGGGGGATCGCGAACATGGCAGAGCTGGACCAGAACGTCGGGCTGGTCGGCCGCGACGGCATCGTCGAACTCGTCGAGCACCTGGTGGAACGCGACTCCCGGCGGCAGTTGCCCGTCGTCGTCGCTTACGGGCCCGGTGGCAGTGGGAAAACTGCCCTGCTCACGCATCTGGAACGCAGGTACAACGCCAACACGCCGCTGGCCATGGTGAGCCTGAGCCAGAACAGCGCCAAGACGGCGCAGGATGTCCTGGACGCGGTTTTCATCCGGCTCTGCCGGGATTCCCAGAAGCAGTTCGGCCAGCTGCGGCTCCCGCGGTACGAAGCCGCCCGGATCATTCGCGGGTGCGCGGCCGAGACCGTGGAGGCACCGAATCCGCACATGGTGATCCGCAGGAGGTTGGCCGAGCAGCTGACGGTGAACACGATCACCCAGGTGGTCGGTCAGGGCGGCGAGGTCAGCGGTGGCTTGGCCGGGTTCCTCGGCAGGCTGCTGCGGCCGATGACCCGGTGGATGATCGGCAAGGCGGTGGTGGCGCCGCAACCGCTGCGCTGGCTGCTGGCCGGGCCGAAGTACGCGTCGGCTTTTCGTTGGTACGAGCGGAAAGCGCACGAATACCTCCGAGGCTTGGCCAAGGGCGTGCACGTCGACAACGTCGGTGCGCACATCCACGGCCGCATCAACGACGAACCGGCCAACGACGCCGTGCGCGACCAGCTCAACGCCTTCATGGTCGCGGCCCTGCTGGCCGATCTGCGCGCGGAGTACCGGTGGCGGCGGATCCGCAAGGTCAACTGCTTGATGCTGCTGGACAACGCCGACCTGCTGTCCCCGGACGAGGCCGAGCTGTGGGCGGTCAGCCGGGCACACCGCAGGTCCCCGCAGGGCACGGACCTGCTCGATCTGCTTGCGGAGGAACTTCGGCAGCATCCGGACACGCCGTTGCTGGTGGTGGCCACCAAGCAGACCGCACCGGCCGCGGACGGTTTCGCCCACGACGCCCACGGCACACCTGGTGGCACCGAAGCCGATCCCAAGCTGGAGGCTCGGCGCCGTTATCTGCGATGGGCGCGGAATCAGACACCGCACACCAGGTCGGCGACTCCGCGCCCCGCGGCCTACCTGCCGGTGCGGCTCGAACCGCTCACCCTGGACCAGACCCGGCAACTGCTCGACGAACTGAGCGAGCTCGACGAGGAAACCGTGCGCGAGGAAGCGCGCGTCCGCGAGATCCACGAGGCCACCCACGGCCATCCGCAGGCCGTCCAACTCATCTCCCGGAAGTTGAGCCTGAGCTCGGAACGGGCGTGGACGATCCCCGCGGTCCGGGCGATCTTCGATGAGCTGGCGCGTCCGGAGGAAAGCAATGCGGACCGGGGCGAGACGGTGCGCGAATACCTGTTGATGCGCTTCCTCCAACGATTCCGAACCGAACCGTTGCCCCCGGACGCGCTCGAATCCGCCGAGAACGACTCGGACAGCGCAGCGGTGAAGGCCGTCCGGCGCGAGACCAACGACCTGTTGTCCAAGCTCGCCGCGCCGATGTGGTTGGACGAAGCCACCATCGAGCTGCTGGCCGACGATCGGGATGCCGACAGCCTCCGGCGGATCAAGGACTACCTGCCCATTCTGAGTTTCGTGGACACCGGGGAGGACGGGAACTGGTACCTGCACCCGCTGCTGCGGGACCTGTTGGTCAACGAGCTGCTGGCGAACGAGGCGGAGCTGGATTTCTCCTACGACGTGGTGCACCGCGAGCTGGCCCTGCACTTCGCCAACGACCCATGGAAAGCCGGTTCGCTGCTGGCGATGCAGTACCACCTGCTCGCCCTCGGCGAGGTCGAGGAGGTGGCCAAGCATTTCGCGGGACGCGCTCGGCGGGCGCAGGCAGGCGACGACTGGCACGCGGATCTGGAGCAGATCGCGACCGCACCGAACGTCCGCCCCGGCGGCGCTGGGGCGATCCGCGAGTGGCTCACCAGCAGGAACCTGCTGTGGGACGCGCCTCGGTCGCAGCCGTTCGAGCAGATGATCAACGCGCTGCAAACGATGTTGTCGTGCACGAGCCGGGAACGCTGGGACGAGCGCACGCTGTTGGAGCTCGACGACGCGTTCAACAGCGCGGCACAACTTCAAAACACCGACGTCGTCGAGTTGCGGAGCAAGTACCGCGGCATCGGCTCGGGCAGCAGGTCGATCGCGGTGCCGCAGTTGCGCGCCGTGTTGCGGGCGGACGGAAACTTCCCCTACCCGCGCGTGCTCCTGCCGCGTCACACGCTTCGTCGTGTCGTCGGCGCTGCCCTGGCGCTCACCCTGGTCGGTTACGGGTTGGTGTACGGGGTGCACGTCACGCAGCACTGCGATCGCGGCGGCATCGGCTCTGCTGATTCCGTGCGCTGGCTCTGGGATGACACGACGACCCTGCAGAACCAGGACGGTCAGTGCATCGGCATCGCCACCGGGGTGGGGCCGTTCACCGCGCCGCCGATCGCCGATCCGGCCGAAGTGGAAATCGATGCGCTCAGCAGGCTGATCGCCGAGGAGAACGCCAAGGTCGAAGGGGCCAAGGCCACCGAGCACAAGCCCTACGCCACGGTCGTGGTCGGAACTATCTTGAGCAGCAAGGAAGAACCACCTCGGCACGGGCTGGCGGTCGGCGTCAACGAGCTGCGCGGCGCGTACCTCGCGCAGCGGGAGTGGAACGGTTTCGCGCTCGGCGCGGGTTCGCGGCCGTTCTACGTCCGGCTGGTGCTGGCCAACTTCGGCGGTGAACTGGCGGAGGCGCACAACGTCGCCCCCAAGATCAGGGAACTCGCCCGGCAGGATCCCACCGTCATCGGAGTCACCGGGCTCAGCCAGACCCGCGACTCCACCGTCCTGGCGGTGCAGCGGCTCGGCCCCGGTGAGGAAGACGGCCAGCAGTCAGCGGTTCCGATGGTCAGTTCGGAGGCGTCCGGCAATGTGCTCTCCGGCATGCCCTACTTCTTCCGGGTCGCCGTGCCGAGCAGCCACCAGGCCCGAGCCGGAACCGACTTCCTCGCCAGGCGCGATGACATCGCGCAGCGAAAGCCCTTCGTGCTGGTGGACAACAACGATCGCTACAGCAAGGAGCTAACCGGCGACTACGCGGACGCGCTGGGTGAAACGCTGGGCGGCCTCGGGCCGCCGATCCGGCTGACCTACGAGCCGAACAGTGCGGACCTGCTGTCGCGAATGGCGAACAACATGCGGCAGATGTGCGATCAGAGCAGGCAGGAGGGGCGCAAGCCACTGCTTATCTACACGGGACGGGCCAACGAGACGTACACGATGCTCGACGCCCTCAGCCGCGATGGCAGCTGCGCCGGGGAGACCCTCGTGCTGGGTTCCGACGACATGTCCCAATTGGACACCACGGATCAGAGCTACCTCAGCACCCTGCAGGGGTTCGGCGACGACCAACTCATGTTCACCAGCTACAGCACCAGCGAGGAAGGCTGGAACCACATCAATGCCGATGTGGACTCCAAGCGTTCCGCCCAACGGTTCTTCGAAGCCTACCGGAAAGTCGCGCCACAGGACGCGAAACCGGACGGCACGCCGTTCGGCACGCCCGCCAACGGCCACGTGATGGCTGGCTACGACGCGCTGAGCCTGTTGCTGGAGGCCGCGGTCGATGCGGGCAGGCCGGAGCAGCCGGTGCCGAGCCGGGCGGCCCTGTTCGCCGCGCTTCGCGCCATCACCGGGGAAAACGCCTACTACGGAGCCAGCGGCAAGATCGATTTTGGGCCGGTTCCGCAGGACCCGCAGGCGGGCGCTGATCCGCGCGAGAAGCTGATCACGGTGAACCGGATCGCGGACATCCAGCACGATCCGCAAATCCTGTTCGTCGACGCCATCCGGACGCGCTGAGCCTCCGCGCGAAATCGGCCCAGAGCGAGCCCGGTGGCTGCCGCTGAGCGTCAGGTTCCGCCCAGGCCCGAGGCCGCTATGCCGTCGATGAATCGCCTTTGCAGGAAGAGGAAAAGCAGCACCATCGGTAGCAGCATGATCAGTCCAGCTGCGCTGAGCAGGGCGTAGTCCTGGGTGAAGCCCTGCTGGAACGAGAACAGCGCCGTCGACACCGGCATCTTGTCCGAATCCTGGATGAACGTGACGGCGAACAGGAACTCGTTGTACGCCGAAAGTCCGGTCACCAGCGCGACCGTCAGGAATCCCGGCGCGGCCACCGGCGCGACCACCCGCGTCAGGATGCGCAGCTCCGAGGCACCGTCGATGCGAGCCGCCTCCTCGTACTCCCGTGGCAGGCCGACGAGGAACGACCGCAGCAGCAATGTCGCGAATGGTGCGAACAGCGCCCAGTACACGACGATCAGTCCGAACAGCGAGTCGTAGAGGTTCAGCTTGGCCCACAGGAAGAACAGCGGCACCAGGAACATCTGCGTCGGCAACGCGCCACCGACCACCAGCCAGAGCATGATCCCGCCGGTGTGCGGCAGGTCCATCCTGGCCAGCGCGTAGGCGGCCAGCCCGGCGATCACGCACACCCCGACCACCGTCCCGAGCACCACGATCACGCTGTTGCGCAGGCCAGCCGCCATGTTGGCTTCCTGCCACGCCTCGGCGAAGTTCGCCCAGTGCAGACCCGATGGCGGGCCGAAGGAGTTCACCGCCAGTTCGTCGCGGGTCTTCAGCGAGTTGAACGCGAACAGCACCAGCGGGCCGAGCGCGAACAGGGCGAGCAGCCCGAGGATCACGTAGCCGGGCAGGCCGGTCCGGGTCGTGCGCTGGCTCATGCTTCCCAACCCTTCTTGCGCCGCAGGTACAGGTAGCCGAGCACCACCACAGCGCTGATCAGCGTCATCACCACACCGATCGCCGCCGCGTAGCCGACCTCCTGGTTGGTGAAGGCGTTGCGGTACAGAACTGTGCCCAGCACCTCCGAGGACCCGGCTGGTCCGCCGTCGGTGAGGATGTAGACGTAGTCGAAGATCAAGAACGACCAGACGATCGTCATCAGGCCGAGGAAGAGGAAGGTGGGTCGGATGCCGGGCAGGGTGACGTGCCAGAACTGCCGCCACTTGCTCGCGCCGTCGAGTTCCGCCGCCTCGTAGAGCACCGGGCTGACCGATTGCATCGCGGCGAGGAACACCACGACCAGGAAACCCCACCACGCCCAGTTGTTCACCACCGCGATCGAGGGCAGCACGAAGTTGGTGTCCCCGAGGAAGTTGATCCCGGTGAGCGCCCCGAGGCCGGTGTCCGGCGCCAGCAGGTTGCGCCAGATCATCGCGTTGACCACCGTCGCAACGATGTAAGGCAGGAAGTACAGCACCCGCAGCAACAGCTGGAAGCGCTTGACGCGGGAGAGCAGGAACGCCCCGAGCAACCCCATCGCCATGGGCACCAGCAGGAAGTACAGCGTCCACGCGAGGTTGTGCAGCAACGCCTCGATGAACTCGGTGTCGCCGAGCAGCCGGACGTAGTTGTCCAGTCCCACCCAGTGCGCGGTGCCGATGCCGTCGTAGTCGGTGAAGGAGTAGTAGAGGCTGAACACCCCCGGACCCACCATCACCAGCAGGTTGACCGCCAGCAGCGGCAGCAGGTAGAGCCAGCCGAGCCGCTGCCTGCTCCGCTGGATTCCCGCTGGACGACGTTGCTGCTGGTCGAGCTGTTGGACCGCCATCACGCCTCCGGAGCCGGTACGGGCGGGACGTGGCCCGCGGCGCGTTCTTCGGCGAACAGCTCGTCGAGCTCGGCGCAGAACTCCCGCGCGCTGGTCTTGCCGACGATCACGCGGTCCATCCCGCGGTACATGTGGTTGTTCGACCGCGGCGGCCAGTGCGTCCACGTGGTGTAGCCGCGCAGCGAGCTGGCGTTGAGCTCGGTGAAGAAACGCCGCACGCGGGGATCGCTGTTGGCCGGGTAGTCGGCGTCGCGGATGTCGATCGGTGGCGGCGGCAGCCCCACATCGGCGAGCGCCTTCGCCGCGCGAGCCGGGTCGGACAGCCGCCAGTTCAGGTACTCGGCCGCGGCGTCCGGGTGCGGCGAGTCGCTGTTGAGCACCACCGAGCTGCCGATCGCGATCTCGAACAGCTCCGGCGGCGCGGTGGGCGCGAAACTGGGGATCACGGCCCACTCCCAGCGTGCGTCGTTGCCCGCCTCCGGGCCGAAGAAGGCGGCCGCGTCGCTGAACCCCCAACTGCCGGTGAGCATCATGGCGGCCTGGCCCGAGGCGAGCTTGGCGTAGAGGGCGTCATTGCGGTTGGTGAAGTAGGACTGCACACCGCCGCCGAACCAGCCCTTGCCGAAGTAGTCGGCCAGCAGCTCGATGGCGTCCACGAACAACGCGTCGGTCCACGAGCGGTTGCCGCGCAACGCGTCGTGCAGGGCCTGCGGCCCGCTGAAGTGGTTGAGGAAGACCGTCACCAGCCACTCGGTGGCTGGCTTGTAGTCGGCATTGCCCGCCGCCACCGGCATGATCCCGCGCGCCGCGGCCTCCGTGCAGATCCGTTCGAAATCGGTCCGATCCCGCGGCGGGTGCCATCCGTTCCGGGCGAAAACGGCGGGGTTGTAGAGCAGCACCATCGACTCGTATTCGAGCGGGATGGAGTACAGCTTGCCGTCCACCTTGCTGGCCTCGACCGCCCATCGCTGGAGTTTGCCGTTCCAGTCGAACCGGCGCGCGTAGCCGTCGAGGTCCGCCAGCTTGCCCGCATCGAGGTCCGCCAGCTTGCCCGCATCGAGGTAGGCGAGCACCTGCGCCGGGCCCGGGGTGGGGAACAGATCCGGTCCGCGCCCCGAGGCCACCGCGGTCTGCACGAGCCGGTCGATGGTGCTGGTCTGCTTCACCGCCATCAACACCGGCAACCCGTGCGAGGACGCGAACGGAGCGACGAGCTCCCGCTGGACGTAGTCCTCCTGTTCCGATCGGTTGAAGGCGGCCCAGAAGTCCACCACTTCGCCACTGCGGGAGCCGCCGCAGCCACCCAGGGCTGTGGCGCTTCCAACGGCGAAGGCCGAAGTGGACAGCTGCAGGAAGCTTCGGCGCGTCATTGAGCCGGGCATATGTCGCTCCTTCGCGAACTCGGCTTACGCCGATCCGGACTCGGTGAGGCGGATGGTGCGTTCGGCCAGTGCGCTGATCCGGGACCCGTCGAACCCGGAGACCGCGGAGCGCAGCCGATCGTCCAGCGGGGCCAGCCAGTGCTCCGGAATCCCGTCCCTGCCGAGGAAAGCACCGGCGACCGAGCCCGCAGTGGCTCCGTTGGAGTCGGTGTCCCAGGCGCCCTGCACGGTCAGGCCGATGGTCGATGTGAAGTCACCGGCTCCCCACAGCACGCCCATCGCCACCACGACGGCGTTGTTGATGGTGTGCACCCAGCTGTAGTGGCCGTACTCCCGTTCGACCTGCTGCTGCGCCTGTTCCCAGCTCGCTCCCCCGGCGTGCAGGTCGAGCACGGTGCGCAATGCCTCCGCCAGCCGAGACTGCGGCGGGACGCATCGGGCGGAGATCTCCACGGCCCGACGTACGTCGTCGGCGGTGAAAGCCGCCGCCACCAGCGCCGCCGACCACATCGCGCCGTAGATTCCGTTGCCGACGTGGGACAGCGCGGCATCGGGGAACACCGACTTCGCGGCGCCCATCGGATCCCCGGCGTGCCGGTAGCCGTGGATGTCGGCGCGGATCTGCGCGCCTATCCACTCGCGGTACGGGTTGCGCACGGTGGCAGCGCGTTCGGGCTCGATTCCCGCGGTCAGGTTGCGGTAAAC
The DNA here is from genome assembly GCF_022678645.1 of Saccharopolyspora soli. GTDB lineage: Bacteria > Actinomycetota > Actinomycetes > Mycobacteriales > Pseudonocardiaceae > Saccharopolyspora > Saccharopolyspora soli. The sequence continues at coordinate 64,632 of NZ_JALBWV010000002.1, read as the reverse complement.
GGCGCGCTCGGCGGTGTAGGTGAGCAGGAAGGGCAAGCGCTGCAACCATTCCCTGGCCACGTCGTCGGTCGTGTAGTCCGGCCCGTAGGTCTCCAGCAGGTGCAGGCCGAGCACGGTGTAGTCCAGGTCGTCGTCGCGGGCCGAGCCGTCGATGTTGCCCCTGGTGGTCATCGGGTGGCTCGGATGCAGCACGAACTCGGCGGGCAACGGGTTCAGCAGCGGGATGTAGTCGCGGATCGGGTAGTCACCGGCCAGTTCCAGGTACCGGCGCAGGCTCGCGGCGGTGAAGCTGAAGCCGTTCTCCACCGGCTTGCCCAGATTGCAGCCCGCGGCACGGCCCTGCCAGGCGCCGTGCACGCGCTCCGCGTAGCGCTCGACGGACACCGGCGGTGGGGCCTGGGTGCCGATCGCAGCAACGATTTCGTCGAGTGCGTCCGGCTCCTCGTAGACCCAGTCCGCGCGCCGGGCGGTGTGCTCCAACTCGTCGAGCAGTTCGGTCGCTCGCGCCGCTGGCAGTTCCGCGGGATCGGTGCCGTCGAGCGCGGCCAGGACGGAATCGATGTCGTAGCCGGATTCCCGGCGTTGGGCCAGCTCGTCGGCGAGCAAGTCGTTGGGGGACAACGGATCGTGCGGCATGGCCACCCTTCTGGTCGGTCTTCGCGGTCAGGTCGAGTCGCGGACGATGAGGTCGGCCGACACGACCGTCTCGGTTGGTTCGGAGGTGTCGCCCTCGATGCGTTCGAGCAGGCGTCGACCGCTGGTGGCGCCGAGTTCGTAGGCGGGGTTGCGCACGGTGGTCAGCGCGGGGCTCACGAGCTCGGCGGCGTCGATGTCGTCGAACCCGACGACGGCGAGATCATCTGGCACCCGCAGCCCTGCCTCCCGTGCCACGTCGAGGGCACCGATGGCCATCAGGTCGTTGGCGCAGACGACGGCCGAGGGACGCCGGGGCAGCAGGGCGCGCATGGCCGCGCGCCCGCCTTCCCGGCTGTAGTCGCCCGCTGCGACCAGATCCGGGTCGGGTTCGATCCCACGCGCCGCGAACGCGTCGCGGTACCCGGCGGCGCGCTCGTCCTCGCTCACCGCCAGGGAGGCGTCGAGCAGACCGATCCGCTGGTAGCCGCGCCTCAGCAGGTGGGCCGTGGCGTCAGCAGCCCCCTTTCGGTCGTCGCTGCGCACCAAGTCGCCCAGCCGCGGGTCGACTCGCCCGCGCAGCCGCACCAGCGGCACCCCCGCTTCCAGCACCGGGGCCAGATCTCGTTCGGTGTAGTGGAAACCGCTGTAGACGATGCCGTCGATGCCCCGTGCGACGAGGTCGCCGAGGTGCGTGGTCTGGGTGACCCGGTCGCCATCGGTGTTGCTCACCACCACGTGGATTCCCGCCGCGCCTAGCGCGTCCTGCATGCCGCGGGCGAGCACCGGGTAGAAGGGGTTGGTGATGTCCGGGATGGCCAACGCGGCGATGTTGGTGCGCCGGGTGCGCAGGCTGCGCGCCACCTGGTTCGGTCGGTAGCCCAGCCGTTCCACCGCGTCGAGCACCCGGTTGCGGGTGGCCTCGGAAACCGGCCGCTTGCCGTTGAGCACCTGCGAGACGGTGGCCGCGCTGACCTGGGCGAGCTCGGCGACGTCGGTGAGCCGCACGCGGGTCCGGGACACCTTCGCCGCCATCGGCCACCTCCAACAAAGTGCGCAAATCGTTTTGCGCTCGGTTCGATGTGACACCCTCCGCCCTCGCCCCCGCGACTGTCAAGGGGCCTGCTGCTGACGAGCCAGCTGCGCTCGGCAAATCTGCTGCCCGGACCGCATTTCCGCGGACCGCAGGGCATTTCCACCGGTCGGCACGTGCATTTCGGTCATGTCGTGCGGCTTTGGCCACCCGATCGCGGGGCCGGGTACGCGTTACCGGCCGGTATTATCTCCGGTCAGTGCCGCGAAAAGCGTTGCCAGGAAACGCATTTCCCCCACACCGGTGCAACCGCCCGGGTCGAAATATGTACGCGGGGTGCATCTTCCTTGATATTTCCGCGTCCGCAGCGGCATGCCAAACTGAGTTGGAAAACGGTTGGCACCGGTGCGTTTCCCCGACGACGCGGTGCCGACGGAGCTCCGCTCGCAGCCGAACACCGCAGCCCGGCGCGATCGAGCAACGAAGTTCCCGGCAAACCTGCACCCTTTTCTGCACACCGGCGGCCGACCGCCCACGCCCGGCTGCCGGGTAGTCCGACCGGCCCGGCCGAGACGAACATCCGAACAACGCGATCGTCCGGCGTAGAAGAGGAGGAACTGCTGTGGACCGATCCGCTGATGTCGTGGCGCTGTTTCCCGGACAAGGCGCTTTCGACGGCCAAGCGCTGTCCGCCGCCGCGGCGAACCACTCGGATATTCGGGACGTTTTCCACGAAATCGACGAGGTGACCCGCGCTGAAACCGGGCGCCGCCTTTCGGACGTCGTGCTCGCCGAAAACCCGCCGCGGCTCGCCGAACTGCTCGCCGACGAACCGTGGGTTTCCCAACTGGCCATCTACGGCACGGACGTCGCGGTGCACCGAGTCCTCCGCGACAACGGCCTGCGCCCCGACCTGCTGGTAGGCCACAGCCTGGGCGAGATCGCCGCGCTGGTGTGCGCCGACGCGTACACGGTGGCCGACGGCGCGCGGTTGATCTGGCACCGGGTGCGCGTCGTCAACGAGGCCGAACTGCGGGACGGTTGCATGGCCGCGCTGGCCACCGACCCGGACCGGGCCCAGTCGCTGCTGGCCGCCGTCGCCGACGACGACCTGGTGATCGCGGCGGCGAACCACGACCGCCAAACCGTGGTGTCCGGGCCGAACGAGTCGATGGCGAAGCTGCGCTCGGTGGCCGATGCGGTCGGTGTTTCCTTCGCCCGGCTCGAATCCCCCGCCCCGTTCCACAGCCCGCTGCTGCGCCCGACCGTCGAACGCTTCAGCGCGGCGATCCGCGACATCCCCCGGCAAGCGCTGCGAACCCCGGTCCACTCGCCGATCCTGAACCGGAAATACACCGACGACGAGGACATCGCGGCCGCGCTGGCGAGCCATTTCACGCTCCCGGTCAATTTCGCGACGACCATCCGCCAACTGGCGGACCAGGGTGTTCGGCACTACGTCGAATGCGGCGCGGTGGGTGCCTTGAGCAAATTCGTGCGGCAGCACCTCAACGGTTCCGCGCCGACCGCGATTGCCGGGTTACCCAGTGATCCGACTGGGATTCATGCCGCGTTGGGCGCGTTGCGCGAGGCCGGGCTACTGCCGGTTCCACAAGCGGCGAACGGGAATCGGACGGGGTTCGACGCGTTCTGGGCAGACCGGGGAACGCAGATCATCGAGCTGATCCGGCGGGAATTCGAGATCTACCACGGCTCGCGCACCGGTCCGGAGGCAGCCGCGGAAGCGGGCCATGCTGTCGATCCGGCGGAGGTCGCCGACCGGCTTCGCAAGATGTACTCCGATGCCCTCGAATATCCGGAAGAGGTGTTCGCCGACGACGTCGAACTGGAAGCGGAGCTGGGCATCGACTCGGTGAAGCAGGTCGAACTCCTCACCCGCGTCTCCGAGACCTTCGGCCTGCCGACGCCGACCGACGGTTTCCGGTTGGCCGACTACGACCGGATGGGCAAGGTCGTCGACTACACCGTGCGCCTGCTCTCCCGCGCGGAGTCCGCGCATGCCTGAGCGCAACGAGCTCAGGGGGAAACTCGCGTTGGTGACCGGCGGTGCGCGGGGCGTCGGCAAGGCGATCGCAGCGGCCCTCGCCGCGCGCGGTGCGCACGTGATCGTGAACTACTTCCACTCGCACGAGCAGGCGAAGCAGACCCGCGCGGAGCTGTCCGGGATCGACCTGATCCGGGCGTCGGTCGCCCGGCCTGATCAGGTGGCCGGGATGTTCGCCGAAATCGACCAGCGGTACGGGCGGCTGGACATCCTGGTCAACAACGCCGCCAACGGCGCACTGGTGGCCGACGACGAGGTCACCGACGCGCAGCTGGACAAGGGCTGGGACACCAACGTCAAAGGTGCGCTGCGCTGTTCCGAGCACGCGGCCGAGCTGATGCGACGGCAGGGCGGCGGGGCCATCGTCAACGTCTCCACGTTGGGCGCATCGCAGTTCGTGATGGCCAACTACCTCGCTTGCGCACCGGCGAAAGCCGCGGTCGAAGCACTCACGCGCTACCTGGCAGCGCGGTTCGCACCTGACGGGATTCGGGTGAACACGGCGTCGGCGGCGATGCTCGTCAGCGACGTCGCCGACGCATTTCCGCAGGCGGAGCAGATGCAGCAGGCAGTTCGCGCCGCCACTCCGTTCAACCGCCTCGGCACTCCGGCGGAGCTCGCCGATCTGGTGGCTTTCTTGGCCGGTGACGATTCGCGGTGGATCACCGGTCAGGCGGTCGTCGCCGACGGCGGGCTCTCGCTGGGGGTTCCGCTGCTCTCGGCACCGCCGAGCGAACCCGCACCGGTCGCGGCGACGGACGGCGACGAGTCCGAAGTGGACGAAGTGGCTGTCGTCGGGATGGGCATGGCAGTGGCCGGGGCGAACAGTCCGGCGGAGTTCTGGCAGCTGCGTCAAACCGGGGCCGAGCTGTTCGTGCCGGTACCCGCCGACCGCTGGGACCGCGACTCGTTCCACTCGTCGGACGAGCACGCCGAAGACAAGGCATACCAGGACCGATGCGTGTTCATCACCGATTTCCGGTCCACCGATGAGCACTCCGGCGATCAGGAGTTCACCACCAGGTGGCTGCGGCACAGCGTGGTGCAGGCCATGCGCGAGGTGAGCACGCAGTCGACCGATCGGTTCCGCTGCATCTTCGGTTACACCCCGGACGGCAACCAGCACCTGGAAGAGGCCGGAGTGTTCAGCGCTGCGGTGCAACGGTCGGATGCCCTGCTCGCCGAGCTCGATCCGGAATCGCCCGAAGCGCTGCGCGACGAGGTCCGGCGCACCCTCGCGGACCGCTACCGGCGCGGCGACGCCCCGGAGACTGGCCGGTTCCTGCCGCATCGGGTGGGCAGGCTGGCGATCGACGGCGTGCTGCCAGCCACGACTTCCGTGCAGATGGTCGACACGGCCTGTTCGTCCTCGCTCTACGCCGTGGATATCGGGGCCAAGGCATTGCTCTCCGGAAGTACCGATGTCGCTGTGTGCGGCGGCGCTTTCGCCCTCGGACCGCGCGGCACCGTGCTGTTCTCCAAGCTGCGGGGCCTGTCGAAGCGTGGCGAAGTGCGTTCCCTCGACAAGGACGCGGATGGCGTGATCTTCGCCGACGGCGCCGCTGTGGTGGTGCTCAAGCGGTTGAGCCGGGCACGTGCGGACGGCGACCAAGTCCTCGCCGTGCTGCGCAGCACCGGCACCTCGTCCGATGGCCGGGGCAAAGCGATCTACGCGCCGAACCCGGAAGGGCAGGCTCGTGCCATCGCCAGGGCCTGTGCCGCGGAGCCGCCCGACTGGATCATCGCGCACGCGACCGGGACACCAGCCGGTGATCTCGCCGAGCTCAACACCCTGCATGACCGCTACGGGCAAGGCGCGGGCAGCGTGCCGGTCACCTCGAACAAATCCCTGATCGGGCACACCGGTTGGGCGGCCGGAGTGGTGTCGCTGATCGAGGCGATACTCGGCATGCGGCACGAGGTCGTCCCGCCGCAGTTCCGCTTCAACGCGCTCACCTCGGAGTTCGCCGCAGCGGGTTCCGCGCTGCACATCCCGACGCAGGCGCACCCGCTACCGGCGCGGGAGGACCGGCAGCGCAAGGTCGCGGTCACCGGGTTCGGTTTCGGCGGCACGAACGCACACCTCATCATTGCCGAGCCGCCACGGGAGTCGATCGCGCCGACCACCGACGACGGCCACCCCAGGCGGCGCATCGCCATCGTCGGCTGGTCCGCGCACCTGCCCGGACTCGCCGACCGCGCGGCCATCGCCGCCTGGCTCCGGGGCCGGGAACCCGGCCCCAGCAACAGCTTCGGCGAGCAGTACCCGGCACCGCCCTTCTCCCGGGTCCGGCTGCCACCGCCGACCGTCCGGACCGTGGACCGCTGCCAGCTGATGGCCCTGGAATGCGGCCACCAGCTGCGCGAACAGCTCGGCGATGCGTGGCAGCAGCACGCCGAGCGGACCGGGGTGTTCGTCGGGCACCTCGGCCCCACCCGCAACGGGATGCTCTACGCGAACCGGTGCTACCTGGACGACATCGGGAAGGCGTTGACCGGCAACCCGGTGCTCGCCGAATCGGATCTGCTGCCCAAGCTGCTGCACGGCCTGCGGGAGCACGCGCACCAGCTGGTGCCACCGTCCAATGAAGACTCGTTCTCCGGCATCATGCCGAACATCATCTCGGCGCGGGTGGCGAACTACTTCGACCTGCACGGCCCGAACCTGACGCTCGACGCGGGGCTGGCCTCCACGTTGGCCGCTTTCGAGGTCGCCGCCGGGTACCTGCGGGCCGGTGAGATCGACGTGGCCCTGGTGGGCGGCATCAACGGCAACGGTCTCGCCGAGTTCCGCCCGATGATCGGCGACCTGGTGCCGGGCCCGGACTTGGCGGAGGGGGCGTTCCTGTTCGCCCTGGCCGGAGAGGACATCGCGGAAGCCACCGGACTGCAAGTCCTCGGCTGGCTGGACGACATCGCCCCGTCGGACACGACGTCCCGCGAGGAGATCGAGTGCGGCGTACCGGCGCAGGAGAACGCCCGCTACCTCGGCGGCGCGGGTGGCCTGGCGGTGCTGAAGCATCTGCTCACTGGCAGCGGAGCGGCCACCGTGGTGTGCCAGGGCGAATCGGACACCCCCGCTACCCGCCTGGATGTGACCGTCCCGGCGTCGACGGACCAGCAGTGCCAGGTCAGACGCCATGTCGCGGAGCTGCGGCCGGAGGCTCGGGAACCGTCGCTGCCTGGCACGCCGTTCCTGCCGCGCGGCGTCGTGCTGCTCACCGATCGGCCGGAGCTGATCGACGCGTTGGGGGCGCTGCCCGAGGGCGCTCGGGTGCTCTGCTGCGCGCCCGAAATGGCTCCTCGTCCGGGCTGGCACCACCTTCCGGAAGTCACGCCGGACGCGGTGGATTCCGCGCTCGCCGGACACCGTTCCAATGCGGTGCGGGGCGTCGTCGACCTGACCTCCTCGGTACCGCCGGAGACCTGTCTTTCCGAAGGCTCCGCCCAGGTCGACGCGTTGCACGACATGATGTTCCTGGTCATGCAGCGGGCTCTGGACGCTTCGGTGATCACGCTGCTGCTGGGTGCCTTGCCGGAAGGGGTGCCACACCCTTACCACGGCCTGTTCTCCGGTCTGATGAAGGCCGCGCACCTCGAATCTCCCGACGCGGTGCGGTTCGTGCTGGCCACTGACGAAAGGGATGCGGCAGCGGGACTGCGCGTCGTGGAGCGGGAAAGCCGGGTGCGCCGCGCCCTTCCGGTCGTCTTCTACGACCGGGGCGAACGACAGGTCTACCGGCTCAGCGAATGTCCGGCGGAACTGCCCGAGCCGGTGCCCGCCCGATTCGGCCCGGAATCGGTGGTCGTGGCGATCGGCGGTGCTCGCGGGATAACGGCCGAGCTGCTCAAAGTGCTCGCCGAGCAGTTCCGCGTGCGGCTCCACCTGGTCGGCAGCAACCCGCTGGACAGCTATCCCGCTGAGGTTTTCGCCGCCAGCGACGACGAATTCGCCAGCCGACGCAAGGGTTGGCTGCGCGAGCAGATGGTGCAACGCCCTGGGACCCCGGTCGCGCAGCTCAACCGCGAGTACGACCGGATGGTCGAAGCCCGCCAGGCCAGGCAGAACATCGCCGAGATGAGCCGGAGCAGCGGCGCGGTGCACTACCGCGCTTGCGACGTCACCGATCCGCACGCCGTCCAACGCTTGGTGGACGACATCATCGCGGCGGAGTCGAAGATCGACCTGCTGATCAACGCGGCCGGGCGGAGCAGCTCCACCCGGTTGGAGCGCAAGGACTTCGCGGAGTTTCGCCGGGTTCGCGATGTGAAGCTGCTGGCGCACCGCAACCTCAAGCGGGCGTTGGCCGGACGGCAGGTCGGGACGTGGTGCAACTTCGGTTCGCTGCTCGGCTTCTTCGGCCAGGTCGGCGAGACGGACTACGCGTCGGCCAACGATTTCCTCGCCGCTGCCGGGGAATTCTCCGCTCGGGTCGCGGGAGCCGACGAGCTGACCATCGGCTGGACGCTGTGGGGCGGCACCGGCATGGGCGCCGGTGGCCTGATCAGCAAGTACTACGAGCGCTCCGCGACGTACTCGAACATGTCGGTGTCCGAAGGCGTCCACCATTTCCTCCGCGAACTGCACGCACCGGTCCGCGACCCGCACACCGTGCACCTCGGCGAAGCCGAACGCTCGACAGTCACCCACTTCTACCCCGACTTCTTCGATTCGGACGAGGTGAGGGGCACCCGTGACCGAGTAACTGGGGCACGGGTGCCCCGCACCGCACCGGACGACTTCTACTTGCGGCGCGCAGTGTCCGAGGAGGACGATTCGCTGCTTTGCGAGTGCCCGATGGACCTGGTCACCGACGGCTACCTGCGCGGGCACCTGGTGCGCGGCCATCCCACCCTGCCGGGCCTGTTCGTCGTCGAACTCGCCGCCGAGGCCGCCCTGCGGCTGCGGCCGGACCGCGAGGTGGTCGGCTACCAGGACGTGCGGTTCGACCGCTTCATCCAGGTGCGCGACGACATGCCGACCCAACCGAAGCGGATCCGCGCCACGGTGCTGGACAGCACCGACGACCTGGTGACCGTCGAGGTGCGGATCACCTCGGACATCGTGTCGCAGGGCATCCTGGCCGCCCGCGACAAGCCGCACTTCAGCTGCCGGGTGCTGCTCGCCCCGCAGTTCGCGTCGATGCGCTGGCAGCCGTGGCGGCCGGACGCCGCCGAACGCGCCGTCCCCGATCCGTACCACCTGCCCGGCTCACCGGTGGCGTTGACGGGACCGTTCGCGTGCACCAGCGACACCCGGCTGCACCCGCTGGGCAAACGCGCCCGGTTCACCCCGGACCTGGCCGACGCCGATCTGGTCTGGTCGGCGTTCACCATGCCGAACCTGCTGCTCGACGGCATGGCCCGGATGGGCGTGCTGCACCTGGTCGACGGCCGCCTCATGCCGGTCGCGGTGCCGACCGCGATCCGCCGCATCGACCTCTACCAGCGGGCCAACGACCGCGCACTGGCCGAATCGGGACCCGTCGAGCTCTACGCGTCACCACCGGAGGTCACCTTCGGCACGCGCCAGGGCAACCGGTTCGTCGCCGCTCGTCCGGACGGCCGGACGCTGGCCCAGATCAAGGACATCCGGGCGAAGGTGCTCGGGCACATCGACATCGCCACCGGGAACTTCCACACTGCGGGAGGATCGAATGGCTGACCGCAACGCGCCGGGACCCGACGGCGGCCACCTGATCGGCGTGCTTAGCAAGTTCAAGAGCAACTCGCTCGGGCTGATCAGCGACCTGCAGCGCAGGTTCGGCGGCATCGCCCGGGTCCAGCTCGGGCCGTACCTGGTGCACCAGGTGACCGACCCGGAACTCATCAAGCACGTGCTGCAGGACAACCCCGGCAACTACCGGCGGGGACGCTTCTACCGGGGCTTCAACCTCTTCATGGGCCACGGGATGCTGACCACCGACGGGGCCGAGTGGAAGGCACGCAGGCAGGTCGCCCAGCCCTACTTCCAACGCACCCGGCTGGACTCCGCCGCACCGATCATCACCGAATGCGCGAACGACCTGCTGGACCGCTGGGCCGAACCGGCGCGACGCGGCGAAGTGGTCGACGTCGTCGACGACGTCATGTGGTTGTCCATGGGCGTGCTCAGCCGGACGCTGTTCGGCGTCGACCTCCGGGACCGCGCCGAGGAACTGCTCCCCGCCGTGCGCTTCGCGCTCAAGGCGATGATCATCACCGGCAAGGTGGAGCAGCTGCTGCCGCGCTGGGTTCCCACGCGCTACCAACGCGATCTCAAGAAGTACCAGGCAGTTCTCAACGGTGTGATGGACGACGTCATCGCCCGGCAACGCACCAGCGATGACGACAACCTGGTCACCGCGCTGCTGGCGGCGAAGCACCCGGAAACCGGACGCCCCTGGGACGACCGCGCGATCCGGGCCGAGCTGAAGACGCACTTCATGGCCGGGCACGAAACCACCGGCTGTGCCCTGGCGTGGACGCTGTACACGTTGGCCCAGCACGTCGACGTGCGGCGGAAGCTGGCGACCGAACTCGACGAAGTGCTTGCCGGGCGGACACCGACTGTCGAGGACCTGCCGAAGCTGACCTACCTGCGGCAGGTGGTGGACGAGTCGCTGCGGCTGTACCCGCCGATCTGGGTCTACCCGCGCGATGCGGTCGAGGACGACGAGATCGGCGGCTACCACATCCCTGCGGGCAGCACGGTGCTCATCTCACCGCACGCCGCACACCACAACGCGGACGTGTGGGAGTCGCCGGAGGCGTTCGACCCGGAGCGGTTCTGCCCTGCGAACCGGCACACCACGCGCTACCGGTACCTGCCCTTCGGCGGCGGCGCGCGGCACTGCATCGGCCACCACCTGGCCCTGCTGGAAATGCAGCTGACCGTCGCCATGATCACGCAGCGGTACCAGCTGGACCTCGCCTCCGGCCACCAGGTGGTGCCGACCGGTCTGGTGTCGTTGCGCCCGAAGACCGGCGTGCAGATGCGGATCAAGCGGGTCGACCGGCAATGATCACGGCGCCGGTGCAGCGGTTCGTGTGGGCCAACACGCCCGCACCGGGTGGGCCTGCGCCCGAAGTGGCCGGGCGCCGGGTGGCGGTGCTCGGCGATCCGGCCCAGACGGTCACTTCGATGCTGGCAGAGCGCGGCGCATTCCCGTGGCAGCCCGGTGATTCCGGGATTCCGGACGCCGTGGTGGATCTCACCTTCACCGAACCGTTCGACCCGGATGCTCCAGAAGCCGCAGACAGCGCGCTGCGACGCACTCTTTCGGTCCTGCGGACCTGCTACGCGGACTGGAGCGCGGAGACCGACGCCCGTCGACTGGCGTACCTGGCGGTCACCTACCTCGACGGGCGTTCGGGCTACGGGGTCGGGCCGATCCACCAGCCGCTGGGCGGTATTTGGGCTGGTCTGGCCAAGACGTTGCACCGCGAGATCCCGAACGTCAACGCGCGGGTAGTCGACGTCGGTAGCCCCGACCTCGCCGAACTGCCCGACATCGTGGCCACCGAGCTGTACGCGAAGGGCCCAGCGGAGATCGGCTACCTCGACGGGGTCCGGCACGCGCTGACGCCACGCGCCCAACCTCTCGTGGCGCCGTCGGCGCCGCTCGATGACGCCGATGTCGTGCTCGTCTGCGGAGGTTGGAGCGGCATCGGTTTCGAACTCGCGACCACCCTCGCCCGACGCGGCTGCCGCGTCGTGGTCACCGGGCGGAGCCGGCCTCCGGTCGGTACCGAGGAGTGGGCCTGCCTCGACGACGCGGAATTCGACGACTTCCGGCGAGATCTGATGCGCCGGGCCGCCGCCGAGGGCACTGTTCGCGACACCCGCAGCCGGATCGACAAGCTGCGGCGAATGCGCACCTTGCGGGCGAATCTGTCGGCTAGCGAAGGGCTGCCGCTCAGTTTCGTGCACTGCGACCTCACCGACCCGGACGCGGTCGCGGATCTGATAGCCGGGATCCCGGACCTCACCGGGGTGGTGTACTTCGCCGGGGTGGACCGGCCCGCGCGGCTGCCCGCCAAGTCGGATCGGGACTTCCTCGCCGGGATCTCGATCAAGGTCACCGGATTCCTGCGCGTCTTCAACGCGGTGCGGGACCACCGGCTGAAGTTCTTCTGCAACGCGGGCTCGCTCACCGGTCGGCTGGGCGGGATGGTCGGCGAGCTCGACTACGCGGCGGGCAACGAAGTCCTGGCCCGCCTGGGACTTTGGGCCCGCCGCAGCAGCGGGCTCGACGTGCAGACCCTGTGCTGGCCGCTGTGGCGGTCATTGAGCGTTTCATCCAATGTGGACGCTGCGGTGAAGTACATGCCCGCGATGGACCCGGCCGACGGACTCGCGCGGTGGTGCGCCGAACTCGCCGCGCCGCACGACGGCGAGGTCGCTTTCCTCGGGCCGGTCGCCACCGGGATCAGCGTGGCCCAGGCCGGGCAGTTCCCCACCGAGCGCGCGCTACCGGGCTTCGCGGAGGTGCACCCGCGGGTCTTCCACCGCGGCGACCCGACCGAATGGCAGCCGGGCAAGCGCCTGGTCGCCGAGGTCCGCTTCCGGGCCGACGACACCCCGGCGGCCGGAGACGTCCTGGTGGACGGCGACCTGGCGCTACCGATCTCGCTGCTGCTGGACAACGCGCTCCGATCGGCGGAATGGCTCGCCCCGACCCCGGTTCGCGAACTCCTCGACGTCGTGGTGGACCTCGACGGCTTGCGGCTGTCGAACGGCGAAATCCGGTTGAGCAGAACCACTTCCGTCGAATCCGACGAATTGGTCCAAATCGTCTTCCACGCCGGTGCCGGAGCGCAGATCGCCACGATGACCGGACGCTACCGAGAACCGGACGACACCGCTGCGCCGATACCCGACTCCGCTGGTGAACCGATCGAGGTCGAATCGTCCACTGTGCGCTGGCGCGGCGTGGTCGTGCCCTTGGCCAGGTGGCGGAAACATCCTGGCGGTACCCGCAGCGCCTCCCTGACGCCGTGCGCGGCAGCCGATCTGTGGGCTGCGGAGCCCGCACCCGCTTCCCTGCTGCCGATTTCCGCGCTGGAAAACATCCTGCGCATAGCGCTTTCCGGAGCACCGACTGACCAGCTGCGCGTCGCGCGGATCTCGATCGGCCGCGCCCCGGAGCGAGCCGACCTCGCCATCGGCGAACCGTCCGGGCAGACCTGGTGCGTGGTGGAAACCAGCACCCAGCAGATCGCGCTAGTCGTGCGGATGGCCGAACGACCAGACGAATCCGATCCCGAGGAGTAGGCATGGCCCAGCTCAGCATGGAGCAGATCTACGCCGAAGAATCCATCGCCGATCCCTATCCCCTGTACCGCAGGATCAGGGAGGCCGACCCGGTCTACTGGGACGAGCGAATGGGCGACGACGGCGGCTGGATGGTCACCGGGTACGAGGCCGCGGTGACCGCGCTGATGGATCCCCAGCTGTCAGCCGCGCGACCGCAGTGGCTCGCCGAGCGGTTGCCCGCCGACGCCGACGCATCGCAGACCACTGCGATGCAGGCCCTCCACCAGCAGATCGTCACCTCCGATCCGCCGAAGCACAACCGGATCCGCCGCGAGCTAAAGGCCCCCTTCATGCCGCGACCGGTCGACGACATGCAGGAGCAGGTCACCAAGGCCGCGCACCGGCTGCTGGACGGCGCGCTCGCCGACGGCGGCGGTGAGTTCGACCTGATGGCCACCTTCGGGTACCCGCTACCGGCGCTGAGCATCGGGGGCATGCTCGGCGTTCCGGGCGGCGAGAACCAGGACTACCTGCACTGGATGCTCTGCCTCGGGCTGCTCATCGACGATGGCCCGGCCAGTCGCCAGCACCAGGCGAAACTGCTCGGCGGCGTGCACGAGTTCGTCGAGTTCTTCCGCGGCCTGGTCTCCCAACGCCGCGGCGACCGGCGCGACGACCTGCTCCAAGCGCTCGCCGACTCCTACACCGGCGGCCACTGGGCCTCCGAGGAGGAGTTGCTGGGCAACCTGGCCTTCCTGTTGACCGCCGGGCAGATCAGCACCGCCCACCAGATCGGGAACTCGGTGCTGCACCTGCTGCGCGAGCCCGACCTGTACGAGCAGGTGCGCGCCGATCCGGCGATGGTGTCGAACATGTCGGCGGAACTGATGCGCTTCGACTCATCGGTCCAGCTCACCAAGCGCCGGGTCGTCGAACCCTTCGAACTCGGCGGGCACGAACTGGCGCCCGGTGCGGAGCTCTTCGTCTGGATCGGCGCCGCGCATCGCGACCCCGACCAGTACCCCGATCCCGACCGCATCGACCCGGAGCGGGGCGAGATCCCGCACATCGCGTTCGGCCGCGGCATCCACTTCTGCCTCGGCGCGCGACTGGGCAAGGTCGTCCACGACCTCGCCGTGCAGGCGTTCGTCGAGCGCGTCCCGCAGCCGTCGCTGGCGGCCCCGGACGCGGTCGACCGGTCGATCATGCCGACCTTCCGCGGCCCGTTCCGGCTCCCGGTTCGCTACCGGTGATCGGTTTCGGTTGCTGACGCGCGCCGCCTGAGTGCCAGGCGCATTCCGGTCCGGCTAGGAGGAGCACCTTGTTCCACAGAGTCGCCATCGTCAACCGCGGCGAGCCCGCGATGCGGATGATCCACGCGATCCGCGAGCTGAACGCCGAGGGCGAGAACATCAGCAGCATCGCGTTGTGCACGGACGAGGAGCGCGGCGCGGCGTTCGCCCGGGAAGCAGACAGCGCGCACTGCATCGGCCCGGCCGCAGCGCGCCCGTATCTGGATCTGGACCGACTGGCACACGCCCTGGTCGCCACCGGTGCCGATGCCGCGTGGCCCGGCTGGGGATTCGTGGCGGAGGATCCGGCGTTCGCCGAGCTCTGCGACCGGCTCGGGGTGACCTTCGTCGGCCCGAGTGCCGAGGTGATGCGCAAGCTCGGCGACAAGATCGAGGCCAAGCTGCTCGCCGAGATCGCGGGTGTGCCGGTGGCACCGTGGAGCCGGGGCGCGGTCGCCGACCTGGACGCCGCGCGGTGCGCGGCCGGGGAAATCGGATATCCGCTGATGCTCAAGGCCGCTGCCGGGGGTGGCGGACGCGGCATCCGGGTCATCACCGGTGCGGCGGAGCTGGTCGACGCCTACGACCGGGCCCGGCGGGAGGCTGGCCAGGCGTTCGGCAGCGACGCGGTGTTCCTGGAGCGGCTGCTCCCGGCGACCAGGCACGTCGAGGTGCAGGTGATCGGCGACGGGCAGGGCGAGGCGTGGGCGCTGGGCGTGCGGGACTGCTCGGTGCAGCGGCGCAACCAGAAGATCATCGAGGAATCCACTTCCCCGCTGCTGAGCGCCGAGCAGGTCGACGAGCTCAAGGCGGTGGCGCGGCGCCTGGCGCTGGCTGTCGACTACCGGGGCGCGGCGACCGTCGAATTCCTCTACGACCCGCGGGAAAAGCGCTTCTCGTTCCTAGAGGTCAACACCCGGCTGCAAGTGGAACACCCGGTCACCGAGGCAACTACCGGAATGGACCTGGTGAAGGCGCAGTTGCGGGTGGCCGCCGGGGGCAGGCTCACCGGCCCGGTGCCCGCCGAGGTCGGCCACGCCATCGAGGTCCGGCTCAACGCCGAGGACCCGGACCGCGACTTCGCGCCCGCGCCGGGCCGGATCAAGCGGTTCGACCCCGCCACCGGCCCCGGCGTGCGGGTCGACGCCGGATTCGCCGTCGGCGACGTGATCCCGCCCGACTACGACTCGATGGTCGCCAAACTGGTGGCCTTCGGCCGCACCAGGGACGAAGCGCTCGGCCGGGCCCGTCGCGCTGTCGCGGAGACCACGGTGCTCATCGAGGGCGGCACCACCAACAAGGCGTTCCTGCTGGAACTGCTGGGCACACCGGAAATCGTCGACGCCACGGCCGACATCGGCTGGATAGACCGCCGCGATCCCCGGCCGTCGCCGGACCATCGAGGTGTCGCTCTCGTCGCCGCGGCGGTTGACACCTACTTGGCCGCGGAGCGCGAGCGGCGGCGGCAGCTGTTCGCCAGCGCTCGACGCGGCCAGCCGCAGTTGCCACCGGACGACGACCTGACCATCCCGTTGAAGCTGCACCGCGCGATGCACCAGGTGCGGGTCGCCCGGATCGGGCCGAGCAGGTTCCGAGTCGCCGTCGATGCGGACGAGCGCGCCGCAGACGTCCACTTCGTACGCGTCGACAGCGTCAAGGGCCGGATCACGCTCAACGGTCGGGGATTCGACGTCCTGACCGATCGGCACGGATCGCAGCACCTGGTGGAGGTCGAGGGCACCACGCACCGCATCAGCCACGACGACCGAGGCGTGCTCCGCGCACCCGCCCCGGCGCTCGTCGTCGCCGCGGTGGCCGCCGAGGGTGACGAGGTCGATGAGGGCGAGCCGGTTCTGGTGCTGGAGAGCATGAAGATGGAGACCGTGCTGCGCGCTCCGTTCGCGGCGAGGTTGACGGAGTGCCTGGTGCCGGTCGGCGGTCAGGTCGAGGCGGACGCCCCGCTGCTGCGGTTGGAGCCGCTGGCCGACGGCGTTGAGCAGTCGGGCGGACCGGCCGATGACCTCGGACTGTCCGAAGTGGATGCACCGTGCGGTGCGGATCGGGTGTCGCGTGGTGTCGAGGACCTGCGCAACACCTTGCTGGGCTTCGATGCCGATCCGCTGGACGAGCAACGGGTTCGCACCGACTACTTCGCCGCACGTCGCGAGGCGGAGCACCGGCCGCTCCCAGCTGAGATCGAACTGCTGCGGATGTTCGCGGTCCTCTCCGACCTGGCCCGGCGCAAGCCCGCGACGAGCGGAGTGGCGAATCCGCACGAGCAGTTCCACGCCTACCTGCGCTGCCTCGACGTCGAAGCGGCTGGTCTGGCACCGGATTTCCAACACCAGCTGTCGACGATTCTCGGCTACTACGGGATTTCCGGTTTCGCGCACAGCGAGGAGCTCGAAGCGGCCATCTTCCGCAGCTACCTCGCGCAACAGCGCTCCGCATCGGGCGTCGCGGTGGTCACCGCTGTTCTGCGGCAGTGGCTGGCGGACCCGCCGCCGAGCGACGACCTACGCGATGCCGTGCGAGAAGTGCTGGAGGAGCTGGTCACTGTCGCTGGACACGCAGTGGCGGACCTGGCGCGTCGAGTCCTGTTCTGGCGGCTCCAGCAGCCTGCCCTGCGCCGCACGCGCGCCCGGACCTACGCGCAGGTGCGCGCCCATCTGCGGTACCTCGACGAACATCCCGAAGCACCGGACCGGGACGACCGGATCAGGGCCGTGATGTCCGCCCCGGAACCGCTGGAACACCTGCTCGGACACCGCGTCAACCGCAAAGGGATCGACCTGGGGCCAATCCTCGAAGTGCTGTTGCGCCGCCGTCGCCCGGTGCTGGCTCCGGCGGACATGCGGTGTTTCGAGGTCGACGGCTGCACCTTCGTCACGGTGGATCGATCACTGGTGACCGCGGCCGACTTCGACCGCTTCGAGGCCGCGGCGGAGGCGATCGCGAAGGTGGCGCGCGATGAGGTCGACACCGTGGTCGATGTCTACCTGAGCTGGCCCGAACCACCGGCGGACACCGATGCGATGGCGGCCGAACTGCACCGCGTGCTGACCCGAGCCGCCCAGCCCGAGATGCGGCGGCTGACCGTCTCGGTGCTCGATCGTGCTGGCTGCGCCACCCAGCACTTCACGTTCCGCCCGCAACGGGGTGGCATCGCCGAAGTGCGCGCGGATCGCGGCGTTCACCCGGATCTCCGGGAGCAGTTGGGCCTGTGGCGGTTGCGGAACTTCGAGCTGACTCGGCTGCCAGCGGTCGATTCGGACGTCCACCTTTTCAACTGTGCGGCGGACTCCGTGGTGGCGATCTCGCTGGTGCGGGACTTGGCACCGCTGCGCGACGAAGCCGGGCACATCGTCGCCCTGCCAGGCGCGGAGGATGCGCTCGCCGCCGCGACCGAATCCATCGCCGCCGCGGCGAACCCCGAGATCCAGGTGCGCCGGGTCTTCCTCGAAGCGCTCCAACCGATCGCGTTGACCACCGAGGAACTGGCTCGGGTCGCGGCCCGCTTCGCCCCGGCGCTGCACGCTGGCGTGGTGGAGATCCGGTTCCGCGCGGCGCACGGCGAGTTTCGAATCCGCCACCCGCTGACCTCGGCGGAAGTGCAGGTCGAAGCGGCTCCTGCCGAACCGATCGAACCGCTTTCCGACCTGCACCGCAGGGTGCTGCGGGCGCGCCGTCGCGGGACCGTGCACCCCGTCGACCTGATCGCCCTGCTCACTCGGGACAGCACGTTCACCGAACACGAACTGGACAGCTCCGGCGAGTTGGTGCCGGTCAACCGGCCTGCGGGCCGCAACACCGCTGCGGTCGTCGTGGGCGTGACGAGCACGCCGACGCCGCAGCACCCAGCTGGGGTGACTCGAGTCGTGCTGCTCGGCGATCCGACCAAAGCGCTCGGGGCGTTGGCCGAACCGGAGTGCGCGCAGGTTTGTGCCGCGCTGCGCCTCGCGGAGCGGATGCGGGTTCCGGTGGAGTGGTTCGCGTTGTCGGCGGGCGCGAAGATCTCGATGGACTCCGGGACGGAGAACATGGACTGGGTCGCCCGCGCGCTCAAGGCGATCGTCGACTTCACCCAGCAGGGCGGTGAGATCAACGTGGTGGTGGCGGGCGTGAACGTCGGCGCGCAGCCGTACTGGAACGCCGAAGCCACCATGCTCATGCACACCAAGGGAATCCTGGTGATGACACCGGATTCGGCGATGCTGCTGACCGGCAAGAAAGCGCTGGACTTCTCGGGCAGTGTCTCGGCGGAGGACAACTTCGGCATCGGCGGCCACGACCGCGTCATGGGACCCAATGGGCAGGCCCAGTACTGGGCCCCCGACCTGGCCGGGGCGCTGGACGTGCTGATGAGCCACTACGACCACAGCTACATCGCGCCGGGCGAACCGGGCCCCCGCCGGGCCATCACTGCCGACGCCGTGGATCGGGACGTTCGCCGGTACCCGCACGCGATGGCCGACAGCGACTTCGAGACGGTGGGCGACATCTTCTCCGCCGCGAAGAACCCGGACCGCAAGAAGGCGTTCGACATCCGAACCGTGCTGCGTGCGGTCACCGACCAGGACCTGCCGATGCTGGAACGCTGGGCGGACATGGCGGACGCGCAGACCGCGGTGGTGACCGACGCGCACATCGGCGGATTCCCGGTGTGCCTGATCGGTATCGAATCGCATTCGGTGCCGCGCCTGGGATTCCCGCCCAGCGACGGTCCGAGCGCCTACACGGCGGGAACCCTGTTCCCGCGCTCGGCGAAGAAGGTGGCCCGCGCGATCAACGCCGCCAGCGGGAACCGGCCGCTGGTGGTGCTCGCGAACCTGTCGGGCTTCGACGGCTCGCCGGAGTCGATGCGGACCCTGCAACTCGAATACGGAGCGGAGATCGCCCGCGCGGTGGTCAACTTCCGCGGCCCGATCGTGTTCTGCGTCATCTCCCGGTACCACGGCGGAGCATTCGTGGTGTTCTCCAAAGCGCTCAACCCCCGCATGACGGTGCTCGCGGTGTCGGGCTCCTACGCCTCGGTGCTCGGTGGCGCGCCTGCCGCCGCGGTCGTCTTCGCTGGCGAGGTCGACGCGCGCACGAACCGCGATGCCCGCGTGCAGTCGGATCCGACCGCGCAGCGGACGCGGGCGGCGGTGCGGGCGGAGAAACTCGCCGAGGTGGCAGGCGAATTCGACGCGGTGCACAACATCCGGCGCACGGTAGAGGTCGGTTCGGTGGACGCCATCATCGAACCAGCGGAACTGCGGCCCCGAATAATCGCAACTCTGGAACGCGAACTAGGCGCACAAGACGCGGGCTGAACATTTCCGGCCACGAGCATGCGCCTTGGGGTCGTGAGTGCGTAGCCGGGGTTGGAGACGGGTTGGAGCCCGGTTACGCACTCAGGTGCGCAGGTGGTGCCGTCCGGTGGCTGGGTGAGGAGCACCCTTGACACGGTAACTTGGTGAAGGGTGCCCCTCACCCCGGTGTCCTGCGGTGCGGTTGCGCCGATGTCAAGGAGAACCAGCGGGTGGGTGTCTGACTGGCCAGGAGAGCGAGAATCAGCAGGTTGATGAGCACCAGAGTGCTGAGCTGAAGCCAGAACATGGTGGTTTTCTCCTTCGCGGGAGCAGTCGGGCTTTGCGGCGGTGGCGCGTGTCAGGTCCAGTTGGCGAGGAGATGCCAACAGCGCATGCAGATCATGGAGTCATCCGGAGTCGGGGATGCCGAACTTGAGGACCGAGTATCGATTCGTCAAATGCGGCAAGGGATTCTGAGCAAGCGGAATCCCGTCGAGTTGTGCACGTTCATCGACGAGACGGTGTTCGCGAGGCCCGTTGGCGGCCCACGCGTCATGGCAGACCAACTTCAACAGGTCGTCTCCGTTGGCAACACCGAGAACGTGACAGTGCGAGTCCTCCCCCGATCACTCGGCGCTCACGCGGGATTGAGCGGAGCGTTCGTGCTGTACGAGTTCGTCAAGTCGCGTCCGGTGGTTTATCTGGAGGCACGCAGGTCTGGGGCATTCATCGACGCCCCTGAAGACGTGAGCTTGTTCCTGGACGCGGTGAAGTTGCTCGAAATGCGGGCCTCTGATCCTGCTGTCTCGCGCGAGATACTGAACGAGTACGTGCAGCAATACGAGAGCGAGGCGTGATGACGGCCGAGTTACGTGGCTGGCGGAAGTCCAGCTGGAGCGGTGCCGAAGGCGACTGCGTCGAGGTGGGTTGGTCGAAGTCTTCCCACAGCGGCCCGCAGGGAAACTGTATCGACGTTGGCTGGCGGAAGTCTTCCCACAGCGGTGCTCAAGGGGACTGCGTCGAGGTGGGTTCGGGGCCCGAGTTTGTCGGGGTTCGGGATACCAAGGATCGGGATGGCGGGACCTTGGTGTTCCGGCGCAGGCAGTGGGTTGCGTTCATCTCGGGTCTGCGGGATCCGCGCTGCTGAGGCCAGTGCGTTCCGCCTGGTCAGAGGTCGTGAGTGCGAAAGCGGGCTTAAACCCCCTTTAGCACTCACGACCCCAGTCGGGTGCGGTGCGAGGTCAGGTGGGGTTCGGGGCGAAGTGGACGAGGGTGTTGTTTGGGCGGAGGTTTCGGATTGGGAACGCGCCTCCCATGTACGGGTTCAGGTAGCGGAAGGTGAGCCCTCGTCCGGGTGGGTAGCCCACGTCCTGGACTTCTTCGACCGCCGGGTGCATGGCGAACAGGCGCTTCCGCAGTTCGTCCACGCTGGCTCCCCAGCGCAGTGGTGGTAGGCGGTACTTGTCGTCCCGCTTGCCTTTGCGGCCGCGCATCATCAGGACGTCCAGCCAGCTTCGGCCCGAGGTTTGGCGGGTCAGCCAGCCCGGCATCGCGTCGAACATCAGCGACGCTCCCGGGAAGCGCTCCGCGCACTTGCGGAGCAGGGCCCACGCTTCGTCTTCCCCCAGGTACATCAGCAGGCCCTGGATGCTGATGAACAGGCCGCCCGCTGGGTCGACCTCGTCCATCCACGCCTCGTCGAGCGCCGAACAGGAGAGGTTGTGGAGCCGGTCGGTGTCCGGCAGGTACTTCCGGCGCACCTGCATGGTTTCCTCCAGGTCCACCGACAACCAGCGGACCCGGCCGTTGTCGACCCGCCAGAACTGCGTTTCCAACCCGTCCCCGAGGGCCACCACGGTGCCGTCCGGATTGGTCGCGAGGAACTTCTTGATCTGCGCGTCGAAGCACACCGCCCGCAGCGCCAGGGCGATGTGCGGGCGGCCGAAGTTCTCCTCGAAGGGGTAGTCGATGGCCTCGGCGATGGAAACCGACTTCGGATCCTCGATCAGCGCATCCGGGCGTCGGGACTCCGCCGCGCGGCAGTACAGCGGCCAGAGCAGCGTCTCCGGAACGCCCTCCAGATCAACTCTCGTCCTCGGCTCGCTCACCCTGTTCTCCTCCGTTGTCGTTGGTCAGCACTCGGCGCAGCTGCCGGGATTGCGCGAGCAGGACCCCGTTGCGGTCCCACAGGTCCGCTTCGTCCACGCACCAGCCCTGCCCGTTGGTGACGTTGCGCTGGACCACCAGCACGTCGTCGTCGACGGGCCGGGTGGCCAGGTCGACGTGCAGGTGCACGGACAGTTCCGCGGAGACGATCGGCGCCGCTTCGGTCAGCAGCGGGTAGATGCCCGGCGGCATCACGTCGGTCAGCACGATGGCGACCAGGGCATCGACGGGCACCGCCGGTTGCAGCCGGAACCAGTACGCCATCTCCGATTCCGCCGATCCGGACATCGGAATCCCGCCGCTGCCGTACCGGATGACGAACTGCTGCCCGAACGGAACCAGCTCGGGCGGGAACTCGATCTCCAGGCTGTCCTCGGGCCTGGGTACCGCGGGCGCTTCGACGCGCTGCTCGACCGGGGCCCCGTCGATGCTCCGCGCGAACACGAAGGAGGCCAGCAGCACCGGCATGCCATCCTGGATGCCGCGCACCGTGACGAACTGGCTGGTGCGACCGGCCCTTTCCAAAGTCGCGACGAACGAGATCGGTGCCTCCGACGGGCTGCGCAGGAACTGGGCGTGCGTCGCACGCGGTGCGCCGTCAACCAGGTCAGCCGCTGCCCGCGCGGCCAACGCGTTGAGCAGGCCGCCCTGCGGGCCCAGCCACGCCCACCACGACCGCGGCACCTCGACTTCCCAGCGCCCGGGCCCCTCCCGCACCGCCCCGCTCGATTTCACCAGTGGATGCGATTCAGCGTTCACAGTTGCTTCTCACTTCCCAACCGAGGACGAGCGGAACCGCGCTGAAGAGCTTGTTCGCGGTGTGCAGGTTTTCGACCAGGGCGTACATCTCGGTCGTGTCGTGCGCGTCGAGCCGCGGAGTTCGATCGCTGGCCCGGTCCAGCAGGACGGAAAGCGCTGCTGACAGCCAGCCAGGCGAACCCGCGGGCCGACTATACAAACAGCGCTGCCGGTTGAACCACCAAAAGAACACGCAACTCGCCGCAGCGTGCAGCCAGCAGAACCGGGCGGCCAGGTCCAACCGCTGCGGATCTCCCGGCGCGCCGCGCGCTCGCACCCGGTGCATCGCCCGGATCACGCTGCTCAACCGCGCGTTGACCTGCTTTACCCGCGCGGCAGCAGGGTGTCCCGCCAGTTCCGCGACGGCGGCAGCGGCCATGCCGGGGAACCCGGCCGTGACCGGATCCATGCCGCGCAACGCGAGATCCAGCCTGTCGAGCCGCACCGGCCCAAGCGGATCGCCCAGCCGGAACGTCGCGGCGACCTCGTCCGGTATCGCCGCCTCCGGCGCGGACGCGGGGAACTGGGCGACCAGCGTCGCGATCGACCACAGGTTCGCGTCCGGTGCCGTGTCGATGTGGCGGACCACCACGTTGTCCCGACGCGCGATGTCGAAGGCTGCGAACGGACCGTCGTGCAGCAGGCTCCTAGCCCCCAGGACGTCCGAGCAGAGCGCGAAGACCTCGGCCGACAGGTCGGTGGCCACCCGCTTCGCGATCCCCGACCAAAGGCACTGCGTCGCGGGCAGGACGTGCATTGCTCGCGACGCCGACAGGGCGACGGCATCGCAGGCGAGCAACAGCGCGGCGGCGGTCGCGAGAGCCCGTCGCGGCTGAGCGTGCTCCGCGAGGAGCCGGCCGCCGAACCTGTGCTCGCCAGCGAAATCCATCGCCAGCCGCAGGCCCGTGTCAGCGCATCCGAGGTTCGCCGCCGTGCTCAGCACCCGCACGAATTGCATCACCTTCAACGCGATTTCCACCCCGCGACCGATGCCGCCGATCACGCACCCGGCGGGGACCTCGACGTCGTCGAAGCTGACGCCGACCGAGTCGATGCCGCGCATGCCGCTGGTGCGCTTCGGTTGATCGCGGCGAACGGCCGCGAGCTGTTCGCCCGTCAACAGCACTGCGGTGAACGCTGCCGGGCCGCGCTCGCCGGTACGCGCGACGACGACCAGCGCATCGCACCGGTCACCGATGCCGGCCAGCCATTTCCGGCCGTTGAGCCGGAAACCACCGGCATCGCCGGTATCCAACCGGCACTCGTTGGCCAGCAGGTCGCTGCCGTGCGCGGACTCCGCCATCGCGAATCCGATGACTCCGCCAGCAGCCAACAGCCGCACGACCTCCTTGCGCTGCTGCGCGTTGCCCGCGAGCAAGACGCAACCCGCACCGGTGACGCTGAACATGGTGGCTGGCATCGCAGCGCCGTCGCGTCGGGAGACCAGCCGGGCCAGGGTCAGCGTTTCATCCATTGTGGACAACTGCCCGCCGTCGTCTGAAGGGACGAAAGACAGGCCGAGGTGCTGGGCGAACTCGCTGGCGAACGCCTCGGGGAACTTCGCTTCGCTGTCCCGCGCCACGACCGAGTCGAACCCGAACGGGTTGGTCGGATTGCGCGGGTCGCCCAGCAGCCGCTCCAGTTCCACCGCCGCCGGGTACGTCTGCGCCGCTTCATCGAGCGCCGTCATCGCGCGCCTCCGGGAAGCGGCCGGTAGCGGACGCAGCTCGACGGCAGTCGGATGCCGGAGGCACGGAGTTGGCGCACCCGATCGGTGAACGCCGCGCCCCGCATCAACTGCTGCGCGACGTCGGCCACGTGCCGGTTCGGCGCGGGTTCCAGGTAGCTGCCGCGCACCCAGTCGTTGAACGCGCCCATCGCGGGGCCGCACCAGATCTGGTAGTCGATGGTCCGGTCCGGCTGCCCGCTGGTCGCCCAGGCCGACGACATCCCGAGGTACCAGCGGAAGACCAGCGCCATCCGCCGCTTCGGGTCGTCGGCGGCGCGCTGCACCTGCGCCGGGTCGCGGCTGTCGAAGAAACCGACCACATCGGACCAGATCTCCTCGAAGGAGCGCTGGAACACCCGCTGCTCCAGCCGGTTGCGCTCCTCCTCGGGGATCTCGTCGAGTCCGCCGAACGTCCGGTACAGCTCGTAGAGCCGCCGCGCCCGCATCGGGAACATGGTGCCCTTCTTGAGGGTCTGCACGTCCACGCCGAGCTCGAACATGTCCGCGGCCGGGGCCATCTCGCAGTCGCTGATCGTCGCGGCGGCCAGCAGGTCGCGAGCGGCCGGTGAGACCCCCGACTCCACGCACGACTGGTTGACCGAACCGCTCACCACGTAGTCGGCACCCAGGCACAGCGCCGCCGCGACGGCTTCGGGCGTGCCGATCCCGCCTGCCGCCCCGACCCGGATCTCCACTGGTCGGCGGTATTCCCGGCACACCTCGTCGCGCAGCTGGGCGATCACCGGGGACAGTGCGGCCAGCGGTCGCCGGTCGGTGTGGCCGCCGGAGTCGGCTTCCACCGTGATGTCGTCGGCCATCGGCACGGTGCGCGACCACTCGGCCTGTTCGGCGGTGATCAACCCATCCCGAAGCAACCCGGCGACCAGCTTCTCCGGCGCCGGGCGCATGAACCGGGCGGCGACTTCCGGCCGGGAGACCTTCGCGATCACCCGGTTGCTGGCGGCCGGTTCGCCGCGCTCACCCCGGACCAGCCCGGCCACCCGGTACCGCACGATGTGCGGGGTGAGGTCCATGAACGCCGACGCCTCCACGCAGCGGACCCCGTGCTGGAGGTACAGCTCGACGGTGCCGCGTTCCAGGGCGTCTTCGCTCGGGCTGTGGATCAGGTTGGTGGCGAAGGGCTTTCCGGGGATCTCGCGTGCGAACCGGCGCAGCGCGGTGTCGATCCGGTCGGGCAGCAGTCCGGCCGAGCCGAACGACCCGAGGAACCCGGCCCGCGCCATGGCGATGACGACTTCCTCGGAGGCGACACCGTTGGCCATCGCGCCGCTCATGTAGGCGAAGCTCACGCCGTGCTGCGCGCGGAACCGGGCCGATCCCAGCCGCTGCGGCGGCAGTGGTCCGACTGCGGAGAGCAGCCGGGCGCCGGGCGGCGGCTGCTCGTTGGTGACGCCGATCCCCTGCTCGGTCTGCACCGCGTAGCACGGCGACTCCAGCCGGTTGAGCACGCTGCGAATGCCGTCCGGTTCGGTCTGCACCACAGTGGCCGAACCGTTCGCAGTGATCGACATCAGCCTTCCTCCACATCGGACGGAGACGACCGCCGGACTTCCACCGCTACCCCGCCGAGCTGGTAGATCCGCAGCCCGGACTTCCAGACACTGGCATCGGCGACCACCACCACCCGGTCGTCCTCGCGCCGGATCTCCGCGACGTGCGCCTCGAAGGTCATCTCCGGATCGGTTCGCGAGACCTGCCCGCGGTACTTCCAGGTCAGCTCGACGTCGGTGGCCATCGCGAAGGTCGCCGGTCCCAGGTCGTCGGCCAGCCCCAAGTCGATCACCATCACCTGCAACGCCTGGATGACCGACTCCACGCCCAGCGAGCCCGGCATCACCGGGTCCAGGTGGAAGTGGCAGTCGAAGTACCAGTCGGCCGGGTCGATGTGCCGCCGTCCGTGCAGGTAGCCGAGGCCGTGCTCGCCGCCGTCGGCTACGAGGTCGACCGAATCCACCAGCCGCAGGTGTCCGTCGGCCAGTCGCAGGCCGGTGCCCGGCTGCGGTTGGAACCACCGGTCGTCCGAGCGCACCGACAGGCTGCGGATCCGGCTCGGCTCGACCTCGTGGGCCGCCAGCCAGGTCGGCACCTGCTTCCCGGCGTCCAGTCCCACCTGGTTGGCCAGTGCCTGTTCGCTGAAGTAGCCGTAGGTGGACTCGCCGACGTAGCAGGTCTGGCCGTCGGCTTCGAGGGTGTAGCGGAAGCTCTGGATGATCGCGCCCGGCATGGCGTGGCTGGACAGCAGCACGGATTCCTGGCGGATCGTCCGGTCCCGCAGGTCGAGGTCGGCGACCAGGGTGGCCTTGCCGTCGAGGTTGCGGATGCCGTAGTCGGTGCCCGGATCGCGCAGCGTCGGCCCCAGGTAGTAGCCCAGCAGGATGGCCGACTGCAGGGAGGTTTCCATGAACACGCAGTTCGGCATGCGCTGGCTGGAGTTCTCGGCGAAGTACCAGTCCTCGGCGGCCGCGTCGTACTCGGTCACCAGCTTCGCACCGGGTTCCAGCACGCCTCGGGTGCCCTCCAGCCGCAGCATCCGGTCCGTGAACAGGAAATCCCCGTTGGGGATGTAGGGGGCGCGGCGGCCTCGGTAGATCTCGAACTCCGGTCCCATCGCGGTGGCCAGGTCGCCCTTGGCGGCGTGCGCGGCGTGGAACTCGTTCATGATTACCGGCTCGCCGTTGTGGTTGCGCCGCCCGAGGAACGGCGGAATCCCGCCGCGCTCCGGCCGGTACGGGGTGCCCGGCTTCTCCCGCACCTGGATGCCGAAGTCGTTCATCACCATGATCGGTTTGTCGCCCTGGTACACCGTGATGTCGGCGATCACGGTGGGGCGCGGCAGCAGGGTGATCTCGGTGATCTCGGCGTGGTAGCGGATGTTCGGTGTTCCGGGGACGACCTGGCTGCGCACCTTGAACTCGGTGCGCAGTTCGGGGACGGGTTGGAACTCGGCGTCCGGGAACACCAGGTGCAGGCCCAGGTACATGGCGAAGACCTGGAGCAGTTGGGTGCCGCCCTCGCCGATCAGCGAGCCCGGCAGCACCGGGTCACCGACGAAGTGGCACCTGAAGAACCAGTCGTCGGCGTCGATGTGCTGCACTGCTTCGAGCTCGCCGAGCTCGCACGGCCCACCGAGCCGGTCGATGCGCACGACCTCGTCGATCATGCTCATCGCCTCGCCGGGCAACCGGATCGACGGATTGCACCAGTCGGCCCGCTGATCCCACTCGGGTCCGAACACGCCGCCGAGCTCGCCCGCCGCCAGCATCTTCAGGTCCTCTTTGGACAGTTCGGTTCGGTCGGTGCGGGCCAGCGGCTTGAACCGCCGCTTCACGGGTTCGCCGCGACGCGTCCTGGTCGGGTCGGGCAGCATCACACCTGGCGAGTTGGCCAGTTCGTCGTCGGTGAAGAAACCGCCGCAGCCGTCGCTCAACTCCAGGATCAGTTCGCCGTCGGCGTAGCAGCGGTAGCTGAAGAAGAAGATCAGCCGCTCATCGTTCCAAACCATCCGGTCGATGGAGATGTCGTAGCGCAACGTCTGGCCTTCGCGCGGCAGCGGCCCGTGGAACACCATCGCGCTGTCGAGCAAGCGGTACTTCCGGGCACCGCCGTGCCGCAGGTCGACGCCCAGGTAGGACGCCAGGAGCAGCACGCACTGGCCCGCTTCGACGGTCACCACACCGGGCACCTGGCCGTCGACGGTGAACCACGCGCCGACCGGGACGTCGTACTCGGTGCTGATCTTCGGCGTCCCCGAATCCTCCAACACGACTACTCGGGTGGTGAACAGGAACGGCGGCGCGGGCAGCCGGACCCGGCGTGGCAGAGCGTCGATCTCGGCGGCCCACGAGCCGAACACCTTGGCCACATCACCCTCGGCGAACTCGACGAGATCTCGGTCGGTCCACAGGACGTGCTGCGAGTCTTCGACGAGCGCTGGCTCCAACCGTTCCAAGGCGATCTGCTGCAAGGTGGCCTGGGTGCGCAGCACCGCCTGGTGGGCCTGCGCGATGGTGCTGGACAGCACGGCAAGCGGCCGGGTCCCGTCAAGCGCCGCTCGGGGCGCGGGTGCGGGTATCGCGAGTTCCTTGCTCGGCGGCGGCTCTGCGGGCTCAACCGGTCGTGAGTGGTTTTGGCTGCTATGACGACCAGAACCACTCACGACTCCAGCATCGGAGCTTTCGGCGAGACGCGGCACGAACGGTACGAACGGGTCGCCGTCGAACTCGATCCGCTCCGGCGACGGCGGAGGCGACTGCGGCGCCTGCGCCAGCGCGGCGACGGCACCCCGGCGCACCCGCTCGGCGCCTGGATCCGCCCAGTTCACGGTTTGCACCAATCGGCGCTGCGGTGTCTCCGGCGCACCGAGCAGTCGGGTCACGTCGATGCGCATGCCGTGGCTGATCAGCCTGGCCAGCGCCATCGGCAGTGCATTTCCGGTCGACATGCCCCGGCGGTCGATGGACACCGCCAGGTGCGGCTGCGCGCCGAGGGTCTGGCCGATCCACCGCGTGCAGGTGGCGTTCGGCCCCACCTCGACGAAGAACCGGAAGCCGCGGTCGTAGGCGACGCGGGTGAGCCGCTCGAAGTCGAGCGTCCGGCTCAGCGTCGCGGAAACTCGCCCGGCCAGACCATAAACGTCGTCGGTGTCCACCTGCCCGTAGTCGTAGGCGGTGAGCAGTTCGACATCAGGCGGCGGGGGTCCCAACGGGTAGTCGGCCAGCGCGGTCAGCTCCGGCATGGTCGGGTCCACCAACGAGCAGTGCAGCACGTGGTTGGCCGGTGCCTTGGCAGCCTGGCAACCGAGCCGCGCGATCAGTTCGCGGCAGACCTCCGGCGCGCCCGCGATGACCACTTCGCCCGGCGCGTTGACGTGCGTGATGAACACCCGCTCCAGGTCCCGCATCGCCTCCCGCACGCGATCCGCGCTGGTGAGCAGGACGTGCGTGGACCACAACGCCTGGTCCGGAACGTCCTCGGCCACTTCCCAGGTTTCGCGCACCACGCGCTTCGGTCCGCACAACTCCGTCCGGAACAGCGGGGTGTTCATGATCGCCGCGTCGTTGGCCGGGGAGTTCTGCCACACCCCTGTGGAGGCGAGCATGCTGCCCTCGCCCAGGCTGTACCCGAAAGCTCCGTCCGGCGCGATGCCGAGCACGTCCCGCAGCACCTGGGTGTGCACCACAGCCAGGTTGCTACCGGTGATGAGCATCGACGGCGTGTCGTCGAGCAGGTCCGCCTCATGCCGCAGCAGTGCCCGTCGGTCCAGGCCACCGACCGCCCTGGGGTACAGCGCCCGGTGCCGGAACCGATCAGCTGGTTCTTCGGCGTTCTGCTCGAACAGCGTCAGCGTCTGCGGGAACAGTCGGAAGAGGTCCCGCGCCACGCCGGGATACGCGGTGAACGCACCGGGGTAGACGAACGCGACCCGGCCCGGACCGATCGGACGGGCCGTGCAGAAACTGCCGGACGGCGTCGCCCACTCGCCTCCCGCGGCGACCGTCTCCGGCAGACCTCGTTGCGCCGCTTCGAGCTCCACCCGCATGCCCGCGCTGTCCATGGCCACCAGGACTGCGGTTAGCCGCGTCGGCTCCTGGTTCGTCCAGCGCTCACGCGCCAGATCGCGGAGCTGGCGACCCGAGTCCAGTTCGTCGAGGCACCGCCGCGCCTGGTCGGCGAGCCCCGGACCATCATCGGCGGTCAACGGCAGCAGCACCGCGCCGATGCCTTCGGCCCACGTCACCTGGTGCCGCACCCCGGCAGTGTCCGCGCTGGCGACCACCAGATGCGCAGCGGTCGTGCTGTCGGTGGAGCTGATCGCCGCGTACCTGGGCCGATCCTGGTGTCGTCGCAGCCAGGGTTGCGGTGCTTCCAGGCAGCAGAACGGCGAACCGTCCAATTCGGACAGTTCGGTGCCGTCGAAGGGCGTCGGCGGCAGATCAGCGCGGTACTGGCACAGCGCGACTTGCACCAGGGACAACAGCGCCGAGCACCGCTGCGTGTCGCCCACCAGCGACGCCACACTGCCCACCGCGCAGGAATGCGGATCCTCCCCGACGCGGTATGCAGTGGCCAGTTGCGCCAGCTCGGTCCGCCGTGTCGCTTCGGTGCCACCGGACAGTTCCAGGTAGTCGACGTCGGTCCCGCTGATGCCCGCGCTGGCCAGGCTGACGCGCGCCGCGTCGGCCACGGCGTCGGTTCCGTGCCGCAGCGCGACGGATTCGATCGTCGCGTAGCTTGCCGGGCGCTGGTCGGCTCGGGTGAGCACGACCGCAGCCGCGCCGTCGCCCAGCGGTGCGAGTTCGACCCCCTGTTCGGCCGCCAGCCGCGACCGCACCAGCGTGTTCTCCATCCCGCAGGCCAGGTCGACGCCACCGACCACGACCGTCTCGATGCTGGGGTCCAGCAGCAGCAAACCGGCCACTTCGAGCGCGGCGGCACCTGCCGTGCTGTCGGAGGAGATCGTGAAGGACGGACCGCTGAAGTTCCGGGACGCCGAGATCCGGCTGGCCATGATGTTGCCGATGTAGCTCAACACCTCGTTCGCGCCGAGCGGATCGTGCACGGCGTCGCGGACCGCCGCCACCAACTGGTCGAGTTCGTCGATACCGAGCTGCACCCCGGCGCGGGCGCATTCGGTGCGCACGTGCGCACCGATGTCGAAGCGGGCCCGGTGCTGGTGCGCCCTCGGTTCCATCTCCATCGCGATCACCACCGCGACCCGCGCGGGCGGCTCGGCCGTCCGAGGGCCGGGCGGAACCGCCGGGTAGCCAGCGTCGAGCAGGGCCGCCTCCATCGCCTGGAACAGGGCCAGGTGCTGCGGATTCGAACCAGCCAGTTCGGCGGGCAGCAGCCGGTAGGCGCGCGGATCGACCTCGATCCGCTCCAGGTAGCCACCGGCCGGGGCGGGCTGGCCGTCCCACAGGTCGCTGTACCAGCGCCCTTCCGGCAGCGTTCGCAGGATCGGTTCGGCGGTGCGGACGACTCGCTCGAAAGCGGCGACATCGTCCACGTCGCCCACCTTCACGCCGACACCGGTCACCGCCATTCGCGGAATGCGAACCTCGGACGGCGTCGGTTTTGCTTCTTGGGCCTGGGAAAGCACCACGTGCGCATTGGCTCCGCCGAAACCGAAACTCGACACCCCCACCCGCCGAGGCCGACCGCTGCTCGGCCAGGGGCACTCCGCGCGCACGACGCGCTCGGCGGCCGCCTCGCCGCCCTCCGGCGCCAACGGCTGCGCCACACCCGGCGTTGCCGGGATGATGCCGTGCCGCATCGCGAGGATGGCCTTCACCATGCTCGCCAGCCCGGCCGCGCTCAGCAGGTGCCCGACGTTGCCCTTCATCGAACCGAGCAGCGGCGGGCCACCGTGCTCGGCGAAGAACTCGGCCAGTCCGATGAGCTCCGTGGCGTCCCCGATCGGAGTTCCGGTGGCGTGGCACTCGATGTAGTCCACAGTGGATGGATCGAGGTCGGAGTACGCCTGCCGGTACGCCGCCAGCTGGCCTGCCTCGTTCGGGACGAGCAGGTGCTTGCCCGCGCCGTCGTTGCTGAGTCCGATGGCGTCGATCACGGCGTGCACCCGGTCGCCGTCGCGCAGCGCATCGGAAAGCCGTTTGAGCACGAACATCCCAGCGCCCTGGCCGACGATGATTCCGGCGGAGCGCTCGTCGAACGGCTGGCTGACCGCCCCATCGGTAGACAGCGCCCGCAGATCCGAGAAGGCCAGGTGGAGCAGCACCGCGTCAGGTGCGCACACCGCACCGGCGAGCATCACATCGGCGTTCCCGGTAGCGAGCTGGTCCCTCGCCAGCGCCAGCCCGTACAGCGCGGACGCGCAGGCCGCGTCCAGCGCCAGCCGCGGGCCCCGGAGTCCCAGTGCCTCGCCGATCACGTTGGTGGGCAGGCCGGACGGCCAGATGTTCCGCGCGGCGACTGCTGGTTCGGCGGTCGCGGGCCGGACGTCCAGCCCGGCCGCGCGGAGCCCGTCGTGCACCGCCTTCCGCACCAGCGGCACGGCGAACTGGCTGGACAGCTCGGTGGGGAAGGAATAGTTGCCGAGCACGAACCCGGTGCGAGCGGGCAGCGCCGCATCGTCCAGTCCGGCATCGGCCAGCGCCAGCCGGGCGGTGTGCAGCGGCCAGCGCACCACGCGATCCATCCCGGCGAGCTCGTCGGCCGGGATGCGCAGCCCGCTCAGGTCGATGTCCGGCTCGCGGACGAATCCGCCCACTGTGGACGATATGTGGTGCTGCGGGTCGCCCCAGCCACCAGGAACCGCCGCACCGTCGCCGAAGTGCTCTCCCCCGCCGTCGACACGGTGATCCGCCTCGTCCCGGACGCACGTCCACAGCTCGTCGGGGCTGCCCGCGCCGGGTACGAGGCAGGACATGCCGACGATCGCGATCGGAGTGTTGGTCATGGGCATATCTCCGCGTTCGGGGACGGGTGGCGAGTCAGGTGGCGACGACCGAGACCACGGCCGTTGGCTGGTCGGACGCGAAGTGCTCGACGACGAACTGGACACCGGCATCGACGGGAATCGGTTCCACGCCCCGTTCCCGGAACATCCGCGCCAGTTCCGGGGTCACCATGCCGCCCGCCCACGGACCCCAGTTCAACGAGGCCACCTTGGCTCCCGGCAGGTGCCGCGACAACGTGCAGGCCAGCCGGTTCAGCGACTCGTTCGCCATCGCGTAGTCGGCCTGCCCGCGGTTGCCGAAGAAACCGGCGACCGAGGAGTACAGCAGCACGTAGCGGATCCGGTCGTGGTCCACCGCTTCGAGCAGCGACCGGAGGCCGAACAGCTTCGGCGCGAAGACCGCGTCGACGTCCGCAGCGGTCTTGTCCACGAGCAACCGGTCGGAAAGCGCGCCCGCACCATGCACAACGCCGGTGATCCGGTCGCGGTATTCGCCGAGCGCGGTGCGGACCGCGTCGCGGTCGGCAACGTCCACCGCGAGGTATTCGACGAACGCACCAGCTTCGCGGATCGCGCCCAACGTGCGTCGGATCTCCCGTTGCGCCACGAGGTTCCGGTACACCGGCTCGACATCGCGCGGGGTCGGCTTGCCGCCGTTCTCCTTCAGCTGCGCCGCGATCGCCGCCTTCAGCTGCGGCTCCACGACGTCGTTGGCCCACGTCGGCTCGTCTTCCAGCGGAGTGCGGCCGAGCAGCAGCAGACCGGTGCGGAACCGACGCGCCAAACCGACCGCGCATTCCGCTGTCACACCGCGTCCACCACCCGAAACAACCAGGAGGTCGTCCGGCCCTGGCACCGCATTCGGTGCGCACGCGGGCAATTCGGGATCGACACCCGGTTCCGAGCCCGGTACCACGGTCCGGCGGATGCCCTCGGCGTCGTAGCCGACCTGCTGCGACCCGCCCGCCGAGTCGTGCACTTCGGCCAACAACGCCTCGGCGCACTGCTGCACGGTGAGGTCCGGGTGCAGGTCGACCGCGCGGCAGAAAACAGCCGGTGCCTCGGCTGCCAACGTCTTGACCAAACCCGGCAGTCCGCCCGTCACCGCGGTTTCCAGCGCCACACCGGAGAACCCGAGGAGCCCGTCCATGCGGGTCACCGCGACGAAAGCCGCCCGCGTGCTCGCGGCCGTGCGCTCGAGGCCCCGCTGCACGCCACCGGCCAGCAACAACGCATCACGCAGCGAGCCCGCCGCCGAGTCCCAGTCCGCCGGGGCATCGTCGGCAAGCCACAGGACGAGGTCGAGGCTTTCGGCATCACGCGGCGCGGATTCGTCCAGCACGACCCACCCGGCATCGCGCAGTCGGGCGGCGAGCGCGTCCGCGAAAGCACTGCTGCTTCCGGCGATCACGGCCGTCGGGTTGGGCCGGTACGGCGACTCGGCGGGCTCGGGCGCGGACAGCCGGGACAGCCTCGCTGGCAGCGGCCGGATCAGGCTTTTGGGGCCGCCGCCACCTCCCCGGCGAGGAAGCCGACGATGTCTTCTAGGGTCCGCAGCTCTCCCAGCATCTCCGGGCTGGGCTCCCGCACGTTCGGGAACTTCTCCCCCAGCACGCCCATGATCTCGACCCGCTTGATCGAGTCGATGCCCAGGTCGGACTCCACGTCCATGGCCAGGTCGAGCATGTCGCCGGGGTAACCGGTCTTCTCCGCGACCACCGCGAGCACGGCCTCGCGCACCTCCTCCCGGTCCGGCGCGACCGGGTCCGCTGCGGCGGGGGCGGGCGGTGCGGCGACGGGTTCTGGCGATCCGCCGAGCGGTGCCATCGCCCCGTCCCCGTCGGCCGTGCTCGGTGTCGCCGGTCCGGCGAGGTGCCCGTTCCACTGCGGCGCGGGTGGTGTTGGTGGCACGTAATGCGCGGGCTCGGCGGGAATCCACGAGGTGGGCGCTGCGGACGGCAGACCGGCCTCCAAGCGCGCCAGCTCACCCAGCACCTCGCTGGCCCGCTGGTGGCTCTGCCCGATGGACACGCCGTGCTGGGTGACGGCCCTGATCGCTTCGAGCACCTCGTCCCGCACCGAGCCCTCCGCCTCACGGGCCAGCAGGCCGCTGAGCTGGTGCGCGATGGCCAGCTGGCTGTCCAGGTAGACGCGGTGGCTGTCGAGGTGGTTGGCGGCCATCGGGCCAGCGGCAAACCTCGCCGTCGCACCGTTGTCCGCCGACCGCACGGCCTGCTGCGCGTGCCCCTGATCGCCGTTGCCGGTGGTCAGCGGCTGCGGGCTCGACGGCGGGCTCGGCTGCACCGCGGGCTCGACGCGGTAGCCGTTCTCCAGCGCCTCCTGGTAGTTGCGACGGCGCTCTTCCGGCACGTAGTTGACTCCGTTCAACGGGATGCTCATCTTCTTCTCCGACTCCTCCGGCGCGGGTTCCGCAGCGAAGCGGTTCAATCCGGTCAGCGGCGCTCCCAGCACGGTCAGCCTGGCGGCCAGTTGCTTCAGCGCGTGGTCCCCGTCCCGGCCTGGCCCGGGGTCCGCCGCGAGCACGATCACGTCCGGCCGGTCCGCCAACGTCCGCCGGAGAAGCCCGGACAGCGCGGACTTCGGGCCGAATTCGACGAAGACCCGGAACCCGTCGGCGTACATCTGCTCGACCGACGGTCCGAACTGAACGGGTTCGGCGAGTTGGTTCACCAGCACGGCCCGGTTCTCCGTGCTGTCGTCGTGGTAACCCGCGCCAGCGGTGTTCGCGTACACCGGGATCTTCGGAGCTCGAACGTTCACGTGCGCCGCAGCGTCACCGAACGCGTCCAGGGCGTGCGCCACGTGTTTCGTGTGGAACGCGGCCGCGACGGGAAGCAGCGACGCCGAAACGCCCGCGGATCGGCACTCCGCGGCGAATTCCCGCACCGATTCGGTCGCACCACCGACGACTACCTGGTCCGGCGCGTTGTTGTTGCACACCACCACGTCCTCGCGCGCCCCCAGGAGCTGCTCGACCTCGGCCAGCGTCGCGCTGATGGCCGCCATGGTGCCGGGGTCGGCGTCCTGCTCCGGCTGGGCGGCCATCGCCCGGCCCCGCGCACCCGCCAACGAGTAGAAGTCGAAGTCGGAGAGGCTTCCGGCGGCCCAGAGCGCGGTGAGCTCGCCGAAGCTGTGGCCGATCGCGCCGTCCGGCGCGAAGCCGGACTCCGCGAGGTACCGGTACTGGCCCGCCGCGAGCGCACCGATGGCGAGTTGGGCGCTTTCCGTGCGACGCAGCGCCTCCTCGTGCGCGGAGCGGTCCGCGCCGTCGAAGGGCGGCGGCGGAAAGACCACCCTGCCAAGGGGAATCGAGCCGGTGTAAGCCTCGGCGGCGCTGTCGAATGCGGCCCGCACCGGCGGCGTCGACACGGCGGCGGCAGCTCCCATGCCGACGTACTGGCTGCCCTGACCAGCGAACATCGCGGCGACCTTGCTGCCCGCACCGTCCCGCAGCCGCGCGAACCGCCGGTAGTACGCCCCACCGGGGAGTTCGAAACTCTCGGCTTCCGCATCCGCGCGCAACCGCTCAGCCGCAGCGTCGCGCAGTTCCGAGCTCTCCTCGGGAGTCGCGGCGACGACCGCCAGTCGGCAGTGCTCGGCAGGTATCGACTCGCGCAGCGGATTGGCCTCGGCACCGCTGTCGAGCAGCGCAAGCAACTCCGCTGGGTTCTCGGCGTGCCAGACGTGCACCTGCGCCACCGGATGCAGCATCCGGTGCTCGTCGCCGGTGTGTTCCTCCAGCACGCAGTGGAAGTTGGTGCCACCGAAGCCGAACGCCGAGACGGCCGCGCGCCGGATCGGCCGAGCCGGATCCACCACCCAGGGCCGGGTTTGCGTGTTGATGTAGAACGGCGACGATTCGAACTCAGCGGCGGCGCGCGGTGTGTCCACGTTGATCGTCGGCGGCAGCACCTTTTGGTGCAGCGCCAACGCCACCTTGATCAGGCTCGCCGCGCCCGCGGCGCCCTTGGTGTGGCCGATCTGGGACTTCACCGATCCGACCGCCGCGAACTGCCGTTCGTCGGTGGCTTCGCCGAACACCTCCGAGAGCGCCTTGAGCTCGGTGAGGTCGCCGACCGAGGTGCCGGTGGCGTGGCATTCGAGCAGCCCGATCTGCTCCGGTCCGAAACCGGCGTCCTGGTAGGCCCGCCGCAACGCCCTGGCCTGGCCTTCGCCGCGCGGCGCGTAGATGCTCTTGAAACGTCCGTCGCTGGAACTGCCGACACCGCGCAACACCGCGTAGATCCGATCGCCGTCGCGTTCGGCGTCCGCCAACCGCTTGAGCGCCAGCAGTCCGATGCCCTCGCCGATGAGCGTGCCGTCCGCGGTCTCGTCGAACGGGCGGACCACGCCTTCTCGGGAGAACGCCGGGGTTTTCGAGAAGCACATGTACATCAGGATGGTGTTCTCGGCGTCGCAGCCACCCGTGATCATCAGGTCCGCGCGCCCGGTGGCGAGTTCACCGATCGCCATGTGCAGCGCTGCCAGCGAACTGGCGCAGGCGGCGTCCACCGTGCAGTTGGTGCCGCCGAAGTCGAACCGGTTGGCGATGCGCCCGGCCACGACGTTGCCGAGCATGCCCGGGAACGAGTTCTCCTGCCAGGGCGCGAGTGCCATCACGAACTTCTTCGCGATCTCGTCCGCATCCCGCTCGCTGAGCCCGCAGGACCGCACGACTTCCTTCAGCCGCGGAGTCTGCAACCGCAGGGCGAGCGGCTGAGTGAGCGAGTTCGCGCCGGTGATCCCGAGGATCACCCCGGTGCGCGACGGGTCGTACCAGGTCGACCCGTGCACCTGGGCGTCCTGCAACGTCTGCTTCGCCACCACGAGGCTCAGCAGTTGCAGGATGTCGGTGACCTCCAGGATGTTCGGCGGCAACCCGAACTCGAACGGGTCGAAGTCCACAGTGGGCACGAAGCCGCCGCGGCGGCAGTAGGTCTTGTCCGACGCGGCGGGATCCGGGTCGTAGTGGTCCTCGATCCGCCAGTGGCTCTCCGGCACCTCGCGGATGCAGTCCCTGGCCGCCACGACGTTGGCCCAGAACCGACGGAGGTCCGCCGCTTCCGGGAACAGCGAACCGAGTCCGACGATCGCGATATCGGTCGGCCGGGAGTTCACTGCTGCTCGGTCGATCGTTGTCATTCTCGGCCTCCCAGTCGGAATCTGGGTTCTGTGTGGGCATGCCTGCCCGGCGCCCACCTGGTCTGGCAAGCCCGGTGGCTCAGACCTCGGATTCGGTCAGCCGCAAGCAATCCCGGGCGATGGCGTCCACCTGCGCCAATGCGAACGGATCACGCAGCATCGAGTAGTGGTCGCCCCGGCAGGTGCGCACCTCGACCGCGGGATCGATCTCGTCCCACCCCATCGCCGGCTCCGCGCCGAACAGGCTGTGCTCCGGCCGGATCAGCGTGAACGGCACCCTCGGTGGCGCCGCCTGGTAGGCGGACACGATGCGGTTGTTGCGGCGGACGACGTTCAGGTAGCCCTCGAACAGCTTCCGGGCACCGGCCAGCGACGCGCCGGGCAGTAGCGGCCCGCGATCCGTCTCGATGTCCAGGACCAGCTTCAGACCCGCGTCTGCGTCGAGTCCGGTGAAGGTTTCCCGCGCTGTCGACGCGGTGGTCTCGTGCCGCGCCGCCAGGTAGGTCACGAACCACAGCAGTTCCAGATCCAGCGGAACCCCGTCGTCCGACCACGAGTTCCGCCCCACCGGGGCCGGGGTGTCCAGGACGACCAGGTGCGCGGGCAGTTCGTCGCCGGCCAGCTCGGATGTCAGCGCGTAGGCGATGATCCCGCCCAACGACCAGCCGACCAGCAACCAGTCGCCGCCGACCAGTCCACGCTGGCGGAGCTCGGTGGCGACGTGCGCCGCGACGTCCGCAGCGCCCACCTTCGGCGGTTCTCCGGTGAACGCCGGTCTGGCGTACTCCTCGACCGCGTCCAGGTCGACCACGTACGTCGAAACCGTCGAAGGCATGGCCGCGATGAGTTCTTCGTGCGCGGCGGCCGGGGCGAGGCCCGGGTACACCACCACGATCCGCGACCCCGCGTCGGCGCGGGCACCCGTCGGCGTGCTGATCAGCTCGATGCCCGCATTACGGTGCGCCATCGAGCGAACCTCTTTCGACGATGTGCGCGGCCAGTTCGGCGATCGTGGGGTGGTACCACATCGCGGTCGTCTCCAGCTCGAAGCCCAGCCACTTCTCCAGTTCCCCGGCGAGCACCAGGGCATCCGCCGAGTCCAATCCGAACTCGTCGAAGTACTTGTGCACGTCGACCTGTTCCGGGGTGGTCTCCAAGCGCGCCGCGACCTGGGCGACGATCCACTCCTGCACCGACTCCACGGTCAAGTCGGCCGTGCCGGACCCGTTCCTCGTCTCGGACAACTTCAACTCCTCCGTCAGGACGCGGTTACCGCGGCTGCGTGATTTCGGCGGAAATGTTGCGGTGAATCGACATCGCTGCCTCGAAACCGGAATCGAACGCCGATTCGTGGCCGCCGACCGCGTCCGGTCCGACGCTGCGGGCGGGGAGATAGGAGCCAGCGAACTTGATCCGCGAGTTCTCCTGGAGCTTCGGGATTTCGGCCAGGCTCCGCTTCGCTTCCATGGTGAAGATCGGATGCTGGAAATCGACCTCGGTGATCACCGAGTCGCGCGCCAGCTCCAGCGGGCAGTCGACGCTGACGAAGTAATCGTTGTCGCTGCTGAAGTTCTGCACCAGGTTCAGGTAGTAGGTGGACCAGGTGTCCAGCGCGCCACTGCTCACGTCGCGCGCTCGCCGAGCGCAGTTCCAACTGCGCCACTTGTCGCGATCGTCGGGCATGACCACCGGATCGGTGTGCAGCACGGCATGCGTCGGCGAATAGCTGATCGACCCGAGCGCGCGCTGCTGCTCCTGCGTGGGATTCCGCAGCAGCGCGAGGGAATCGTCGGCGTGGGTGGCGAGCACGACGTAGTCGAACTCCTCGCCTCCGGCGGCGGTGCGCAGGACCACGTCGTCGTCCCGCTGCTCGACGCCGAGAACCGGTGTGCTCGGCCGGTAGTCCACACCGTCCGAGGTCATCACGTCCAACGCCCGGCGGACGTAGTTGGCGCTGCCGCCCTCCACGCTGCGGCCCGGCCATTCGAACCCGTGGCCGAAGAAGAAGGTGAGCACGGTGTTCGCGGGCATTCCCCAGATGTCGTCGGGCGAGACCGACCAGACCATTGAGGACAGCAGCACGACGAACCCGTAGCGGAACGCCTCGGAGTACCCGCTCGTCTCCAGGTAGTCGCCCAGTGAGATGTCCTTGCGCAGCCGCATGAACTCCCGCGGCGCGGTGTGCCGGAACCGCTCCGCCTCCTGCCAGAGCAGGACGAAATCGTCCGGGTAGCGGGCGCGGACCTCTTCCTCGGACAATCCCAGATCATCCGAAACGTAGACGAAACCGTTGTCGTGATCAGTGAAGCTGAATCGCCCCGGATGGCTCGTCGTCGGGATGCCCAACTCCGCGAGAAACTTGGCGAAACGGGGGTATGCGAATTCGCTGAAAACAATGAACGCCATATCCAGGCCGCGTTCCACACCGTTGTCGTCAACGGTGACCGTTAACGCGTGCCCGCCCGCTTCGGCGTCGGACTCGAATAGTGTTACGTGCGCATTACCGCGAACGTTGTAGGCAGCCGACAGACCAGCGGCACCAGCTCCCACAACAGCAACTCGATGCTTCACATCACGCTCCGAATCGTCGGCGATCACCTGCGAGCATCCCCCGGTTCGCCAGTCTATCCAGCTGCCTGCGGGCAACAATTTCACGATCGATGCACGGTGGCACACATCGAAAGGTGTAGCGCCGCGCCGAATTCCGGCAATCCGGTACATGCCGGTCGTTTTCGCACCTCCGGCGACCGCAACCACCGGCGCGCGTCCGCCGTCCACCCTATCCCGCGCGGCACCTGGGGCCGTTCGGCCCAACGGCGATCTGCCAATGCGCGCATCGCGGGCGCTGCCACGATCAGACTTATTGCGGAAGTGGTGGATAACGCGATGCGAATCTCGGCCGCCGCCGCGACAAATGCACGCGAAACCGCGCGCGAGCTCCAGAATTGACCACCTACCACCGCCGGAAGGGACTATGGTGGTACTCGATCAGAGCGCACTGCGGGGACACCGGGGACACTGCAGGGAGTTTGATTTTGTTGAACAAGAACGCCGAGTGCTCGGATGAAGATGGCGCATGCTTACGCCGAGACGCGGTCGGCGCGTCTCGAAAGTCAGCTCTCGCACCGGTTTATCCGTTGGATCGCAATCCGAACGTTATCGGGCCGCCGCTGCCTTCGGCCCCAGCTTCTCCCATTCGCGTTGTCGTGGTGAGCAGCCTGGGCATAATCCGCGACGCGCTGACCCTGATGCTCGGCAGCCACCGGGACATCACCGTGGTGGGTCGCGCGGAGTGCGGGGAGTCGGCCATCGAGCTGACCAAGCAACTCCGCCCCGACGTCGTCGTCTCCTGCTACGGCGTCGTCGATCCCGGCGACATCCAGCACCTGACGAACATGACCGCCGACACCAACCGGGTTCGTGTCGTCATGCTGGTTTCCTCGGCCGATGACCTCCGAGGCCAGCACGCCCTGCTCGTCAGCGGGGTGTACGCGCTGCTGGACACCAGCGCGACCGGCACGGACCTGATCTCGTCGATCTGCTCGGTCACCACGATGGGCGACAGCATGGTGACCTTCATGCCGCAGACAATGATCAACCAGCTCGGCATCGCCGACCACGACTCGGTTCTCTCACCGCGCCAGCAGGAAGTGCTGCTTCAGGTGGCGAAAGGGCTCAGCAACCGGCAGATCAGCTCCCGGCTCGGCCTCACCGAGGGAACCGTCAAACGGCACCTGGCCAACATCTACGCCAAGCTGCAAGTCCGCTCCCGCACGGAGGCGATCCGCAAAGCGCTGACGGACAACCTGATCCACACGCACGAGATCGCCAGCACCGGCGAGTGACGCGGGCCCAACACCGCAAGCGGGCCCTGCGGTCTCGAAGAAGAGGTTGGCCCACAAGGACTTCTCGATAGGCTCTCCTCCCGATTCACGGGGTTCCGGGGTTGCCCCGGCATCGCCGGAACGTTGTTATAAAACACCGTTACCGGAGCGCTGTCAAGCACTCGCCGCGATTCCGCGGCCGAACCCGTCCAAAGTGGAATCCGACCTGCCACGGCAACCGGCTGCGATACACTCGCGAAGTGGTCCGCCCCAGAACGCACGACGAAGCCCTGCGCCGCACGCTCATCGAACTGGCCGCGACCGTGGTGTTCGAAGGCGGCGTGAAGGAGCTGAGCCTGCGACGGCTGGCGCGGGAGGCGGGAACCTCCACCACGGCCATATATTCGCTGTTCGGCAACAAGGCGGGCCTGCTCGACAGCGTGTACCGGGACGCCGCCAAGCAGTTCGCCGCCCGGCTGGCCCTGGTCGGCACCACCGACGATCCGGCCGAAGACGTGGTCCGGCTCGGACTGGCCTACCGCGAACACGCCCTCACCAGCCCGCACCTGTACGCGGTCATGTTCAGCGACCGGGTCGTCGACTTCGACCTCTCGGCCGCGCAGAAGGACGAGGCGGCGGAGACCTTCGAACCGCTGGTCGGGGCGATCCGCCGGGCGCAGGCCAGCGGCCAGTTCAAATCCGCGTCCGCCGAACACATCGCGCTGTCCTGCTGGGCGATGGCGCACGGCCTGGTGTCGCTGGAACTGTCCGGGAGCATTCCGCCCGGCCTCGACATCGCCGCCAGCTACGAAGATGCGCTGCGCAGCGTCGTCATCGGTTGGAGCCGCTGAACGACCGGGCGGGCCACCAGTTCCAGCGGCCGAGCATGGTGGCGACGGCTGGCACCACGAGCGTCCGCACCACGAAGGTGTCCAGCAGCAGTCCGACTCCGATGGTGAACCCGATCTGGGCGAGGGTGATCACGCTGCCGGAGATCAGCGCGAACATGCTGACGGCGAAGATGATCCCGGCGGTGGTGATCACGCTGCCGGTGGCGGTCATGGCTCGGGCGATCCCGAAGCGGCCGCCGTCGCTGGCCTCCTCCCGAATCCGCGACATCAGCAGCATGTTGTAGTCGGCGCCCACCGCGACCAGGAGCACGAAGGTGATCGGCTGCACGGTCCAGTCCAGGTCGATGCCGAGCAGGTGCTGCCAGAACAGCACCGACATCCCCATCGCCGCGGAGAAGGACAAGATCACCGACGCCAGCAGGTACAGCGGGGCCACCGCGCTGCGCAGCAACAGCACCAGGATCACGAGCACGGCGAGCAGAGCGATCAGCGCGAACAACGCGAAGTCCGCATTGGACAACTCCGCGAGGTCCTGGTTCACCGAAGCCGCACCAGTGTTCTCGACACTGCTGCGCTCCAGCGTTGTGCCGTGCAACGCCTGCTGCGCGGTGCGGACCATTTCGCCGGTGCGATCCATTGCAGCCTGGCCCAGCGGGTCGGAATCGTGCAGCACCACCAACCGGGCCGTTCGCCCGTCCGCGGACAGGAACATCCCGCTGGCCAGCGCCATCCGCGGTTCGTGCCAGGCGTTCGGTGGCAGGTAGAACCCGCCGACGCCCGGATCGGCGGCCTGCTGCCCGGCGGTCCGCAGGAATTCCGCGGCCTGGCCCAGTCCGCGTTCCAGTTCTTGGACGGACTGCGTCATCGTCGAGGTCCCGTCGCGCAACTGGTCAGCACCGTCGGCGGCGGCGTTCGCGTTTCCGGAGAGCTGGCCAGCGCCGCCTTCGACCTGGTCCGCGCCACTGGACAGCTCGCCGAGCCGGTCCCGCAACGTCCGCTCGCCCTCGGCGAGCTGCCCGATCCCGTCGCGCACCGCATTGATCCCGGTCTGCAGCCCGGCGATCCCGGCTGACAGATCCCCGCCGCCCGCGGCCAGTTGTCGCGCCGCCTCGGCCGCCTGCCGCAACCCGGGGAGCAGTTGGTCCCGCTCGGCGACGTAGATCTCCCCGATGCCGCTGCGGGCTTGCGCGCACACCGGGTCGACGCTGCACAGCGGATCGGCCTGCAACGCGTGGTAGGCCAGCCCCAGTCCGTTGACGGCCACTTCTGTTTGCTGGCTTGCCAAATCCAGTCCGACGGCCAGTTGCTTCGCGCCCTCGGCGAGCTGGCTGGAGCCGTCGTGCGCGCGGTCCGCGCCGTCGGAGACCGACCCGAGCCCGCCGCCGGTCGCGTTCAACCCGTCCAGCAACTGCTGCGCTCCGTCGGCCGCGCTGCGGGCGCCGTTGGCGAGTTGTTCGCTGCCCATCGCGAGTTGACCGGCCCCGTCGGCCAACCGCCCGGTTCCGATGGCGATCTGCTCGCTGCCCTCCGCCAGCCGTCCGGTCTGCGCGTTGCCCGCGGCGAGCTGATCGGCGGCTTCGCCGAGCCGGTCACCGACCTGACCGGCCTGCTGCCCCAGCGACGCCTCGGTGATCGGCGCACCGGTCGGCCGGGTCACGCCGCGCACCATCTGGACCCCGTCCAGTTTGGCCACGTTGGCCGCGGCCATCTCCAGCACGGCCAGGTCCCGCGGGTTGCGCATGTCGTGATCGGCGTTGATCAGCAGGTACTCCGGCAGCACTTCGGTGGCCGGGAAGTGCCTGCCCAGCGCTTCGTAGCCGAGGTTGCTGTCCGTGCTCGCCGGTTGCACCCGCCGCTCGTCGTAGCTCAGCTGCATGCCGGGGTAGAACGCGGCGAGCAGGCCGAGCACGGCCAAGCCGACCAGCAGAACCCGACCAGGTCGGCGCACGGTTCGGATGCTCGTCGCACGCCACCAACGGTTCCCGCTGGCCGGGCGCGGCATCGCGTACCCGCGGTTGGCCGCGATCGCCAACATCGCCGGGATCAGTGTCAACCCAGCCAGCAATGTCACCGCCAAGCTCACCGCGATGGCTGGACCGGTGGTGTTGAAGATGCTGACGTGGGCGAAGGCCATGCCAGCGCACGCGGCCATCACTGTGGCCGCCGATGCCGTGATCACGCCAGCCACTCGACGTGTCGCCGACGCGACGGCTTCCACCGGGTCGGCACCGGCCCGCACCGCCTCGTGGAACCGGCTGATCAG
Source organism: Saccharopolyspora soli (assembly GCF_022678645.1). Lineage (GTDB taxonomy): Bacteria > Actinomycetota > Actinomycetes > Mycobacteriales > Pseudonocardiaceae > Saccharopolyspora > Saccharopolyspora soli. The sequence goes on along the minus strand of NZ_JALBWV010000002.1, from coordinate 19,843 downwards.
GAACACGCCGTAGTCCGTGCCCGCACCGAGCACGACGCCCGTGAGCAGAGATGCGGTGAACGTGGAGATGTCGAAGACCACGAGTCCGCTCAACGCCGTGACCGCCCGTGCGGTGGCCAACGACAGACCGATGGCGCTGAGCGCGATCAGCGAAGTGATCAGCGACCGGTAGATGGCCAGCAGGATGATCAGGATCAGCACCACCGTGACGGCGGTGATCACGACCATGCTCCGCTCGATCTCGGTCTGCATGTCCGCGACGGTGGCGATCGGCCCGGTGACGTGCACGGCCAGCTCCCCCGGCCGCCCGTGCTGGCTGATCTCGCGGATGAACTCGATCTGCGCCGTCGTCTCCGGGGAGCCGTTCGCGCCGCGCAGTCCGACCGGGATGTAAATCGCTTTGCCGTCGCGGCTTTCCAGCGCCTCGGCCAATTCCGGTCGCGCGACGGTGTCCTGCACCGAGGCGATCCGCCCGTGGTCGGCCCGCAGCTGGCCGACCAGCTCGCGGTAGTACTGCCGATCGTCGGCGGAAAGCCCGCGTTCGTCCGCGAGAACAACAAAAACCATGGTGTTCGCGCCGGTTCCACCGAAACGTTCATCCATTGTGGGCAGTGTCCGCACGGAAGGCGCCGAGTCGGGGACGAACGAGACATGGCTCTGCGCGATCACGCGCTCCAACTGCGGGACGAACACGTTGAGCGCCACGGCGATCCCGACCCAGACCACCACGACGACGCCCCGACGTCGCACCACGGCGGAGCTCAGGCGGGCCAGCACCCCCCGGCCGTCGTGGTTCGAACCCAACACGCTCACCCTGCGATCCCCAGCAACAGGCTCGGCGGCCGACATGGACCGTCAACGACCATGCCATCGTAACGAGGTTATGCAACCCTGCGCCGATCAACCTGTCAAGGCGTTCGACAACCAGACCGCAACCCACCTCGTCACAAAACCGGCGGATCAACCAACCGACCAAGCAGTCGCGTCGACCAGCCGCGGGCATCTACCCCACGGTGCCGAATTCCACTGCCGCATCCGGCCGACAATCCCTTGTGGACAGCCCGATCATGTTCACCACGAAGACGATCCGGGTGCATCTGACGTTCGGGGACTCGCCAACCAGGGGCCTAGGCGTTGGCCGGGGCGTTCTCGCTTGCGCAGCACTGTGGTGCCGTGGTCTCGGCGGCTTCGTCGCCAAAGGTGGCCGAGTCGGCTTTGACCACGTAGACCTCCCAGGGTTCCCGGCCCGGTCCGTGCACCCAGACCTTGTCCTGCCGGGCGTAGCAGCAGGTGGCGTCCTCTTCCACCTCGGTGAACAGCCCGAGCGAGCTCAGCCGCTCGGTGGCGCCGTCAACCTCTTCGGTGCTTTCGACCTCGACGCCCAGGTGATCGAGCACCGCGTCCTGGCCGGGCTCACCTTCCAGCAGAACGAGCTTCAGCGGTGGTTCGGCGATGGCGAAGTTGGCGTAGCCGGGTCGCAGCTTGGCCGGTTCGGTGCCGAAGAGCTTCGAGTAGAACGCGATGGAGCCATCCAAGTCGCCGACCCGGAGAGCCAGTTGCATGCGAGACATCTCGACTCCTTGTTTCGATTATTATCTAATCAAACTCGCACTCAGCAGCTTGCCCCTTGTATCGAGAGCTGTCAAGATAGAAACATGTCGAAACAAGAGGCCGACGAAGATCTGTGCTGCTCGCCGGTCATGCGGGAGCCGCTGAGCGCCGACCAGGCGACCTCGCTGGCACGCGTGTTCAAGGCGATCGGCGAACCCGTGCGACTGCGCCTGCTCTCGCTGATCGCCTCGCATGCCGGTGGCGAGGCGTGCGTGTGCGATCTGACCGGCGCGTTCGAGCTTTCCGGGCCGACGATCTCGCACCACCTGAAGGTCCTGCGCGAGGCCGGGGTCATCGAAGGTGAGCGCAGGGGCACGTGGATCTACTACCGCGTGCGCCCCGAGACCCTGCGCCTGGTGTCGGACGCCCTGTCGCCCGCGGCCGTACCGGCATGACGGCACGAGACCAGCGCGCGGTCGCCGCGAATCTATCCACATTGGATCGACTGCTACCGGTGTGGATCGGCGCGGCGATGCTGACCGGCCTGCTGGCGGGCCGGTGGGTTCCCGGGCTAGGTCCGGCCCTGGACGCGGTGGCCATCGACGGGATCTCGCTGCCGATCGCGGTAGGCCTGCTGGTGATGATGTATCCGGTGCTGGCCAAGGTCCGCTACGACCGGCTGGACGCCGTCACCGGCGACCGCCGCCTGATGCTCTCGTCACTGCTGCTGAACTGGGTGCTCGGCCCCGCGCTGATGTTCGCGCTGGCCTGGGTCTTGCTGCCCGACCTGCCCGAGTACCGCACCGGTCTGATCATCGTCGGTCTCGCGCGCTGCATCGCGATGGTCATCATCTGGAACGACCTCGCCTGCGGCGACCGGGAGGCCGCCGCCGTTCTCGTGGCGTTGAACTCGGTGTTCCAGGTGCTGGCCTTCGCTGGCCTGGGCTGGTTCTACCTCTCGGTGCTGCCGGGCTGGCTCGGCCTGCCCCAGGCGGGGCTGGACGTGTCGGCGTGGCAGATCGGCAAATCCGTGTTGATCTTCTTGGGCGTTCCGCTGGTCGCCGGGTACCTCACCCGCAAGTTCGGCGAGCGCGCCAGGGGGCGCGAGTGGTACGAATCGCGGTTCCTACCCCGGATCGGGCCGGTAGCGCTGTACGGGTTGCTGTTCACCATCGTGGTCCTCTTCGCCCTGCAGGGCGGGCAGATCACCAGCCGTCCCCTGGATGTCGCGCGGATCGCGCTGCCGCTGCTGGCGTACTTCGCGATCATGTGGGCCGGGGCCTTCGCGCTGGGCAAGGCCATCGGGCTGAACTACGCGCGATCGGCGACGTTGTCGTTCACCGCGGCGGGCAACAACTTCGAACTCGCCATCGCCGTGGCCATCGGCACCTTCGGCGTCACCAGCGGCCAAGCGCTGGCCGGTGTCGTCGGACCGCTCATCGAGGTACCCGTGCTGGTCGCCCTGGTCTACGTCTCGCTGGCCGCCCGGCGCTGGTTCAACTCCAACCCGCACGAGGTCGAGCATGTCCGAACCAGCTAACCGCCCCGAGGTCCTCTTCGTCTGCGTGCACAACGCGGGCCGCTCGCAGATGGCCGCCGCTTTGCTGCACCACTACGCCCGCGGCCGAGTCGTGGTCCGGTCCGCTGGGTCCGCTCCCGCTGACACCGTCAACCCGGCCGTCTTGGTCGCCATGGCCGAACTGGACCTGGACCTGTCCAATGAATTCCCCAAACCCCTCAGCACCGACGCCGTGCGGGCGGCCGATGTGGTCATCACCATGGGCTGCGGCGATGCCTGCCCCGTGTTCCCCGGCAAGCGCTACCTGGACTGGGAACTCGACGACCCGGCGGGCAAACCGCTGCACGAAATCCGCGCGATCCGGGACGAAATCGACCGCCGGGTCCGGAACCTGCTGGCCGAGCTCGTCCCCGACGCCTGACCGAGTCCGATGTGGACTCAGCGTTGCAGGGCCTGGATGAAGTCCAAGCCCAGGCGGCGGACCGCTTCGACGTCCAGCTGGTAGCGGACCACCGCACCGTCGCGGTGGCCGTGCACCAGCCCGGCCTCCCGCAGTTTGCGCAGGTGCCGGGAGACCTGCGGGGCGGTCATGTCCAGCCGCAGCGCCAGATCGGTCGTGCTGGCCGCATTGCGGAGGATGTCCTGGCAGAGCTTGATCCGCACCGGATCGGTGAGCACGGCGAGCCGCTTGCGCATGACCTCCAAGGAGATCTCGGCGCCGCGAGTGATCGGGTACTGCACGACGATCGGAAAACCCGTGTAGTGCTTGATGACCGTGTGCGGGTTGCCGTGCACGGAAGGCACCAGCAAGCACGGTGATTCGTGCACCGATGCGCTCGCCGGGTAGAGCTTGTCGAAGACGACTCGCGGCGGGTCCTCAAGCAGCGTCGCGATGGGGAAATCGGCGAGGACCCGGTCACCGAGCTGGTTGCGGGTGTGCACCTTGTGCCGCACCTCGGCGTTGATCACCGGGCGCAGCTTGCCCCACTCCGGCGCGAAGGCGGTGTCGGCGACCGCGCGCAGGAAGCCCAGCAGGTCGGCGCGCAGCTGCTCGGCGTCGGCGAACAGGCGGCTGGCGAGTTGGTGGTGCCGCGCCGAGATGAGCCGGAACCGGGCCATGAACCGCTTCCGCAGCGCGGCGTCGTCCACCAAGCGGTGCAACGGATCCTGGGTGTTCTTGCCGACCAGCGCCTGCGCGCTCATGGCCAGGAACTCGGGCAGCGGCAGCCGTTCGATGTCGCGCAGCTCGTCGTCGAGTTCCCGTTGCGAGTGGTCGGTGAGCGGGAGCAGGTAACGCGCCCGGAACGGTCCCCACAGCGGGGCGAACGCGCCGCCTTCGGCCGCCAGGCGCCCGTCCAGCACGGTTTCGAAGAACTCCGACCAGGGCCAGCTCGCCGGGTGGTGTTCGAGTTCGTCCACCGAATGCAGGCACGCGCACAGTTCGGCCAACGCGGACGAGCGGATGCCGATTCGGCTCGCACCGGATCCGCACAACAGCAGCGTCACCGCCATGACCAGCAAGTATGCCTGGCGCGATGGGCGGAGACATTACCGGGTTGGCGTCAATGTTGTTGTTCGTCCCGTCGTGGGCCAACCACGATTCCCTGCCAAGCGACCGTCGGAAGGAGCGTCGATGTCGGACAGCCAGCGTCCCAAAGATCCGCAGGGGTTCTACTCGGCCGGTGCGACAACGCTCTTCGCCTCCCGCTACGACCAGCGCTTCTCGTACTGCCTGCACGTGCCCCAGCAGCACGACCCGGACGGCGAGCCGTTGCCGCTGGTGGTGCTGCAGCACGGCACCGGTCGGCGCGGCCCGCAGTACCGGGACCACTTCTCCGAATTCGCCGAGGAGCACGGCTGCGTGGTGCTCGCCCCGGTGTTCCCGGCTGGCATCGGCGATCCCGACGACCTGCACAACTTCAAGTTCATCCGGTACGGCGACATCCGGTTCGACCTGGTGCTGCTGGCAATCGTCGAGGAGGTGGGCGAGCGGTTCAACGTGCGAACCGGGCGATTCCTGCTGCACGGCTTCTCCGGCGGCGGCCAGTTCGCGCACCGCTTCTTCTACCTGCACCCCGACCGGTTGGCCGGGGTATCCATCGGCGCACCGGGTCGGGTCACCCTGATCGACGAGAACCGCCCGTGGTGGCTCGGGCTGCGTGGCGTCGAGGAGATCGTCGGCGCGACGCCGAAACTCGGCGAACTCGCGGACGTGCCGGTGCAGATGGTGGTCGGCGGCGAGGACACCGAAACCTGGGAGATCAACAACCCCGGCGACTCCAACTGGATGGACGGCGCGCAGGACGCCGGTCGCACCCGCATCGAACGGCTGACCACGCTTCGGGAGAACTTCGAAAAGCACGGCATAGCAGTGCGTTTCGACACCGTGCCGGGCGTCGCGCACGAGCCGATGCAGGTGCTCGACCCGGTCCAGGACTTCTTCACCGAGCTGCTGAGAGGTGGTGGCAGATGAAGGTGCGCCGCCTGCTGCTCGCGGTTGCGCTGCTCACCACGTCCTGCGCCATCGGACCGGTGGACGGCAGCGGACCCTATCCGAGCAAGAACATCTCGATCTTGGCGCCGGGCAGCACCGGCGGCGGCTGGGACACGCGGGCCCGCGAGATCGACTCCGCGCTGCACGACTGCGGCATCACCGATCGGGCGGCCACCGTGGAGAACGTGCCCGGCGCGGGCGGCACGATCGGGCTGGCGCAGTTCGTGGTCAACACCGGTGATCCGCACGAGCTCATGGTGATGGACACCGTGACGATGCTCGGCGGCATCGTGCGCAACGACTCGCCGGTGGACCTCACCACGCTGACCCCGATCGCCGGGTTGACGACCAGCCAGAGCGCCATCGTGGTGCCCGCCGCCTCGCCCTACCGGACGATGGCCGATCTCATCGCCGGTTTCCGCGCCGACCCGCGCGGCACCTCCTGGGTCGGCGGGTCGCTCGGCGGCCCCGACCACCTGCTGGCCGGTCTGCTGGCCAAGGACAACGGGATCGCCCCCGACCAGATCAACTACGTCGCCACCGGAGGCGGCGGGGAAATGCTCGGCCTGCTGATCAGCGGCACCGCGAAGGTCGGGGTGGCGACGGTCACCGAGATGCGCGGCCAGATCGAGGCAGGCGAACTGCGCGCCCTGGCCGTCACCGGCGACACCCGTGCGCCCGGCATCGACGCCCCGCCGCTGCGGGAACTCGGCCTGGGCCACATCGACATCAGCTCGATCGGCGGCGTGCTGGCCCCGCCCGGTCTGGACGAGCAGCAACAGCGCGAGGTGATCGACCTGATCCGGCGGATGCGCGAAACCCCTTGCTGGCAGGCGGCGTTGGTGCGCAACGACTGGACGGACGCATGGCTGCCGGGCGAAGAGTTCGCGGCCCGGATCGAGCAGCACAAGCAGCAGGTGACCGCCGTGCTGAAGGAATTGGGGCTGACGTCATGAGACACCTTCTGCCAACCCGAGCCCTCCTCAACCGCACCTCAGGGGACCGTGACGCAAGCCAGCCACAAGAAACCGCGAAACGGGAGGTTGGGTGGGGCGCGACCACCACTGAAAATCGCGGAGAGGCGGTACTGGAGGCGGACCAGTCATGAGCGTTGCGGAGGAATCGGGGGACGACACCGAGATCCGCCCGTGGGCGGCACGGCTGAGCGCGCTCCTCGTGCTGGTCGTCGGCCTCGTGGTGCTGATCGGCTCCTTCACCATCAACTCCGGCGGTACTTACCAAGCCGTGGGACCGCAGGTGTTCCCGCTCATCGTCGGCGCTGGCACCACGCTGTTCGGCGCGATCGCGCTGGTGCGTTCCTTCCGAGCCGCTGACGCCGAAGAACCGAGCGAGGAAGCGGTAGCGACGGATTGGCCCGCGGTCGCCAAGCTCGGCGCGACGTTGTGCGGCTACGTGCTGCTGCTGGTCCCAGTCGGGTTCTGGCAGTCCAGCACGGTGTTCTTCGCCCTGGTCGCGCGAGTTCTCGGGAGCCGGAAACCGGTACGAGACCTGCTGATCGGGCTGGTGCTCTCGCTGGCCGCGTACTTCCTGTTCGACCGGCTGCTGGGCGTCAGCCTGCCACCGGGCATCGTCAGATTGGCGTTCTGACATGGACGTTCTGCACAACCTGCTGACCGGTTTCGGCACTGCCCTGATCTGGCAGAACCTGCTGCTCGCGCTGGTCGGGGTCACCATCGGCACGATGGTCGGGGTGCTGCCCGGTCTCGGCCCGGCCACCACGGTCGCGTTGCTGCTGCCGGTCACCTACGTCTTCGACCCGATCGGCGCGTTCGTGCTGTTCGCCGGGATCTACTACGGCGGCATGTACGGCGGGTCGACCACCGCGATCCTGCTCAACATCCCAGGCGAGACGGCGTCCGTGCCCACCACCCTCGAAGGCCATCCGATGGCGCTGAAGGGTCGCGGCGGGGCGGCGTTGGCGACCGCGGCAATCGGTTCGTTCGTGGCGGGCACCATCTCGACGGTCGGCATCACCTTCCTCGCACCGTGGATGGCCGAGTTGGGCAAGCTGATCCAACCCGCCGAATACTTCGCGATCATGGTGCTGGCCTTCGTCACGGTCACCTCGCTGGTCGGCGACTCGGTGGTGAAGGGCCTGGCCACGCTGTTCCTCGGACTGTCGATCGGCCTGATCGGCATCGACAACCTCACCGGGCAGCCGCGCTACACCTTCGGCGTGGCCGAGCTCTACGACGGAATGGAGTTGGTGGCGCTGGCGGTCGGTCTGTTCGCGGTTGCCGAGGCGCTGTACTCGGTGAGCCGGATGCGCCACCACCCGAGGCAGGTCGTCCCGCAGGCGGGCAAGGTGTGGATGACCAGGGACGAATGGCGGCGCTCGTGGAAGCCGTGGTTGCGCGGCACCGCCATCGGCCTGCCGATCGGTTCGCTGCCCGCCGGGGGCGCGGAGATCCCGACGTTCCTCAGCTACAACCTGGAACGCCGGTTGGCCAAGCGCCGCGAGGAATTCGGCCACGGCGCGATCGAAGGCGTGGCCGGACCGGAGGCGGCGAACAACGCCGCGTTCTCCGGCACCCTCGCCCCGCTGCTGACCCTGGGCATCCCGACCTCGGCGACCGCTGGCGTGCTGCTGATCGCGTTCCAGATCTACAACCTGCAGCCCGGACCGCTGCTGTTCGACGAGGAACCGGCGCTGGTCTGGACGTTGATCGCCAGCCTATACATCGGGAACGTGATGCTGCTGGCGCTGAACCTGCCGCTGGTCAAGGTGTGGGTGAAGCTGCTGGCCGTGCCGCAGTCGCTGCTGACCGCCGGAATCCTGGTGTTCGCCACCCTCGGTGTGTACGCGATCTCGCAGAACGTCGTCGACGTGGCCTTCGCGTTCGCCTTCGGCGGGCTCGGTTTCATGTTGCGCCGCAGCGGTTATCCGGTCGCACCGATGGTCCTCGGCGCGGTGCTCGGGCCGCTGCTGGAGACCCAGTTCCGCCGGGCGATGTCGTTCGCCGAAGGCGACTGGACGGTGCTGCTGACCCGCCCGATCTCGGCAACGATCCTGGTGCTGGCCGCGGCACTGCTCGTGGTTCCCGCCATCCTCCGCCGCCGCAGGAGAACGACCGTCCCCATTGGACAGTAACCAACTCCAACATCCAATGGCACAACCGCGGTGTCCGCCCCGGTGCGGCGTCTGGCAGCGCTGACGGTAGTCGTTGGCGATTCGCCACTCCCATCGTCCGGACCTAGACCATCGGCGGTCGACTCGCGAACAATCAACAACCGTGGGTCACCGATCGGATACCGACGGTCGCGGATGGTGGGCATGCTCGACCTGGTACTGACCGCAGCGGTCATCGCGGTGACCCTCGCATGCCTGGTCCGCCTCGCGCTCCGACGCGGGGACGCCCCGCACACCGAAGGCAGCGTGGACGTCGCGCACGCCCTGATGGGCATCGGCATGGTGGCGATGTTCCTGTCCGGCCTGGTGCGCCTTCCAGCGGCAGTGTGGGCTGCGCTGTTCATCGCGAACGCGGCGTGGATGGCTGTCCTGGCGCTGCGCCGGAGACCCGCCGGGACCTACCTGCACCACGTGGTCAGCGGCCTGGCGATGGCGTACATGTTCGCCGCCGCCCGCCCGCAAGAGCCCGCCCCACGCGGGCTGTCGTTGTCCACCGCGCACTCGTCCGGCCACCTGCACGGCGCTGTAGCGGTCGTCGAAGCGCAACCCGCGGGCTTCGCGTTTCCGCTGGTGGCATGGGTTCTGATGGTCTACTGCGCGCTCAGCGCTGGCTTCGCCGGAACCGACCTGCTGCGCGCGCCGCCGACCTGCCACCGGCCAGCGCCTCGGCTCACCGCGATCACCGAACTGGTCCTGTCGCTGAGCATGGCCTACATGTTCCTGACCATGCTCTGACGGCTCCGTGCACCCCCTCGCCTTCCGCGATGGGGTACGCCGATTTCGCGAGAAATTGGCACCAGGCACTCACGCCATTCCGGACACGCGCAGCGTGATGTTCAGGCGCCCGCCAGCCATGCCGATGTCCGGGCCGGTGCCCGGCAGGGTTCGCGGCACCCCGTGGTAGGCCAACCGGGACGGGCCGCCGAAGACGAACAGGTCCCCCGAGCGCAATTCCACGTCCGTCCACGGCCGGTTGCGGTTCTCGGTGTTGCCGAACCGGAACACGCAGGTGTCGCCCAGGCTCAGCGAAACCACCGGCTCCCGGCTGTGCTCGTCGCGATCCTGGTGCATGCCCATCCGCGCGATGGCGTCGTAGAAGTTGACCAGCGCGACATCGGGCCGATAGGCCGAGGCATCCTCGCGGTAGGCATCCGCCAGCGCCCGGCGGCCGAGATCGCCCAGCCAGTCCGGGAACGGCGTGACCGGCGCACCGTCGCCATCGTCGACCGTGCGCGAATACCGGTACGGGTACCAGTGCCAACCCAGGCAAACCGTGCGCACCGACATCACGCCGCCGCTGGGCAGGCGCGCCGATCGCATCCCCGCCGGGGAACGCGCCCACTCCCGGCAGGCGGTCACCAGTTCGCGCTGCCGGTCGAAGTCCAGCCAGTCCGGCACGTGAACCGCGCCAGGCGCGATCTCCGACCGGCTCCGCGGGATCAACGACTCCATGTCCACCTGAACACCAAGATCATCAGCGTCGATCACCGCGCAGTGACAACGCTCTCAATGCTGGTCTCCCCACTCCGCCCAGGTTAGGCTTGCCGAACTTTTGGAACCACTCGGACAGGCAGGGAGCACCATGTTCCGTCCCCGTCGACTGCTCGCGACGATCACCGCCATGCTCGCGCTCGGCACCGTCGCGGCGTGCGGCACATCGGCCCCCGAGCAACCCGGCGCACCGCAGGGCGGCGAGCGGATCATCACGCACGCCAAGGGCCAGACCAAGGTCACCAGCAACCCGCAGCGGGTGGTCGTGCTCGACACCGGGGAACTCGACTCGGTGCTGACGCTGGGGATCAAGCCGGTCGGAACCGTGCTGCCCGATGCCAACAAGTCGCTGCAACCGTACCTGGCCGAGAAGGCGGGCAACATCGAGATCGTCGGCACCATCGGCTCGCCCAACCTTGAGAAGATCGCCGCGCTACAGCCAGACCTGATCCTGTCCAACAAGATGCGCGACGACCAGAACTACGAGGCGCTGAGCAAGATCGCCCCGACGGTGTTCGCCGACACCGTCGGCAAGACCTGGAAGCAGAACTTCCTGCTCGACGCCGAGGCGCTGGGCAAGAAGGCGGAGGCGCAGCAGATCCTGGACACCTACCAGCAGCGCGCCGCCGACATCGGCAAGCAGGTGGGCGACCCGGCCGCCCGCAAGATCAGCATGCTGCGCTTCATCCCCGGCGACATCCGGCTCTACGACAAGGGTTCGTTCATCGGCACGATCCTGGCCGACGCGGGCCTGGGCCGCCCCGAGAACCAGCTGGTCGACCAGACCCACACCAAGATCAGCCGCGAGCAGATCTCCCAGGCCGACGGGGACATGCTGTTCTACGCCGCCTACGGCGACACCGCCAAGCAGCAGCTGACCGACGTGGTCAATTCGGTGCAGTGGACGACGCTGGGCGCGGTGCGCAACGGCAAGGCCATCGAGGTGGCCGACGACACCTGGTTCCTCGGCATCGGCCCGATGGCAGCCAACCTGGTCTTGGACGACCTGCAGAAGTACCTCACTCGGCAGTGATTCCGTGGGTCGGTCGACTCACGAGGTCCCCGTCGCGCTGATCCGCAGATCCCCGGCGCTGCGCCCGACCACGAACTCACCGCCCGGTTCGACGTCGACCACCACCGACACCTCGGCGCCCGCCTCGGCCGCCACAACGGCGAACCCCGCCAACCGGAACGGCTCGACGGCGTACACCTGGACGACCTCGCGGCCCGGCCGGTCACCGGTGTTGCACAACTTCACCCGCACCACGTCGCCGTCGGCGACGGCCTCGACGTAATCCCACGTGGTGTACCCGAGCCCGTGTCCGAAGTGGAATGCCGGACGCACGCCGCGGTCCGCATAGGCGCGGTACCCGATCAGACTTCCCTCGGAGTAGTGCAACTCGCCGTCCACCGGCTGCACGGCGGGCAGCGGCACCGGCACATCGGCGAGTTCGGCCGGGAAGGTGGTCGGCAGTCGGCCGCCCGGCTCGACGAGACCGAGCAGCACATCGGCGAGCGCGTCGCCGTACTCCTGGCTGCCGAACCAGGTCCACAGCACCGCAGGCACCTCGCCCACCCAGGGCATGACCACCGGCGACGCGGCGTTGACCACGACAACGGTGCGCGGATTCACCGCCGCGACCCTGCGGACCAGCTCGTTCTGCGCGCCCGGCAGGTCCAACGAAGTGCGGTCGCGGCCCTCGGACTCGACCTCGTCGTTCGTGCCGACCACGACAACCGCGACATCGGATTCGCGGGCGACCGCCAACGCGGCAGCGAGTTGGCTCGCGTCATCCCATTCCTGCGTGCGATGCCCGATTCCGACGGCGACCAGCATGTCGAGGCTCTGCGGGGTGAACTCCACGGTCAGCGCCGCTCGGCCCGTGCCGTCCAGGTCCGATTCCACCAGCACGACGTCGAACCGCTGCTCGGGCGGTTCGACCATGTCGCCCAACGGGTCGTCGATGCCGTCAACGCTGGTCACGTCCGCGGCGAGCACCTCCCGCCCGGACACCTCGACGCGGAAGTGCCCGGTGCCGTTGACCCCGAACACGTGCTCCCCGACCTCGGCGACGAGATTTCCCCGCAGCCGCAGCGATTTCGTCCCGCTCGGCAGCCCGCCGAGCCACACCAGCCGCTCGGTGCCGCGCAACTCGCTGCTGAGCACCTGGCCCGCGCCGTCCAGGTACTCGACCCGGATCCCGTCCCCTTCGCCAGCCGGGTCGAAGATTTCGGCTCGCGGGACCACGTCCAGCAGCCGCCGATGCCGCACCCCGCGCTGGTACACCACATCCGCTTCGGGCAGTGCGGCCCGCAGGCCCTCCAGCGGCGTGATCACGTGCGGCGGGCTGACGTGCGAAGACCCGCCGCCCTGCACGGCGGGAACCATGGCGCTGTCCCCGATCACCGCCAGCTTGGCGACCTTCGGATCGATGGGCAGCATCGGCGCGCTGTCCACGACCTCGTTGCGCAGCAAGACGAATCCCTGCGCGGCAAGACTCCGAATGACCGGCCGTGCCTGCTCCGGCGGACCGCCCTCGACAACCGGATCCTCGAACGCACCGACGCGGGCGGCCAACCGCAACACGCGCAGCACCTTGTCGTCGAGCACCTCCTCGGGGACCTCGCCCTGCTCCACCGCCTCGGCGAGTTTCCCGCCGCTCCACGGGCTTTTCGGGCCGGGCATGGCGAGGTCGAGACCGCCGAGCGCGGCCGCCCGCAGCGAGCGGGTGGCGAGCCAGTCCGACACGAGCACGCCGTCCCACCCCCACTCGCCCTTGAGAATGTCGTTCACCAGCAAGGAATTCTCGGTCATGGTGTGTCCGTTGACCGAGTTGTAGGCAGCCATCAGCGCCCACGGCGAGCTCTTCGCGATGATCCGCTCGAACGGTTTGAGGTAGACCTCGCGCAACGTCTGCTCGTCGATGACCGCGTCGTAGCTGAGCCGCTCGGTCTCGCTGTCGTTGGCCACGTAGTGCTTCGGCGTCGCCGCCACCCCGCGCGACTGGATGCCCGCGACGACCTCGGCGCCGACCTCGGCGATCAGCAGCGGATCCTCCGAGAAGTTCTCGAAATGCCTGCCACCGAAAGGACTCCGGTGCACGTTGACCGTCGGTGCCAGCACCACGTGCACGCCCCTGCGGCGCGCCTCGTCACCGAACAGTTCCCCCACCGTGCGGGCCGCTGCCCGATCCCACGTCGCCGCCAGCGCGGAGGCGACCGGCAGCAGCAACGACGTGTCGCGCTCGTCCCAAACCGTGCCGCGCACCCCGTTCGGCCCGTCGGAGAACACCAGCGACCGCAGACCGATCTGGGACATCGGGGGCAGGCTCCAGAAGTCGGCGCCGGTGAGCAACCGCGCCTTATCCGCCACGGTCAGCTTCGCGACCAACGACCGCAACTTCGCCTCGTCCACGCCTCGCCCCTTTCGCCGCGCTCCGGCCGACCAGTCTCGGTCACCGGACCGACAGTGTCGAGCGAGACCGCAACACGCCGGTATCTGCCCATCCGCGCCGCCCTCGAACCCAACATGTAGTGTGTCGCTCGCTGGTGGTTCGCCGGAGGCATCCGGTGAGGCAAGAGGGAACCCGGTGCGAATCCGGGACTGCCCCGCAGCGGTGAACGGGAACGACCGTCGTGACCCGACTGCCCCGAGCTTCCAACGGAAATCGGGGCAGCGGGTAAAGCACTGGGCGAATGCCTGGGAAGCCACGACCAGTAGGCCGCCCGTGAGTCCGAAGACCTGCCACCGGTGCACGCGAAAGCGTGCTGTCCGGGACTTCGAGGGCGGGTCCGCGCGGACGACCAGCGGTTTTCGCCGCTGCGATCTCCTCGCGCGCCATCGTGGTCCGCCGAGCTCGCGAGGGAGAGAGCCCATGACGGCGACACTCGACAACTGGACCCGCGTGTCCACTGTGGTCCACCATGCCTGCGCCGGATTGCCCGGCACATCGGCCGAAGCCGTGCTCGACGAAGTGCGGCGCACCGGTTACGCCGGGATCAGCGACGACGAGCTCTCGCTCGCCCAGATCATGGCGGCGCGCACGCTGATCGAGACGGAACCCAACTATTCGCAGGTCACCGCCCGACTCCTGCTGGACCGGATGCGCCGCGAGGCGCTGAGCTTCCTGGGCGGATCGCAGGAAGCCGACCAGGACGAGATGCGGGCGCGCTACCCGGAGTACTTCGTCGACTACGTGCGGCGCGGCATCGAACTCGCGCGGCTGGACCCGGAGCTGGGCAGCTTCGACCTGGCCCGGCTGGGGCGCGCGCTGCTCCCGGAACGCGACCTGACCTTCGGATTCCTCGGCCTGCAGACCCTCTACGACCGCTACTTCCTGCACCACGAAGGCACCCGGTTCGAGCTGCCGCAAGCGTTCTTCATGCGGGTCGCGATGGGTCTCGCACTGCGCGAGGACGACCGGGAGAAGCGCGCCATCGAGTTCTACCACCTGCTGTCGTCGTTCGACTTCATGTGCTCGACGCCGACGCTGTTCAACGCGGGCACCACCCGGCCGCAGCTGTCGTCCTGCTTCCTGACCACTGTGCACGACGACCTGTCCGGCATCTTCCACGCGATCAGCAACAATGCGCTGCTGTCGAAGTACGCGGGCGGGCTGGGCAACGACTGGACTCCGGTGCGCGGCATCGGCGCGCACATCAACGGCACCAACGGCAAGTCCCAAGGTGTGGTGCCGTTCCTGAAGATCGCCAACGACACCGCCGTCGCGGTCAACCAGGGCGGTCGCCGCAAGGGCGCGGTGTGCGCGTACCTGGAGACCTGGCACATCGACGTCGAGGAATTCCTCGACCTGCGCAAGAACACCGGCGACGACCGCCGCCGCACCCACGACATGAACACCGCGAACTGGGTGCCCGACGAATTCCTGCGCCGCGTCGAGGCGGACGAGCAGTGGACGCTGTTCTCCCCGGACGAGGTCCCCGACCTGCACGACCGCTACGGCCAGGCGTTCGCCGACCGCTACCGGGCCTACGAGCGGGCCGCCGACCGCGGCGAGATCCGGGTGTTCCGCCGGGTCCGCGCGGTGGAGCTGTGGCGGCGGATGCTGACCATGCTCTTCGAAACCGGGCACCCCTGGATCGCCTTCAAGGACCCGTGCAACCTGCGTTCTCCGCAGCAGCACACCGGTGTGGTGCACTCCTCCAACCTGTGCACCGAGATCACCCTGAACACCAGCGGCGACGAAGTCGCCGTCTGCAACCTCGGATCGATCAACCTGGCCCGGCACGTCACACCCGACGGCATCGACACCGAGCGGCTGGAACGCACCATCCGCACCGCGGTGCGGATGCTGGACAACGCCATCGACATCAACTTCTACACGATTCCCGAGGCGCGCCGGTCCAACCTGCGGCACCGGCCGATCGGGCTGGGCCTGATGGGCTTCGCCGACGCGCTGTTCGTCCAGCGCATCCCGATGGCGTCCACGGCCGCGGTCGAGTTCGCCGACCGCAGCATGGAGCAGATCAGCTACCACGCCATCGCCGCGTCCAGCGAACTCGCCGCCGAGCGCGGCCGGTACGAGTCGTTCGACGGATCGCTGTGGAGCCGGGGAATCCTGCCCATCGACTCGCTACGACAGCTCGCCGACGCCCGCGATGGCGACCTCGATGTGAACAATTCGTCCACTATGGACTGGGAGGCGCTGCGCGACCGGGTGCGGCGCGACGGGATGCGCAACTCCAACGTGATGGCCATCGCGCCGACCGCCACGATTTCCAACATCTGCGGGGTCAACCAGTCCATCGAGCCGGTCTACCGCAACCTGTACGTCAAGGCGAACATGTCCGGCGACTTCACCGTGGTCAACCCGCACCTGGTAGCCGAGCTGAAGGAGGCCGGACTGTGGGACGCGGCGATGGTCGCGGACCTGAAGTTCCAGGACGGCAGCCTCCTACCGATCGACCGGATCCCCCAGCACCTCAAGGAGCTCTACGCCACGGCGTTCGAGATCGAACCGCACTGGCTGGTCGAGGCGGCGGCGCGGCGGCAGAAGTGGATCGACCAAGCGCAGTCGCTGAACCTCTACGTCACGCGCCCCAGCGGCCGCAAGCTCGACGAGCTCTACCGCCTCGCCTGGCGAAAGGGCCTGAAGACCACGTACTACCTGCGCTCCACCAGCGCAACCCACGTGGAGAAGAGCACCCTGCACGGCACCGACGGCAAGCTCAACGCCGTCCCAGCAGTTGCGGCAACCGACGCGGCCTGCTCGGTAGAAGACCCCGACTGCGAAGCCTGCCAATAACGCACCGAGGCGGGTGAAGTTTCCAAATTTCCCTGAAATTGGGCTTCTTCAGCGTGTCGTGCGGCGCCCACCTCGTCTCGTTTCCGCGCAGTCCTCGACGAGCCTGCGCTTACCACCTTCATGGAGCACAAAGCATGACCTCAGTGCAGTCCCAGTCCGCCGCCGGGCTCGGCGAGATCGACCGCGCCGCTGGACGCGTCGACGTCGGCGACAAAGCGATGATCAACGCTCGGGCCGATGTCAACCAGTTGCTCCCGCTCAAGTACGGCTGGGCCTGGGAGAAGTACCTCGCGGGCTGCAACAACCATTGGATGCCGACGGAAATCTCCATGCAGGCCGACATCGCGCTGTGGAAGTCCGCCGACGGCCTCAGCGCCGAAGAGCGTCTGCTGCTCAAGCGCAACCTCGGGTTCTTCGCCACCGCGGAATCCTTGGTGGCCAACAACATCGTGCTCGCCGTCTACCGGCACATCACCAATCCCGAGTGCCGCCAGTACCTGCTGCGGCAGGCGTTCGAAGAGGCCGTGCACACCCACACCTTCCAGTACATCTGCGAAAGCCTCGGCCTCGACGAGGGCGAACTGTTCAACATGTACCGGGAGATCCCCTCGATCGCCGACAAGGACGCCTGGGCGCTGCGGTACACGCGCAGCCTGGAAGACCCCGACTTCGCCACCGGCAGCACGGTGGCCGACCAGGCGTTCCTGCGCGACCTCGTCGCCTTCTACGTGATCTTCGAAGGCATGTGGTTCTACACCGGGTTCGCACAAATCCTGGCGCTGGGCAGGCGGAACAAGATGGTCGGGATCGCCGAGCAGTACCAGTACATCCTGCGCGACGAGTCGATCCACCTCAACTTCGGCATCGACTGCATCAACCAGATCAAGCTGGAGAACCCGCACCTGTGGACCTCGGAGTTCCAGACCGAGATCCGGCGAATGCTGGCCGAGGCATGCGACCTGGAGATCGCCTACGGCCGCGACACCATGCCGCACGGACTGCTCGGCATCAACGCGCAGCTCTGCGCGCAGTACATGCACTTCATCACCAACCGGCGTTGCGCCCAACTCGGGCTGACACCGGTGTTCCCGGAAGCGGACAACCCGTTCCCGTGGATGTCGGAGGCCATGGACCTGAAGAAGGAGAAGAACTTCTTCGAAACGCGAGTCATCGAGTACCAGTCCGGCGCATCGCTGCAGTGGGACTGAGCAGTGCCCGCTGACCCCACCACGGGTGGGTTCGCAATTTCTCACGAAATTGCGAACTCCTGCCCTGCCGTTGCGGTCGAGAGTTCCGCTCGCCTGGAACTTCAGGAGCAGACCGCGCCTTCGGCCGCCGAGCCGACCAGCTTCGCGTACTTGCCGAGGACACCGTGGTGGAAGCGCGGCGCGGGCGCGGACCAGGTTCGGCGCCGTCGTTGCAGCTCAGCACCGTCAACGAGCAGGTCCAAGGTGCGGTTGGTGAGGTCGAGGCGAATCCGATCGCCGTCCTGGACCAGCGCGATCGGCCCGCCCTCGGTCGCTTCCGGCGCCACGTGGCCGATGCACAAACCCGTGGTGCCACCGGAAAACCGGCCATCGGTGACCAGCAGCACGTCCTTGCCGAGGCCAGCACCCTTGATCGCACCGGTCACCGCGAGCATCTCCCGCATGCCCGGACCGCCTCGCGGCCCCTCGTACCGGATGATGACCACGTCGCCGGGCCGCAACGTGCCGTCCTCGACGGCGTCCATGGCCCCCTGCTCACCATCGAAAACCCTTGCTGTGCCGTCAAAACTGGTCGAGTCGAAACCGGCGCTCTTGACCACCGCACCATCCGGCGCCAGCGAGCCCCGCAGGATGGTCAACCCGCCGGTGGGATGGATCGGGTTCGACAATTGGTGCAGCACTTCGCCGTCCAGTTCGGGCGGGTCGAGCGTGGCCAGGTTCTCCGCCACGGTGCGGCCGGTCACGGTCATGCAGTCGCCGTGCAGCAGGCCCGCGTCCAGCAGGGCCTTCATCACCACCGGCACGCCACCGATCCGGTCCACCGCAGGCATCACGTACCTACCGAACGGCTTGACGTCAGCGAGGTGCGGCACCCGGTCACCGATCCGGTCGAAGTCGGTCAAGTCCAGTTCGACCTCGGCCTCCCGCGCGATCGCCAGCAGGTGCAACACCGCGTTGGTCGACCCACCGAACGCCATCACCACTGCGATCGCGTTCTCGAACGCCTCTTTGGTCAGGATCTGCCGGGCGGTGAGCCCGCGCTCCAGCATGCCGACCACCGCGCGGCCCGCTTCACGCGCGTTCGCGTCCCGCCGCCGGTCCACCGAAGGTGGGCTCGCCGACCCCGGAACCGACATCCCCAACGCCTCCGCGGCGCAGGCCATGGTGTTCGCCGTGTACATCCCGCCGCAGGCACCCTCGCCAGGACAGATCGCGCGTTCGATGCGGTCCACCTCGTCGCGGCTGATCAGCCCGCGCGCACAAGCACCGACCGCCTCGAAGGCGTCGATGATGGTGACCTCGCGATCGTCGACGCGGCCCGGCAGGATCGAACCGGCGTAGACGAACACCGAGGCCAGGTCGAGCCGGGCCGCAGCCATCAGCATGCCCGGCAGGCTCTTGTCGCAGCCCGCCAGCAGCACCGAGCCGTCCAACCGCTCGGCCTCCATCACGGTTTCGACCGAATCCGCGATGATCTCCCGGGACACCAGCGAGTAGTGCATGCCGACGTGCCCCATCGAGATGCCATCGGAAACCGAGATGGTGCCGAACTCCATCGGATACCCACCAGCCGCGTGCACACCGTCCTTGGCGGCCTGCGCCAATCGTTGCAGCGAGAGGTTGCACGGGGTGATCTCATTCCAGGACGAAGCCACTCCGATCTGCGGCTTCGCGAAGTCGGCGTCCTGCATGCCGACGGCGCGCAGCATCCCCCGCGCTGCGGCCCGTTCCATACCTTCGGTGACCTCGCTGCTACGAGGTTTCAACCTGCGTTGGCCATCGGTGAGCGTCGAAGCATCCACACGACGACTGTAACCACCACCGCAACACCAACGCCCGCCGAACACACCCCACGCAAAACAATAGGCTCCTTTCCCTACCAACCACAAAGGAAAAGGGAATCCGAAAATCAGGAAAAACCAGAAAGATCTCTTCTATCTTCCTGCTCGCGCGGGGTGTGGCGTGCCCACCCCTAAATGCACCTCGGTCTGGCTGTTCGTGTGTTTGCGTTGCGGGTGGGCATGCAAGAAAACCCCCCTTGTCGTATCCCGGCTTAACCGGGAACAACAAGGGGGGTTTCATGTTGTGTGTCGGTGGTGTCTTACTCTCCCACACCCTGGCGGGTGCAGTACCATCAGCGCTGGGGAGCTTAGCTACCGGGTT
>NZ_JALBWV010000029.1 GCF_022678645.1 Saccharopolyspora soli | reverse complement strand
CCCTAAAACGGCGCACTACCCGCCCCCTACCTAGCCCGCGCCCCCCCCGGGGGGGGGGGGCCCCCCCGGGGGGTGGGGGGGGGGGGGGGGCCCCCCACCCCCCCCCCGGGGGTTTCCCCCCCCCCACGACCGTCAGTCCTTCAGTTCGCAGAGGGTGGTGCCTTGGGACACCGAGTCGCCTGGCTGAGCCGACAGGCCCGTCACCGTGCCCGATTTGTGGGCCGTTACCGGGTTTTCCATCTTCATCGCTTCCAGCACCGCGATCAGGTCACCCGCCGCTATCTGCTGGCCGTCGGTTACCGCGATCTTCACGATCGTGCCCTGCATCGGCGCCGTCACCGCATCGCCGGAGACCGCCGCTCCGGCCTTGCCCGCAGAACGCTTGCGCGGCTTCGCCTTCGCCGCTGGCGCCGCCGACGGCGCGGCGAACTCGGCGGGGAGTGAGACCTCCAGGCGACGGCCACCCACCTCTACCGTGATCGTCTGCCTCGGCTCCGCTTCCTCGACCTCCGCACCTCCGGTGAACGGTTCGATGGTGTTGTCGAACTCCGTCTCGATCCAGCGGGTGTGCACCGTGAACCCGTCGGTGCCGACGAACGCCGGGTCTCGGACGATCGCGCGGTGGAAGGGCAGCACCGTGGCCATCCCCTCGACGACCATTTCGTCCAGCACCCGCCGGGATCGCTCCAGGGCTTGCTGGCGGTCGGCACCGGTGACGATCACCTTGGCCAGCAGCGAGTCGAACTGCCCGCCGATCACGCTGCCCGTCTCCACCCCGGCATCCACCCGGACACCCGGTCCCTGCGGGGCGACGAAGCGGGTGACCGTGCCGGGCGCGGGTAGGAAGCCGCGGCCCGCGTCCTCGCCGTTGATGCGGAACTCCAGCGAGTGGCCGCGCGGCTCGGGGTCCGCGGTGATGCGCAGCTTCTCCCCCGCTGCGATCCGGAACTGCTCTCGGACCAGGTCGAGGCCGGTGGTCTCCTCCGAGACCGGGTGTTCCACCTGCAGCCGGGTGTTGACCTCCAGGAACGAGATCGTCCCGTCCAGGCCCACCAGGAACTCCACGGTGCCCGCACCGTAGTAGCCAGCCTCCGCGCAGATCGCCCGCGCCGCCTCGTGGATGGTGCGGCGCTGCTCGTCGGTGAGGAACGGCGCCGGGGCCTCCTCGACGAGCTTCTGGTGGCGGCGCTGCAACGAGCAGTCGCGGGTGCCGACGACCACCACGTTGCGGTGCTGGTCGGCGATGACCTGCGCTTCGACGTGCCGCGGCCGGTCCAGGTAGCGCTCCACGAAGCACTCGCCTCGGCCGAACGCGGTCTCGGCCTCCCGCACCGCGGAGGCGTACAGCTCCGGGATCTCCTCCAGCGTCCGAGCCACCTTCAGACCTCGACCGCCGCCGCCGAACGCGGCCTTGATGGCCACCGGCAGGCCGTGCTCCTCGGCGAAGGCGACCACTTCGTCGGCGCCCGACACCGGGTCCTTGGTGCCCGGCACCAGCGGTGCCCCGGCGCGGGTCGCGATGTGCCGGGCGGTGACCTTGTCGCCGAGGTCCCGGATCGCCTGGGGGGACGGGCCGATCCAGATCAGTCCGGCGTCGAGCACCGCTTGCGCGAACTCGGCGTTCTCGGACAGGAACCCGTAACCGGGGTGCACCGCGTCGGCTTCCGACCGCTTCGCGACGTCGATGATCTTGTCGATGCTCAGGTACGACTCGCCCGGCGTCGAACCGCCCAGCGCGAACGCCTCGTCGGCCAGCCGCACGAACGTCGCGTCGGCGTCCGGCTCGGCGTAAACGGCGACGGAGGCGATGCCCTCGTCCTTGCAGGCGCGGATCACCCGCACCGCGATCTCACCGCGGTTGGCGACCAGAACCTTGCTGATCGACGTCACGTCCACAGTGGTCAACTCCTCATTTCCCGGCGCGCCGCCGGAGGAACTGGCGAAATCTTGGTTGGCAGGAACCGGTCAGCCCGGCAGGCCCGACGCGCGCCAGGCGTGCGGGCCGGGGCGCAGCGGCCGACGGCCCGCCGGGTGGCGCAATCGAGCTGCTCGGTCACCCCACAGCGACATCGGCTGCCGCTGCGGCGGCTCCGCGGCCTGCGCGGCGGCCAGGCCGCTCAGCGCCGCCGTCAGCGCGGCGATCTCGACGTCGTCGGGATTGCCGCGCACGATGCGCAGCACCGGGCGCTGGCCCGGTGTCGCGTCTGCGTGCTGGCTCATAAGAACCTCCTCGTGAGCGGCAGCGACCACCGCCGCTCACGACCGTCACAGGGGGATGTTTCCGTGCTTCTTCGCGGGCAGGTTGGCGCGCTTGTCGCGCAGCATCCGGAGCGACCGCGCCACGTACCCACGGGTGTAGGACGGCGGGATCACCGAGTCGACGTAGCCGCGCTCGGCGGCGACGTACGGATTGCAGAGCGTGTCCTCATACTCCTCCTGCAACCGCGCCCGCACCGCGTCGACGTCCTCGCCAGCCTCGGCCGCGTCGGCCAGCTGCCGCCGGTACAGGATGTTGACCGCGCCCTGCGCGCCCATCACCGCGATCTGCGCCGTCGGCCAGGCCAGGTTGATGTCGGCGCCCAGGTGCTTGGAGCCCATCACGTCGTAGGCCCCGCCGTATGCCTTGCGGGTGATCACGGTGACCAGCGGGACGGTGGCCTCCGCGTAGGCGTAAAGCAGCTTCGCACCGCGCCGGATGATGCCGTTCCACTCCTGGTCGGTGCCCGGCAGGAAGCCCGGCACGTCCACGAAGGTCAGCACCGGGATGTTGAACGCGTCGCAGGTTCGCACGAACCGCGCTGCCTTCTCGCTGGCATCGATGTCCAGGGTGCCTGCGAACTGGGTCGGCTGGTTGGCCACCACACCCACCGGGTGGCCCTCGACGCGCCCGTAGCCGGTGATGATGTTCGGCGCGAACAGCGCCCCGACCTCCAGGAACTCCGCGTCGTCGACTACGCGGGAGATGACCTCGTGCATGTCGTAGGGCTGGTTCGGCGAGTCCGGCACCAGCTCGTCCAGCTCCCGGTCGGCGTCGGTGATGGACTCCGCCACCGGGCCGGTGCCGGTGTCGGGGCCCTCGAACACGGGTGGCTCGGCGAGGTTGTTGCTGGGCAGGTAGGACAGCAGCTCCTTGACGTAGGCGATGGCGTCCGCCTCGTCGGTGGCCAGGTAGTGCGCGTTGCCCGAGCGCGAATTGTGGGTGCGCGCGCCGCCGAGCTCCTCGAAGGTCACGTCCTCGCCGGTCACCGTTTTGATCACGTCCGGGCCGGTGATGAACATGTGCGAGGTCTGGTCGACCATCACGGTGAAGTCGGTGATCGCCGGGGAGTACACCGCGCCGCCCGCGCACGGTCCCATGATCAGCGAGATCTGCGGGATCACGCCGGAGGCGTGGGTGTTGCGCTTGAAGATCTCGGCATAGAGGCCCAGCGCCGCGACGCCTTCCTGGATCCGCGCGCCGCCGGAGTCGTTGATCCCGATCAGTGGGCACCCGGTCTTCAGCGCGAGGTCCATGACCTTGACGATCTTCTCGCCGAACACCTCGCCCAGCGATCCGCCGAAGATGGTGAAGTCCTGCGAGAACACGCACACCTTGCGGCCGTCGATGGTGCCGTACCCGGTCACCACGCCGTCGCCGTAGGGCCGGTTGGCGTCCATCCCGAAGTTCGTGGACCGGTGCCTGGCGTGCTCGTCGAGTTCCACGAACGAGCCGGGGTCCAGCAGCATGTCGACGCGCTCGCGGGCGGTGTTCTTGCCCTTCGCGTGCTGCTTGGCCACCGCACGCGCCGAGCCCGCGTGCACCGCCTCGTCATTGCGCCGGTACAGATCCGCCAGCTTGCCCGCGGTCGTGTGGATGTCCGGCACGTCCACCGGGGGCTGACCCACCGGCTCCGTCGCGCTGCTCATGACTGGCCCGCCCCTCCGCGATTCGCAGTGGTGGTTGCGTCCACACGAATCTCGCGTTTCGCGGTTTCTTGTGGCTGGCTTGCTTCACGGTCCCCTGAGGTGCGGTTGAGGAGGACCGGGGCTACAGGGCTACTCATGCGACCAACCTGTCCTCGTTAGCTGCTCGGCTCCAGTGTCTACGGCCCACCTGCGGCTGTACACGACGCATGTGCGGGCAGACCCGGCAGGTGCGGAGACTAGTGCGGCGCGGTCCCCGAAGTCAACCTCGAAGTGAGCGGCGCATAGCCCTTCCAGGACTAGGGGGATCCTCTCTTCCTGCGGATTCACCCCTTAAGTGAATAGATAGTAGCGAGTCAGCCGGTCGTCACCGGAGTGTCGAGCATCAGCGCCGAGCCGACCCGCAGCAGGGCGTCGACGTCGCGCACCGCGCCGGTGCGGGCCATGTCGTTGGCCGCCGTCAACGCCGCCTGCACCAGGATCCGGGACCGCACCGGGTCGAGTTCCGGGCGCGCTTCGCAGAGCAGCCCGACCCACTCCGCCACGTAGGCGTGCTGGGTCTGCCGCGCCCGGTGCCGTTCCGCGTCCGGCAGGTGGTTGACCTCGCTGACCAGGATGTCGATGAACCCGCCGTGGTCGAAGGCGAACGTGATGTAGGAGCGCAGCAGCTCGCGCAGCGCGTCGTCGGCGGCCGGGGTGTTGGCCAGGGTGCGTTCGAGTTCAACCTCCAGCCACGCGTTGCCGCGGGTGATCACCGCGCCGAGCAGTTCCTGCTTGCTGGCGAAGTAGTTGTACAGGCTGGGCCCGGCGATACCCGCCGCCGCACCCACGTCTTCGGTGGTCACCTTGGTGTAACCGGCGTCGGAGAACAGCCGCATCGCCGCGGACAGCAGCAACCGGCGCCGGGATGCCCGCCCGGCGAACAGCGCCGACCGCTGGTCGAGCTCGGCGGTGCCGCGGTCGGCGAACCGCTGCGGCGGCTGAGTGCCGATGACGACGACCATGGCCCGCAACAGCTGCTCGAACTCCCGCCGGGCCAGGTCCACCTGGTGGTAGGAGGGGCTGGTGAGGACGCTGAACATGCACCAAGCGCGGAACCGGGCGTCCGCACCGGTCAGCTCCGGCCGGAAGGCCCGCGCCACCTCGGCGAGCCCGCTGGCGACGCCGCGCAGCTCCTCGCGCAGCACGTCGCGCTGCTGCTCCGGCAGCTGCCGGGCCTCGCGCTGCCACAGCACTCCGAGTTGGCGGTGGTCGAGCGCGGCCGTGGCGAGCTGCGCGACCACCTGGTCCAGGTCCTGCTCGGCCACGCGCGCGGTGATGGCGCTGAACGGCTGGAGTTCGTCGAGCACGACGCGGGTCAGCAGCTGCTGCTTGCCCGCGAAGTGCCGGTACAGCGCCGACGAACCGACCCCGACGGCCTCGGCGATGTCGCTCATCCCGACCCGCCCGTAGCCGAGGCGGTAGAACAGGTCCGCCGCGGCGGCGGTGATCAGGGCACGCCGGTTGCGCGGACGCGTGTTGCGGGCAGGTGGGTTGGTAACTTCAGCCATCGCCGCCTCCCCTTCGCCGAGCAGCACGAGCATACTTGCGCAGCGTGCGGCCGACACCGGAGCGTGCGGGTCCACATCAGATCATCGGCGAAAAGGCCCGATCAGCAGTGGATCTCCGCAAATGTCCACTGTGGATCTCCCGATCACCAGCGCCAACGGGTGAGCGCCGCGAGTTCGTCCGGTTCCACGTCGCCGAAGCGGTCCGCTTCGGCGCGGCGAACCGTGCAGATCGCGTCGTGCAGTTCCTCGCCCAGGGCGTCGGCCAGCACTTCCGATCCCTCCAGCGCAACAGCGGCTTCCGACGCGTTGGTGGGCAGCCGGTGAATACCCGCCGCAGCGCGTTCGTCGTCGCTGAGCGCCGCCGGATCGCCGGTGATCTCCGGTGGCAGCCGCAGTTCTTCGCGCATCCCGGCGAGACCGGCCGCCAGCACGGCACCAACCGCCAGATACGGGTTGGCGGTGGCGTCGAAGCATTTCACCTCGGCGTTGGCCGCCCACTGCTCGGTGCCGGTCGTGCCGGTGATCAGCCGCACCGCGGCCTCCCGCGTCTCCCGGCCCCACACCTGCCAAACCCCGGCCCAGCGGGAAGGTTCCAGCCGGAGGAAGCTCGCCGGGTTGCCACTTCCGATGGCCACCAGTGCGGGAAGTTCCCGCAGCACACCCGCCAGGAACGCCTCCCCCGCGCGCTGCAGGCCGTAGCGGCCGGGACCGTCGGCGAGCAGGTTGCCGTCCGCGCCGTGCACCGACAGGTGCAGGTGCGCACCGGAGCCCGCGCCGCCCGGAACCAGGCAGGGAGCGAAGCTCGCGCGCCAGCCGTGCCGCCGCGAGACCGCTCGCACCGTGTGCCGCACCAGCAGTGCGTCGTCCGCCGCTCCCAGCGGATCCTTCGCCGCCACCGACAGCTCGACCTGGCCGAGCGCGTACTCCGGATGGAACTGCTGCACCTCCAGCCCCTGCTCGTGCAACGCGCCGACCAGCTCGCGCGCGTAGTCGGCGGTCGCCTCCAGCCGCACCTGGCCGTAGGCGGGGCCGGTGAAAGCGGGCACGAATTCCTCGGTGTCGACCGCGCCCAGCGCCCATTCGTGCTCGAAAGCGGCGAGCACCGCCAGCCCGGCGTCCGCGGCGGCGCGCACCTGGCGAGCCGCGAAGGCTCGCTGGCAGGCGACGAAGCGCTGCCCGTCCTGGGTGAACTTGTCGGCTGGCGCCCAGGCCCAGCCCGGCAGCGCCGCCAGCCGCACCAACCGGTCCAGATCCGGCACCAGCCGCAGATCACCGTCCGGTCCGCCGAGATATCGGCCGAGCACCATCTGATCGTCGAAGGTGAACGTTTCGAAGCACGGCGAAGCCCCGACGCCGAAGCGGGCCACCGCGGGCAACCGTCCCAGCGGGACCGACTTCGCCCGCACGTTCCCCGCGTTGTCCACAAAGGACATCTCGACCAATTCGACGCCCTCGGCGCGCAGTCGCGCAAGGACGTCGGCCAATCCAGCCCGCTCGTCGGCCGGGATGCGATCGCCAGTCATACCGCCACCGTATCCGTCGGCCGACGTGCGCGGCACCTCCTGGCCCAAACCTCAGTTCCTGGGTTGCGCGAGGAGTTGTTCGAAAGGGATCGGGTCCGCGAAGGCATCGGGTGGAGCCGTGGCGGGACGCTGATCGATCAGGGCGGCGAACTCGCCTGCCGCGCGCTCGATTCGGTCGGCCAACGCCGTCGCGTCACCACCGGTGCCCCAATCCTCGGATGCCGCGTAAACCGCCGTCGGCACCACCACTGCCCGCAGGTAGCTGAACATCGGTCGCATCGCGTGTTCCAGTGCGAGCGAGTGGCGGGGCGATCCCCCGGTCGCACCGATCAACACCGGCTTGCCCACCAGCGAATCGCTGTCCAGCACGTCGAAGAACGACTTGAACAGCCCACTGTAGGACGCCTGGAAGATCGGCGTCACCGCGATCAGGCCGTCCGCCGTGGCCACCTGGTCGAGCACCCCGCGCAAGTCACCGCCGGGAAATCCGGTGACCAGGTTGTTCGCGATGTCCTTGGCGTGATCGCGCAGCTCGACCACCTCGGTGCGCACCTGCACGACGCGTGCGGTCGCGGCCGCCAGCCGGTCAGCCAGCAGTCGGGTGGACGACGGCTGGCTCAACCCGGCCGAGACGACGACCAGTTTGCGGTCGCTCATTTCACCGCCTCCGATTTCTTCGCCTCGGCCGCGGCCAACAGCGAGGCGTGCGTTGGCGCTTGCGGCACGTGCTTCGGCCGCAGCAGCTCGAACTCCTTGCGCAGCACCGGGACGACCTCCTCGCCGAGCAGGTCGAGCTGTTCCAGGACGGTCTTCAGCGGCAGCCCGGCGTGGTCCATCAGGAACAGCTGGCGCTGGTAGTCGCCGACGTAGTCGCGGAAGGTCAGGGTCCGGTCGATGACCTCCTGCGGGCTTCCGACCGTCAGCGGCGTCTCGCGGGTGAACTCCTCCAACGACGGCCCGCCGCCGTACACCGGCGCGTGGTCGAAGTACGGCCGGAACTCTCGCACCGCGTCCTGCGAGTTCTTCCGCATGAACACCTGGCCGCCGAGCCCGACGATCGCCTGGTCCGCCGAACCGTGCCCGTAGTGCTCGAACCGCTGCCGGTACAGCCGCACCATCCGCTCGGTGTGCTCCTTGGGCCAGAAGATGTGATTGGCGAAGAAACCGTCGCCGTAGTACGCGGCCTGCTCGGCGATCTCCGGACTTCGGATGGAGCCGTGCCAGACGAACGGCGGCACGTTGTCCAGCGGCCGGGGCGTCGAGGTGAACGACTGCAGCGGGGTGCGGAACTTGCCCTCCCAGTCGACCACGTCCTCCCGCCACAACCGGTGCAGCAGGTGGTAGTTCTCGATGGCCAGCGGGATGCCCTGGCGGATGTCCTGGCCGAACCACGGGTACACCGGGCCCATGTTGCCGCGGCCCATCATCAGGTCGACCCGGCCGTCGGCCAGGTGTTGCAGCATCGCGAAGTCCTCGGCGATCTTGACCGGGTCGTTCGTGGTGATCAGCGTGGTCGAGGTGGACAGGACCAGCCGCTCGGTGCGCGCCGCGACGTAGCCGAGCATGGTGGTCGGCGAGGACGGCACGAACGGCGGGTTGTGGTGCTCACCCGTGGCGAAGACGTCCAGGCCCACCTCCTCGGCCTTCAGCGCGATCCGCACCATCGCCTTGATCCGCTCGGCCTCGGTGGGGGTGCGGCCGTTGGTCGGGTCGGTGGTGACGTCGCCGACCGTGAAGATCCCGATCTGCATGCGAACTCCCGCGCTAGCCGATTATTACAATCTTCAACTACTTTCACGAACGATTCTTCCTTGCGAAATGTTCCCCGGTGAACCGGAACCCATCCCAACGGGACGCAGGTCACAAGCAGACCGCGATCAAGCCCCGGTCGTCCACCTGCTCAGCCCGACACACCGCCGCATGTCGTAGCTGGCGGCGCACCGGTTCACGTCATCGGGGCTGCGTAAGATGCGCGCCGTGGCTTCCCCCGATCTTGCTTTCGAGGTGACCAACGCCCAGCACGTCCTGCAGCGGGTGTTCGGCTACGACTCGTTCCGCGGCGCGCAGCAGGAGATCGTCGAGCACGTGGTGAGCGGCGGCGATGCGCTGGTGCTGATGCCGACCGGCGGGGGCAAGTCGCTGTGCTACCAGATCCCGGCGCTGGTGCGGTCCGGGGTGGGCGTCGTCGTCTCGCCGCTGATCGCGCTGATGCAGGACCAGGTCGACGCGCTCAACGAACTCGGGGTGCGCGCGGGCTTCCTCAACTCGACGCAGACCTTCGAGCAACGCCGCCGCACCGAGGACGCGTTCGTCTCCGGTGACCTCGACCTGCTCTACCTGGCGCCGGAGCGGCTGCGGCTGGACTCGACGCTGGAACTGCTGGACCGCGGCGAGGTCTCGCTGTTCGCGATCGACGAGGCGCACTGCGTGGCGCAGTGGGGCCACGACTTCCGCCCCGATTACCTGGCCCTGTCGGTGCTGCACGAGCGCTGGCCGTCGATCCCGCGCATCGCGCTGACCGCCACTGCCACCGACGCGACCCGCCGCGAGATCGCCACCCGGCTGGAGCTGACCGAGGCGCGGCACTTCGTCGCCGACTTCGACCGGCCGAACATCCAGTACCGCATCGCGCCGAAGAACGACGCGAAGAAGCAACTGCTGCAACTGCTGCGCACCGAGCACGCCGGTGAGGCGGGCATCGTCTACCGGCTCTCCCGCGCCGAGGTGGAGCGGACCGCGGAGTTCCTGGTCGCCAACGGGATCGACGCGCTGCCCTACCACGCGGGTCTGGACAAGGAGGTCCGCGCCGCCCACCAGTCCCGGTTCCTGCGCGAGGACGGCCTGGTCATGGTCGCCACCATCGCCTTCGGCATGGGCATCGACAAACCGGACGTGCGCTTCGTCGCCCACCTCGACCTGCCCAAATCGGTCGAGGGCTACTACCAGGAAACCGGGCGCGCAGGCCGCGACGGACTGCCATCGACCGCATGGATGGCCTACGGCCTGCAAGACGTCGTGCAGCAGCGAAAGCTGATCGAGCTCTCCGAAGGCGATGACGCGCACCGCCGCTCGCTGTCGAGGCACCTGGACGCGATGCTCGCGCTGTGCGAGACCGTCGAATGTCGCCGCATCCAGTTGCTCGCCTACTTCGGCCAGCAGGCGCAGCCGTGCGGGAACTGCGACACCTGCCTGGCCCCGCCGGAGTCCTGGGACGGCACGGTCGCCGCGCAGAAGTTGCTGTCGACCGTGGTCCGACTCGACCGCGAGCGCAATCAGAAGTTCGGCGCTGGCCAGGTCATCGACATCCTGCGCGGCAAGAAGACCGCCAAGATCGAACAGTTCCGGCACGACACGCTGAGCGTGTTCGGCGTTGGTGCCGACCTGAGCGACAACGAGTGGCGCGGCGTGATCCGCCAACTGCTGGCCCAACGCCTGCTCGCCGTGGAAGGCGACTTCGGCACCCTGGTCCTCACCGAATCCAGCGGCGAAGTGCTGCGCCGCGAGAACCCGCGCCAAGTCCTGCTGCGCACCGAACCCAAGCGCACCTCCGCACCGGCCAAGTCCAAGGACCGCAAGCAGGCAGCCCAGGACATGCCACCGGAGGCGGAGCCGATCTTCCAGCAACTCCGTGCCTGGCGCGCCGCCACGGCCCGCGAAGAGAACAAAGCGCCGTTCATCATCTTCCACGACTCCACGCTGCGGCAGATCGCCGCGATCCAACCGTCCACTCTGGACGAGCTGGCCGCCATCAGCGGAGTCGGTGAACAAAAACTCGCCAAATACGGCCAAGCCGTCCTGAACGCCCTCCAAGACGAGTGAGCTGATCAGGGGTACCGGAATTCAGGTAGCCGACGTTTTCCGGTAAGCGCTGGGTGTGGTCCCGACCTCGCGCCGGAAAACCGATCGGAAGTTCGCGGCGGTGCCGAACCCCGTCACGGCCGCGATCTTCTCGACCGACCAGTCCGACTTCTCCAGCAGTCGGCGAGCGCTGAGTACGCGCTGCAGGACAACCCAGCGCATCGGCGGCATTCCCGTTTCGCTCTCGAAGTGCCGGATGAACGTCCGGCGCGGCATGTTGCTGTGCTCAGCCATGCGTTGCACCGTTATCGACTCCCCGATGTTCTCCATCACCCACGCCCGAGTGCGGGAGAGGTCCGAACTGGACGGTGTCAGCACATCGACGTACTGCAGTTGGTCGCCGCTGCGCGCCGGGGCGGCGACAACGCCATTTCCCGCTTCGCGCGGATCTAGTCCAGCAGCGCAGCGCCTTGCTGGGTGGTTCGGGCGCGTTCGCGGAGGACGTTCTTCTGGAGCTTGCCGGTGGAGGTCTTGGGGAGGTCGCCGAAGATGACCCGCTTCGGGGCCTTGAAGTGGGCGATGCGGGCGCGGACGAAGTCGATCAGGTCGGTCTCGGTGGTCGTCGCCGTCCCGCGCAGCGTCGCGTAGGCGATGGGGACCTCGCCCCACTTCGGGTGCGGGGCACCCACCACGGCCGCCTCCAGGACGTCCGGGTGCGCGGTCAGCGCGTTCTCCACCTCGATCGAGGTGATGTTCTCGCCACCGGAGATGATCACGTCCTTGATCCGGTCGCGCAGTTCGACGTAGCCGTCGGGGTGCCGGACTCCGAGGTCGCCGCTGCGGAACCAACCGTCCAGCGAGGCCGCCGCGGTCGCGGCTTCGTCGCGGTAGTAGCCGAGCATCACGTCGTTGCCGCGCAACAGGATCTCGCCGGGTGTCTGCCCGTCGGCGGGCACGTCGCGCCCCTCCAGGTCGACCACGCGCAGCGGTTCGGCGATCACGTTCGCGATGCCTTGCCGGGCGATCAGCCGGGCCCGCTGGTCGATGGGAAGTTCGTCCCACTCCGGCTGCCACTCGCACACCACCGCCGGGCCGAAGGTCTCGGTCAGGCCGTACAGGTGTCGGATGTCGATGCCCAGTTCGGTCATCCGCGCCAACAGCGCGGGCCAGGGTGGAGCGCCACCGGCGAACACCCGCACCTGCTGGGTGACCGGCTTCGCAGCCTCGGGGTGCTCGGCCAGCATCGCCAGCACGGTCGGTGCGGCGCAGAAGTGCGTGACGCCGTCGATGCGGATCGCGCGCCAGATGTCCTCGGCGACGACCTTGCGCAGGCAGTGGTGCACCGCCCCGGCGGCCGTCACCGCCCACGGGAAGCACCAGCCGTTGGTGTGGAACATCGGCAAGGTCCACAGGTAGCGCGACGACGTGTCGAGCTTCGCGTGGTAGGCCATCGCCAACGCCTGCAGGTAGGCGCCGCGGTGGTGGTACATCACGCCTTTCGGACGGCCGGTGGTGCCGCTGGTGTAGTTGATCGACAGCAGGCCGCGCTCGTCGGCCACCTCGACGCGGTGCGGTCGCGCGGCGTCGCGGAGCTGGTCGTACTGGTCCGAACCGAGCACCGGCAGGTCGAGACCGGACATCGCCGCGTCGAGGACCTGCCGGTGCTCGGTGTCCACAATGACCAGTGCCGCGCCGCTGTGCTCCAGGATGTAGCCGATTTCCGGCGCCGCCAAGCGGGTGTTCAACGCGACCAGCACCGCACCGGCCAGCGGCACCCCGTAGTGCGCCTCCAACAGCAGGTGGGTGTTGGGCGATAGGACCGCGACCCGGTCTCCTGGCCGAATTCCGTGCGCGGCAAGCATTCCGGCCAGCCGTTGCGCGCGGTCCCAGAACTCCGCGTAGCTGTAGCGGTGCTCGCCATCGACGACTGCCAGGCGATCGGCGAACACCGCCGCTGCACGCTCCAAAAAGGACACCGGCGACAGTTCCCGAAACGCGATCCCGCTCACCACGCGCCCTCCCGGCTTGCTTTGGACGCCCAGTGCCGGTTGCCCAGCACTGGGCGCGTCCGGAGCATAACCAGAACACCCCGGCCAGCGCGATAGTCGATTCGCACAGCGGCGCAAGCGTTCTCACGCATGCCACCCGCGCCGCTACGCAACGCGACCCGACTAGAAGGCGAAGCCGCCCGGTTTGTCGTTTCGATCAGCCAGCAGACCAGCCAGGGTCGCGATGGCGATCTCCGGCGGCGTCCGGGAGCCGATGTTCAGCCCGATGGGCCGGTGCACCCGCTTGATCTCGGTGTCCGGTACGCCCAGTTCCTGGAGCGCGGCCACGTGCGGACCGACGTGGCGCGGGTTGCCCATGATGCCCACCCAGCGCGCGTCGTGCGCCAGCACGTCCCGCAACACCGTCCCGAGTTCCGGGCGGTGGTGATCGGTCACCACCACGTCCACCTCGGGCCCCAGGTCCGGCACCGCTGACCGCACATCGACGCCGTCGGGCGTCGCCCGCTCGGCGTCCGGCTCGACCAGCACCGGCCGGAAGCCGAGGTCCCGGCCGTAGCGCAGCAGGAAGTCCGCCACTGGCGAGGCGAAAACCGCCACCAGCGTGCGGCCACCGGTGTCCACCGGAACTTCACCGTGCGCCACCGCGCACGCAGCATCCTCGGTCATCCACCCAGTGTGCCAGCTGCGCACGGCCGGGACCACACCCCCAGGGTTCCACAGTGGACTTCAGCGGCGGGTGGCGGTGGCCAGCCAGGCCGGGAGTTCGACCAGCGCACCGTCCTCGACGCTGAACGCCACCGCGTGCTCACCGCGCGCGACGCCCTGGTAGCTGCTCGGCCGCACCCCCTCCAACCGCCAGCCTTCGCCGAAGACCTCCTGGAACACGGTTTCGCGGACAACCGGCCCGAAGGCCGGTTCGGTCTCGGCGAGCGCCAGGATGTGCACTCTGGCCCCGGCCCGGCACACCCCGTGCAGACCGCGCACGTAGGCCAGCTGGCTCTCCAGGTCGAAGACGTGGAACAACGCGCTGTCCACGACGGTGTCGAAGCGCGGCTCGCCGCCGAGGTGCAGCGCATCGGCGACCTCGAAACGGGCGTCTACCTGCTGCTGGGCGGCGTTGGCCCGAGCTCGCCCGATCGCCCACGCGGAGAAATCGACCCCCTGCACGTCGTAGCCCAGCTTGGTCAGCAGGATCGTGTGCTCCCCGGCGCCGCAGCCGGGGTCGAGCACCGCACCGCTGATGCCACCGGCCCGTTCGAGCTCGACGATGGCCGGTTGCGGCGCGCCGATCACCCACGGCGCGGTGTTCGACTCGTAGGCGGAGTCGAACACCGTTCGGTCCACTGAACTCTCCATGCTAGTGCCCCTTCGATGCGACGTGATCGCGGTCGAGCCCAGCTTGAACCTTCCACTTAACTAGAGGTCAACCCCACTGCGTCAGTCCTCCCCGGTCTGCTGCCACTTGAAGAGGTAGGACATGGCGAAGCCGAGCAGGCCGGTGACCCCTGCGGCGATGGTCATCGCCTTGCCCAGGCCGTCGACGACTCCGGAGACCAGCGCGGCGTTGCCGGTGAGCACACCGATCGCCTGGGCACCGACGACGATGATGCCGAGCAGCAAGAGGATGGCCAGTCCGCATTTGAACAGCGGCATGGTGATCCGGCGGGCGAGATCGGCAGGCATGGGAATTCCTTCCTAGACGAACAGCGGTAACGCACCTGTCGCGATCAGCACGCCGATGACCAGCGTCGGGATCACGAACCAGAGGATCAGGCGGACGAACGTGCGGGCCGGGTCGACCCCGGCGATCCCGCTGGCGATGTAGATCGGTGCCGCACCGGGCGGCGACGCGCCCTCGGTCGAGGCGAAGATCAGGATCACCGTCGCCGCCACGGCCGGTGCGACACCTGCGCTGGTCAGGGCGCTGAAGGCGACACCGCCGATGGCGGCGATGGTGGCGGTGGCGGTCAGCGGCGCGGCGATGATCACGATCAGCACGCCGACCAGCGAGACGATCACCCAGAGCGGGGCGTGGATGTTGTTCATGATCGCGGTGAGCTGGTCGACCAGTCCGAGCTCGCCGAGGCTGGCCGCGGCGGCGAAGGCGAACAACAGCGTCGCGCCGATGACCGCGTACCGGGGCGCCATGTCGCCGAGCACTTCGCTCCAGCCGCGTGCCGTGCGCGGTAGCCGCTTCCAGCCGACCAGCAGCGTCCCGATGATGGTCAACACCGGGATCCACACCACGATGCTGATGTCGTCGGCGGCGTCGCCGAGCCGGGATTCCAGGAACCGCACGCCGATGTCCAGCGTCATCAGCACCGGGATCGCGATGCCGAGGTAGACCAGCAGCGAAGCCGCTCCCTGCCGCAGCGCGACGCGGAACGGGGCGATGTCGGCCGCGTCCATGGCGTCCACCCGGAACCGGCGGACCCAGATGAACACCACCACGAAGCGGTGCAGCACCGTCCACAACCCGCCGACGAACGCGGCGACGATGAACTGGTCGGCGGTGAGCACCGGCGCCACCGCCGCCGAGCCCAGCAGCAGGAACATCGACGAGCTCGGCGGGATCGAGATGCCCAGCCCAGCGTTCCCGGCCACCAGCGACGCGGCCAGCTCCGGCCGCCAGTTGGACCGGACCATCCACGGGATGGTGACCGAGCCGACCGAGGCGGCGACTCCGGAGCCCGACCCGGCCGGGCCGCCGAGCAACGCCGCGGTGGCCGTGGACACGTAGGCCGAGCCGCCGCGCAGTCGGCCGAACACCGAGTTGAGCAGCGTGACCTGCCGGTCGATCAGGCCGAGCCGGGTCATCAGGTAGCCCATGAAGACGAAGGCCAGCGCGGCGAAGACCACCTCTTCGGAAAGCGCGTCGTCGAGCCCGGCCCAGGCCAGTTCGAGCGCGTTGGAACCGCCGAAGAGGCAGACCACCACGAACCCGATGAGCATCGCCTCGCCGATGTTGCGCTTGAGCACCGCGTTCCAACCGACGATCACGCCGATATAGCAGATCAGCGCCCATATTGCTACGCCCACAACGAGATCTCCTTTGATCGTGGAGCGTTCGATTACCGGGGGTGTTGCGAGATCTCCTCGGCCAGCGCGAGAACGCGGCGGGCTTTGGCGACGATGGGGGCGTCGACGAACCGGCCGTCGGGCAGGACGAGCGCGCCGACGCCGTCGACTTCGGCCCGTGCCGCGGCTTCCACCACGTCCCGAGCACGGGAGATTTCCGCCTCAGTGGGCCGGAACGCCTTGCGGATCAACGGGATCTGGCTCGGATGGATCGCGGTTCGGCCGAACAGGCCGAGGCTTCGGCCGCGTCGGCAGGAATCGAGCAGCCCCGCTTCGTCCCGGACGTTGGCGTACACCGACATCGGCACCGGTCCCAGCCCGGCCGCCGCCGCTGCGACGACGACTTGCAGGCGCAGCTGGTCCAGGGCGGCTTCGTCGATGGACAGTTCCGCGAGGAGGTCCTGCTCCCCCAACGCGATCCCGGCGGTGCGCGGATGCGCCGCGATGGCATGCGCGTTCGCCAGGCCCCGCGCGGATTCCAGCAGTGGGAACGCGGGCATCGCTCGGTCGCCGAAGACCTCGTCGAGGACATCCAGGTCGGTCGGCGACTCGACCTTGGGCAGCCGCACCCCGGCCAACCCCGCAACGTCGGCGAAGGCCGCCAGGTCCGCCCGGCCGCGCTGGGTCGCCAGGTCGTTGATCCGAACGTGCACCTCCGGACCGCCCCTGGTCCCGGCCAGGTGCGCCACGGCGTTGTCCCGCGCCTGGTCCTTCCGGCTCACATCAACGGCGTCTTCGAGATCGATGATCACCACATCGGCACCGCTGGCCGCAGCTCTCTCGAAGCGGTCCGGGCGGTCGCCGGGCACGTAGAGCCAGGTGATCGGCGTCGTCATGCCACGACCCCCGTCCGGCGCAGTTCTTCGATCTGCTCGGCGGCATAACCGGATTCGGCGAGCACCTCGTCGGTGTGCTTGCCCAGCGGCGGGCCGGGCCAGCGGACCTCACCCGGTGTGCCGGACAGCCGGAAGAGCACGTTCTGCAAAGTCACGCTGCCGAGCTCTTCATCGGGCAGGTCGACGAACGTGCCCAGCGCGGCGTACTGCGGGTCCTTCGCGATGTCGGCGACGTCGTAGATCGGCGCGATCGCGGCCTGCGCCTCGGTGAAGGCCGCGATCACCTCGTCGGCGTCGCGCTCGGCGATCCAGGAGGCGACCGCCGCGTCCAGCTCCTCGACGTGCGCGACCCGTCCGGCCCCGGTGCTGAACCAGGGTTGCTCGGCGATCTCGGGCCGTCCCACCAACGTCATGACGCGTTCGGCGATCGACTGGGTGCTGGTGGAGATCGCCAGCCAGCGGCCGTCGCGGGTCCGGTAGGTGTTGCGCGGCGCGTTGCTGTTCGAGCGGTTGCCGGTGCGCTTCGGGACCACGCCGAGCGCCCGGTACGCGGTCATCTGCGGGCCGAGCAGGCCCAGGATCGGCTCGATGATGGCCATGTCGATGACCTGGCCGTGCCCGCTGCCTTCCCTGGCCCGAACCGCGACCATGATCGCGTACGCCATGGCCAGCCCGGCGATGCCGTCGGCCAGCGCCAGCGGCGGCAGCACCGGCGGGCCGTCCGGTTCGCCGGTGCTGGCGGCGAAGCCGCTCATCGCCTCGGCCAGGGTGCCGAAGCCGGGCTGGGCGGCCATCGGACCGAACTGCCCGAAGCCGGTCATCCGGGCCACGATCAGCCGCGGGTTGATTTCCAGCAGGTCGGCGGGCGCCAGGTGCCAGCGTTCGAGCGTGCCCGGCCGGAAGTTCTCGATCAGCACGTCGGAGGTTTCCGCCAGCCGCCGCAGGACCGCTTGCCCATCGGATTGGGACAGGTCGACCGCGGCGGTGCGCTTGTTGCGCGAGAGGGTCTTCCACCACAACCCAACGCCGTCCTTCAGCACGCCGTGGCCGCGCGCGGGATCGCCTCGTCGCGGATGCTCGATCTTGATCACGTCGGCGCCGAAGTCGCCCAGCAGCATCGCCGCGGACGGTCCGGCGAACAGCGTGGCGGCGTCGATCACCCGAAGCCCGGCAAGACTCGTCATGGCGCGATAACTTATAAGATGTATGTAGTAAGTCAAGCCCTGCTTCGGGCAACCAGGCGGTACGGGATACTCGACGCAGATCGACTAGCCGAAGGATGGGCATGCCGGAGCCGACGGCCAACCGTCCGCCGATGAGCAAGGCGGACTACGTCTACCACGTGCTGCTGCGCGAGATCCGCAGTGCGCAGATCCCCGGTGGCACCCAGCTGAAGGCCGCTCCCTTGGCTGAGCGCCTGGGCGTGTCGATCACCCCGGTACGGGAAGCCCTGCGGCGCCTGGAGAACGATCGCCTGGTCAGCTACCAGAGCCACTACGGCGCGACCGTGATCGATCTCAGCGACGAAGCGCTGTTCGAGTACTACAACGTCCGCGCGGTGGTCGAAGGTCTCGGCGCCCGGCTGGCCGCCGACCGGATCACCGGAGAACAGCTCGCCCAGCTGCGCATCCGCCACGACGCGATGGTCCGCGCCGCCGTCGAGGGCGACCGGGACGGACTCGGCGAGCAGAGCCAGGAACTGCACCTGGCGATCGCCGACATCGGCGGCCCGGCCTTCCTCGGCCAACACGCCCGCGCGGTGCGCAACAGCTACCCGGTGCCGACCGAGGCGTCGCTCTGGCTCGACCCGGAGCACACGCGACGCCACCTCGAAGCACACGCCGAACTGCTCGACGCGCTCGAAGCAGGAGACGGCGCGAAGGCCGAGCGGATCATGATCGACCACATCAGAGCCGCGGGCACCTACCGCGTCGGCCAACGCACCGCGGATCACTAAGGCTGTCCTCGCGAGGACCTCGGGAGGCGGGGTGTCCTAGATGATTGCTTCCAAGGACACCTCACCTGTGCCCGGCAGGCCCGTCGCGCCGTCACCTGGCCCCGATCGGCTGTGTCAGGCCGACGTTCGGTAGGTGCGGAATGCGCGTGTGGACAGCAGGCCCATCACGAGGGCTGCCGCTGTGAGCAGCCCCAGGTGTGCCCAGACCGTGCTCCAGTCGGTGTGGGCGAGCATCGCCCCCCGGGCCGCAACGACCGCCCATTTCATGGGGTTGTAGTCGGCGACGTGATCGACCCAGCCAGGGGCGAGGCCGAGGTCCATCACGGCCGAGCTTAGGAACATGAGCGGCAACGTGGTGAACTGGGAGATCGCGATGAGCGTCGCTTGCTGGCGGGTCAGCAGGGCGACGGCGTCGGACAGCGCCGAGAAGATCAGGGTCAGCAGCACTGCGGCGAGGAGTGTGACGCCGACGCTAGCGACGCCCCCGGGGAACCGGGCACCAGCGACCAGGGCAATGGCCACGATGATCAGACTCTGGATGAGCGTCTGGATCGCCTGGTAGGCCATGGTCGCGATCACCATGGCGCCCCGACTGGCAGGCGACGTGAGCATCCGGTCCATCACGCCGCGGTCGATGTCCTGGAGGTAAGTCGTTCCTGCCCACGCGCTCGCGAACAGCGCGGTCATCATCACCACGCCCGGCGTGAGGAATTGCAGGAAGCCGCCGTCGCCGTGCGCGAACCCGGGCAAGTTCACAACCGAGTGGAAGAGCTGCCCGAACAGCAGCAGCCAGATCACCGGCTGCACGAGGCCGATGACGAGGAAGGTAGGCATCCGCCGCAGAGTGCGCAGCAGCCGACCGGTCAGGAGCGCGGAGTGCATGATCACGGTCAGCGGGCGCGAACTGGCGAGGCGCGCGGGTGCGGTGGTCACTTCGTCGCCTCCAGGGTCTTCAGGGCCGTGTCGGCGTCGAGAGTGCGGCCGGTGTGCCGGAGGTAGACGTCGTCGAGCGAGGGCCGGGCGAGCGTCGCGGAGCTCACAGCGATGCCCGCTTCCTCGAGCGCAGCAAGCACGGGTCGCAACGCCCGAGCACCATCGTCGGTACGGCCGCGGACAGCGCTCCCGGCCATGGTGATGTCACGCAACTCGGGCACCGTCTGCAGCACCGGGAGCGCTTTGTCGTCGGCCTGGGCGAGCTCAACGTGCACCCCGTCGCCACGCAGGCCGCTTTTGAGCTCATCCGGGGTGCCCGCAGCGACCACGGTGCCGTGATCGACGATCGCGAGACGGTCGGCGAGGTGGTCGGCCTCCTCCAGGTAGTGCGTCGTCAGGAGCACCGCCATCTGCTCCTCCCCGGCCATCCGGGCGACCTCGGCCCACATCTCGCTCCGGGCGTGGGGGTCGAGCCCCGTCGTCGGCTCGTCGAGGAAGAGCACCTGGGGGCGGTGCATCAGGCCGAGAGCGACGTCGAGCTTGCGCGCCATGCCGCCGGAGTACGTCTGCACCAGCCGGTTCGCGGCGTCGGCCAGGCCGAACCTGTCGAGAAGCTCACGGGCCCGCGCCACGGCATCCCGGCGGGACATCCCGTGGAGGCGCCCGGCGAGCAGCAGGTTCTCGGTCGCGGTGCCCATCGGGTCCGTGCTGGGCTTCTGGGACACGAACCCGATCGCCCGGCGCACCCGCTCGGGCTGCGTCACCACATCGATTCCAGCCACGCGTGCCGATCCCGAGTCGGCGGCTGAGAGCGCCGAGAGGATCTTCACCGTGGTCGACTTGCCGGCCCCATTCGGGCCAAGCAGCCCGAAGACGCTCCCCCTCGCCGCGGAGAAGCTCAGTCCCCGCAATGCCGTGACCGGCCGCTTGTTCCGGCCCGCCGGATAAGTCTTGACCAGATCGACGGCTTCCACAGCCGGATCTGCTGCCTGGGCAGCACCCATCGTCACACCCCTTGTCAGGATCTGGTGTGACTTCCACCTTCCCGGTGTCACCGGACACGAGGAGGCTGGATGGCGAGGGCTGGACCCTACGGTGAGAAGTCGTCAGGGACGCTAACACACGAGCGCAAGCGACCAGTTCCGATGCCGACCATGGCGGCCGCATCCTGAACACCTATGACCGCCGCCCCCTCGGAAGCAAGCATCTAGCGTGAGTGCGAAAACCGGCTCCAGCCGGTTTTCGCACTCACGACTTCGTCGGCGGGCGCCAGTGCGCGGACGGCTTCGACCCAGTCGGTTTGCGCTGCCTTGTCGTCGCCGCGGAACCCGGTGTCCAGCAGTTGATCGCCCAGCCGCCAGGTCACCACGACCAGTCCGGCACCGGGCACCACCTTGTTGGCCAGCTTGTGGTCCAACCGGCAGTCCACGATGGACTCCGCCGGGATCCACAGCGCACTGGCTCCGGTCCGGCGCAGCAGCAGCCCCGAAGCGTGCAGGTGCGCGGTGCCGTTGGCGCGGTGGCCGATGTCCCCGACGGCGATGCGGTCCTGCCAGTCGGTCGCCTTGGTGGTGCCGACGTACATGCCGGACGCTGCGGGCAGCAACTGCTCACCCGGCTCGGCAGGCGGCACCGGGAAGTCCGGCAGTTCGGCGGCCTGTCGACGGGCCCGGTGCACCCAGCCGCGCCGCATCCCGAAGAACACCAGCGCGAGCAGCGCGACGAGACCGAGCACCCACAGCAAGCGTTCCATCAGCGCCTCACCTTGCCTTCGTGCGCGGTGAGCCGTCCGCGCAGCAACGTCGCGACCACCCGGCCGGGCAACCGCATGCCTTCGAACGGCGAGTTCTCGCCGAGGCTGGCCAGTTCCGCGCCGCGCACCGTCCACTCGGCGTCCGGTTCGACCAGCACCAAGTTCGCCGGTTCGCCCGCGGCGACCGGTCGGCCCTGGTCGGTCAGCCCGGCGATCTCGGCGGGCCGCTCGCTCATCACCCGCGCCACGCCCCGCCAGTCCAGCAGGCCGGGACGCACCATCGTCTGCACCACGATGCCGAGCGCGGTCTGCAGGCCGAGCATGCCGGGGCTCGCGGCGGACCACTCGCAGTCCTTGTCCTGCGCGGCGTGCGGTGCGTGGTCGGTGGCCACGCAGTCCACGGTGCCGTCGGCGAGCGCCTGCCGCAGCGCCAGCACATCGGCGTCGGTGCGCAGCGGCGGGTTGACCTTGTTGACCGGGTCGTAGCTGTTCAGCCGGTCGTCGGTGAGCAGCAGGTGGTGCGGCGTGACCTCGGCCGACACCCGGCACGCGGACTTGCGGGACTTCCACCAGCGCAGGATCTCGGCGGTGCCCTCGGTGGAGACGTGGCAGATGTGCAGCGTGCCGCCGGTGTGCCCGGCGAGCAGGCAGTCGCGGGCGACGATCGCTTCCTCGGCCGGTGCGGGCCAGCCCGCCAGGCCCAGCCGCGCGGCGTTCGCACCCTCGTGCGCCTGCGCGCCGACGGTCAGCCGCGGCTCCTCGGCGTGCTGCGCGATCAGGCCGCCGAACGACTTCGTGTACTCCAGCGCGCGCCGCATGATCAGCGGGTCGTGCACGCAATGGCCGTCGTCGGAGAACACCCGGACCTCGGCGGCGCTGCGGCGCATGGTGCCCAACTCGGCCAGTTTCTCGCCCGCCAGCCCCACGGTCACCGCGCCGACCGGATGCACGTCGACCAGTCCGACCTCGCGGCCCCGGCGCCACACGTGCTCGACGACCACTGCGTTGTCGGCGACCGGGTCGGTGTTGGCCATCGCGAAAACCGCGGTGTAGCCACCGAGCGCGGCGGCCATCGAACCCGTCTCGACGGTTTCGGCGTCCTCCCGGCCCGGTTCCCGCAGGTGGGTGTGCAGGTCCACGAAGCCCGGCAGCGCCACGGCACCACCGGAGTGCACGATCTCGTCAGCGTCCACATCGAGATCCGGGCCGATCTCGGCGATGACCTCGCCGACGATCAGCACGTCCACCGGCTCATCCGCACCGTACGGGCGGACCTCCTTCAGCAGCACCCGGCTCATGCTGCGATCTCCTCTCCGGCCAGCAGGTGGTAGAGCACCGCCATCCGCACGTGCACGCCGTTGCTGACCTGCTGGGTGATGGCGGCGCGTGGCGAATCGGCCACCGCTGGCGCGATCTCCATGCCGCGCAGCATCGGACCGGGGTGCAGGACCACCGCGTGCTCGGGCAACCTGCCCAGCCGCGCCTCGTTGAGCCCGTAGGCGATCGAGTACTCGCGCGCCGACGGGAAGAACCCGCCGTGCATCCGCTCGGCCTGGACCCGCAGCATCATCACCGCGTCCAGCTTCGGCAGCTCCGGGTCCAGGTCGTGGCAGACCTCCGCGCCCCAGTGCGACGCCCCGACGGGCACCAACGTCGGCGGCGCGACCAGCACCACCTCGGCGCCGAGGGTGCGCAGCAGGTGCACGTTCGAGCGCGCCACCCGGCTGTGCAGCAGGTCGCCGACGATCGCGATGCGGCGCCCGGCCAAGTCACCCAGCCGCTCGCGCAACGTCGCGGCGTCCAGCAGCGCCTGGGTGGGGTGCTCGTGCATGCCGTCGCCCGCGTTGATGACCTGCGTGCCGACCTCGTCCAGCCAACCGGCCAGCCGGTGCGCCGCGCCGGAGGCCGGGTGCCGGATGATCACGCAGTCCGCTCCGGCGGCGGCCAGCGTCAGCGCGGTGTCGCGCAGCGACTCGCCCTTTCCGACCGAAGAACTGCTGGCCGAGACGTTGATCACGTCGGCGCTCATCCACTTCCCGGCGACCTCGAAGGACACCCGGGTGCGGGTGGAGTTCTCGTAGAACAAGGTCACCACTGTCCGGCCGCGCAGCGTCGGCAGCTTCTTGACCTCGCGCCCGAGCAGCGTCTGCTTCAGGGTGTCGGCGGTGTCGAGCAGGCTCGTCGCGGTGGCCGCGTCCAACCCCTCGGTGGACAACAAGTGGCGCATCACTCGCCTCCCTCTCGCCGCAGCAGCACCACGCCATCGGTCTCGTCGGTCTCTTCGAGCTGGACGGCGACGTCTTCGGAGCGCGAAGTCGGGATGTTCTTGCCGACGTAGTCGGCGCGGATCGGCAGCTCGCGGTGCCCCCGATCGACCAGCACCGCCAGCTGCACCGCCCGCGGTCGGCCCTGGTCGCGCAGGGCGTCGAGGGCGGCGCGCACGGTGCGGCCGGAGAACAGCACGTCGTCGACGAGCACGACCAGCGCGTTGTCGATGCCCCGCGTCGGCAGGTTGGTGGGCTCCAGCGGACGGTTCGGGCGCTGCCGCAGGTCGTCGCGGTAGAGCGTGATGTCCAGGGTGCCGGTGGGCACCGTCACCCCGCTGAACTCGCTGATCTTCGCGGCCAGCCGCCGGGCCAGCGAAGTCCCCCTGGTGGGGATGCCCAGCAGCACTACGTCGCTGTTCGCCGTGTCCAGCGCGGTCTTCTCGATGATCTGGTGGGCAATCCGGGCAATCGTGCGCGCAACGTCACCGGCCGAGAGCAGCTCACGCTGCTCGACCGGTTCCGCCGCGTCCGCCGGTCGGCGTGACGCCACGGTGGACCTCCTTCCCCGCCTCACTGGACGGGTCCTTAAAGGATGGTGTGTGACCTGCCCCGCAATCCTGGGCTCAGAAGCCACTGCGGACTGCCGGGCTGCCTTGTACGCTATCAGCGCCGACAGGTCAATCGTCCGGGTGGTGTGGTGGCGTTCGCCGCATTGCCGAGAAAGACCAACTTGACCTGGTGACGCTTGCGAGCGAACATTACTCTCCGTATCGATCTGAGCTTTGCTCCCCGGTCGCCGTTATCGGCTGACGGGGCGAACGAACGGAGAAACGCCACATGGGCGACTACGCCAAGGCGCTGGGCAGCAAGCTCCGCGCTATCCGCCAGCAGCAGGGTCTGTCGCTGCACGGCGTCGAGCAGAAGTCTGGCGGGCGGTGGAAGGCCGTGGTCGTCGGGTCCTATGAGCGAGGCGACCGTGCGGTGACCGTGCAGAAGCTGGCCGAACTGGCCGACTTCTACGGAGTTCCGGTCGCGGAACTGCTTCCGGAGGGCCGGGTGCCATCCGGCGCCGAGCCCGCCACCAAAGTTGTGATCAACCTGGAACGGCTGCAGCAGCTGCCCGCTGAGAAGGTGGGCCCGCTGGCCCGCTACGCGGCCACCATCCAGAGCCAGCGCGGTGACTACAACGGCAAGGTGCTGTCCATCCGCACCGAGGACCTGCGATCCCTGGCCATCATCTACGACATGACGCCGGGCGAGCTCACCGAGCAGCTCATCGACTGGGGCGTGC
Organism: Saccharopolyspora soli; assembly: GCF_022678645.1. GTDB lineage: Bacteria > Actinomycetota > Actinomycetes > Mycobacteriales > Pseudonocardiaceae > Saccharopolyspora > Saccharopolyspora soli. Next base: position 84,700 of record NZ_JALBWV010000029.1, on the reverse strand, counting down.
TTCCGCCGGAGGCCCGCCCAGCCCGGGAGGAGTGACAACACACCCGGCCCCGCTCGAACAGGTGAGGGCCGGGTGACGTGAACGGGGCACCCGACGACCAGAAGTCGCAACAGGTGCCCCTTCGTCTTATTCGCGTGAGGGGCACCCTTCACCAACTAAGTTGGTGAAGGGTGCCCCTCACGCGTAGCTCGTCTGGTTCGGCGCGTGATCGGAGCGGCCTGCGGCCTCGTCTCGGAAGGGACCGCGCCGGGCTCAACCGCGCGCGAGAGCGCGGTGCGTGGGCAGCAGGTGCAAAGCAGGTGCCGGGTCGGCGGGCGAAGTTATTCGGAGACTTGGTCTGCGGGTTGCTCCGGGCGCACCGACTTGCGGAGGCGGTGCGCGATGCCCGCGATGCGCCCCAGGACTCCGTTGACGAAGCGCGGTGAGTCGTCCGTGGACAGCGCCTTGACCAGCTCCACCGCCTCGTCGATGGCCACCGCTGGCGGCACGTCGTCGCTCCACAGCAACTCGTACAGGCCCAACCGCAGCACCGCGCGGTCCACGGCGGGCATCCGACCGAGCGTCCAACCCTCGGCGTGCTGGGTGAGCAGTTCGTCGATCCGCTCGCGGTTCGCGTTGACGCCCTCCACCAGGGTGATCGTGTACTCGCTGACCGGCGGCACGTCCGGCGAACCGACCCGATCGGCCAGCAGGGTCACCGGGTCGATGTCGCGTTGATCGGCTTCGTAGAGGAAGTCCACGGCGCGCTTGCGCGCCTTGCTCCGAGAACCCACCTCACACCCTCTTTCCGGCCGGAGCGACTCCCGCGGCGGACGGGCAGGCGATCATTTGGCGCTGACGCGGCTGAGGTACCGGCCGTCGCGCGGGTCGACCTTCACCTTGTCACCGGTGTTGAGGAACAGCGGCACCTGGATCTCGGCACCGGTCTCCAGGGTGGCGGGCTTGGTGCCGCCGGTCGAGCGATCGCCCTGCAGACCCGGATCGGTGTGCGAGATCTCCAGCTCGACGGAGGCGGGCAGCTCCACGTACAGCGGGTCGTTGTCGTGCCGTGCCACGACCACCGAGCTGTTCTCCAACATGTAGTTCGCCGCCTCGCCGACGACATCGGCCGAGATGCCGACCTGGTCGTAGGTGTCGGTGTCCATGAACACGTAGTCGGCGCCGTCGTTGTAGAGGTAGGTCATCTCGCGGCGGTCGACGTTCGCGGTGTCCACCTTCACCCCGGCGTTGAAGGTCTTGTCCACCACCTTGCCGGAGAGCACGTTCTTCAAAGTGGTGCGCACGAAGGCGCCGCCCTTGCCGGGCTTGACGTGCTGGAAGTTCACGACGCTCCACAACTGGCCGTCGATGTTGAGCACCAGTCCGTTCTTCAGGTCGTTCGTGGTTGCCACGGTGGGGGTCTCTCCTGCGGTGATGGCTTGGGCGTGTTTCGTCGGAACGCGAACCGGATTCCAGCGGTGTGCGTCAGACTTCGACGAGCTCCTTCGTCGTCAAGGTGAGGAGCTCCGGTGTGCTGGGACGCACGACCAGCGTGTCCTCGATGCGGACCCCGCCCTGCCCTGGTAGGTAGACGCCAGGCTCGACGGTGACCGCCATCCCGGCGCTGATTCTACCGTCCCCCCGCTGCGACAACATCGGTGCCTCGTGGATCTCCAGGCCCACACCGTGCCCCAAGCCGTGCAGGAACTGCTCCCCGTAGCCCGCGTCCGCGATCACGCTGCGGGCCGCGGTGTCCACGGCCTTGACGTCGGCGTCGACCTGCACCGCGCCGCGTCCAGCGGTCTGCGCCGCACGCACCAGCTCGTAGATCTCGCGTTGCCAGTCCGCAGCGTTGCCGAGCACCACGGTGCGGGTCATGTCCGAGTGGTAGCCGTCGACCAGCGCGCCGAAGTCCATCTTCACCAGGTCTCCGGACGCCAGGACCCGGTCGGTGGGCCGGTGGTGCGGCACCGCGGAGTTCGACCCGGCGGCGATGATCGTCGCGAACGACGGACCGGCCGCACCGTGGTCGAGCATCCGGGTCTCCAGTTCGCGAGCCACCTCCAGTTCGGTGCGGCCGGGGCGCAACCCGCCGTGCTCGATGAGGTCGGCCAGCGCCCGGTCGGCGGCGGCGCAGGCCATCCGCAGCGCTTCGATCTCGGTTTCGTCCTTGATCAGCCGCAACTTCTCGACGATGCCCGGCGCGCGCACCAAATCGGCCTTGCCCGCGGCGTCGGCCAGCGCATCGCAGCGGTCGACGGTGACGTGCTGGCTCTCGAACCCGACGCGGCGGTGTTCGGTGGCCTCGGCGCCGATCCGCTTGGCCAGCTCCAGGTCGCTCGCCCGGTCGATGACGCGCGCCAGATCCGGCACCTGCGCTTCGGCCTGGGTCAGGTAGCGACCGTCGGTGCAGAACACCGTCCGCTGCTCCGCGCCCGGCTCGTCGGCGGCGTGCACCACCAGCGCGGCGTTGGATCCGGTGAAGCCGGTCAAGTAGCGGATGTTGAGCAGATCGGTCACCAAGATCGCGTCCAGCTCGTTCTCGCGCAGGCGAGCGCGGACGGCGTGACGCCGGTGGGCGTAGGTTGCGGACATGTTTCGGAGCCTAACCCGCGATACAGCGAACCGGCCTGGTCGCGCGAACGTTTGCGGGAAGCCGCCATGATCTTGCGCATCGCCTGTTGTCGGTGCTCAGCGGTACTCTGCCGGACATGTCGCTGTCGTGGAGCGCGGTCGCCAGCCCGGTCGGGGAGCTGACGGTGGTCGCCGCCGAATCGGGGGTGCGCCAGGTGGCCTTCGCCGGACCGGATGCGGTGCTCGGCGAGTTCGACGGGGCCGAGCTGAGCCGGGACACCGGCATCGCGGTCGATGCCGCACGGCAGCTCGACGAGTACTTCGCGCGGCGGCGCCGCGAGTTCGACGTGCCGATCGAGTGGTCGCCCCTGGAGGGGCTGCGGTTGCACGTGCTGCGCACGTTGTACGAGCTGGTGCCGTTCGGCGAGACGGTGAGCTACAAGCGGTTGGCGGAGTTGTCCGGGCGGCCGGAGGCATCGCGGGCGGTCGGCACCATCATGGGCAGCAACCCGGTGCCGTTGCTCGTGCCGTGCCACCGGGTGCTGGCCAGCGGTGGCGGGCTTGGCGGGTTCGGCCCCGGACTGGAGGCCAAGCGGCGCCTGCTGGTGCTGGAAGGCGTCCTGGAGCCCAGCCTGCTCGAACTCGACCTGCTACCGGCCGGACAGGAATAGGTGGTAGGTCGTTCTCGCACGGCCCAGCTCCACCGGGATCGCGATTTCTTCGCAGTTGCCGAAAACCGCGTGCATCGCGGCGCGCAACTCCGGCGCGGTGTCGGCCGACCAGATCGCGACCGTGCCGTTCGGGGCGAGCACTTTTGCGCACCGGCTCAGGAAATCGCTCCGGTAGATCGCGGAATTCGCTTCGTAGACGAGGAAATCCGGGCCGTTGTCCACATCGAGCAGCAGGACGTCGAAGCTTTCCGGCGGCTGCGCGCCGATCACCTCGGTGATGTCACCGACGCTGAACACGACCCGGTGGTCCTGGATCGCGGTGGCGGTTTTCGGGATCAGCCCGCTGCGGTGCCAGTCGAGCAGGTCGGGCTCGATCTCGACGACGTGCGCTTCGCGCACCCGCGGGTCGGCCAGCACTTCGCGCAAGGTGAAACCCAGGCCCAGACCACCGATCAGCACCCGAACCCCGTCGGTCCGGACGGCCGCGCGCAGCGTGGCGCTGGCGAGCAGCCGTTCGGTCTCGGTGTGCACGGTGTCCATGACGAACACGCCGTTGACCCGGAGCTCCAAGGCCCCGTCCCGGCGCAGCAGCACGACCTCACCGCGTTCGGTGCGGGCACTCGCGACACGATCCGACACCCCCCGAACGTACCGCGCCCCGGAACCAGGCCCGACCTGCATCGGGCCGCTCGGGCCCGCAGTTGCCACTGCTACCCCGACCTCCGGGAAATTCCCGCCCCGACGTCGATCACCGTGACGCTGACCCCGCGGTGACCTCGCCCGGCGTCGCGGGTGTGGCGGCGACCCGCCGGATCGAGACCGAGAAGGCCGTCGCCAGCAAGCACAGCAGGCCCGCGCCGTACCAGGCGGCGGCGTAGTCGCCGAACTGGTCGCGCACCACGCCCGCGATGCTGGCGATGGCCGCCGCCCCGACCTGGTGCGAGGCGAACACCCAGCCGAACACCACCGATGCGCGGGGGCCGAAGTGCTCCCGGCACAGCGCCATCGTCGGCGGCACGGTGGCCACCCAGTCCAATCCGTAGAAGACCACGAACAGCACCATGTTCGCCTCCACCGACGGCGCGAACAGCTGCGGCAGCACGAACAGCGACAGACCGCGCAATGTGTAGTAGACGGCGAGCAGGATGCGCGGGTTGATCTTGTCGGTCAGCCAGCCCGACAGCACGGTCCCGGCCACGTCGAAGACGCCGATCACGGCCAACAGCCCGGCGGCCATCGTCGTGGGCATGCCGTGATCGTGCGCGGCGGGCACGAAGTGGGTGTTCACCAAACCGTTCGTGCTCGCGCCGCAGATGGCGAAACCGCCTGCCAGCAGCCAGAAAGCCGGTACGCGGGCCGCGTCGCGCAAGGTGCGCAGCGCGACGACGGCGGGGTTGCCGCGCTCCAGCGCCTGCTCGGGTTCGGCGTCTGCCGCGCCGTAGGCGGCGACGCCGAGGTCGCGCGGCTGATCGCGAAGCACCAGCCGCACGAGCACGCCGACCAGCAGCGCCGCACCGGCGATGGTCAGCGAGGCGACGCGCCAGCCGAAGTCCTCGACGAGCACGGCCGCCAGCGGTAGGAAGATGAGTTGCCCGGTCGCGCTGCCCGCGGTCAGCACCCCGCTGACCAGTCCCCGCCGGGCCACGAACCACCGATCGACCACAGTGGACACGAAGGCCAACGCCATCGATCCGGTGCCCAATCCGACCAGCAGCCCCCAGCAGACCACCAACTGCCAGCTGGCCGTCATGAACACGGTCAGCCCGCTTCCCGCCGCCACGAGCAGCAGCGCGGTGACGGTCACCCGGCGGATGCCGAAGCGCACCATCAGCGCCGCCGCGAACGGTGCGGTCAGACCGAAGAGCAGCAGGTTCAACGACACAGCGGCGGAGATGACGCTGTGCGGCCAGCCGAATTCGTCGTGCAGCGGATTCATGAACACGCCCGGCACCGACCGGAAGGCCGCAGCGCCAACCAGGGCGATGAAAGCGACGGCCGCCATCCACCAAGCCGGGTGGACTCGCCGCGCGGACACAGTGCTGATCACGTTAGCAGCCTCGCCGACGCCGAAGCTCCGGACCAGTGGCCGGAGGGACAAGATGTGAGAGGATCCGGCCATGCACCAGCCACACCGGATCGCGGTCCTGGGGATCCCTGACGTCGTCGGCTTCGACCTCGCGATCCCGTCGCAGATCTTCGCCGGTGCCCTGGGCCCGGACGGCGAAGCGCTCTACGACGTCCAGGTCTGCAGCCTCGACGGCAGCCCGATCCGCACCACCAAGGGTTTTTCGATCCTGCCCGAGCCCGACCCGGACTTCCTCACCGCGCCGGACACGCTGATCATCCCCGGCACCTACGCCGAAGGCCCGCGCACCGACGGCAGCCTGGACCCGAAACTGGCCGCCTACCTGGCCGAACTGCCCCGCACCACCCGGATCATGTCGATCTGCACCGGCGCCTTCGTGCTCGCGGCGGCGGGCCTGCTCGACGACCGCCCGGCGACCACCCACTGGGCGCACGTGCGCCGCTTCCAGCGGCTGTACCCGCAGGTCGAACTGCACCCGGACGTGCTGTTCGTGGACGACGGCGACGTGCTGACCTCGGCTGGCGTGGCCGCCGGGATCGACCTGTGCCTGCACGTGATCCGCCGGGACCACGGCAGCGAGGTCGCCAACCGCGCCGCCCGTTCCAGCGTCGTGCCGCCGTGGCGCGACGGCGGCCAGTCCCAGTACATCGAACGGCCGCTGCCGGAACCCACCGGTGTCGGCACCGCGCCAACTCGCGCGTGGCTGCTCGAACGGCTCACCGATGTCCGCACGCTCGACGAGGTGGCCGCGCACGCCGGGATGAGCGTGCGGACCTTCACCCGCAAGTTCCGGGAAGAGACCGGCACCAGCCCGCTCGACTGGCTGCTGCAGCAACGCATCGAGCGCGCCCGCCACCTGCTGGAGTCCACCGACCTGCCGATCGAGGCGGTGGCCGAGCAGTCCGGCCTGAGCACGGCGGCATCGCTGCGCAAGCACCTGCGGCAGCGCCTGGGCACCAGCCCAGCCGCCTACCGCCGCACCTTCCGCAGCGGTGCGTAGCGGTTCGGGTCACATCGACAACCCGCGCATGGGTCGCGCGTCTCTTGATCAGAGTTTCGACACATCGGGAGACGAGATGATTCGAGCCAAGTTCTTCGCGATCACAGCTGCGGCGTTGGCGGTCGGCACGGTGGGCCTGAGCGCCTGCAGTCCGGGCGGATCGAGTGCGCAGGCTCCGACGGACCAGGCACCAGTTTCGCAGGCAACCGGCTCGTCCGGCGCAACGTCCGGGCTGATGGCGCAGTCCCCCACCGATCAGGAATCGGGCACCGACGCCGGGCTGTGCACGGCCGGGGACCTCCAGCTGTCGTTCGGCCGTGGCGGCGGGGCAGCCGGAACCACCTACCGGCCGCTGATCTTCACCAACACCAGCGACCAGGCGTGCGTCCTCCAAGGCTTCCCCGGCGTGTCCTACGTCGGCGGCGAGGACGGCCACCAGGTCGGTGCCGCCGCCTACCGGGACGGTTCGAAGGGACCGGCGGTCACCCTCGCCCCCGGCGACCAGGCTTCCGCCGTGATCGGTTTCGCGACCGTGGAGAACTACGAAGCCGAGGTCTGCCGACCGGAGCCGGTCAAGGGGCTGCGGATCTACCCGCCGCAGGAGACGGCGTCGATGTACATCCCGTTCGACTACGCCGAAACCGGCTGCGCCAACGAACAACTGCCCGGCAACCAGCTCACCGTGCAGACCATCCAGGCAGGCACCGGCGAGCAGTGAACCGCAGGTGAGCGGACCGCTCACCTGGGATGAGTCCGACCGGCGCCGTCGAGGAAGACTGTGGTGATGGCGGCGCCCGCCGACTCGACGCCGAGTTCACCGCGGGCGACCAGCTGCAGCGACTTCTCCAGCAGTCCGGTGAACATCTCGAACAGGACCTGCGGGCTCAGGTCCGTGCGCAGCGTGCCGTCGGCGACGCCGCGGGCGAACAGCTCGCGAATGGGGGTGGCGACCGCGCGTTCCATTTCGGCGCGGTCGCCCAACTGCTTCTTCGCACCGTGCACCAGCACCGCGTACTTGCTGCCCGCGAGGGCGGAAAGCCTTGCCAGCCGGGCAATCCCGTCGCGGACGTCGACGGTGTCGAGCTCGGCCCCGGCGATCAGCTCGCGCAGATCGGCAGTCGCGACCTCGATGAGGCCGCGCAGCAGGGCATCCCGGTTGGGGAAGTAGCGGTACAGCGTCGCCCGCCCGACTCCGGCCGCCTCGGCTATCTCGGCCATGCTCACCGCCTCGCCGCGCTCGGCGAGCACCGCTGCGGCGGTTTCGAGAATTCCGGCCGCGACCCGGTCCTGCATTGCACTGCCCTTTACCACCTACGCAGCATACTTCGCTGACTCTTCGTTTGACATGCATGCCTCGTGGTGAGACATTGATGTCTCACTGGAGGTAATCATGGACAACCGCAGACTCGGCACCACCCAGATCGAGATCAGCCCAATCGGACTCGGCTGCCTGCAGTTCGCGGGTCGCGGCCTCGCCGCGCAGTTCTACTCGTCGCCGGAGGCCATCACCGAGATCGTGCGCACCGCGCTGGACAGCGGGATCAACTGGTTCGACACCGCCGAGATGTACGGCCGAGGCGGCTCGGAACGCGCGCTCACCACCGCGCTGCACGAACTCGGCCGCAGCCCCGGTGAAGTCGTGATCGCCACCAAGTGGTCACCGGCGATGCGCATCGCGTCGAGCATCCACCGCACCATCGAAGATCGGGTCGCCGCGCTGCAGGGCTACCCCATCGACCTGCACCAGATCCACCTGCCGCACGGCGGTTTCTCCAGCATCGAACGGCAGGTCCGGGCGATGGCGGAGTTGAGCCGCGCCGGTCGGATCGCATCGGTGGGGGTCAGCAACTTCTCGGCCCGCCAGATGGAACGGGCCAGCGAGGTGCTGCGCTCCTACGGGCTCGCCCTGGCCAGCAACCAGGTGCAGATCAGCCTGCTCAAACGCGATGTGGAACGCAACGGCGTGCTGGCCACGGCACGCCGCCTGGGCGTCACGCTGATCGCCTACTCCCCGCTGCGGTCCGGCGTGCTCACCGGCAAGTTCCACGACGATCCGGCGCTGGTCAAGGCGATGCCGCGGATCCGACGACTGCTAAGCGGCCTCAGCGAGCGGGCGCTGGTCCGAACCGCCCCGCTGATCGACGAACTCCGCGCGATCGCCGAGGCCCACGGCGCCAGCATCGGACAGGTCGCACTGAGCTGGCTGATCAGCTTCTACGGCAACACCGTGGTGGCGATTCCGGGCGCGACGAAACCGCACCAGGCCAAGGAAAGCGCCGCCGCGATGAACCTCCGCCTAACCGACCAGCAACTCACCCGCCTCGACGAACTCTCCCGTTCGGGTGATGAGTGAAGGGCACCTTTGACCGGCTTACTCGGTCGAAGGTGCCCTTCACTTGGACCCGGTCGGGTGACTCAGGTCTCCGGCCGAGGCGTGCGCACCCCATTCCTGTTGGGAGACATCGACAATCGGAGAACCGTTGGCGTCGGCCACTTCTGAAGGAACCGTCCACAGTCGACCTTTGTCGTCCAGCAGTCCGACCTCGCCCTGCGGTGATCGCAATGCCTTCGTCCCAGCCGAAATCGTGGCGACCACCGGAAGATCGTCCAATGCGGACACCCGCGTCTCCAGCACCTTGGTGACCAGCTTCTCCGCGACGGAGCGGCGTTCCACGCGGATCAGCTGCCCGTCGCGCACCACGTCGACGGTACGAGCTGGCGACGGCACCGCGAAACCCGCCAGCACAGCAGCGGCCTGACTGGTCGTCGCGCATCCATTGACACCGGTCACGTCGATGCCGAAGTGCCGGATGTCGGTCGGCGCCGGAGCAGCCGCAGTAGCGCGGAGGAGGTCCACCGGAACCGTGCCACACGGGTCCGATGTGGACGCTGGGGCGTGACCGTCGGGTTGGCGGACCAGTCCCGGCCCCTCCTGCCAAGGGCCGGGCACCACCACCGGTTCGTACGGGTGGCGGGTGAAATCGCGGTCCCAGAAGGTGATCGTGGTGCCCGCCGAGGTCTGGTGCGCGATGGCGAAGGCGTCCAGCGCCGGAACCCACATCCAGTCCGCGCTGAACGCATCCACCACCGAACGGGATCGCTTGGCACTGGCAGGCTCGAAACCGGCCTCGGTCAACGTCTGCACCTGGTCGGTGAACTCGGCGTTGCGGGCGCGGAGCACGAACTGCCCGGCGCCGTTCCAACCCGCGCCGGACGCAGTCGTGTCGGTGAACATCAGGTAGAACCAGCCGTCCAGGTACAGCGCGGACGGCTGGCCCGCCCCGTAGACGTTGTCCCGGTTCACCTCGCCGGACGCCGTCACGATCGGGCCGCCACCGGCCTCCCGCCGCCACGCGAAGCCATCGGCGCTGCTGGCCACCCCGATGGCGTTGCCGTGCGCGTGGTCCCCCGCCGCACCCGTGTAATACAGGTAATAGCGACCGTCCACTTTCAACACTGACGGATCGCACGTGTGCATGCCGTCGAAACTTCCCGGCTGCCCAGCGAAAACCGGCACCGCGGGCGCGCCGCCGGGGTGTGTGAAGGGGGCATCGAGACTGCTCGAAACGGCGTGAAGGATGTCGTCCCCGGCCGGGCCGATCCCAGGCAACTGGCTGCACCACCAGGCACGGTACTGCCCGCCCTCGACCAGCACCGTCGGCCCGTAGTTGTACGGCGCGGGCAACCCGCCCGCCGCCACCACGCCAGCGCTACCGCGTTCGCCGCCAACCGAGAGCTTGATCGGCTCGCGCGGCACGTCCACCCGCGGCTCGACCTGCGGCTGCGGACCGGGCGTGCCCTCCACCTGCGTGCACCCCGCCAACAACACCGCCGACGCCAGCACGCCCACCCGCCGCAAAACCCGCTTGCTCACCCGGAACCTCCCCCCAAGCACCGCACCAACACCCAGGAGCACCCCGCTGACCCGTGCGAATGGTGCAGGTGGTGGGGGCACCAGTAGGTAACCTACTGGGTCGTCGGTGCCCCTCGCCCCAACGTCAGCCGCGTGTGTCGGCCAGCCAGCGGATCGCCAGCGGGTAACCCGCCACGCCGAGGCCCGCGATGACCGCGGTCGAGATGTCCGACAGGTAGCTGGTGTGCCGGAACTCCTCCCGCTTGTGCACGTTGGAGATGTGCAGCTCGATCAGCTCCGCGTTGAGCTGTGCCGCCGCGTCGCGCACCGCGATCGAGTAGTGCGTCCACGCGCCCGCGTTGAGCACCACCGGCCACTGCTGGTCGGCGGCCTCGTGCAGCCACTGGACCATTTCGCCTTCGTGGTCGGTCTGCCGGACCTCGACCTCGACACCCAGTTCCTTGCCGGTCCGCGCGCACATCTCGACCAGATCGGCGTACGTGGTGCTGCCGTAGACCGAGGGTTCGCGCTTGCCCAGCCGACCGAGGTTCGGCCCGTTGAGGACGAGCACCTTCACAGCAGCACCTCCGAGCTCGACTTGGCTTCGCCGCCGGTCACCGCGGAGTACGCGGCGGCGATCAGCGACGGGTCCGGGCCCTCCAGCCGACCGGGCTTGGCCAGGCCGTCGAGCACGACGAACCGCAGCGTTCCGGCGCGGGTCTTCTTGTCCACCCGCATCGCCTCCAGCAGCTGGCCGAGCGCGTCCGGGTCGTAGCTCGTGGGCAGGCCCAGCAGGTCGAGGACCCGCTTGTGCCGGTCGGCGGTCTCGTCGTCCAACCGCCCGGCCAGCCGGGCCAGCTCCGCGGCGAAGACCAGTCCGACGCTGACCGCCGCGCCGTGTCGCCAGCGGTAGCGCTCCCGGCGCTCGATGGCGTGGGCCAGGGTGTGCCCGTAGTTGAGCACCTCGCGCAGGTGCGATTCCTTCAGATCCGCGGCGACCACCTCGGCCTTGACCTTGATCGACCGGCGCACCAACTCAGCGAGCACCTCGCCGCCGGGGTCGGTGGCGGCGGCCGGGTCGGCTTCGATGAGCCGCAGGATCTCCGGGTCGGCGATGAAACCGGCCTTGACGATCTCGGCCATGCCCGCGACGAGTTCGTTGTGCGGCAGGCCCTCCAAGGTCGCCAGGTCGGCCAGCACCAGGCTCGGCTCGTGGAACAGGCCGACCAGGTTCTTGCCGGTCTCGGTGTTGATGCCGGTCTTGCCGCCGATCGCGGCGTCCACCATGCCCAGCAAGGTGGTCGGCACGTGCACCACGCGGACCCCGCGCATCCACGTCCCGGCGACGAAACCGGCGATGTCGGTGACCGCGCCACCGCCGAAGGAGACCACCACACCGCTGCGGTCCATGCCGATCTTGCCGAGAACTTCCCAGCAGAACCCGGCCACCTGGAGGCTCTTGCCGTCCTCGGCGTCGGGGATCTCCACCCGGTGCGCGTCCACCCCGGCCTCGGCCAGCTCATCGCGCACCGCTTCTACGGTGTTGGTGATGGTGGGCTGGTGCACCAGCGCCACCACCGATGCGTCGCGCAGGTAGTCGACGAGCTCGCCGAGCAGTCCCCGGCCGACCACCACGTCGTAGGGCTGCTGGCTGGCCACCCTGATCCGCACCGGTTCGGTCATCATCGTCCCTTCGGCAAAGAGAGTGCTGGGCTCGTGCTGCGGGTCGGCGTCCCCACCGGACTCCGCTCGGTCCGAGGTCCCCGACTCGTGCATGTCCAATACTCCACGTCGAGACCGTCCTCCCGCAGCGACATTCGAGAACCCGCGGCAGCGCGAAACGGCTTCGCACGTGCAGTCGAACGCATCCCACTTCCCATCCGCGGCGGCCTCGTCCTGATCAGCTGGATGGGGCGCTGCTCGCCGACAGCGCGGCGATCACCCGGTCCACGACCTCGTCGGGGCCCACGTGATCGGTGGCGATCTCCACCGCGGCCGCCGAACGGTAGATGGGCAGCCGCGCCTCCAACAGCGCTTTGAACGTGGCGCGGGGGTTCACCCCGGCCAACAGCGGTCGCGCGGTGGACAGCCCCACGCGCTTGGCACCTTCGGACAGCCCGACCGACAGGAAGACCACGGGATGCCCGGCCAGGCGCTCGCGGGTGCGATCGGAGAGCACCGAGCCGCCGCCCAGCGCCAGCACGCCGTCGTGTTCCCGCAGCGCTGTGGCGACCGCTTCTTCTTCCATCGCCCGGAACACCGGCTCGCCGTCGTTGGCGAAGATGTCGGCGATGGGCCGCCCCGCCGTCCGCACGATGTCGTCGTCGGTGTCCCGGAACGCCACGCCGAGCCGCTTCGCCAGCAGCTGACCGATCGTCGTCTTCCCCGCGCCCGGCGGGCCGATCACCACTGCGCGCGGCGCCATCACCGCACCTGCCGCTTCTCGGCGCGCTCCCGCAGCGAGGCCAGGTAGCCCTCGACGTTGCGGCGGGTCTCCGGCAGGGAGTCGCCACCGAACTTCTCCAACGTCGCCTCGGCCAGGACCAACGCGACCATCGTCTCGGCGACCACCGCGGCGCGCGGCACCGCTGTGATGTCGGAGCGCTGGTGCATCGCCTGCGCGGGCTCGCCGGTAGCCATGTCCACAGTGGCCAGTGCGCGCGGCAGGCTGGAGATCGGTTTCTTGGCCGCGCGGACGATCAGCGGCTCGCCGTTGGTGATGCCGCCTTCCAGGCCGCCCGCCCGGTTGCTGCCGCGCCGGACCCACTTGGCGCCCTGGTCGGGGTAGATCTCGTCGTGCGCCGCGCTGCCGCGCCGATGCGCGTTGGCGAAGCCCTCGCCGATCTCGACGCCCTTGATCGCCTGGATGCTCATCAGCGCCCCGGCCAGCCGCGCATCGAGCTTGCGGTCCCAATGCACGTGGGAGCCGATGCCCGGAGGCAGGCCGTAGGCGATGACTTCGACGACGCCACCGAGGGTGTCGCCGTCCTTGCGGGCCGCTTCGACCTCGGCCATCATCCGCTCGGTCGCCTCGTCGCCGAAGGCGCGCACCGGGTTGTGGTCGATCGCGTCCAGGTCGTCCGGCCCTGGCAGCACACCCTGTTCGGCGTCCACGCCACCCAGGCTGATCACGTGGCTGACGATCTCGACCCCGAGCGACTGCGAGAGGAACTGCCGGGCGACCGTGCCGACCGCCACCCGCGCGGCCGTCTCGCGGGCGCTGGCCCGCTCCAGCACCGGTCGGGCCTCGTCGAAGCCGTACTTCTGCATCCCGGCGAGGTCGGCGTGCCCGGGTCGCGGCCTGGTCAGCGGCGCGTTGCGGGCCAGCGACGACAGCACGTCCTCGTCGACCGGATCGGCGGCCATCACCTGCTCCCACTTGGGCCACTCGGTGTTGGCGATGCGGATCGCGACCGGCCCGCCCTGGGTCCGGCCGTGCCGGATACCACCGACCAGTTCCAGCTCGTCGGCCTCGAAGTTCATCCGCGGGCTACGCCCGAAGCCGAGCTTGCGCCGCTCCAACTGGGTCGCGATGTCGGTGGAGGTCACCTCGACCCCGGCCACCATGCCTTCCAGCACCGCCACCAAGGCGGGGCCGTGCGATTCTCCAGCGGTCATCCAGCGCAGCACACATAGATCCTGCCACGTCAGCCCCCCGACGAGCCGGGCCGGGGGTCCCGGTCGTGAGTACGAAACCGGCCTCCAACCCGGCCACGCACTCACGACCCCATTCAGGTGACGAGTGAAGGGCACCTTTGACCGAGCAAGCCGGTAAATGGTGCCCTTCACCTCGTTCCCGTCACCCGGTGGTGCCGCAAGGGACAGGAGGATTCGGTTCAGCGCGGGTGGGTTCGTCATGGCCATGGTGGGAAGGTGGTGGCGAGCCAGGCCGGGGCGAGCATGGCCGGGCCGTGCGGGATTCCGCCTCGGCGCAGGCACACCGCCGCCACCAGCGTTGTTGCCGCCGCAGCGACCATCACCACCAGCACCGCCGTCAACGACACCGCACCCACCACCGCACCGAGGCTGCCCGCCAGCTTGACGTCACCCGGTCCCATCGCGCTCGATGACACCACGCGCACCAGCAGGTACACGCCGAAGAACAACAACGCGCCACCGACCGTTCCGATCAGGACTCCGGGCCGGTGCACCGCCGCGACGGCCAGCAGTACCGCTGCCACCGGATATGCGGGCAGGGTCAGGACATCGGGCAGCCGTGCGGCGAGCACATCGCACACCGTCAGCAACACCGCAAGCCAACCGAGCAGCAGCGGAACCGCCGCCCACCACAACGGCATCCCGGCGGCAGCGCGGAACGCGACGACTGTCCACAACAGCCCCACCGCCACCTCGCACCACAGCCGAGGTGGCCTGACTCCCCTGCGCGCTCGGCACAGCAGCAGCCGTCCCAGCCGTCCCGCACCGAATCCCGCTGCACCACCGACGATTCCGATCAACATGAACATCGCGTCAGCCTCGATCGAGCAGCACCGCGCCGCCAGCACCCCGCCCGCGAAGGTGCGCGTGTCGGCACGGGTTCGTGAGTGGTAATAGCCGCTATGACAGCCACAACCGCTCACGAACCCGATCGAGCGCTCCGCAACAGGGGTGAGGGGCACCCGTGACCATGTAACTGGGTCACAGGTGCCCCTCACCCCGATGCCGAACGGGTCAGGCGTCCACTGTGAACAGGGGGTCGCCAGCGAGGACCTGGCCGTCTTCGCGGAGGTCGGCCAGCGTCTCCGCCGCCACGTCCAGGGCGACGATCGGGCAGATCGACGAATACCCGTGCGACTCCACCTCGCTGGGATTCCAGCTGACGATGCGCTGGCCCGCTTCGACGGCGTCGCCCTTGGCCACGTGCACGGTGAAGCCCTCGCCCTTGAGCTTCACGGTGTCGATGCCCAGGTGCACCAGGATCGCGGCACCGCCGGGCGAGGCGATCACGAACGCGTGCGGGTGCAGGGTCGCGACCTTCCCAGCCACCGGCGCGACGGCGTCGGCCCGTCCGCCAGACGGCTGCACCGCTACCCCAGGACCCACCATGGCCTGCGAGAACACCGGGTCAGGCACCTCGCTGAGCGCGGTGGCCAGGCCCGCGACCGGGCTGCCGACCTCGACGCTCACATCAGGTCCTCGATGTCCCCGGCCAGCGTGTCCGCCTCCGGCCCCACCACGACCTGCACGACCGAGCCCTGCTTCATCACGCCATGCGCACCGGCGGCCTTCAGGGCCGCCTCGTCGATCTTGGAACCGTCCTCGACTTCGCAGCGCAGCCTTGTGATGCACGGTTCGATCTCCACCACGTTGTCCCCGCCGCCAAGTGCGGCCAAGATCGCCGCGGCCTTGTCCTGAGCCACCCCGTGCTCCCTTCGTCCTCCGACGACGCGGGCCTGCGCGCCGCGCCGCGACGATCTTGCGTTACTCGGTGTCGATGCGGCAACGAAATCCGGGCCGTCTTGACACCCGATCGCATGACGGCGCATTGTTCGCAACCGACTGGTTTAGACCGGACAGTACCAACAGGGTGACGCCGGTGAACAGCACCGGATGAAACCACGATCCGATCCGCTCATGTTCGACCTGGTGCCGGTAGTCCACAAGGCACCAGACGTGGTGTTCTGCAAGACCGTTGGAGGCAGTGGTGGCGGCACGGCGAACCGCGGACCGCGGTCAGCGCGCTGAGGTGCTGCGCGACGGTCCGATGCCCAAGCACGCCCAACTGCGGGAAATCCTGCGCGGGCTGGCGAATTCGGAGCTGCTGCCAGGATCGCCGGTGCCCTCCGAACGCGACCTCGCCCTGCGCTACGGGGTGTCCCGGCTGACCGTCCGCGAGGCGGTCGGACAGCTCGTCGCCGAGGGCCTGCTGGTGCGGGTCCGCGGCAAGGGCACCTTCACCACCCGGCCGCGGGTGGACTCCCAACTGCACCTCGCCTCGTTCACCGAGGACATGCGCCGCCGCGGCATGCGCCCAGAAACAGAGGTGCTCGAAGCCGCCGAGGCGATCCCACCGCCCCGCACCGCCGAAGCGCTGGGCATCGACCCCGACCAGCGCGCGTACTGGCTGTACCGGCTGCGCAAGGCCGACGGAGCGCCGATGGCGGTGGAGCGCGGCTGGTACCACTCCGGGATGCTGCCGCGGCTGCTCGACCACGACCTGACCGCCTCGCTGTACACACTGCTGGCCCGCCGCTACGACGTGCAGCTGGAAAGTGGTACGCAGACCGTGCTGGCCGAAGGCGCCGACGCCGAGACCGCGCGGTTGCTCGGGGTGCGCACCGGCAGCCCCGTCCTGGTGTTCCGCCGGATCGCCACGGCCCAGGGCCAACCGGTCGAAGACATGACTTCCTGGTATCGCGGCGACCTGTACCAGGTAACCATGCAACTGGACCGCGATCCCAGCGGCTCCGGTCACAACCGCCCGTCCATGCGGCCCACCTGACCGGGGCCGACCACCAGACCACTCGGTGTCCACGACACAGGAGGTATCCGATGAGTGCCAGCACCACCACGGCACGCGGCAACAGGAAGGGTTTCGCCCTGCTGCAACGGCTGGGCCGGAGCCTGATGCTGCCGATCGCCGTTCTGCCCGCCGCCGCGCTGCTGGCCCGACTCGGCCAGCCCGACCTGCTCGGCGAGGAGGGACTCGGGCGGGCCTTGCCCTGGTTGCAGCCGGTGGCCGGGGTGATCGGCGCGGCCGGTAACGCGCTGTTCGACAACCTGCCGATTCTGTTCGCAATCGGCGTCGCGATCGGCTTCGCCAAGAAGGCCGACGGCTCGACGGCGCTGGCCGCGGCCGTCGGCTACCTGGTGCTGTCCGGGGTGCTGTGGGAGATCACCGGCACCGAGGCGGACACGTCCCTCAACAAGGGCCCGTACGGCGTGCTCGGCGGCATCGTCGCCGGGTTGACCGCGGCCTGGCTGTGGCAGCGGTACCACCGCATCAAACTGCCCGACTACCTGGGCTTCTTCGGCGGGCGCCGATTCGTGCCGATCATCACCGCGTTCGCCATGGTGATCGCCGGGGTCGTGCTCGGTCTGCTGTTCCCGATCTTCGACGCCGTGCTGACCGCCTTCAGCGACGCGGTGACCCAGAACGCCGTTCTCGGCGGCGGCATCTACGGCGTGATCAACCGGCTGCTGCTGCCGTTCGGACTGCACCACATCCCGAACAACGTGGTGTGGTTCCTCTTCGGCGACTACCACGGTGAGAAGGGCGACATCGCGCGGTTCTTCGCTGGTGACCCGACCGCGGGCACCTTCATGACCGGCTTCTTCCCGATCTTCATGTTCGCCCTGCCCGCCGCGGCGCTGGCGATCTGGCAGTGCGCGAAGCCGTCGCAGCGCAAGATCGTCGGCGGCGTGATGATCTCGGTGGCGCTCACCTCGTTCCTCACCGGCATCACCGAGCCGCTGGAGTTCTCGTTCATCTTCGTGGCCTGGCCGCTGCTGCTGATCCACGCGGTGCTCACCGGCACCTCGCTGGCGCTGGTCAACGCGCTGGACATCCACACCGGGTTCGGGTTCTCCGCGGGCGCCATCGACTACCTGCTGAACTTCGGCATCTCGCAGAACTCGCTGTGGCTGATCCCGATCGGTCTGGTCTACGCGGTCATCTACTACTTCGCGTTCCGCTTCGTGATCACCAAGTGGCAGCTGCGCACTCCGGGCCGTGAGGAGGACGACAACGACACGGGCGCGGTGGCTGCGGATAATGCCGGTGGGGACGCCACGCCGGACCCCGAGAAGAGCTGATCCCCGGCGTTCGTTCCCGATTCCCCCGACGAACGGAGAGCCATGCTGGAGCGACGGGTAACCGTGGCTAGCAAAGTGGGGCTGCATGCGCGGCCAGCGGCACTCGTGGCCAAGGCCGCCGCAGCGCAGTCCGTCCCGATCACCATCCGCAAGGACGACACGGATCCGGTGGAGGCGGGCAGCATCCTCGGCCTGATGACCCTGGGTGCGGCCTACGGTGACGAGGTGGTGCTCGCCGCCGAGGGCGAAGGCGCCGAAGCCGCGCTGGAGCACATGGCCGAACTGGTCGCCTCCGACCTCGACAACAACTGAAACCATCCCCCGACTGAACGGCCCCTCTTCCCGGGGGGCCGTTCGTATGAGTTCACCGAGCGCGCGCCGTTCAGGTGAGAGGTGAAGGGCACCTTTTACCCAGTTACTTGGCAAGAGGCGCCCTTCACCTCGCCGCACCAGTGCCGGTGTCAGAGCGGGAGCGGGACTTCGCCGCCGGTGGCGGCGGCGAGGGCCTCGCGCATGGCTTCGCGGGGCGCGGTCCGCCCGGTGAACTGCTCCACCTGGCCGAACGCCTGGTGCAGCAGCATGTCCAGACCGGTGGCGATCCGCCCACCGGTCGCGGTGACCGCGGTGGCCAGCGGCGTCGGCCACGGGTGGTAGACCACGTCCAGCACGCACGCGGCCTTCGCAAGCTCAGCCGCTCGCGCGTCCAGCGCTCCCGCTGGCAGCGTCGACACCACGACGTCCGCCGCTGCCGCGGCGTCCGCGAGCGACACGCGGTCCAGCCGCTCGACGCGCACCCGCACTCCGACGCGCTCCGCGGTCTCCGCCGCGTCGCGCGCTCGCGCGGGCTCGCGCACCGCGAGCGTCGCTTCGCCGATCCCGAGCTCCGCGAATGCCGCCAGGGTCGCGGCGGCGGTGCCGCCCGCTCCCAAGATCAGTCCACTGTGGCCGGTGGTGAACCCGCCAGCACAACGCAGCGCACCGACGACTCCGTCGACGTCGGTGCTGTCCGCGCGCCAACTCCCATCTGCTTGGTGCACCAGCGTGTTCGCCACGCCGACGGCCACGGCCCGCTCGCTGGCCTCGCTCGCGACCCGCAGCGCCGCCCGCTTGCCGGGCATGGTCACCGACAGCCCGACCCACTCCGGGCCGAGCCCGGCGACGAACTCGACCAGCCGGTCCGCGTCGGCCTCCACCCGCTCGTAGGTCCAGTCGTGCAGACCGAGCGCGGCATAGGCGGCGCCGTGCAGCACCGGGGACAGCGAGTGCTCGATCGGCGAACCGAGCACTGCTGCCCGGCGTGGCTCAGAACGCGCCACGTGCCCGTGCCTCGGCGATGTAGGCATCGTGCTGTTCCTGGGTGTCGGCGAAGCAGGAGGTGCCGTCCGGGTAGCACTTCACGAAGTACCGCCAATTGCCCTCGGCGGGCTTCTCCGCAGCGGCGACCGCTTCCTTGCTGATCGCCGAGATCGGCGTCGGTGGCAGGCCGTAGTTCTGGTAGGTGTTGTACGGGCCCGGCCGGTCCCGGTCTTCCGGCCTGGTCAGCAGGGTCGGCTTGTCCAGCGGGTAGTTGATCGTGGAGTCCAGCCCGAGGTGCATGGCGGGCGGCGCCAGGCGGTTCTGGATCACCCGCGACACCTGCGGGAAGTCCTTGGTGATGCCTTCGCTCTGCACCAGCGATGCGATGGTGAGCAGCTGGTACGGGCTGAAGCGGGTGCCCTCGGCGGCCTGCGGCAGCCCGGCGACCTCCAATGCCGCCGCGGACCGGGTGACCACGTCGCGCAGCACGTTCTCCGCGCTCTCACCCGGCTTCACGTCGTAGAGGCCGGGCATGATCAGCCCTTCCAGCCGCCGCTTGGGTTCGGCCCTGGAGGCGTCCGCGATGGCCCACTCCGGCACGCCCAGCGAAGCCAGGTCGGCCGTCTCGGCGACCCGGTGCATCTCCTCCGGCGTGGTGCACTTGGCGTTGGCCCCGGCGCAGGTCGCCTCGGCGAGGCGCCGCAGGATGCCGGGGGTGTGCCCGCCGTCGGGCGCCAGCTGGTCCTCCAGCCGCATGCCGCCCCGGATGTCCACCCGGCCGACCTTCGCGTCCATGGACAGGATGTGCGCCACGGCCGCTTCGCCGGACATCTTGTTGCGCATCAGGTAGTAGCCCGGCTGGATGCTGTTGATCTGCCGGTTGTCCTCGGCGGCCTTGGTGAACGCCTTGGTGCTGGCGACCACGTCCCGGTCGGCGAGGGTGCGACCGATGGCGCTGACCGTGTCGCCGGATTTGACCTCGATGACGACGTCGCCAGCGCCCTCGCCTTCGTAGTCGTCGTAGCTGCCGATCTGCATGATCTGGCTGGCCCCGTAGAGCACCCCGGAACCGACCAGCAGCAGCACGAACAGGCCCGCCACCGCGGTCACTATTCGACGTCGTTTGCGGCGGCGGAACCGTTCCGGATCTGGGGCGCGCCGCCGTCGCTCACCGGGCTCGTCCGCGAACAGTCCGAGATCGTCGGTCACGAAAGTTCCTCTCGTGTCGTCTGCCCCCGGCCGTCCAACCATGCCTGCAGAATCTCCACCGCTGCCGCCTGATCCACCACGGCGCGCTGCTTCTTCCCCCGCACGCCGCGTTGCGACAGCATCCGGCTGGCCGTCACGGTGGTCAGCCGCTCGTCGGCGAACCGCACCGGCACCGGTGCGATCCGTTCCGCGAGCGCCGCCCCGTACGCCTGCGCCGTTTCCGCTGCAGTTCCGTGCCGACCCGCCAGCGTCTTGGGCAGGCCGACCACGACTTCCACCACCTCGTGTTCGGCCACGAGCTCGGCCAGCTGACCGAGGTCGTGACCTCCGACGGCGTCCCGCTGCAAGGTGATCAGCGGGGTCGCCAGCATCGGGGCGGGGTCGCTGAGCGCGACACCGACCCGGACCGCACCGACGTCAACGCCGAGTCGACGTCCCGGTCCGGGGTCCGCCTGCCGGTGCTCGTTCACCCGTTCGCCACCACCTGGTCCAGCGTCACGCGCAGCGCTTCGATCGCCGCCGTGATGCCCGCCGGGTTCGAACCGCCGCCCTGCGCCATGTCCGGCTTGCCGCCGCCACGACCGCTGACCTCGCTGGCGAAGCCGGGCACCAGCTTGCCCGCCGCGATGCCCTTGTCCTGCGCCGCGTCGTTGACGCCGACGACGAAGCTGACCTTCTGCTCGTCCGCGGAGAACAGCGCCACCACGGCGGGCCGGGAACCGATCCGACCCCGGATCTCACCGGCCAGCGCGCGCAGCGCGTTGCCGTCCACACCGTCCGGCACCTGCTCGGCAACCAGCGTCACGCCGTGCACGTCCATGCCCTTGTCGGCGAGTTGGCCAGCGGATCGCAAGACCTGGGCGATGCGCAGCTGCTGCAACTCCTTCTCGGCGCTGCGCAGCCGGGACACGACGCCCTGGATGCGCTCCGGCAGCTCCTCGGCGGGCACCTTGAACTGCTCGGCGAGCTGGCTGACCAACAGGTGCTCCTTGCTGATGTGGCGCATCGCGTCCATGCCGACCAGCGCTTCGACGCGGTGCACGCCAGCGCCCACCGAGGAGTCGGCGACCAGCTTGACCACCCCGAGGCGGGCGATGCTCGGCACGTGGGTGCCACCGCACAGCTCGCGGGAGTAGTCGCCCATCTCCACGACTCGGACCCGGTCGCCGTACTTCTCGCCGAACAGCGCCACCGCGCCGAGCTCCATGGCCCGGTCCATCGTCGTGACGAAGTCCCGCACCTCGACGTCGGTCTGCAGGTAGTCGTTGACCTCTTCCTCGACCCCGGTGAGCACCTCCGGGGACACCGAAGTCGGGACGGTGAAGTCGAAGCGCATCCGGCCGGGCGAGTTCAGCGAACCGGCCTGCGCGGCCCGTTTGCCGTAGGCGCCGCGCACCGCCGCGTGCACGAGGTGCGTCGCGGAGTGCGAGCGCTCGATGGCGTGCCGACGCGCCACGTCCACAGCGGCCTCCAGCGTGGTGTCCACGCCGAGTTCGCCTTCGACCACCTTGGCGCGGTGCACGAACAGACCCGGCACCGCGCGCTGCACGTCGTGCACCTCGACGGCCACTCCGGGGCCGACCAGCCGACCGGTGTCGGCGATCTGGCCGCCGCCCTCGGCGTAGAACGGGGTGCGGTCCAGCACCAGCTCGACATCGGTGCCCGCCGCGGCGGACTTCACCGGCTGACCGTCCACCAGCAGGCCCAGCACCCGGCTGTGCGACTGCAGATCGGTGTAGCCGAGGAACTCGGTGGTGCCGTGCTGGTCCAGCAGCGTCCGGTAGGTCGACAGGTCGCCGTGCCCGCTCTTGCGCGCCTTGGCGTCCTCCTTGGCCCGGCGGCGCTGCTCGGACATCAGGTTCCGGAAGCCCTGCTCGTCCACGGTCAGGCCCTGCTCGGCGGCCATCTCCAGGGTCAGGTCGATCGGGAAGCCGTAGGTGTCGTGCAGCTGGAACGCCTTGTCCCCGGCGAGCTGCTTGCCACCGGCCTGCTTGGTGTCGGCCACCGCCATGTCGAAGATCTTCGAACCTGCGGTCAGCGTGGCCCGGAAGGCGTCCTCCTCGTTGCGCATCACCGAGTCGATCCGGTCGAACTCGGCGACCAACTCGGGGTAGCTCGGTGCCATCGCGTCCCGCACGACCTTGCTGAACTCGCCGAGCACCGGCTCCTGCACGCCCAGCAGTCGGGTGGAGCGGATGATGCGGCGCAGCAGCCGCCGCAGCACGTAGCCGCGCGCCTCGTTGCCGGGGGTGACACCGTCGCCGATCAGCATCACGCCGGAGCGGGCGTGGTCGGCGATGACGCGGAACCGCACGTCATCGTCGTGACTGGCGCCATAGCGGCGGCCGGAGAGCTCCTCGGCCTTGGCGATCACCGGCCGGACCAGGTCCGTTTCGTAGACGTTCTCCACGCCCTGCAGCAGGCATGCCACCCGCTCGACGCCCATGCCGGTGTCGATGTTCTTGGTGGGCAACTCGCCGATCGGCGGGTGCCCTTCCTTCGGCGGCAGCTCACCCCGGATGTCCTGCATGAACACCAGGTTCCAGATCTCGATGTAGCGGTCCTCGTCGGCGATCGGACCGCCTTCGCGCCCGTACGCGGGACCGCGGTCGTAGTAGATCTCCGAGCTCGGACCGCCGGGACCGGGCACGCCCATGTCCCAGTAGTTGTCCTTGGCGCCGCGGGCCTGGATCCGCTCGGCGGGCATGCCGGTGATCTTCTGCCACAGCCCGGCGGCTTCGTCGTCGCCCTCGTAGACGGTGGCCCACAACCGCGCCGGGTCGAGGCCGTAGCCGCCGTCGGCCTGCGACCTGGTGATCAGTTCCCAGGCGTGCTCGATGGCGCCCGCCTTGAAGTAGTCGCCGAAGGAGAAGTTGCCCGCCATCTGGAAGAACGTGTTGTGCCGGGTGGTCTTGCCGACCTCGTCGATATCGCCGGTGCGCACGCACTTCTGGATGCTGGTGGCCCGCGGGTACGGCGCCGGGGCCTCACCCAGGAAGTAGGGCTTGAACTGCACCATTCCGGCGTTGACGAACAGCAGGGTCGGGTCGTCCAGGATGAGCGAAGCGCTGGGTACCACGGTGTGCCCGCGGCTGCGGAAATGCTCGATGAACCGATCGTTGATCTCGTGGGTCTGCACGGTAAGTCCTCGGGAGTTCAGGTAACGGACACGGCTGCGGGTATCGGCGAACGGCTGGCGGCGCGATGCGCCGACGTCAGCGGCCCGCCCGACGAGCTCGTCGACCGTTGGCCGCGCCCGCGTCGCCAGGCGCGTCGATCCGGCGGAACTGCACGGTGTCGGCGCGGTCCACCACGTCCTGCAGTTCCTGCTCCCGTTCCTGCATGCCTGCGCGCACCTCGGCACCGAACGAGCCGACCGCACCGGCGAGCTCCCGGACCGCGCCGCCCAGCTGCTCGGCCATGCCGCTCGGGGTCGCCTTCCGGGCAGTCTCGTTGAGCTTGCGCGCCAGCGCGACTCCGGCCGCGACTCCGGCACCGAACCAGAACAGGCGCCTCACTTGCGCCCCCCTTTGCCCTTGCGGCGGAAGTGCCGACCAGCAGGCTCCTGCTTCCGCTTCCGGCGGGCCCGCAGCGCCTTGCTGACCCCGTAGGAGAACGCCGCCGTCTTCACCAACGGACCACCCAGTGTAGCCGTGAACAGCGAGGACAACGCCGAGACGTTGCCGCTGATCGTCTTGGCGTTGGCGGTGATGCCGTCGACCCGCTCCAGCTGGGTATTGACATGGGTGATCGTCGAGTTCGCCCCGGTGAACAGCGGATCGGAGTTCTCGTGCGCCTTGCGGATCGCGATGGTCGCCTCGTCCAGCGTGCGGCCGAGCTTGATCAGCGGGATCGCCAGCAGCACGACCAGCAACACGAACGCTCCGGCGGCGATCAGCGCGGCGATCTGCGTGGGCGTCACGTGCCCTCCCGTATGTCCACGTCATGTCCGTAGCACCGAGACGCGAGCCCCGGTCTGTTGATCGTGCGTCAGGTTACCGGGGCCACCGCAGGACGCCCGCACCCGGTCGCAGCAGCGCGGGGCAGCGGGCACCGCGGACGGCCCCGCCCTCGCCGCAAGGCGGTTTCGCCTGGTCAAGATCGTCAGCGGTGCTCGTGCTCAGGGCCGTACCGGGGTGACCGGTTCGTTGCCGGTGAGGACCGCGACCACGTTGCGCGCGGCGAGTTCGGCCATCGCGGTGCGGGTTTCGGTGGTCGCTGAGCCCAAGTGCGGCGCTACCACCACGTTGTCGAGCTCCAGCAGGGCCGGTTCCACCTCCGGCTCGCGCTCGAAGACGTCCAGCGCCGCGGCCCCGATCTGGCCTTCGCGCAGCGCCTTGGCCAGCGCCTGCTCGTCGACCACCGGCCCCCGACTGGTGTTGACCAGCACGGCGGTGGACTTCATCGCGGCGAGCGCTGATTCGTCGATGAGGTGGCGGGTCTGCTCGGTCAGCGGGCAGTGCAGGGACACCACGTCCGCGGTGCGCAGCAACTCGTGCTGGGGCAGGAAGCGGGCCTCCAACTCCGCCTCCACCTCCGCCGGTGCGCGGCCACGGCCGGTGTAGACGATGTCCATCCCGAACGCGCGGGCCCGCCGGGCGACGGCCTGGCCGATCGCACCGAGCCCGACGATGCCGAGCGTCTTGCCCTGCAGTCCGGTGCCGAGCATGAAACCGAGGTGGAAAGTCCACGACTGGCGGGCACGCAGCAGCCGTTCGCCCTCGCCCAACCGCCGGGTGACCATCAGCAGCAGCCCGAGGGCGAGGTCAGCGGTCGCGTCCACCAGCACGCCAGGGGTATTGGTGACGGTGACGCCGCGTTCGGTCACCGCCGGGACGTCGATGTTGTCGTAGCCGACCGCGACATTTGCCACCACCTGCAACTGCGGTCCGGCCGCAGTGATCAGGTCGGCGTCGATCCGGTCGTGCAGCATGGTCACCACGCCGTGCGCGCCGCGCACCGCTTCGTGCAGTTCGGGGACCGTCAGCGGTCGGTCCTGCGGGCAGACGTGCACCGCCCCGACCTTCCGCAGCATGTCCAGCGCCGACTCCGGCACCGACCGGGTGACCACGATCTGCTTGCCCACCACCAGCGACCTCCTCGCGACGAATCCCCGCGAAATCTACCCGGCACGGCACCCCAAGATCACCAGGTGGCTTCGCCCACCCGCGCCGTCGGACTCAGTCCTCGCCGCGGATGATGCCGCGCAGCTTCGGGACGCGGTCGCTGAGCGTGCGCTCGGCACCTCGGCCGGTCGGCTGGTAGTAGTCGCGGCCCACCAGCCCGTTCGGCGGGTACTGCTGGGGGAGCACGCCTTCGGGCTTGCTGTGCGGGTACTCGTAGCCCTGCGCGTTGCCGAGCTTGCTCGCTCCGGCGTAGTGCCCATCGCGCAGGTGCGGCGGCACCGGGCCGCCCTTCCCGGCGCGCACGTCGCTCAACGCCTCATCGATCGCAGTGATCACCGCGTTCGATTTCGGGGCGGTGGCGAGGTGGATCGTGGCCTGCGCCAGCGCGATCCGCCCCTCGGGCATTCCGATGAACTGCACCGCGTGCGCGGCGGCCACCGCGGTTTGCAGCGCGGTCGGATCGGCCATCCCGATGTCCTCGCTGGCGTGCACCACCAGTCGACGGGCGATGAACCGCGGATCCTCCCCCGCCTCCACCATCCGGGCCAGGTAGTGCAGCGCAGCGTCCACATCGGACCCGCGGATGGACTTGATGAACGCGCTCACCACGTCGTAGTGCTGGTCACCGCCCCGGTCGTAGAGCACCGCGGCGCGATCCACGGTGGCCTCCACGGTCGCCAGGTCGATCGTGTCCGCACCGGTCGAATTCGCCGATTCCGCCGCTGCTTCCAGCGCGGTCAGCGCTCGCCGCGCGTCACCCCCGGCGAGCGACACCAGGTGTGCTTCGGCGGCTTCGTCGAGGCGCAATGCCGCACCCAAGCCGCGCTCCTCGTTGACCGCTCGGCGCAACAGCGTGCGGATGTCCTCGTCGTCGAGGCTGCGCAGTTGCAGCACCAACGACCGCGACAGCAGCGGCGCTACCACGGAGAAGAACGGGTTCTCCGTGGTAGCGGCCACGAGCAGCACGGTGCGGTCCTCGACCGCGCCCAGCAGCGCGTCCTGCTGGGTCTTGGAGAAACGGTGGACCTCGTCGATGAACAGCACCGTCGACTCGCCGGACCGGCCGAGTCGGCGACGCGCCTCCTCGATGACGGCGCGCACCTCCTTGACCCCGGACGACAGCGCGGACAGCGCCGCGAACCGGCGGCCGGTGGCCAGCGAGACGAGGTTGGCCAGGGTCGTCTTGCCAGTACCGGGTGGGCCGTAGAGCAGCACCGATGCCGGGGCAGCGCCTTCGACCAGGCGGCGCAGCGGTGCCCCGGCGCCCAGCAGGTGCTGCTGGCCGACGACCTCGTCCAGGCAGCGGGGCCGCATCCGCACCGCCAGCGGCGCGTTCTCGGCCAACCGCTCGCCCGCCCGAACCTCGGTGTCGGCGCCGAACAACCCTTCGTCGAAGAGCCCTTCACTCACGCCGACGACGCTACCCGCCACCCCCGACGCGTCAGCCCACCCGTGCGGGCAGCGCGACCTCGACTGTGCAGTCACCGCGACGGCGCTGCGCCGCCCAGTGCTCGACTGCCTGGTGGCAGGCCCGATCGAGGTGCCGGACCATCGTCAGGTCCAGGTGCACGTGCTTGGCCGTCGGCAGCTGTTCGAGGTGGTCCAGCAGCCTCGGCAGTCGCAGGAACGTCGCGTTGCCACCCATCTTGACCCACACGTGGTCCTCGCCGTGCTCAGCCCGAACCGACAGCCGGGACACCTCGACCGCGGTCTTGACGATGGCGACCGCCAGCCCGGTCAGGGTGCCGATCAGCAGGTCGGTGGCCACGATCGTGCCCGCGGTCAGCACGAGCACGAACGCCTCCGAGCGGTGCTCCCGCACCAGCGCGACGACCTGCCGCAGTTCCAACAGCTTCCAACCGGCCTGGATCAGCAGCGCGGCGAGCACCGCAGTCGGGATGAAAGCGAGCACGCCCGGCAGCAGCACCACGAACAGCAGCAGCCAGAACCCGTGCAGCACGCGGGAAAGCTTGGTCTTCGCACCCGCTTGCACGTTGGCGGAGCTGCGCACGATCACCGCCGTCATCGGCAACGCCCCGAGCAACCCGCAGACCGCATTGCCCGCACCCTGGGCGACGAGTTCCTTGTTGTACTGGGTCTTCGGGCCGTCGTGCATGCGGTCCACGGCGGCGGCGCTAAACAGGCTTTCCGCCGAGGCGATCAGCGCGAAGGTCAGAATCGAACCCAGCACGGCTGGCGTGGCGAGCGAACTCCAAGCCGCCGCGGTCGGCAGGTTCAGCGCCGCGAGCAGCGAGCCCACCTCGACCTTCTGCACCGGCAGCGCGAGCAGCGCCGCCACCACGCTGGTCGCGACGACGGCCACCAGCGCACCGGGCACGAGCCGCAACCGGGCCGGAGCCCACTTCCAGGCGGCCATGATCACCAGCGCCAGCACGGCCAGCGCCACCCCGCTGATGCCCTCCGGGGTGGTCGTCATCGTGATCAACAGGTCCGGGATCCCGGAGAACTTCGCCCAGGTGGACTCGGGCTGCGCGAGCCCGCTCACCGGGTAGATCTGGCCGAGGATCAGCACCAGCCCGATTCCGGCGAGCATGCCCTGCACCACCGACGGCGAGATCGCCCGGAACCAGGTGCCGAGCTTGCTCAGGCCCAACAAGACCTGCACGATCCCCGCGCCGAGCACGATCACGCCGAGCACGGCCAGGCCGTGCTGGTCGACGGCCGAGGCCACCAACACCGTCAGCCCCGCCGCTGGCCCGCTGACCTGCATCGTGCTGCCGGGCAGCAGGCCGACCACGAGCCCGCCGATGATGCCGGTGACGATGCCCAGTTCGGCGGGCACCCCGGACGCGACGGCCACGCCGACGCACAGCGGCACGGCCACCAGGAACACCACCAGCGAAGCCCCCACGTCGGCGCCGAACGTCGGCGCGCTGGGCTTTCGGCGCGTCCGAGGCGGATCAAGTTGCGTAGTCACAATGCCCTCCAGGGCGAGTAGCGGAATGCCGGGAAGCAGGTATCGCGCCGCGCACCTCGGGGTGCGGGCGTCGACCTGGCGAAACTGGACTTACAGCGGCAGGAAGTCCGACGCGTCCGGGGTTTGCGGGCAGGCGAAGGTCAGACCGGTGTCGATCTCGTAGAACCAGCCGTGCAACCGCAGTTCACCGGTGGCGAGCCGATCCCGGATGAACGGGTACTCGCGCAGCGTCTGCAACTGGGCCTGGATGTGCCGCTTGCTCTCGGCGCTGACGCTGGGGTCGCCTGGCTCGACGCTGGGCTGGCCGTCAGTGCCCAGCCAGGTCCGCAGTGCGGGCAGTTCCTCCATGCCTCGTCCGGCAAGCGTCAATGCCGTGACGGCACCGCAGTACGAGTGCCCGCAGACGATGATCTCCGGGACGCGCAGCTGCAGCACCGCGTATTCGATGGTGGCCATTTCACTGGACGCCGAGTCCGGCGCATATTCCGGGACGACATTGCCCGCGGTCCGCAGTTCGAACAGCTTTCCGGGTTCGGCGCCGGTGATCTGGGACGGGATCACCCGCGAATCGGAGCAACCGATGAACAGCGCGGTCGGTTTCTGGCCTGCCGCGAGCTGCTGTCGGCGGGCCTCGGAAAGGGTGCTCGGGTGTCGTCGTGCGTGCCGCACGAAATGTTCGAAGCTCATGATTCGCCTCCTGGTCGCTGGCTTGCGAAAAATGTCGCGAGCGAGCCGATCAGCGGCGGATGACCTGGAGTCCGGCTGGTGAATGTCTGAGCTTCGCGTAGCAGTGGTGCGGCGTGGGCCCGGCATCCGGCAGCGTGCCGACCTCGGCCTGGCTTTCGATATCGGCGACGCGCTGCAGTTCTCGCGGCAGCAGCGCGCGGCGGCCGTCGCGCCGCTCCTGGGAACGTCGCTGCAGCGCAATGCCAGGCAGCCGTTCGCGCAGCTTCTCGCAGTCCCGGCGCTCCTTGGTCTCCGAATTGGACTCCGCGGGAGCGCCGGTGCGCGACAGCGCGCTGGCCTCGGCCTCCGACTGCACCGGCCCGAGCACGGCGAGCACGACCGCGAAGAGCAGGAACAGCCCTGCCCTCGTGATCTGCCAAGCCTTGCCCCGCACCGAATGCCTCCTGGAATTGAGCAGCCGATCCCCTTCCGGCGACATCGACGGTAGCGGGAAGAAGTAGCGAAACGCTGAACTCAAGGTATCCGACAACTGCGGTGGTAGCGCAAGTCTCAGATCCGGGCAAGCTGCCCGGAAACAAATGAAGATTTGTTGATGCAACCCGGTTCGAGCTGCGAATTCACCCGAATGCCGGGTGGACAAGGCAACCGCCATTGCGGTGTGTAAACGATGTTCACTACGCAATGTGTCGGATTTGTGACAAGGATTACCTCATCGTGGGAGTTTGAAACCTGAACTGAGTTCACACAGGCAACGAAGTCGAAACAACGAATCCTAGCGGACCCGATAGTGGTAACTGTGCGAGGGCACGAAACCCAGCGTTTCGTAACACCGGCGCGCACCGGGATTGTTCGCCTCGACCTGGAGGAAGAGCCGCGCGGCCCCGGCCTCCGACGCCCACCCGGCGCCCGCCCGCAGGATCGAGCTCGCGATGCCGCGCCGTCTCCAGTCGGGATGCGTGGCCATGCCGTAGACGCCGCACCAGTCCGCCGAGACGGCGAACATCCCGACACCGACCGGGAGTCCGCGGTGCAGGGCGATGGCGAACCGAACCGGCTGCGGTACCCGGTCCAGGCTCGGTTCCGGCGTGCTGCCCACCGCCTCGGCGGCGACGAGCCAGGACGGTCGCGGGCCGGATTCAAACCGGACTTGAAAGGCAGCGGTCGGAGCCGCGGAGGCCACCCGCGCGCAGTCGGCGAACATGGTATCCGTCGGCGCGATCGCGCGATAGCCCCGCTCGGCGAGGAACGCATCGAGCTCGGCATGCCGATCCAGCGGGCTGACCTGCACGATCGGCGCGATGTCCCAGGCGGCGTAGAAGCCCTCCACCTGTTCGACAGCCGCAGCCGGATCCGCGACGACCTCGGGCGGCAGTGCCGAGTTCGAGCGCTTGCGCTTCATCAGCCCGCAGTGCCGCAGCAGCCAACCGTCCACGCGCTCCACGGTCTCGGCTGGCCAGGTGTCCACCGCCGCCCGCTCGATCTCCAACTCGACGGAAACCACGCCGCACACCCTCCCGCTGCATACTGTTGCAAGTATTCGTATACCGATACAAGCACAGCGGGCGCGGCCCTTCAACGCAATTACTGGGAACACCTCGATCGGCAAGCGCCGCAACGCGCCCAGGCACGCACGCGCCATGGGAACGAGCTCGGGTACGCAACAAAGGTCGTGCGGCTCGGGCGTGACGAGGGTGGTCGCCAGACAAGCGGCGCGAGCAGCTTCCCGCGTCGCTGCTCCGCAGGCCCGCTAGGCGGTTCGGAAAGCCGGATATGGCAACAGATGCAGGGCACCAGCGCCGAAGCGGTCCACCAGCGCGTCGACCAACTCGTTGGCGAACTCGGCGATGTCGGCCATCCCGGCCGCTTCGGCGTCCGCGCGCAGATGCCGCCAGCGGTCGACCAGCGCCGTGCTGCGTCGCGGCGAGGGCATGTGCAGGTCGATCGGCCGGTCAGTTTCCCCGGTGCGCGGCAGGAACCACCACGTGGACACCCACACCCACAGCAACTGGGCGTTGAACAGCCGGGGCATCAGCACCTCGTCGTCGTCCAGCTCCGGCCAGACCTCGGCGATCTCCGAACGCCACGTCGACAACATGCTCTGCGCGAGATTGTCCGGCAGCGCGTAGGAACACCACGACGACGGGAACGGGTACTGCAGGTACGCCGCGTCCATCGCGACATCGCGCACGCAGCCCCACTCGAAGTCCAGGAAGCGCACCCCACTACCGGTCACCAGGCTGTTGTCCGGGCAGATGTCCGACGGGCTGAACGACCGGTACTTGCTCGCCTCCAGGAGTTCGGCGGCGCCGGTCAGCCGCTCGACCATGAGCGGCGGCGTGTCCACCCCGAGGGTCTGGGCCAGCAGCTCCGGCAACTCCGACACCGAACGGACGATGTCGTCGGCGACCGGATCGGTCCACGACTTGGCGCCCAGGCGGCGCATCAGCGCGTCGAAGTCCGCTTCGCAACCGGCGGTTGTGCTGTGCAGCCGCCCCAGCGCCCGAGCCCAGGCCAGCAGCGCCCGCTCGGCGACCCGCGGGTCATCGGCGAACAGCACGTCGGCGAGGGTGGAACCCCGCCCGAGGTCTTCGAGCACCAGCAGACGCTCGGCGGCATCGTGCGCGATGAGTTCAGGGCCCACCCGGGCCTCCGGCGACAGCGCCGTGGTGAGCTGGCAACTCGCCGCCTCGTGTGCGAACGGATCGGAGCGGGCTTCCGCCGGGCACTCGCCGTAGTGCTTGACCACGACAGTCCGGGGCAGTTCGAACGGCGATTCGGCGATCCGCACCCGCATCACGACCGAGCGGTCACTGCCACCAAGATCCTCAGCATCGGCAAGCCGGACCGGGGCTCCGGTCCGCTTGCTCAGCACGGCTTCCGCGGTCCCGACGGTGTCGCTCGCCTCCGTGCTGGCCGGAACACGAACCTCCGGGGGGCCGGTGGTGATCTCCACGCTCATCGTCTCCAGACACTACCCCCACAACATGAACCCGAAAGGGCATGACCGGTCAAGTGACACGCAACCGGTCAACACCCGTAATCGCAGCGTGTTCGCCCGAATACACCGCTCCCACCACCGGCGAGCACGGCGCGAACACACCCCCTAGACGCTGACGGAACCGGACGTCGGTGGCGTTGCACGGCGGCGAAGATTGCGCAACCGCAGCCCCCCGCACCTCACAGCTCCTCCCGCGTCAGCACTCGATCGCCCGCCCTCGCACGCCTGCGGCGCAGCACGAGAACCCCGGTGGCGGCAACGACGATGCCGACCAGGTTGACCAGCAACTGCGCCACCGAACTCAGGCACTGCGCCCAGTCGCCGAGCGTCGCGGCGACCATCGCGTAGCCAGCGGCGGGCACCGTGGTGACCGAGATGAACACGCCGACCAACACCGCCGATTTCGCTGAGGTCAGTGACAGCATTCCGGCGGCACCGGCCAATAACGACACGATGAGTGACGACCAGCCGACCTGGTAGACGAACGCCACCTGGCTGTCCGGCGGCAGGCCGAGCCGGTCGATCAGGCCGCCCCACTCGCCGAGCAGCGCGGCCGCCGCGGTCACCAACATGGCCACCGGGAAGCCGACGCCGAGCGCCACCGCGGCCCGTTGCGCCAGCAGCCAGCGGCGGGACACCAGCCCGACGGCCAACGCCGCCAGCGGCCCGAACTCAGGGCCGACCACCATCGCGCCGACGATCGTCACCGGCGAGTTGGTCACCACCCCGACAGCTGCGAGCACGCAGGCGATGGACAGGAAAGCCAGGAACGTGCCGCTGAGCCGACACTCCTCGCCGGTGCGGGCGATCAGCTCGTCCCAGACCACCGCGTCGTCACCGTCGCCAGGCGCCGCCTCCTCGGCACGCTCGGCGCGGTGCGACAACGTGGTGCCAGCCTCGGTGATGGTCACCGCGCCGACCTCGGCCAGTTCGGAGGCACCGATCGCGGCCAGCACCTCGTCGGCAGCCTCCCGCGCGAGGTCGACCTCGACGAGATCACCCGGCGGATCGACCGCGCCACCGCGCACGAGCACGACGTGTGCCGCGCCCGGATGTGCCTGGACTCCGGCCAGCACGCGATCGGTGTACTCGGCCGGGCAGATCACTCGCAGGTGCAGCACTTGGCGGCCCGCTCCCGGTCAGCCCTGCTTCTCCACCACCCCAGGTGGGAATACCGAAATGCTCTGGTCGCCGACCTGCGCCGCCGGTTTGGCGTCGATCCCGGCTTCCTTGCGCTGCTCGATGGTGATCGGCGAGGGCGCCCCGGTCAGCGGGTCGAAACCGCCGCCGCTCTTGGGGAAGGCGATCACGTCGCGCAACGAGTCGGCACCGGCGAGCAGCATGCAGATCCGGTCCCAGCCGAAGGCGATGCCGCCGTGCGGTGGCGGGCCGAACTTGAACGCCTCCAGCAGGAAGCCGAACTTGTCCTGCGCCTGCTCGTGCGAGATGCCGAGCAGTTCGAACACCCGCTCCTGGATGTCGGAGCGGTGGATACGAATCGAACCGCCGCCGATCTCGTTGCCGTTGCAGACGATGTCGTACGCCCAGGCCAACGCGTTCTCGGGATCCTGGTCGAAGTTGTCGATCCAGTCGGCGTTCGGTGAGGTGAACGGGTGGTGCACCGCGGTCCAGCGGCCGGTGCCGACCGCGATGTCGTCGGTCTCGTCCACCGGCTCGAACATCGGGGCGTCCACGATCCACACGAACGACCAGGCGTCGTGGTCGATCAGACCGCCGCGTTCGGCGATCTCCAACCGGGCCGCGCCAAGCAGGCCGCGGGCCGCCGAGCGCGGACCGGCGGCGAAGAACACGCAGTCGCCCGGCGCCGCGCCCACCGCCTTGGCCAGGCCGTCGCGCTCGCTGTCGGACAGGTTCTTCGCGACCGGGCCGGACAGCGTGCCGTCGGCCCCGACGAGCACGTACGCGAGGCCCTTGTGGCCGCGCTGCTTGGCCCACTCCTGCCAGGCGTCGAGCTGCCGCCGGGGCTGGTCGGCGCCACCGGGCATCACGACCGCACCGACGTAGGGCGCCTGGAACACCCGGAACGGGGTGTCCTTGAAGTACTCCGTCATCTCGACCAGTTCGAGCCCGCAGCGCAGGTCCGGCTTGTCCGTGCCGTACCTGGCCATCGCCTCGGCGTAGGTCATCCGCGGAATCGGGCGCGGGATCTCGTGATCGGCGAGCTTGGTCCACAGCGCGGCCAGGATCTCCTCGCCGAGCTCGATGACGTCGTTCTGCTCGACGAAGCTCATCTCGATGTCGAGCTGGGTGAACTCCGGCTGCCGGTCGGCGCGGAAGTCTTCATCGCGGTAGCAGCGGGCGATCTGGAAGTAGCGCTCCAGACCGCCGACCATCAGCAACTGCTTGAACAGCTGCGGCGACTGCGGCAGCGCGTACCAGTTGCCGGGCTGCAGCCGGGCAGGGATCAGGAAGTCCCGCGCGCCCTCGGGCGTCGAACGGGTCATCGTCGGGGTCTCGACCTCGACGAATTCGCGGCCGTGCAGCACGTCTCGGGCGGTCCGGTTGATCTCGCTGCGCATCCGCATGGCGCGGGTCGGTTCGGCGCGTCGCAGGTCCAGGTAGCGGTGCTTGAGCCGGACTTCCTCGCCGACCTCCAGGTGCTCGTCCAACGGGAACGGCAGCGGCGCGGCCTCGGAGAGCACGTCCAGCTCGGTGGCGGTCACCTCGATCTCGCCGGTGGCGATCTCCGGGTTCTCGTTGCCCGCCGGGCGGCGGATCACCTCGCCGGTCACCTTGACGCAGAACTCCGCGCGCAGCCGGTGCGCCCGCTCCGCCATCTCGCCCTCGCGGAAGACGACCTGGGTGACGCCCGAGGCGTCGCGCAGATCGATGAAGATGACCCCGCCGTGATCGCGACGGCGCGCCACCCACCCGGCGAGGGTGACGGTCTGCCCGGCATGACCGGCGCGAAGCGATCCGGCCTCGTGCGTGCGCATCACGGGTATTGAGCTCCTTCTTCCACTGTTCAGCGCTTGCTGGTGACGATGTTGCCGCCGCCGAACTCAGCACGCCCGGTGGACACGCAGGCTCAGCAGCCAGGACACGAGATGTCAAGGCTAGCCAACCGGCAGCGGGCCGCAGCGGGCAGGTGTCGCGCCTCCGGCCACCACCGCAGGGTGCGACCGCCTCCGATCACGCACCCGACCAGGGGGATGCCCACCTGGTTAGCCCGTTCGCCAGAGCGACGCCAAATGGTCGATACCAATTTCGGCACAGGTGGTCCACAATTCACCTGATTCCAAGCACGATCGACGATCACGCAGGCGGCATTGTTTCGGTGTCTCGGGAGTTGATTCCAGCCATAAGTTCAGCCCACTTCCTCCTTTAGTTGGAGGCACCTACCGGAACTCGGTCGTTGCACAACATAGATGCACTGATTAGCGTAAGTCGGAATTCGGCGGACACGAGGAGTAACGATGACCGGCCCGAAAACCGAGGCTCGCCCGGCCGCCCACCAGGCCGTCCGCAGCGCGCAGCAAGGAGCGAATGCATTGTCGGCCGAACTCTCCGAGCTGCTCCGGACCGGTCCGTTCGAAGCCGCCCTGCGCACCGCGATCCGCGCGAGCCGGTTGAGCCTGGAACGCATCCAGCACCGGCTGCGCGCCCGCGGCACCCCGGTCAGCATCACCGCGCTGAGTTACTGGCAGTCCGGTCGCCGACGCCCGGAGCGTCCCGACTCGCTGCTCGCGCTGCAGCAGCTGGAGCAGGTCCTGGGCGTTCCGGAGAGCTCGTTGTCAGCCCTGCTGGGACCGCCCCGCCCCCGCGGCCGCACCCGACAGGCCCCGGCCGAAGCGCCACCGCTGAGCGCGCTCTGGTCGGAGAACGAGTCGGCCGCCGAACTGCTCACCAAGATCGACACCAGCCATGACAGCAAGCTCGCCCGGCTCAGCCACCACGACGTGGTGCACGTCGACCAGCGCGGTGAGCTGCGCAAAATCCGCACTCGCAAGCTGGTCCGGGCCGAGACCAACGGTGTCGACCGCTGGGTGATCATGTTCGACGGCGCCTCGTCCAGCGAGACCCCGCCGATCATCCGCCCGATCCGGTCCTGCCGACTCGGCCAGGTGCTCACCGACCACGCCCGCGACCTGGTGGTGGCGGAGCTGCTGTTCGACCGGGCGCTGGCGCGCGGTGAGACGCTGCTGCTGGAGTACGAGATCATCGACCCGCCGACCGGACCGAACGAGGTCGAGCACAGCTTCTGCCGACTCTTCCGGCTGCCCGTGCGGCAGTACGTGGTCGAGTTGCAGTTCGATCCCGCGCACCCACCGACCAAGTGCGAGAGCTACGTCGGCGACTCCAGGACGCAGGAAGTCGAGCCGCCGAAGCCGCTGGCGGTGGACCGTTTCGGTCGCACCCACGCGGTGGCGCTGGACTTCGGCATGGGCGTCTTCGGCGTCCGGTGGCAGCCCGAGGAACACCTGGGCTCCGGCACATCCTCGCGCACCACGACGCGCTAGCGGGTGCGCGGATCGGCTTGCGAGGCGGAAGCAACCGCCTTCTCGGCTCCCTGGTCCGCGATATCCAGGCATGTCCACCACGTCGGTGCTGTTCCCCCGAGGCAGCTCGGCGTGCGGCGTGTACCCGCATGGCACCCTCGAAGAGCCTGCGGCGGTGCACGCTGCGGGAGCGGTGAAAAGCGGCCGTAGCCGCGTGCCTGGCGGCGGGCCACCCCCGTCACGCCTAATCCATGCGAGTTAGCCCGATCCGGGCGCACGTCGAGCGGGCAGCACGCAAGGTAACCAGGAATCGATGGCCTTCTGAACGCTCGCCGAACTGCGAACAACGCCGCCAGCGCTTTTACATTCCAGAAACCAGCCGCCACGTTCCGATAGTCACCAGCAATCGTTTTCCTTATCATTGTCTTATCCCAATCGAAAATGATGTGCATTTCCTGAACCAGGATTCCACACCCCCGGTCCGGCCGGGTCACAGCAAGCTGAGCTGGCGCACCCCCTCCCCATCGGCAACGGACCGGGCGGCCCCGGCCGATACGTCGCGGAACTCCGGCATCCGCGACGATCCGATGCCGTGGCGGCGCTTCGCGTCGGCCACCAGGGCGAGCACCTCCCGCTGGTACGACTTCGGCAGGTAGGAGCCCTCCCGGTACAACCTGGCGTAACTCGGCACCAGTTCGGGATGCCCACGCTGCAACCAGGCCCGGAACCACTCGCGCGCGCCGGGCCGCAGGTGCAGCCGCAGCGGCGTGACGTTAGCCGCGCCTGCCTGGGGGCCAACTCCCGCACCGTCATGTCGATCTGCTCCGGCGCGTCGCTCAGTCCAGGCAGGATCGGGGCCATCAGCACCGAGCAGCCGATACCGGCATCGGCGAACCGCCGCACCACGTCCAGCCGTCGCCGTGGCGACGGCGCGCCCGGCTCGACAGCCCGCCACAGGCGTTCGTCGACCGACCCGACGGACACCGCCACCGACACCGGCGCCACCTCGGCGGCCTGCAAGATCAGGTCGAGATCGCGCTGTATGTCGCCAGCAGCGCCCGAGACGCGGCCGACTGCGGGCAACTGCTCGCCATGCTCGGTCTCGCCGCAGCCGACGCCCGACAGGAGGTGACCGCGTGAACGCCACCGACACCCAGCCGTGCACGATCGGACGCTGCCAACGCGCCGCCGATCCCGGCAGCTACGCCTGCCCCCCAGTGCGCCGAGCTGGTGCGCCGCTGGCTACGCGAAGTCGAGGAGTTCGCCGCCGCGCTCAACCCTCGACTGCGGTGGCGACAGTGGCCGCCGCTCACCCGGCTATGGAAGCAGGCCACCGGTCCGGCTCGACGTGATCGCCGCACTCGATCCACGCAGCCTGCCGCACGCCATCGGCCCCGACGACGGCGACGTGCGTTCGATCCTCGGCACCCTGGCCGCGCTCGCTCGATGGGTTGCTGAAGAGCCGCCGACCTACGGCGAGCGATACGGCCACGATTGCCAGCGAAGCGCGGTACCTGCGCGGGCGCATCTACTGGTGCACTGGACGGCATTGGGTCGACGAGTTCGCCGCCGACCTCCGTGAGCTGCACGCCCAAGCCCGCCGATTGGCTGGCGAGGCACCGAAACCAACTGCGCCTTGCCCTGATTGCGATGGTCCACTGTGGCCGATCGGCGACCGCGAAACAGTCGCTCTGCGCTGTGGCGAATGCAGAACTACGTATGACGAGTGGTTCACCTCCCGAACAAAGGAATCACACGGCTTCCACAGTGTGCACAAGCCGAAAGCGCTGGGTCAGCACCAAGGTGTCATCGTTCACGGTGAAACCAGGGTCGCCCAGTTCCGCACGCACCTCCGCGCTGTGCCAGAACCTTTCGTGCCCGGCCCGCCATTGCGCAACTGACTCATCGCCCTCACCCTCATCCAGGGCGTGCTGCAGGTCTACATCGGCGAGCCGGACCACCCGCACCTCGGTCAGCTCGATCGCCGCGACTCGCCGATCCTCTGAGTCCACCACCGCCAATTGCTGGCCGACGCTGGGCAGCGGCTCGTTCTCACGCTGATACGCCAGCACCAGTCCAGAGGTCGAGGTCTTCGCGCCGGACAGGATCGCGGCCACCAACTGATCCCGCA
This sequence comes from Saccharopolyspora soli, assembly GCF_022678645.1. Lineage (GTDB taxonomy): Bacteria > Actinomycetota > Actinomycetes > Mycobacteriales > Pseudonocardiaceae > Saccharopolyspora > Saccharopolyspora soli. The sequence goes on along the minus strand of NZ_JALBWV010000029.1, from coordinate 45,937 downwards.
GTGGCCCGGGGAACGCGAACTCCGCCCTAGGTAGACCGTCAAGATTCACGCAGTAGAAGCTACAGGGCGGACGTCGCAACGCCGATCCGTGCGGCCTGCACCACGTCGATGACCGGCAAACAAGTCGGAATCAGTCGTCTAGTTCGGTTTCGGTCGGAACAACCGCCGCGGATTACTGTCGCTCCCCGCGCCGAATGGCAAGGAGGTACGGCGGTCGAATCCCGCCCACCATCCACAATGGACGTCGAAGGTGCGCGCGCGGTTTCACCTCGTCAGGACGCCGCTACTAGTCAAGGGCACCTTCAAGACTGCCTTGAAACCCCGAGTACAGCCAACTTTGTTGGCACCCCTCTTGACCTGTGCTTTTTTACACTTAGGCGTCAAGAGATTTGACACCCGTGGCGTTTTCGCACTTAGACGAGTCGACTTCCGGACGAGAGCTCGACAACTGCGCAGCGACGACACTTCGCCTGGCGCTCGAACGCGTTATCTGGGGTGTCGTCGTCGGCGTGTCATCGCCGCTTCGATCACCGCGTCGATAGCTTCCGGGCTCGTCGTTGTCGCCGGAAGCAAGGACGTGCGCGGTGCTGGTGCAGAAGGTGGTGATGCCCGACGAAGCCACCGAGTTTTGGACCGTGCTGGACCGGGACTTCGCCCAGGTCGATCGGCCATGCCGTCGCCGTCAGTGATGCTGTCGGCGCACGGCGACCCGTGCCCTGCGCCGACGGGCCTGTCCGCGCGATTCAGACGGGGCGGTAGGTCAGCAGGACGTTGCCGGAGCGGAACGTCGTGGTCCGCCACAGTTCGAGCGGGACGCGCTTGTTCAGCGTCGAGAACAGCGAACGGCCCTCGCCCAGGATGAGCGGGTTCACGAGCACGCGCAGCTCGTCGATCAGGCCGAGTTCGAGCAGGCTCGCGGTCAGCGTCACGCTGCCGAACAGCGCGATCTCCTTGCCCGGCTGCCCTTTCAGGGCCTTGATGGTCGTGGCGACGTCGTTGCTGCCTACGAGGGTCGTGTTGTTCCACTCCGCCTTCTCAAGCGTGGAGGAGACTACGACCTTCTCCACGCTGTTCATGAACTAGACGATCTCGGGGTCGGGCCCGGTGGCGTTCGGCCAGTGTGCGGCCATGTGCTCGTATCCAGTCCGGCCGAACAGCAGTGTGTCGATGTAAGCGTTGCTCTGGTTGGCGAACTCGAAGTACTCCGCGTCGACATTCGGCCAGTCGAACTCGCCGTTCGGGCCCTCGTAGTAGCCGTCAAGGCTGATCGCCACGTAAGAGAAGAGTGTGCGCACGGGATTCGATCTCCGATCTTGTCTGAATGTCGGCTCTGGAAGTCAGACTGCTCGCGAGAGCGAAACTCATCGGGCCCTGTCGGCCAGCTAGGCAGCGAGCTTGTCCCATCACCACGGGCGGACTCGCACAGCGGCAGAGTCCGCACCGCCGACGGGGCGGGTCTGCACGCCATCCCCCTTCCAGTCTGCGCCCGACGACAACACTGTTCTCGACATAGACCGGCAGCTCAGCGCCATCATGAACAGCATGAACCCTGGTGAACTCGTGTTCGACAACGTCCACCCGAAGCCACCGTGGAAGCGCGGCGACGACCGCAGGGTCCGCCCGCCGCGGCCAGTGTGGGTGCCCTCGCTTCGGTGTAGGCGGCTTCCTGCATCGCTTGGAGTGCCCCGGCAGCTTCGGCTGCGTCAGGAGTTGACGGGGAGGTCCGTTCCGGGAAGTCCAGCGTCGGTAGACGATGTGCTGGAAGGTGCCTCGGGTGGATAGATCAGATCGCCGACAGCGGCAACGACCGCAGGAAAGGGAACCGGGGCCTTGACGATCGAGATCACGAACTGGCGCAAGTCCAGCCGCTCCACCAACTCGCAGTCCTGCGTTGAGGTCGGCGGGACTAGCGACGCTGTCGGTGTCTGAGACACCAAGAACCGCGCTGCTGGATACGTCACCGTGACCTCTTCGCAGTGGTTCGCGTTCCTCGACGCAATCAAGGACGGCCGGTTCGACGCCTGCTGACCACGTAGACAGGCGGGCGCTGGGGATTCTGATTTCCCGCTGTAGGCGGCGAGGTTGTGCGCCTCGACGGTCGCGTCACAACAGAGTGAGCTGGCGCTCCCGGTCCCGGTCCGCGTCGGACTGCGGGGGATCATGCTGCTGTTCGCGGAAATTCTCCGGTCGCTGCGGGTGAGCCAACCCATGACGACGCTTGGCCTGCTCCACCAGGTTGGCGACTTCCCGCTGATACGACTTCGGGGTGTACGCGCCGTTGCGGTAAAGCCGCTCATACAACGGCAGCAGTTCGGGCCGCTGACTGCGCAGCCACCCGTGATACCACTCGCGCGCACCCGGACGCAGATGCAGCACTATCGGCGTCAGACTCGTCGCCCCCGCCTCGGCAATCGCGGCCACCGTACGATCAATCTCGGCTGACGAGTCGCTGAGTCCGGGCAGGATCGGCGCCATCAAGACCGAGCACCCGATGCCCGCCTCGGCAAACCGCCGCACAACGTCGAGACGACGCAGCGGCGATGGCGCCCCCGGCTCCACTGCCCGCCACAAACCCTCATTGACCGACCCCACCGACACCGCCACCGAGACCCTGGCCCGCTGCGCAGCCTCCGTAATCAGATCCAAGTCCCGCAGGATCAGCGTCCCCTTGGTCAGGATCGAGAACGGGTTGGCGCGATCGCGCAGCGCCGCGATGATCTCCCGCATCAGCCGATAACGCCCCTCGGCGCGCTGGTACGGATCGGTATTGGTGCCCATCGCGATCGGTTCACCGGTCCAACGCGGGCTGGCCAACTCCTTGCGCAGCAACGCCCCGGCGTTGACCTTGACGACGATCTTGCTGTCGAAGTCATGGCCCGCGTCCAGGTCCAAGTACGTGTGAGTGCGGCGGGCAAAACAATAAATGCAAGCATGGGTGCAACCTCTGTAAGGATTCACCGTCCAGCGAAACGGCACCTGGGACTCCCCCGGCACCCGGTTCAGCACCGACTTCGCGTGGATCTCGATCGCGTACGCCTCCTCCGTGCCCGCCTCGATCGGCACCGGCTCCGGCAGGCGCAGCCCCGCCCGCGGACGCTGCTCCGACGAACTAGGGGCGCCTTCGGGCAACCCCAAAGGAAGCTCCGGGGCACTCGCGCCCTCTTTCGGAGGCACCACCCGTTGACGTTCCCATCTCATGACTCGATTCGAACACAGTTTCGAGATCGTGTCGAGCAACATTTCCTGATGTCCACCTATCGTGGAATCGCGACGGCGCTGTTCCGCCAGGCCACCTCTCCGGAGGTCACCGACCGGGCAGTCCGCATAATTGCCCGGTGAACGCCCGCCCTCCCGCCGCCGAACCTCCGGAACCCGGAGGCGGCCGCCGAGCTCGCCACCGCCGGGCAGCGGACCGGGACCAGGCGAACCCGGATGCCCCCCAGCAACACGGACACGGACACGGGCACGCCCCGGCGGAACCGGCGTCCAAGCAGGTCAAACGGATACTCGCGATAGCACTGGTGCCCTTCGCGCTGGCCGCCATCGTCGGCATCCTGCTGCTCTACCCGTTCGGCCACCACCAACGCACCGGCACCGACCTCGGCTTCGGGCAGTACCCGGTGAACGCGGAGGTCGTCTCCGCCGCCGCCGGTTCGTGCACCCAGGACTCCGCCGAGCAAGGCAGCTGCGTGCACCTCGGCGTGCGGATGCAGGACGGTCCGCGACCGGACCAGACCATCCAGCAGGTGGTGCCCACCGACCCCGGCAGCCCGCGCTTCGCCGTCGGTGACCAGGTGGTGCTCAGCTACTCCGGCGCCGACCCCGCCGACCCGACCTCCTACCAGGTCGTCGACTTCCAGCGCGGCACGCCGCTGCTGGTCCTGGCGGTGGTGTTCGCCGCGGCGGTGATCGTGCTCGGTCGTTGGCAGGGCTTCACCGCGCTGATCGCCCTCGGACTGAGCCTCGTGGTGCTGATCGGCTTCGTGCTGCCCGCCATCCTCGCGGGCGAGGACCCGCTGCTGGTGGCGGTCGTGGGCGCCGGGCTGATCATGTTCGTGGTGCTGTACCTGACGCACGGCTTTTCCGCCCGGACGTCGACGGCGGTGCTCGGCACCCTGCTTAGCCTCGCGCTGATCGGCCTGCTCAGCACGATCTTCTCGGCAGTCACCAGCCTGACCGGACTGGACGAGGACACCGCCAGCCTGATGGGCGTGCTGGGTGCCCCCATCGACGCGCGCGGTCTGTTGCTGGCCGGGATCGTGATCGGCGCGCTCGGTGTGCTCGACGACGTGACGGTGACCCAGACCAGTGCGGTGTGGGAGCTGCGCCGGGCCAACCCGACGCTGTCCTGGCGGCAGCTGTACTCCGCCGGGCTGCGCATCGGCCGCGACCACGTGTCCTCGGCGGTGAACACCCTGGTCCTGGCCTACGCGGGTGCGGCGCTGCCGATGCTGCTGGCCTACACGCTCTCCGGCCGGACCGTCGGCGAGATCGTGAGTTCCCAGGCGGTGGCGCAGGAAGTGGTGCGCACGCTGGTCGGCAGCATCGGTCTGGTCGCCGCGGTGCCGATCACCACCGCGATCGCCGCGGCGGTGGCGATTCGGGAGCCCGCACCGGTCACCCGCCGCAGCGGGAGCTCGGTCGCGGATCTGGTCGGCCGGGCAGCCGCCACCGGCGCGGAAGCGCCGACGGTGCGAAGGCGTCCGCCGCACCGCAAGCCAGGTCGCTGATTGGGCTGTGCGGCCCGGCCGCCGTGCAGCAGACTGTCGACCATGCGAATGCCGTTACCCGATGTCGGCAGCATTCTCGTCGTACCTGGTCGGTTGCTCGGTGGTCTGGCCCTCGTCGGGGGCCTGGTGATCCGCGAAACCGGCGCTGTGCTCGCCGCGATCCACGCGCTTCCGCGGCTGGTCGTGGCCCTCGACCGGCTCGCGCCAGCGGCCGACTCGCTCGCGGCGCTCGCGGAAACCCGCGACGCGCTCGACGAAATCGCCAACGGCGCCGAGCACCTCGCCCCGACCCTGGACCAACTCCGCGCGCTGCACGAACAGGTCGTGGCGCTGGCTTGCGACCTGCGCGCGCTGGAGCCGGAAATCCAGGGCCTGGCGCAGAGCGCCGCTACGTTGGACCGCTCGATTCGCGTGCTCGCTGGTGCGATCGGTCCGCTCCAAAGCACCACCGAGCGCGTCGGCCGCCTGGTGGACCGGCTACCGGAACGGCGTCGCCGCGCGGGTCAGTGATCCAGCGCAGCGACGAAGCGGGCGACCGCGTCGGAATGCAACCGCTGCGCCATCCGGCCCGGCGGCGCGACTGACGCGAGCCGGTACAGCGGACGGTCCGAGGCGGCGTCCCCGCGCGCTTCCGAGCGCAGTTGGGCCACGATCAGCTGCGAGAGCACCAGTGCTCGGGTGTCCTCGGAGCTCGCCAAGGTGTCCGCCAACCGACGCAGCGCGTACACCCCGAGTTCGCGCCCGCCGGTACCCGCGTACATCGCCAGCGACACGCTGATCGCCTTGCCCTTGGGCGGGCCGCCGACCAGCAGGTTGACCGTCCGCGCGCCGCGCAGATCGGTGACGAACAACTCGAGGCGATCCGCCGTGCGCACGTCGACCACCCGGCTGCCCAGCGCGCGGGCCACCACCTCGCCGCCGCGCAACGCGATCGTCTTGCGCGCCTCGGCGAAAGCCATCAGCAGCAACGGGATCGCCACGATCGCCGCGGTGATGGCGAAGCCGGTGGGTCCGGCGAACAGGCTGACGATGCCGCCGAGCGCCGCCGCGACGATCAGCGCCGCGATGGCGACGTTGCGGGCGCGGGTCCGGATCGTCTTGCGATCCAGCAGATCCAGCGGGATCGTCTCGGCTTCGGTCATCTCAGCGGCTCCGCGACAGCGGCCTGGACGTCGTCCACCAACGTCTCCAAGGACACCGCCCGCTGCTCGCCGCTGGCCAGCTCCTTCAGCTGCGCGCTACCGGCTTCGAGGTCCCGCTCGCCGAGCACCAGCGCGAACCGGGCACCTGAGCGGTCGGCGGCCTTCATCGCACCCTTGAGGCCCTTGCCGCCGTAGGCCAGGTCGACGCGGATCCCAGCGGCCCGCAGCCCGCCCATCGCCGTCACCAGGCAGCGCTTGGCCGCCTCGCCCATCGGCACGCAGTACACATCGCATCGAGCCTGGTCACCGACCGCGATCCCTTCGGCCCGGCAGGCCAGCAGCGTGCGGTCGACGCCGAGACCGAAGCCGATGCCGGAGAGGTCCTGGCCGCCGAGCTCGGCCATCAGGCCGTCGTAGCGACCACCGCCGCCGATCCCGGACTGCGCGCCGAGTCCATCGTGGACGAACTCGAAGGTGGTCTTGGTGTAGTAGTCCAGGCCGCGCACCATGCGGGGGTTCTCCACGAACGCCACGCCGAGGTCGATCAGGTATGCCTTGACCTGCTCGTAGTGCTCCTTGGCCTCAGCTGAGAGGTGGTCCACCATCAGCGGCGCGTCGGCGACCAGGTCCTGCACTTCGGGGCGCTTGTCGTCGAGCACCCGCAGCGGGTTGAGCTCGGTGCGACGTCGGGTCTCCTCGTCCAGCGGCAGGCCGCGCAGGAACTCCTGGAGCTTCGCCCGGTACGCCGGGCGGCAGGTGCTGTCGCCCAGCGAGGTGATCTCGACGCGGTGCCCGGTCAACCCCAGCCGCCGATAGCCCTCGTCGGCGATCGCGATGACCTCGGCGTCCAGCGCCGGGTCGTCGACGCCGATCGCTTCCACGCCGACCTGCTGCAACTGCCGGTACCGCCCGGCCTGCGGCCGCTCGTAGCGGAAGAACGCGCCCGTGTAGTACACCTTCACGGGAAGTTGGCCCCGGTCCAGGCCGTGCTCGATGACCGAGCGCATCACGCCCGCGGTGCCTTCCGGGCGCAGCGTCACGGACCGGCCGCCGCGGTCGGCGAAGGTGTACATCTCCTTGGTGACGACGTCGGTGGACTCCCCGACGCCGCGGGCGAACAGCGTGGTGTCCTCGAACAGCGGCAGCTCGATGTAGCCGTAGCCAGCGCGGCGCGCGGCCTCGGTCAGGGCGTCGCGGACCGCCAGGAAATCCGCTGACTCCGGCGGGTAGTACTCCGGGATGCCCTTGGGTGCGGTGAACGTGCTCATGGGTGGTGGTTCAGTCCTCGTCAGGAAATGGCGTCGGAAGTCGGCAGGCCCTGCAGGAACGGGTTGCCCGCGCGTTCGCGCCCGATGGTGGTGGTCGGTCCGTGGCCCGGCAGCACGACGGTCGCATCGTCGAGCGGCAGCACCTTGGTGCTCAGCGACTCCAGCATCCGGCCGTGGTCGCCGCCGGGCAGATCGGTGCGCCCGATGGCTCCGGCGAAGAGGGTGTCGCCGGACAGCAGCAGCCGTCCGCCCTCGCCGGTGGAGATGCCGAGCAACACCGATCCGCCGGTATGGCCCGGGGTGTGCCTGACCTCGAAGCGCAGTCCGGCGAGCTCCAGATCGTCTCCCTCGGCGAGGTCGCGGACGTCGGTGGGAGCGGCCATCGCCGGACCATCGCCGAACAGCTGCCGACCGGCCGGGCCGAGCGCGGCCCCCGGATCGTCGAGCATGAACCGGTCGGCGGGGTGGATGTAGGCCGGAACGTCGTGCGCGGCGCACACCTCACCAGCGGAGAAGACGTGGTCGAAGTGCCCGTGGGTGAGCAGCACCGCAGCGGGCGCGAGGCGGTGCTCGCGCAGTTGTTCGTCCAACGGCGGCACGGCGTCCTGACCGGGGTCCACCACGACGCACGGCTCGCCTCCCCCGCGCGCGAGCACGTAGCAGTTCGCCTGCAAAGGTCCTACCGGGAACCCGAGGACAAGCACGACGTGCGACCTTTCGTTGGGACGGCACCCGATGGTGCGGGTCGGCTGCCCACCAGATTATCGTCCCGCCCACGTGGGCCTTCGCGCGCCGCACGCGCAATCCGCAGGCTCTCAGGAACCGCTGCCGGGGCACCCCATAAACTCCCCGCGACAACAACAGACCCACCGCATCCGGGGAGGGAGCAGGTGCCCAGCAACGAACAACGTCGCCAGGCGGCCAAGCGGAAGCTCGAACGCCAGTTGCAGCGCCGCGCGGAGCAGGCCAAGCGACGCCGGATGATCACCATCGGCGCGACGATCGTGGTGGTCATCGCGGCAGTGGTGGGCATCTTCTACTTCACCCGCACCGGCGGGGAGCAGCAGACGCCCGCGGCGCAGCCGCAGGCCCACAACGGCACGAACGGGCCGTGCGCATACGCGAAGTCCGATGAACCGGCCGCGAAGCCCGTCGACCTACCACCCGATCCGAACCCGACTCCGGCCCAGGGCACCGAGAACGTCACGCTCCAGACGAGCCAGGGCGCCATTCCGATCACGCTCGACCGGGCCAAAGCACCGTGCACCGTGCAGAGCTTCGGCCACCTCGTGGGCGCTGGTTACTTCGACGGCACCGACTGCCACCGGCTCACCACGACTGAGGGGCTGAAGGTGCTCCAGTGCGGCGATCCCTCCGGGACCGGCAGCGGTGGCCCCGGATACTCGATCAAGGACGAGCCCCCGACCGGGCTCTCCCCCGCACCGAGTCCGAACGACCAGAGCGGTGCGGTGATCTACCCGCGCGGCACGCTGGCGATGGCGAAGTCGAGCCAGCCGAACAGCGGCGGCAGCCAGTTCTTCATGGTCTACCAAGATTCCTACCTGCCGCCCGAATACACCGTGTTCGGCACCATCGGCGAGGGCGGACTGGCGGTGCTCGACAAGGTCGCCGCTGCGGGGGTGCAGCCCACCAACGGCGAGGGCGACGGAAGTCCGAACATGGCGGTGCGGATCGAGCGCGCATCCGCGAATGCCTGAGTCATGAGCAAAACGGGCCCGGCGTTGCGACGTCGGGCCCGTTTTGCTCGTCCGCGAACTGCCGTCAGGTCGCGGAGGTCACGCGGTAGACGTCGTAGACGCCTTCGATGTTGCGGACCGCCTTGAGGACGTGGCCCAAGTGCTTCGGGTCGCCCATCTCGAAGGTGAAGCGGCTGACCGCCACCCGGTCCTTCGAGGTCGTCACCGACGCCGACAGGATGTTCACCCGCTCGTCCGCCAGCACCTTGGTGACGTCGGAGAGCAACCGGTGTCGATCGAGGGCTTCCACCTGGATCGCGACCAGGAACACCGACGAGGCCGACGGCGCCCAGTACACCTCGACCAGCCGCTCCGGGGTGCTGCGCAGGTCGTCGGCGTTGGTGCAGTCGGTGCGGTGCACGCTGACCCAGCCACCGCGGGTCACGAAGCCGAGGATCTCGTCCCCGGGCACCGGCGTGCAGCAGCGCGCCAGCTTCGCCCACACGTCACCGGCGTCCTTGACCACCACACCGGAGTCACCGCTGCTGCGGCGCTTGCCGCGCAACGTCGAGGGCGTGGACCGCTCGGCGATCTCGTCCTCGGCCTGCTCCGGTCCGCCGATGAACGCCACCAGCCGCTGCACCAGGTGTTGCGCCGAGAGCTGCTTCTCGCCGACCGCCGCGTAAAGGCCGGTGACGTCGACGTAGTGCAGCTCGCGGGCCACCGCACCGAGGGTTTCGGCCGACACCAGGCGCTGCACCGGTAGGCCGAGCCGCCGGATCTCCTTGGCGATCAGCTCCTTGCCGGATTCGATCGCCTCCTCGCGGCGCTCCTTGGCGAACCACTGCTTGATCTTGGCCTTGGCCCGCGGCGAGGCCACGAACGACAGCCAGTCCCGGCTCGGGCCCGAGCCCTCCGCTTTGGACGTGAAGATCTCGACGACCTCGCCGTTCTCCAGCTTGCGCTCCAGCGCCACCAACCGGCCGTTGACGCGGGCGCCGATGCAGCGGTGGCCGACCTCGGTGTGCACCGCGTAGGCGAAGTCCACCGGCGTCGAACCGGAAGGCAGCGTGATCACATCGCCCTTCGGCGTGAAGACGAAGATCTCCCTGGTCGCCAGGTCGTAGCGCAGCGACTCCAAGAACTCACCGGGATCGGCGGCCTCCCGCTGCCAGTCGAGCAGCTGCCGCATCCACGCCATCTCGTCGACCTCGACGGCGGACTGCCCGCCGCTGCCGTTGCGGCCCTTGGTCTCCTTGTACCGCCAGTGCGCGGCGATGCCGTACTCGGCGGTCCGGTGCATCTCGTGGGTGCGGATCTGCACCTCCAGCGGCTTGCCCTCCGGGCCGATCACCGTGGTGTGCAGCGACTGGTACACCCCGAAGCGGGGCTGGGCGATGTAGTCCTTGAACCGGCCGGGCATCGGCTGCCACAGCGCGTGCACCACGCCCATCGCGGCGTAGCAGTCGCGCACCTCGTCGACCAGGATCCGCACGCCGACCAGGTCGTGGATGTCGTCGAAGTCGCGGCCCCGCACGATCATCTTCTGGTGGATGGAGTAGTAGTGCTTGGGGCGGCCCTCCACCTTCGCGGCCAGCCGCGCGGCGTCGAGCTGGCGGGACAGCTCGTCGATCACGGTGCGCAGGTAGGTGTCTCGCGACGGCGCGCGGTTGGCGACCAGGCGCACGATCTCGTCGTACTTCTTGGGCTGCAGGATGGCGAATGCCAGGTCCTCCAGCTCCCACTTGATGGTCGCCATGCCCAGCCGGTGCGCCAGCGGGGCGAGCACTTCGAGGGTCTCCCGAGCCTTGCGGGCCTGCTTCTCCGGCGGCAGGAACCGCATGGTGCGCATGTTGTGCAGCCGGTCGGCGAGTTTGATCACCAGCACACGCGGGTCGCGGGCCATCGCGATGATCATCTTGCGGATGGTCTCGGCTTCCGCGGCCGCACCCAGCTTGACCTTGTCCAGCTTGGTGACGCCGTCGACCAGGTGCGCCACCTCCTCGCCGAACTCGGTGCCGAGCTTCTCCAACGCGTAGTCGGTGTCCTCGACGGTGTCATGCAGCAGGCCAGCCACCAGCGTGGTGGTGTCCATGCCGAGCTCCGCCAGGATCGTCGCGACCGCGAGCGGGTGCGTGATGTAGGGGTCGCCGGATTTGCGCTGCTGGGTCCGGTGCCGTTCCTCGGCGACGTCGTAGGCGCGCTGCAGGAGGGCCAGATCAGCCTGCGGGTGCAGCTCGCGGTGCACCGTGGCCAGCGGTTCGAGCACCTGTTTGACCTGGGCTGCCCGCTGCGCCGTGATCCTCCTGGCCAGCCGGGCGCGGACGCGACGGGTCGCGGAGGCCGCACGCGGCTCGGCAACCGGGTCGGTTGCCGAAGCAGGGGATTCGACGTGGTGGCTCACCGCACGCTCCCGGGCTCATGTTGCGCTAGTCCCAGGTCCGGGGGACCCGGACACTGAGAATAACGCCAGCCGGGCGGCGGACCTTCCCAGGTATGGCTGTGATACGCCCAGCGGTCACCTGACCCGGCCGAGAGCCCGCCGCACTTCACCCGAGCCGATCACCGCGACTTTCCGCATCGCGGAGCAATTTAATCCCCTTTGTCTGTTTTTCCGGAAATCGCTACGGGAAAACCGGATAAATTGACCGGCGGTTTTGGGCAAAACCGCCAACCCTCCCGGGGGCTCGTGCCGGTCAGGCTCGCAGCAGGGCTCGGATGGTCTCGCCGATGATCTTGTCGCGGCCTGCGAGGGCGGTCAGTTCGAGGACGACAGCCGCCGCCGCGACATCCGCACCTGCTTGCCGGACCAGGCGGCATGCCGCGCCCAGGGTGCCGCCAGTGGCCAGGACGTCGTCGACGATCAGCGCCCGCTGACCCGGTCGCAGCGTGTCGGCCGGTAGCTCCAGGGTCGCTCGGCCGTACTCCAGGGTGTAGTCGACCCGGTCCGCCACCACCGGCAGCTTGCCGGGCTTGCGCAGCCCGACCACCCCGGTACCGAACTGCTGCGCCACCGCGGCGCCCACCAGGAAGCCGCGGGCCTCGACCCCGACCACCACGTCGAACTCGCAGTCCCGTCCCAGCGCCGACACCACGGCGTTCAGCCCGGCGCCGTCGGCCAGCAGCGGGCTGATGTCGCGAAACAGCACCCCCGGCTCGGGGAAGTCCGGAACCACTCGGATGAGCGCGGCGGCCCGCCGGAGCGCGTGATCGGCCTCGTCGGTGAGCTGCACGGAGATGGCGCCCTCTTCAGGTGGGGCCATCAACGCCGCCGCTTGCCGGTCGGACGCCCCGTCTTGCTCATGGGACGACTCGGACGGCGCGCGGAACCCGCACCGGAGCCCGCGGCCACCGCGTGCTTCGGCTCAGCCGGGACGTCCTCCCCGGCCGCCTTGGCAGCGGCCCGCTCGCGACGCTGCTGCACCTTCGCCGCGTGCTCCCGGAACTTCGGGTCGCGGCCGCGCATCTTGAAGTCCACCAGCAATGGCGTGGCCAGGAAGATCGACGACACCACGCCGGTGAGCATGCCGACCAGCTGCACCAGCGCCAAGTCGCGCAGCACGCCGACGCCGAGCATCCCGGCTCCCACCACGAGCAGCCCGATGACCGGCAGCAACGCGATCAACGCCGTGTTGATCGAGCGCATCAGGGTCTGGTTGACCGCCAGGTTGGCCGCTTCGGCGTAGGTGCGGCGGGTCAGTCCGAGCAGGCCGCGGGTGTTCTCCTTGACCTTGTCGAAGACCACCACGGTGTCGTAGAGCGAGAACCCGAGGATCGTCAGCAGACCGATCACGGTGCTCGGCGTGACCTCGAAGCCGACCAGCGAGTAGATCCCGGCGGTCACCACCACGTCGTGCAGCAGCGCGATCAGCGCGGCCACCGCCATCCACTTCTCGAAGTAGAAAGCCAGGAAGATCGTCACCAGCACCAGGAACACCGCGAGGGCGATCAACGCCTGCTGGGTGATCTCGCCACCCCAGGAGCCGCTGACCGCGCTGTCGCTGATCACCTGCTGGCTCGGCTGCCCCTGCGCGTCCAGCGGCCGCACCTCGTTGAACAGCGACTGCTTGACCGCGGCCACCTGGTCCACGGTCAGCGACGAGGAGCGGATCTGGATGCTCTGGTTGGCCCCGACGCCCGCGATCTGCACCGTCTCGGCCGGGTGGCCCAACGCGCGTTGGAACGCGTCTTGCACCTGGTCGGTGCGGATCGGGCCTTGCGCGCCGACCGCGGGCAGCTGGATCTTGGTGCCGCCCTCGAAGTCGATGCCGAGGTTGAAGCGATTGATCCCCATCGCCCCGATGCACACCAGCACCAGCAGGCCCAGAGCGACGTACCAGCGGACGCGCTTGCCGACGATGTCGAAGGCCCCGGTGCCGGTGTAGAGGCGGTGGAAGACGCTTTCGCGCCGGGCCCGTTCGGTACCTGGAGTCGTCACCTTCACGCCTCCTTGGCGGTGGTCGAGGCGGCCTTGCGGGCGGCCCGGTACTGGTCGCCGAGCCGTTGCACCGCCCCCAGGCCGGAGACCGAGGGCTTGGACAGGAACTTGTTCTTCGAGGCGATCGCCACCAGCGGGTGCGTGACGAGGAAGACCACGACCAGGTCCAGCACCGTGGACATGCCCAGGGTGAAGGCGAAGCCCTTCACCTGGCCGACGGCGAGGATGTAGAGCACGGCGGCGGCCAGGAAGCTGACCGCGTCGGCGGACAGGATCGTGCGCCGGGCCCGCAGCCAGGCCCGCGGCACCGCCGAGCGGAACGTGCGGCCCTCGCGGATCTCGTCCTTGAGCCGTTCGAAGAAAACGATGAACGAGTCGGCGGTGATGCCGATCGCCACGATGAACCCGGCGACCCCGGCGAGGTCGAGGGTGAATCCGACCCAGCGCCCGAGCAGCACGAGCACTCCGAAGACCACGCCGCCGGAGAGCACCAGCGACAGGATGGTCAGGATGCCCAGCAGCCGGTAGTAGAGCAGGCAGTACACGGCCACCAGCACCAGGCCGAGGCCACCGGCGATCAACCCGGCCTCCAGCGAGGCGACCCCGAGGGTCGCCGACACCGTCTCGGCCTCGGACTGGTCGAAGGCCAGCGGCAGCGACCCGTACTTGAGGATGTCGGCCAGGTCAGTCGCGGTCTGCTGGTTGAACTGGCCGTTGATCCGCGCGTTGCCGCCGAGCAGCGGCTCCTGGATCTGCGGCGCCGACACCACCTCGGTGTCCAGCACGAACGCGGCCTGCTGTCCGACGTTGGCGGAGGTGAAGTCCGCCCACGTCTTGGCCCCGGCGCTCTTGAAGTCCAAGTTCACCGTCCAGCCCGGCTCGCCCGCCTGCGGATTCGGCGGCGCCGCCTGGGCGTTGGCGATCTCCTTGCCCTCCAGGAACACCGGCTCCAGCAGGTACTTCTGCTGGCCCTCCCGGTCGCAGGTCACCAGCGGCAGCTTCGGATCGTCATTGCCGCGCAGCGGATCCTCGGCCGCGCAGTTCAGCGCTTGCAGCGCCTGCATCTGCACGTTCGGATCGGTGCTCTGCCGGAGCGCCTTCGCCTCCTCGATCGCGCGCTGCTGGTCGCCCGGCCCCTGCTGCTGGGGCACCGCCTGCGGGGTGGTGCCCGCCGGAGGCGGCGTCGCGGGCACCGCGTTGACGACCTTGCGGAAGGCCAGCTCGGCGGTCTGCCCCAGCTGCTTGGCCTGCTCACCGCCCTCGCCGGGCACGGTGATCACCAGGTTGGTGCCGTCGCGGGTCACCTCGGATCCGCTGATGCCCATGCCGTTGACGCGGGTCTCGATGATCTGCCGGGCCTGGTCCAGCGACTCGTTGGTGGGCGGCTGAAGGGTTGGGGTGCGAGCCGTCAGCGTGACCCGCGTGCCGCCCTGGAGGTCGATCCCGAGTTTCGGGTGCGGCTTGCCATCACCGGTGAAGAACACCAGCGCGTACAGCGCGACCACGATCAACGCGAAGATCGCTAGATAACGCCCTGGGCGGATTTGCCCGGCCGGAGGTGCCACGGTGCGTCTGTCTCCTGTCCACGGTCTGCGTCGGTGCGCCAGATCGGTTCGCTTCGGCGTGCCCCGCGACGAACCGCGCGCAGGCGGTGACCGGTTCGGTCGCCCGCCCGACGCCAAACGTACAGCCGGGTTCGCCGAGTTCCGCGATCGGCGCGCTCTGGTGGCGATCTTCGCCACGACGCGGCGACTCGCCTCCATCCAGTCTGACAGGCCCGCTTCGGACGTCATCGCCGCGGGTGGCAACCGTGGGTTGATCGACGACTACGCACGGACGCGGGCCCGGAAACGGTCTCTCCGGTGCCCGCGTCGCGACCTGAGCGGCAACGGCCCCACCTGCCGGGCGCCGACTCGCGGCGCACGGTGGCGCGGGGACGCCCGCCGGGCGTCAGTTGGTCTTCTGCTTCTCGATCGGCTCGGCGATCTCGGCCTTGGACTCGGTGGTGTCGGTCGAGGTGGTGGCCTCGGCCTCGGCCGGGGTCTCCTCCTTCTCGGCCGACTCGGCGGCCGGGGCGCTGTCGGTGTTGACCTTCTCGCGGACCGCGGCACGCACCCAGGTGGTGGTCATGCCGGGAGCGATTTCCAGGTCGATGCTGTCGTCCGAGGTCGCGACGACGGTGCCGAACACGCCGGAGGTGGTCATCACCCGGTCACCGGGGGTGATCGAGTTCTGCAGCTTCTGCTGCTCCGCCACGGCGCGCTTCTGCTTGCGCGCCTGCAGGAACAGCGGCACCGCCAGCAGGACGATCAACAACGGGAGAATCAGGGATTGCAGGTCCATCGTGCTCCGTTCAGCGGACGCTTCGGGGCCCAGCCCTCGCAGTACTGCGCCCGAATTGTTCGGATGTTCAGCCCCAGTGTGCCAGGTCAACTCGGGTTGACGTCCTCCCCCGCTGGGAAACAGGAGAGTCTCCACGGCCCGCAGGTTCGATCCGCGAGTGGTTCGCGGATCCGCCTGCCCGCTCTCGCGGGAGACGCGGTTCGTGCTGCCGCGCTGCACACCACCCGTCCGGCGGTGCCACCTCGCGCGGTTCGGTTACCACCGAACGAGACGTGAGGAGGATAACGTCACGCGACAAGCACGGACCAGCACCCCGACCACGAGCCGATCGCTGGGCGAAACACACAGTATCGGCGAATGGTCACCATTCGATCTACTCATCGAAAAGACCCGGTGGCGGCTCGCCGGGCGCGTGCTGCGGTGGCGTGAGTCCCAGGTGGTGCCAGGCGGCCGCGGTGGCGACGCGACCTCGCGGGGTGCGGGCGAGCAGCCCGGCCCGGACCAGGTAGGGCTCGCAGACCTCTTCGACCGTGGTGGACTCCTCGCCCACCGCCACCGCCAGCGTCGAAATCCCCACCGGACCGCCGTGGAAGGACTTGATCAGCGCCCGGAGCACGGCTCGGTCCAGCCGGTCCAGGCCGATCTCGTCGACGTCGTAGACCTCCAGCGCGGCGCGCGCGATCTCGCGGGTGACCGCGCCGTCGGCCCGGACTTCGGCGTAGTCGCGGACCCGGCGCAGCAGCCGGTTGGCGATTCGCGGGGTGCCTCGGGATCGACCGGCGATCTCGATGGCCCCGTCGTCGCGCAGGTCCACCCCGAGGATCCCGGCCGAGCGGCGCACCACCAGCTCCAACTCGTCCGCGGTGTAGAACTCCATGTGCGCGGTGAAGCCGAACCGGTCGCGCAGCGGCCCGGTCAGCGCGCCGGACCGGGTGGTGGCCCCGACCAGCGTGAACGGGGCGAGCTCCAGCGGGATGCTGGTGGCGCCGGGCCCCTTGCCGACCACGATGTCCACCCGGTAGTCCTCCATCGCCAGGTAGAGCATCTCCTCGGCGGGGCGGGCGATCCGGTGGATCTCGTCGATGAACAGCACGTCGCCCTCGGCGAGGTTGGACAGCATCGCCGCGAGGTCACCGGGCCGCTCCAGCGCAGGGCCGGAGGTGACCCGGATCGACGAGCCGAGCTCGGTCGCGATGATCATCGACAGGCTGGTCTTGCCCAGCCCCGGCGGCCCGGAGAACAGCACGTGGTCGGGCTGGTCACCACGCCCGAGCGCGCCGTGCAGCACCAGCTCCAACTGCTCGCGCACCCGCGCCTGGCCCACGAACTCGCTGAGCTTGCGCGGGCGCAACGTCATCTCGACGTCCTTGTCCCCCGCGTCCTGGTGCGGGGTCAACGCGACCCCGTCCTCGGTCGGTGACCAAACCGCGTTGTCCTCGTGCATCAGGCCGACCTCACTTCGGTCCGAGGGTGGCCAGGGCCTTGCGCAGCACCGCCGAGGTGTCCAGGTCGCCGTTGCCCGCGGCCAGCACCGCCTCGACGCTCTGCTCCGCCTGCTTGGCCGAGAAGCCCAGGCCCACCAGCGCCTCGGACACCTCGGTGCGCACCCTGCCGCGGTCCACCGTCGCCGGCGGTCCGGACGCGGTCACCGCACCGACCTTGTCGCGCAACTCCAGGATCAGCCGCTCGGCGCTCTTCCGGCCGATGCCGGGCACCTGGGTGAGCACCGTCAGGTTGCCGTCGGCCAGGGCGTTGCAGAGCTGGTCGGGCGAGAGCACCGCGAGCGCGGCCAGCGCGAGCCGGGGGCCGACGCCGGAGGCGGTCTGCAGCAGGACGAAGAGGTCGCGGGATTCGGCGTCGGCGAAGCCGTAGAGGGTCAGCGAGTCCTCGCGCACGATCAGCGAGGTCCACAGCCGCGTCTCCGCACCGCGCCGGAGTCCGGCCAGCGTCACCGGCGTGGCGTGCACGGCCATGCCCACCCCGCCGACTTCGATGACGGCGTGGTCCAGTCCGATCGACAGCACCGGACCTCGCACGGTGGAGATCATCGGGCAATCCCTCCTGTTCGGGCACGAAAGCCGGTCTGCGGGCTCGTCTTGCGCGGGCGGTCCAGTAGCGGGACCCCGGTCCGCCGATCCCCGACATCATCTACGCCCACCCCGTCCTCCCGAGACGACCCCCGAGAACCCACGGGTGGGCCGAGCGACTCCGCCGCTTCGAGCACCAGCACTAGGAGCCTCGGATCGCCTGCTGGGCGGCCTTCAGGCGGGCGCGGTGGTTGCGGGCGAGTTCGGCGGCCTTGGCCTCCGCGCGGGCCAGCCGGTCGGCCAGCGGCGCGCGCCAGAGGTGGCAGACCGCGAGCGCCAAGGCGTCGGCGGCATCGGCGGGTTTGGGCGCGGTGGCCAACCCGAGGATCTTGGTGATCATGGTCGTGACCTGGTGCTTGTCGGCCCGACCGGACCCGCTGATGGCGGCCTTGACCTCGCTGGGCGTGTGGAAGGCCACCGGCAGGTCGCGGCGGGCGGCAGCCAGCGCCACGACTCCGGAGACCTGCGCGGTGCCCATCACGCTGCGCACGTTGTGCTGGCTGAAGACCCGCTCGATCGCCACCACCTCGGGGCGGTGCGCGTCCATCCACTGCTCCACCACGTCGGAAACCGCCAGCAGCCGACTGGGCAGCTCGTCATCGGCCGGGCTCCGCGCCACGCCGACCGCGACGCAGCTGACCTCGCGGCCGCGGCCGCCGTCGACCACCCCGAGGCCGCACCGGGTCAGTCCGGGGTCGACTCCCAGCACGCGCACGACGCCCCCTAGCCCGCAGCCATGAACACTCGTTCGAACCTTATCGGACCACCGAAGCCCGACGCCGCACCGACACGCGCGTCACCCTGGCGGGTGGCAGTGCACAATTTCTCGCGAAATCGCAAACCGCCCCGAGCAAGCGGATCAGGGGCCGTTGGTGCCCGGGGTCCAGCTCTCCGGGAGGCCGCTGTCGGTCAGGATCGGCTGGTGCTCGCGGAAGCCACCCGGCGCGTCGGGCTGCCACGGGAACTTGGCGTCCTGCGGGCTGGAGACGATCAGCTGCACCGCCGGGAAGTCCGGGCCGTGGTAGACGAGGAACGCGCTGCCCAGGTACTCGGGGTAGTACTGCGACGCCACCTTCTCGAAGGTGACCGGGCAGCCCTGCAGGAAGCCGTCGTAGAGCAGCCCCGGCGTGAACCGCTCGCCCGCCCCCGTCCGCTGCACGTAGGTGTTGACCACCGAGTGCGCGACGTCGCGGGGCAGGCCGATCACGACCACTTCTGGTTTGCCGAAGCGACGCCACGCGCCGACCGAGAACGCGTACGACGCGCCGTTCTCGTCGCCCGCCACGTGCAGCACCGCCGCTCCGTGCCGGTCAGCGGTGTTCACCATCCACTTGCGCAGAGCCTCATCCGTGTCGACCACGACGGTCATTCTGCCGGTGGCGCGAACCGCTCCCGCCGGGACCCGCGAAATCGGACCACTGTGGACACTGGCGGGAGCGGGTCGAACACGGTGCGTGTCAACCGACTTCGGCCGCTGACGTGGAACTCGGCGCAGTGGCGAACTTCGCCATCCGACCGCTGCTACGCGTTGACCTCTTCGAGCACCGAGTCGGACACGTGGAATTTGGCGCGGTGGCGATACGCCAACTGCCAACCACTCACGCGTTGACCTCTTCCAGCACCGAGTCGGACACGTCGAAGTTGGCGTAGACGTTCTGCACGTCGTCGCAGTCTTCGAGGGCGTCGATCAGCTTGAACACCTTGCGGGCGGCGTCCGCGTCCAGGGGGACGTTTACCGAGGCCAGGAAGTTGGTTTCCGCCGAGTCGTACTCGATGCCCGCGGCCTGCAACGCCTTGCGCACCTCGACCAGGTCGGCCGGGTCGGCCAGCACCTCGTAGCTGTCGCCGAGATCGTTGATCTCCTCCGCACCGGCCTCCAGCACCGCCGAGAGCACGTCGTCCTCGCTGAGCCCGTTCTTCGGCAGCAGCACGACGCCCTTGCGGTTGAACAGGTACGACACCGAGCCCGCGTCGGCCATCGAGCCGCCGTTGCGGGTCATCGCGGTGCGCACCTCGCCAGCGGCCCGGTTGCGGTTGTCGGTCAGGCACTCCACCAGCACCGCGACGCCGTTGGGTCCGTAGCCCTCGTACATGATCGTCTGCCAGTCGGCGCCACCGGCCTCTTCACCGGCACCGCGCTTGCGGGCGCGCTCGATGTTGTCCATCGGGACCGAGTTCTTGCGCGCCTTCTGGATGGCGTCGTACAGGGTCGGGTTGCCTTCGGGATCGCCCCCACCGGTCCGCGCGGCAACCTCGACGTTCTTGATCAGTTTCGCGAAGAGCTTGCCGCGCTTGGCGTCGAGGGCGGCCTTCTTGTGCTTGGTGGTGGCCCACTTCGAGTGGCCGCTCATCTCTCCTCCGTCTTTCTACGCCCGCGCCGCGGAATCCAGCCGCGCGCGGACGATCTGTGCGAAATAGCGGTGCACGCGCTCGTCCCCGCCGACCAGCTCCGGGTGGAAAGCGGTGGCGAGCACCGGGCCCTGCTTGACCGCGACGATCCTACCGGCGGTGTTCGCACGCCCGGTGCCATCCGGGTCGTCCGGCACGGTGGCCAGCACCGACACCTCGCTGCCGACCTTCTCCACCCACGGTGCGCGGATGAACACCGCGTGCAGCGGACCGCCGGGGATACCGGTGAAGTCCAGGTCGGTCTCGAAGGAGTCGACCTGCCGTCCGAAGGCGTTGCGGCGCACGACCACGTCCAGCGCACCCAGCGGCCGGACCGCCGGGAGGTCGCGGTCCTCGTCCAGGACCTCGCTGGAAAGCATGATCATCCCGGCGCACGAGCCGTAGGCGGGCAGCCCAGCCGCCAGCCGCTCCCGCAGCGGTTCGTAGAGCTCGAAGGTGTCCAGCAGGCGGGTCATCGTGGTCGACTCGCCGCCGGGCAGCACGATGCCGTCCACGGCGGCCAGTTCCTCGGGACGGCGGACCGGCCGGGCGTCGGCCCCGCTGCGCTCCAGCGCGGCCAGGTGTTCGGCCACGCCACCCTGCAACGCGAGGACTCCGATCACGGGTTTCATCACAACTTCGATTCTCCTGCACTCGCATCCCCGGCCGCCAGGCGGTCGACGCGCGGACGGTCCGTCACATTCCCAGGTCCAGCAGTCGCAGCAGCGCCGTGGTGGCCGCCGCCGCGACCACCACGACCACGAACGGGGCCTGACGCCAGGCCAGCACACCGCCCACCGCGACACCGGCGAAGCGCGCCCAACCGGCGAAGCCGCCGGACTCGAACGCGGTGCTGGTGGCCACGAACGCGCCGAGCAGCACGATCGCGGCGATCGACATCAACTGCTCCCACCGCGGGGAGATCCGGAACCGGCCGCGCAGCAGCGGACCGGCCAAGCGCATGGCGTAAGTTCCAGCGGCCAAGGCGAAGATCACGCCGAGCGTCATCGGACTGCCTCCCCCGCCAGGCGCTTCGGCAGCGGCAACGCGGCTGCCAGCCCGACGAGCGCCGCCATCACCGGCAGGCCCTCGGGCAGCACTGGCGTGGTCAGCACCGCGATCAAGACGCCGAGAGCCACTGCTCGCAGGGTCCGGAACTCCCGCAGCGACGGCATGATCAACGCGAGCAGCGCGGCAGGCATCGCGGCGTCCAAGCCGAAGGCATTGGGATCGCCGACGCTCTGCCCCAGCAGTCCACCGACGAACACCGACGGCGCCCAAGCGCAGTACAGCGCGATGCCGGTCAGCCAGTACGCGCGCTTCTTCTCGGCGGTGGTCTCCTGCGCGAGCGCGAACGCGACCGATTCGTCGACCATCAGGTGGCTGCCGACCAGTCGACTCGGCCAACCGCGGTCCAGCAGTCCACCGACGGCCATCCCGAACGGCAGGTGGCGGGCGTTGAGCATCAGCCCGCCGAGCACTGCGGTGATCGGAGCCGCGCCAGCGGTGATCAGACCGACCGCCATGAACTCCGAGCCACCGGCGAACACGACCGCGCCCATCAGCGTGATCATCGGCAGCGGCACGCCCTTGCTCACCGCGATCGCTCCGAGCGAGGCGCCGACGACGGCCATCGCCAGGGCCATCGAAAGCACGTCGCGCAGCAGCCCGTCTCGCCAGAATCCCGCTCGCGTTCGCTGTACCGTACTCACGTTCGCTATCCTGAACGCAACTACCTGTGTTCGTCAAATCGAATGCACGGACCGACGGAGCGAACAGGCATGAGTGGAACCGAGAGCACCCCGGCCGCGCCACCGCTGGAGACCATCGCCGCGTCCCTGCGCCGGGAACGCGACCGCGCCGGGCTGACCCTGACCGAACTGGCCAAACGCGCCGGGATCGCGAAGTCCACGCTGTCCCAGCTGGAGTCGGGCACTGGGAACCCCAGCGTGGAAACGTTGTGGGCGCTCGGCGTGGCGTTGGGAGTGCCCTTCAGCCGCCTCGTCGACCCACCGACACCGCAGGTGCGGGTGATCCGCGCCGGTCAGGTGCCGATCGTGCGCTCCGAGCAGTCGACCTACGCCGCGGCACTGCTGTCCTCCGGCCAATCCGGCGCGCGCCGCGATCTCTACGTCCTCGAACTCGAACCGGGCGGCGCCCGCCACGCGGACGCCCACATACCGGGCTCGGTGGAGCACGTCGTCCTGACCGCGGGCCGACTCCGCGTCGGCCCGGCGGACAACCCGGTGGAACTGGGGGTGGGCGACTACATCTCGTTCTCCGGAGACGTCCCCCACGTCTACGAAGCCCTGCAACCAACCACCCGAGCAGTCCTCGTCATGGAACACGTCTGAGCAAAGACCTCGTGAGCAGTTGAACCGGCAAGAGCCGGACAACCACTCACGAGTGCCTGGTCACCAGCCTCGGTGGGCGTAGCGTTGTTGTTCGGTCAAGTCGTCGAGGTTGATGCCGACCATCGCTTCGCCGAGACCTCGGGAGACCTTCGCGATCACGTCCGGGTCGTCGTAGAACGTCGTGGCCTTCACGATCGCCTCGGCCCGCTTGGCCGGGTCGCCGGACTTGAAGATCCCCGAGCCGACGAACACGCCCTCCGCGCCCAGCTGGCGCATCATCGCCGCGTCCGCCGGAGTCGCGATGCCACCCGCGGTGAACAGCACGACCGGCAGCTTCCCGGTCCCGGCGATTTCCCGGACCAGTTGCACCGGCGCGCGCAGTTCCTTCGCCGCGACGTAGAGCTCGTCCTCGCCGAGCACCGAAAGCCGCCGCATCTCGGCGCGGATCTGCCGCATGTGCCGGGTCGCTTCGACGACGTTGCCGGTACCGGCCTCGCCCTTGGAGCGGATCATCGCCGCGCCCTCGGAGATCCGGCGCAGCGCCTCGCCGAGGTTGGTCGCGCCGCACACGAACGGCACGGTGAACGCCCACTTGTCGATGTGGTTGACCTCGTCGGCCGGGGTGAGCACCTCGGACTCGTCGATGTAGTCCACCCCGAGCGACTGCAGGACCTGCGCCTCGACGAAGTGGCCGATGCGCGCCTTGGCCATCACCGGGATGGAAACCGCGTCGATGATGCCCTCGATCATGTCCGGGTCCGACATCCGGGCCACGCCGCCCTGCACGCGGATGTCGGCGGGCACCCGCTCCAGCGCCATCACCGCGACCGCACCGGCGGCTTCGGCGATCTTGGCCTGCTCGGGCGTCACCACGTCCATGATCACGCCGCCCTTGAGCATTTCGGCCATGCCGCGCTTGACCCCGTCGGTACCGGTCCGGGTGGTGCTGGCGGTGTCCTTGACGTCGACGGTAGTCACCTTCGGCCTTCCTGTTGTCGGTGTTCTGCCGCGAACAGGCTATTCCCGAACTGGACCATTTCCACGGTCCACTAACCGGGATTTCCGGTAGTCCACTTGCCGCCGGTGCGCGCACCGCTGCGACCTCTCGGCGACACGCGCGAGCGCCGACGGCCGTCGCCCTTGCACGACCCGAACACGAGGTGTGTGATCGGAGACACAGTCGACCGCCGGGAGCGCGCAGGGAGTACTCATGGGAAGCAAGCAAAGCGGCACAGTAGGAGGGCCGGTGATCCCGGCCCCAGCAGATCCCGCGAAAATCCGCAACGTCGTGCTGGTCGGCCCGTCAGCCGCCGGGAAGACCACACTGGTCGAGGCCATGCTGACGGCCACCTCGACGATTCCCAGATCGGGCGCGGTCACCGAGGGCACCACGGTGTGCGACCACGAGCCCGCCTCGATCGAGCAGCAGCGGTCCATCGGACTGGCCGTCGCGCCACTGCAGCACGGTGACATCAAGATCAACCTGATCGACACCCCCGGTTACGCGGACTTCGTCGGCGAACTGCGCGCCGGGCTGCGCGCGGCGGACGCGGCGCTGTTCGTGGTGGCCGCAGCCGAAGGCGTGGACCCCGCGACCCGCGCGATCTGGCACGAGTGCGCCGCGGTCGGCATGCCGCGCGCAGTGCTCATCGCCCGGTTGGACCAGCCGCGAGCGGACTTCGACAGCACGCTGCTGACCTGCCAGGACGTCTTCGGCTCCGGCGTGCTGCCGCTCTACCTGCCGCACCGCGGCGCGGACGGCGAGGTCGCCGGGCTGATCGGCCTGCTCACCGAGAGCATCTACGAACCCGGCCGCACCAGGGCGGCCGACGATCAGCTGCGGGCGCAGATCGACGGGCCGCGCAGCGAGCTCATCGAGGCGATCATCGCCGAGAGCGAGGACGAGTCGCTGATGGACCGCTACCTGGGCGGCGAGCCGATCGACGAGGACACGTTGATCGCCGATCTGGAGACCGCCGTCGCACGGGGCGGCCTGCACCCGGTGGTCCCGGTCTGCTCGATGACCGGGGTCGGCATCCAGGAAGTGCTCGACGGCATCCGGCGCGGCTTCCCATCGCCACTGGAGCACGCACTGCCGGAGTTCACCGATCCGCAGGGGCGCGATCCGCGCACGCTCAGCCCCGATCCGGAAGGCCCGCTGGCCGCCGAGGTCGTGCACACCTCGGTCGACTCCTACGTGGGACGGGTTTCGCTGGCGCGGGTGTTCTCCGGCACGATGCGCCCGGAACGCCCGGTGCACGTCTCCGGGCACGGCATGGCCGAACGCGGCCACCCCGACCACGACGAGGACGAGCGGGTTGCGCACCTGTACTCGCCGCTGGGCGCGAACCTGCGCGAGGTGCCGCACTGCATCGCCGGTGATCTGTGCGCGCTGACCAAGATCGGTTCGGCGGAAACCGGTGACACCCTGTCCGAGCCCTCGGATCCGCTGCTGCTCACGCCGTGGCCGATGCCCGAGCCGCTGCTGCCGATCGCGGTCACCGCGCACACCCGCAGCGACGAGGACGCGCTGGCGCGCAACCTGAACCGGCTGATCGCCGCCGATCCGAGCCTGCGGTTGGACCGCGACAGCGAGACCCACCAGTTGGTGCTGTGGTGCATGGGCGAAGCGCACGCCGATGTGGTGCTGCAACGGCTGCGCGAGGGTGGCGCGGAGGTCGACACGGTGCCGGTTCGGGTGCCCCTGCGGCAGACCTTCGCCCAATCCGCCAAGGGCCACGGGCGACACGTCAAGCAGTCCGGTGGGCATGGCCAGTACGCGGTTTGCGACATCGAGGTGGAGCCGCTGCCGCGTGGTTCCGGTGTCGAGTTCGCGGAGCGGGTGGTCGGTGGCGCGGTGCCGCGGCAGTTCATCCCCAGCGTCGAGAAGGGCGTGCGGGCGCAGATCGAGAAGGGCATCACGGAAGGGTTCCCGCTGGTGGACGTGCGGGTCACGCTGGTGGACGGCAAGGCGCACAGCGTCGATTCCTCCGACGCGGCTTTCCAGGCGGCGGGTGCGCTGGCGCTCAAGGCTGCCGCCGAGCAGTCGAAGCTGATCACGTTGGAGCCGGTCGACGAAGTCGCGGTGCACATCCCCGACGAGCACCTCGGGGCGGTGCTGGGCGACCTGTCCAGCCGACGCGGCAAGGTGATCGGCACCGAACCGGAGAACAGCGGCTGGACCGTGGTGCGCGCGCACGTGCCCGCGAGCGAACTCGTCCGCTACAGCGTGAACGTGCGCTCGCTGAGCTCCGGCAGCGCGACCTTCACCCGGCAGTTCGAGGCTTACGAGCCGATGCCCGAGTCCCTCGTCCCGCAGAAGTGAGCCGCGACGCGCCAGGGCCTGGCGCTCGTCGAACGTCGCGCGGCGCGCGGCGGGCGGCGGGCGATTTCGCGCGAAATCGCCAAAGGCACGCGAACCGGAACCCGATCGCCGGATTCCCGAACGCGGAACGTCCCCGCGGGTCACCGGTTCCGGGACGAGGTGTGCACGGCGATGAGGCGTTGCGCGATGGTGACCAGCGACAGCGCCGCTAGCAGCCACACCGCGACGTCCAGCACGTACGGCACGCCCAAGCCGTGCAGGCCGGTGCCGACCAGCACCACGAGGAACCGCTCGGCGCGCTCGGCAAGACCGCCCTCAGCGCTGAGCCCGTTGGCCTCCGCGCGCGCCTTCACGTAGGAGATGACCTGCGCGCACACCAGGCAGATCAACAGCGCCAGGCCGCGCACCTGGTCGACCTCGACGACCAGCGACCACCACACCAGCGCGCCGAACAGCGCGCCGTCGACCATTCGGTCGCAGCTGGCGTCGAGCACGCCGCCGAACTGCGACGCCTTGCCTCCGGCCCGCGCCATCGCGCCGTCGAGGACGTCGAAGAGCAGGAACACCGCGACCACCAAGGTGCCCACGAACAGCTGGCCGCGCGGGAAGAACCACAGGGCCGCAGCGATGCTGGCGATCGTGCCGGTCACCGTCACCGCGTTCGGCGACAGCCCGAGCCGGACCAAGCCCGCGCCAAGCGGGTTGGTCAATCGTGATAGTGAGGCCCGCGCGAAAAAGTTGAGCATCGCTTGAAGTGTCAGCCGCCTGTGCACCGAGTGTCGTTCCTTGCAGATTAGCCGCAGGTGATCACCGCGCACCGGAAGCATCCACCGACCCCGCTCACAGGCGGCTCGTGAGGTGAGACACAATGAGGAATCCTTGAAGCTTCAATAGTGTTCGGGTGACACACGTTACGTTCCTTGGAGGCAGCATGACGTCAACCACGCAGATCCCCGGCTACGTCGCGGGTACCTGGGACATCGACCCGGTCCACTCGGAAATCCAGTTCACCGTGCGGCACATGGGTGTCGGCAAGTCCCGCGGCCGCTTCGACCACTTCCAGGGCGAGATCACCACCGCCGCCAACCCGCTGGAGTCCAAGGTCACCGCCACGATCGAGGCCGGGTCGATCAGCACCGGCAACACCGACCGGGACGCGCACGTGCGCACCGCCGACTTCCTCGACGTGGAGCAGTTCCCCACCGTGACCTTCCGCTCCACCGGCATCCGCCAGGACGGCGAGGACTTCGTCATCGACGGCGACTTCACCCTGCACGGCGTCACGAAGCAGGTGTCGCTGGCCACCGAGCTGAGCGGATTCACCGAGGACGGCCTGCTGGGCCTGTCGGCCACCACGACCATCAACCGCACCGACTTCGGGGTCGGCGCGGCCGGTGGTGCCGTGGTCGGCGAGAAGATCAAGGTCACCCTCGACATCGAAGCCAAGCTCCGCGGCTGAAAACACCTGTCTTCGTACTCGTTTTGCGTAGCGGTGCAGGTAGCGGAACCTCAGGCGCCGTCTCGGTCCGGGATCCCCGACATCATGTGCCAATACACCACGTCGAGGCTGTCCTCCCGACACGACGCCTGAGAACCCGCGGCGGTGCAAGTTGCAAGGGCGGGCCAAGCGGCTGCGCCGCTTCAAAACAAGAACAAAGACAGACCGTGAAGCCACGTGAAACGGGCTGGGGAGGCGCGTCCTCGGCCCGTTTCCATGCGGAATCCCGGACGGTCAGGGCACTTCGCGCCAGGCGGTGGCCAGCAGCTGGTGGGTTTCGCCCAGCAGTTGCGGCAGGACCTTGGTGTGGCCGATGACCGGCATGAAGTTCGAGTCGCCGCCCCACCGCGGCACCACGTGCTGGTGCAGGTGCGCCGCGATGCCCGCACCGGCCACCGGCCCCTGGTTGAGCCCGATGTTGAACCCGTGCGGCGCGGAAACCTGGCGGATCACCCGCATCGCGTGCTGGGTGTACTCCGCGACCGCCACCGTCTCCGCCGCGGTGAGCTCGGTGTAGTCCGCGACGTGCCGGTACGGCAGCACCATCAGGTGTCCCGGGTTGTACGGGTACAGGTTGAGGATCGCGAAGACCAACTCGTCGCGCGCCACGATCAACGTCTCGGAATCCGGCCGCCCGGAGTCGAGCAGCCTGCAGAACGGGCAGCCGTCGCTGTCGTCGCCCTCCGGCTTGTTCTCTCCCTGGATGTAGGCCATCCGGTGCGGTGTCCACAACCGTTGCAGGGCGTCCGGTACGCCGACACCGTGCTGCTCGACCAGCTCGACCCCCTCGGGTCCGGGAACTTCGCTCACGCCTGCTCCGCCTGGAAGTTCTCAGCGGTCGGCGAGGCGTTCTCGCGGCGCTCGATCCAGCCGGTCAGCGCGGCGATCGCGGCGTCCACCGGCACCCCGTTGATCTGGGTGCCGTCGCGGAACCGGAACGACACCGCGTCGGCAGCCACGTCCTTGCCACCCGCCAGCAGCAAGAACGGCACCTTCTGCGTGGTGTGGTTGCGGATCTTCTTCTGCATCCGGTCGTCGCTGGTGTCCACGTCGACGCGAATTCCCTTGGCGCGCAACGCCTCTGCCACCCGCTGCAGGTGCTCAACGTGCTCGTCGGCGATCGGGATGCCGACCACCTGCACCGGTGCCAGCCAAGCCGGGAAGGCACCCGCGTAGTGCTCGGTGAGCACCCCGAAGAACCGCTCGATGGACCCGAACAGCGCGCGGTGGATCTTGATGGGCCGCTGCTTGCTGCCATCCGGCGCGGTGAACTCCAGGTTGAACAGCTCCGGCAGGTGGTAGTCGACCTGGATGGTCGACATCTGCCAGCTGCGGCCCAGCGCGTCCTTGGTCTGCACGGAGATCTTCGGACCGTAGAAGGCGGCGCCGCCGGGATCCGGCACCAGTTCCAACCCGGATTCCACGGCCGCGGCGCGCAGCGCCTCGGTGGCCATCGCCCAGCTCTCGTCGCTGCCGACGTACTTCTCCTCGTTGCGGGTGGACAGTTCGAGGTAGAAGTCCTCCAGGCCGTAGTCGCGCAGCAGGTCGAGGACGAAGTTCAGCAGCGACTGCAGCTCGTCCTGCAACTGGTCGGGAGTGCAGTAGATGTGCGCGTCGTCCTGCGTCATGCCGCGCACCCTGGTCAGCCCGTGCACCACACCGGACTTCTCGTACCGGTACACCGACCCGAACTCGAACAGCCGCAGCGGCAGTTCCCGGTAGGACCGCCCGCGCGAGCGGTAGATCAGGTTGTGGAACGGGCAGTTCATCGGCTTGAGGTAGTAGTCCTGCCCCGGCTTGCGCAGCTCGCCGTCGGCGTCGCGCTCCTCGTCGAGGTGCATCGCCGGGAACATGCCGTCGCGGTACCACTCCAGGTGCCTGGAGGTCTTGAACAGCACGTCCTTGGTGATGTGCGGGGTGTAGACGAACTCGTACCCGGCCTGCTCGTGGCGCTTGCGCGAGTAGTCCTCCAACTCGCGCCGGATGATGCCGCCCTTGGGGTGGAACAGCGGCAGCCCGGAGCCGACCTCGTCCGGGAAGGAGAACAGGTCCAGCTCCGCGCCGATCCGCCGGTGGTCGCGGCGCTCGGCCTCGGCCAGCCACTCCAGGTACTCGTCGAGCTTCTCCTTGGACTCCCAGGCGGTGCCGTAGATCCGCTGCAACTGCTGGTTGTTCTGGTTGCCCCGCCAGTACGCGGCGGCGACCCGCATCAGCTTGACCGCCGGGATGAACCGGGTGTGCGGCACGTGCGGACCGCGGCAGAGGTCGCCCCAGACGACCTCGCCGTGCCGGTCGATGTTGTCGTAGACGGTCAGCTCGCCGCCGCCGACCTCCATCACCTCGCTGGTGTCCACATCGGACTTGAGGTCCACCAGCTCCAGCTTGTACGGCTCGTCGGCCAGCTCCTGCTTGGCGGCCTCGACCGACTCAAGTCGGCGGCGTGCGAACTGCTGCCCGGACTTGATGAGCTGCTTCATGCGCTTCTCCAGCGCTTGCAGGTCATCCGGGGTGAACGGTCGGTCGACGTCGAAGTCGTAGTAGAAGCCGTCCCGGATCGGCGGACCGATGCCCAGCTTCGCGTCGGGGAACAGGTCCTGCACCGCCTGCGCCAGCACGTGCGCGGCGGAGTGCCGGATGACGCTGCGGCCGTCCTCGGTGTCGGCGGCGACCGCCTCGACTTCGACGTCCGAATCCGGCGCCCAGGCGAGGTCCCGCAGGTTCCCCGCGGCGTCGCGGACCACCACGACGGCGTCGGGACCCTTCGACGGCAGCCCCGCCTCGGCGACGGCTGCGCCCGCGGTAGTGCCCGCCGGAACCTTCACCCGGAGAGCTTGCTGGGCTTGGGAAGGCTGTACGGACACGATCACTCCTCGGCTGGACCGGTCACCGACCGGTGCGGATACGCTTCGCATCCCGATGCTATCGGCCTGTCGCCACCCAGTTTTCGCCGCACCGAGCGGCGTGGCCCACCGTTGCGCGAAGTGGCGGTGCGACCGGCTTGACCTCAGCCGCTTCCGCCTGCCTGCGCAACTCGCGTCGCACGCACCCCGCGAGCTCAGCCCGATTCCGCGAAGAGCTGCTCGATCTCCGATGCCGAGGCCAGCTCGCTGACGTAAGGACCTTGCACCATGCAGACACCCAGCTCTTCCAGTCGCTGGGCCTGCAGCGCGGTGCGCACGCCGCCGACGAGCACCGGGAAACCCATCAGCTTCGCCGCGCCGACCGTGCTGCTCACCAGGTGCCGACCCAGCGGATCGGGGCCATCCGGGTCGGCGAGGCTCGCCAGGTGCGGGCCGTCGATGCGCACTCCGGTGATCGGCAGGTCGCGCAACCGGCCGACTCCGGTGTAGTCGTCGCCGAACTCGTAGACGACCAGTCGAATCCCCATCTCGGCGAAGATCTCCAAGGTGTCGACCGGGTCGCCGTTGTGGTCGAACAGCGCGGCTTCGGGCAGGCCGAGCGCCAGCGACTGCGCTGGCAACCCCGTCTTGTGCAGGATGCGCCGCACGTCGGCGACGAGTTCGGGATCGCGGCAGTGCCGCGGCGACAGGTTCACCGCGGCGATCGGCGCGTCCTCGCCCAACCGCTGCACCCAGCGTGCCGCTTGCTCGCAGACCTGTTCCAGCGCCCAGCTGCCGAGCCTGGTGATCAGTCCGGTCTCCTCGGCCAACGCGAGGAACCGATCGGCGTCCAACTCGCCGAACTCCGGGTGGTCCCACCGCACGTTGCCGGTGGCGCCCACCAACTTGTCGGACTGCAGCCATTTGATCGGCTCGTACTCGACGAACAGTTCGTTCTGCTCCAGCGCCGCGGGCAGCGCGGCGGAGAGCTTGAACCGGTCCAGCGCCACCGCGTTGTGCACGGCGTCGAACAGCACCCACTGCGCTCGGCCATCGCTCTTGGCCCGGTAGAGCGTGATGTCGGCATCCCGCAGCAGCGCCTCGGCATCGGTGTCGGCGACCTCGCGCTCCACGATGCCGACACTGGCCGAGGCGCTCAGCTCGTGGTCACCGATGCGCACCGGCCGGTTGATCTCCCGGAGCAGGCGGTCCACCAGTTCGATCACCGAGTTGGCATCGCGCGAATCGGGCACCAGCACCACGAACTCGTCGCCGCCCATTCGGGCCGCCAGCGCCAGTTCGGCCTTGGCCAGCGCATCCAGGCGCTGCGCCACCTGCCGCAGCAGCCGGTCGCCGATCGGGTGGCCGAGGCTGTCGTTGACCGCTTTGAACCCGTCCAGGTCGAAGTAGCAAAGCCCCACCCGGCGGCCTGGATAGGCCGGTTCCAGCGCGGCGTCCAGGCTGGACTCCAACTGCGTGCGGTTGGCCAGACCGGTCAGCGGGTCGTGGGTGGCCTGCCTGCGGAACTGCTCCTGGAGCATGTGCCGGTCGGTGATGTCCTCGTACAGCAGGACCTGGTAGTCCGGCTCGCCCTGGGCGTCCCGGACCAGCGACCCGGACACCTGGGTCCAGATGTGCGTGCCGTTCGGCTCGGTGCGGCGGGTCTCCAGTTGGCAGCGGTCGAGCTCACCGGCGGCCAGTTGGCCGGTGGCGTCCTGGAGTTGCCCCAACCAGGGCTCGTCGACCAGGTCGAACACCGCGCCGCCGACCAGTTCGCCGGTCGTGTGCTGGAAGATCCGCGTCAGCGCGGCGTTGACCTCTTCGATCGTCCCGTCCAGCGACACGACCGCGATGCCCAGCGCCGATGAGGTGAACACCGCGCGCGTTCTCGCCTCGCTGGCCCGCAGCGCCTCCTCGGCGGCATCCCGAGCGTGCAGGACCGCCTGCTTGATCACTTCCTGCTCGGCCAGCGTCTGCTCGCGCAGCCGCCCGGCGAAGCCCGCGGTCAGGTCGCCGATCGCGGCGAACAACCGATCGCGCCGCAGGTCCGGCAGCATCCTGGGCAGTTCGGCGGCGAACAGCCGCACCGTGCGGGAGAGCGCTTCGGGGTTGGTGAAGTGGATCTGCACGAGCTGGGCGCCGACCTCCAGCGCCTCGCCCGGCAGGGCTGCGCCGGTCAGCTCGCCGAGCAGTCGGTCGAGGCAGTCGGTCAGCAGCTCGTCGATGTCGCTGCGGTGCAGCGGCACGTAGCTGGTGTGCACGATCTCGCGCTTCCAGCGGTGTACGAACTCCAGGCGGTCCACTCGGGTGATCACTGCTCGACTCCGCCGGGCGCGGGGTGCCACAACTTGCGCATCTCCCACCTGTCCTTCGCATTGGATCGCTGCGAGTGAGGGCATGACACCCACCTGAGCGGCGGGTGCGGCTGATCGAGTTCGAATCTTACTGTCACGCACCGCGCTTGGTCACGCACGCATGGTGGGCAGCCCCAGATGGGCGGGCCCGTTATGACCATTGTCACGAGCCCAGATCGCGGGATCAGCGGTTAGGCATGCCTAAGCTTGAGGCTCACCCGTGCACTTCAGCAGGCCCGGAACCCGACCGGGTCCGATCACGCGCGAGTCCAGTCGAGCGCGCCGGAGGTCGGCGCCCAGGAGAAGGACGCATGAGTAGCCCTGTGTGTCAACCCCAGTCCCCCTCAACCGCACCCCAGGGGACCGCGACGCAAACCAGCCACAAGAAACCACACAACGCGAGATTGAGCTGAACGCAACCACCACTGTGAATCGCGGAGAGGCGGACCAGCATGAGTAGCCCTGTGTCAACCCCAGTCCTTCCCAACCGCACCCCAGGGGACCGTGACGCAAACCAGCCACGAGAAACCACGCAACGGGAGATTGGGCTGGACGCAACCACCACTGCAAATCGCGGAGAGGCGGAACCGGCATGACCCGCCCGCTGCGAGTGGTGATCGTCGGTGCCGGACCGGCCGGGGTTTACGCGGCCGACATCCTGACCAAGTCCGAGACCCCGGTGGAGATCGACCTGCTGGACCGGATGCCCGCGCCCTACGGCCTGATCCGCTACGGCGTCGCCCCGGACCACCCGCGCATCAAGGGCATCGTCAGCGCGCTGCACCGGGTGCTGGACAAGCCGGGCATCCGCTTCCTGGGCCACGTCGACTACGGCGTGGACGTCAAGCTGGACGACCTGCGCCGCCACTACGACGCGGTTGTCTTCGCCACCGGAGCCGACCGGGACCGCGCGTTGGACATCCCGGGCATCGACCTGCCGCACAGCTTCGGCGCCGCGGAGTTCGTCTACTGGTACGACGGCCACCCGGAGGCTGCCCGCGACTGGACGCTGGACGGTCAGCAGGTCGCGGTGATCGGTGCTGGCAACGTGGCGCTAGACGTCGCTCGGGTGCTGGCCAAGCAGGCCGACGACCTGCTGCGCACCGAGATCCCGGACAACGTGCACCGGGGCCTGCGGAGCTCGCGGATCACCGATGTGCACCTGTTCGCCCGGCGCGGCCCGGCGCAGGCCAAGTTCACCCCGCTGGAGCTGCGCGAGCTGGACCACCAGCCCGGCGTGGAGATCATCGTGCACCCCGAGGGCTTCGAGCTAGACGCGGCCAGCGAAGCGGCGATCCGCACCAACAACCAGGTCAAGACCGTCGTCAAGACCTTGCAGGACTGGGCGCTGCGGGATCCGAAGCACGACACCGCGCGCCGCCTGCACCTGCACTTCCTGCGCGCGCCGGTCGAGGTGCAGGGCATGGCGCGGGTCGAGGGTTGCAAGGTCGAGGTCATGGAGCTCACCGGTGACGGCAACGTGCGCGGCACCGGCGAGTACGAGACGTACCCGGTGCAGCAGGTCTACCGCGCGGTCGGCTACCTGAGCTCGCCGCTGGCGGACATCCCGTTCGACCACCACTCCGGCACGGTGCCCAACGACGGTGGCCGGGTGCTGGACCTGGACGGCGACCACATCCCAGGCGTCTACACCACGGGATGGATCAAGCGCGGACCGGTGGGCCTGATCGGACACACCAAGGGCGACGCCCTGGAGACCATCAACAACCTGCTGGCCGACGCGACGACGCTGCCGCAGGCGGAACAGCCGTCGCCGCAGAGCATCCTGCGGCTGCTCGAAGAGCGCGGCGTGGAGTACACGACGTGGGAGGGCTGGAGCCGCCTGGACGCGCACGAGAAGGCGCTGGGCGAAGCCCTGGGCCGCGAACGAATCAAGGTCGTCGCCCGCGAGGAGATGGTGCGAATCTCCCGCGCCCAACACTGACCACGTCGTTCCGCGCGTCGACGCGACTGGCGCCGCTCCCCGTTCGAGTGAGAGGTGAGGGGCACCCCTGACCAAGTAACTGGGTCACGGGTGCCCCTCACCTCGACCTCATCGCGTGACGGTGCTGCGGTGCCAGCTTCGAGAGAGGGCTGAGCGGTTGGCGGCGTTTCCTGACAAGAGCAGAGGTGAATTGTCGGTGCGTTATTTCGAACAGTGTCCGGCTGGTCGGGTGGTGGGGCGTATTACGGTGTTGGGGACAGCACTCGAACCGCGCAAAGGATGGGCACGTTGACCGCGATCGACCGGATTCCGGACACCACCCAAGCCGAACTCGACACCGTCCTGCAGCGAGCCGCCGACGCCGCCGACGCCTTCGGCGCGCAGTCGCCCGCCACCCGCGCCCGCCAGCTGACCGCCGTCGCCGACGCGCTGGACGCCGCCAGCGGCGAGCTGGTGCCGCTGGCGATCGCCGAGTCCAACCTGTCCGAGGGTCGGCTGACCGGCGAGCTCAAGCGCACCACCTTCCAGCTGCGGCTGTTCGCCGAAGTCCTCGACGAGGGCAGCTATCTGCAGGCCACCGTGGACCGCGCGGACGCCGGTTTCGCGTTGGGCGCCAAGCCGGATCTGCGCCGGGTCCTGCAACCGGTGGGCCCGGTGCTGGTCTTCGCCGCGAGCAACTTCCCGTTCGCCTTCTCGGTCGCGGGTGGCGACACCGCATCGGCGCTCGCGGCTGGCTGCCCGGTGGTGCTCAAGGCACACCCCGGCCACCCGCGGCTGTCGGTGCGCACCGGGGAGATCATCGTCGAGGCGCTGCAGGCCGCCGGGGCACCGGACGGCGCGTTCAGCGTCGTGCTGGGCGTCGAGGTCGGCACCGCCGCGCTGCGGGACCCGCGGATCAAGGCGGCGTCGTTCACCGGATCGGTACCGGGCGGACGGGCGCTTTTCGACATCGCCAACTCGCGGCCCACGCCGATCCCGTTCTTCGGCGAACTCGGCAGCCTCAACCCGGTTTTCGCCACGCCCAGCGCGGTCCGCGCCCGCGGCGAGGAGATCGCCAAGGGCTACGTGACGTCGTACTCGGGCAACGCCGGTCAGCTGTGCACCAAGCCGGGCCTGCTGTTCCTGCCCGCCGACCACGGGCTGGACGACGTGCTGGCCGCCGAGTCCAAGGCGGTCGCGGGACACCGGATGCTCAACGAACGGCTGCACCAGGGCTACTCCGGACGCCGCTCCGCCGTCACCGAGGTGCCGGGGGTGCGGGTGCTGGCCGAGGGGAGCGCGGCGGATGAGACGGTGCCTACGCTGCTGACCACCGATGTCGAGACGCTCCTGGCGAACCGCGAGGCGCTGCTGGAGGAAGTCTTCGGCCCGCTGTCCATTGTGGTCACCTACGGCTCGGAGGACGAGGCGCGGCGGGCGGCCGAGGCGTTCGAGGGCAACCTCACCGCGACGCTGCACGCCGAGGCCGATGACACGGAGTTCGCCGGAAGCCTGGTCAGCCGACTGCGCGACCGCGCGGGTCGACTGCTGTTCAACGGCTGGCCGACCGGCGTCGCGGTCTCCCCGGCGATGCAGCACGGCGGACCGTACCCGGCGACGACGGACGCCCGCTTCACCTCGGTGGGCACCGCGTCCATCGACCGATTCCTGCGCCCGGTGACGTACCAGAACGTCCCGCAGGACCTCCTCCCTGCGGCGCTGCGCGATGACAACCCGTGGGGCATCCCGCAGACCATCCACGAACCCAAGTGACGACCCGCTGATCCGAACGGACACCGCGTCCACAGTGGACACGGTGCCCGTTTCGTCAAGCGGCGCGGGATCCCGGCTGGTGTGCGACGAGCAGCCAGGCCATCAGCGCGGATGCGGCGGCGCCGACGAGCGTGGCGATTCCCACCTCGCCTCGGACGGCGTAGGCCGCCGTCGCGGTGGTGAACACCCCGGCCGACATGCCGAAGGCGAACACGAGAGCCGGGCTGGCGGTGGCCACCGGCAAGACGGCGGCTACCACCAAGAGCGCGCAGATGATCAGGTCGGGGATCAGGAACAGGTTGTCAGCGCGCCACGATCCATGGACGAACAGGAATCCGAACGTCGCCAGGCTGAGCACGAACGCCACTGCCCGGCCCGTGTTGACCAGCCGCGTTGTCGTCATGGCCGGTTCCAGGCGGGCCGGTCCACGCGATCGGTGGGCACCACGACCTGCCCGGTGACGAACCGGCTCCACACGCCGAAGCGGAGCTCGTGCCGGGGCGGCGCGTAACTCTCCACGAAGCTGTGCGTCCCGGTGGCGTCGCTGGTGGTCGCCCCGAAGGAGACCTGGAAGCGAGTGGTGGCGGAACGCTCGTGCGGGGGCAGGGGTGACGGGAGCAGTTCGTCGGAAGCCCAGCGGTAGTCCGCGCGGTACGGGGCGACGACGGTTTCGAAGGTGTTCTCCAGCACCGCGCCGGTGGCCGGGATGGTGATCAGCACACCGCGCAAGCCGTTGTCGTAACGGGTGTTGAACACCGCGACTTCGGCCGAGGTGTCGGGGTAGATGACGGCCCGACCCGACCCGACCTTCGAGCCGGGCGGGCACGCGGCGGGCCCACCGGCCTCGAAGTCGGCCCGCGCGCAGGTCGGGAACTTCTCCGGGTTGAACCGGATCGACTTGTCGAAGAGGAACACGAACCGGTTCGCCGGAGCGGGTTTCTCGCCGCTTTCGGTCCGGCTCGTGCGGTCGAAACCGATCTCGACGCCCAACGGCGATCCGCCGTCCGGGCTGACCGACACCGCTATCGCGTCGATGTTGACCGGCCCTTCGACGACCGGTTCTTCGGGCGGGGTCGGGCCACCCGGTGTGGGCACCGGGTAGCTCCCAGCGCTCGCCGGGCTGCTGGCCAGCAACGTTGCGGCGCAGGCCAGCGCCGCGGCGGCGAAGGCGGGTCTTGATCGCATCGCGCCTCCAGGAAGAGTCTTTTCGAACCTCCTCGAACAAACCAGACAAAAGGTATTCTTTTCGTAAAGTCTCGAAAAGAGGAGGACGCGGTGCCACTGGGCCGGTGGACTCCACTGCACCACCCGGAGATCGAGGACGTCGCAATCGACGACGTGCTGCAAGCCCTCGCGGACCCGACGCGCCGCCGGATCGTGCGGCTGCTCATCGACGAGGGCGACCGGCCGTGCGGAACGTTCGGCCTGAACATCGCCGCATCAACCCTCAGCCACCACTTCCGAACACTGCGCAAAGCCGGAATCCTCCGGCAGTACGACAGCGGACGGCGCCGGATAAACACGCTGCGCCTCACCGAACTCGACAACCGGTTCCCCGGCGTCGTACACACAATCCTGCAAGCAGCCGAGGACTAACCGCCCGCGCTCCACCCCCGACGCTGGTACACCGCCACTGTCACGGATGCGGTCAGCTCGACCGGTTTCGGCAGGGCGGCGATGCGGGCGCGCAAGTCTTCGGTCTCGGCATGCCAGGCGCTGGGTCCCATCGCCACCACTGCCTCGGTTTCCGCTTCGCCCAGGGACAGCGGGAACTCGCAGGTCTGTTGGGAGACCGGGGTGAACCGGTCGGCCAACTGCTCGGTCAGCCGCTGCTGCTTGTGCTCGTCCACCTTGAGCAGGTCGAGCTCGGCGACCAGCTCGGCCAGGTGATCGGAATTCGGGACGACCACCACGAGGTACCCGCCGGGACGCAGCACGCGGTGCATCTCGGAGGCGTTGCGCGGCGCGAAGACGTTCAGCACCGCCGACGCCGCCTCGCTTTGCACCGGTAGCGGCTGCCAGGCATCGGCCACCACCGCACCCAGTCTCGGATGGGCCTTGGCGGCACGTCGGCAGGCGTACTTCGAGACGTCGAGCGCGACGCCGACCCTCTCCGGCGACTCCGCCAGCACGCGGGCGAGGTAGTAGCCGGTCCCGGCCCCGAGGTCGACCACGCAGCCCTCGACCGGCGAAACTGCCTCGGCCACCGCGTCGGCGATCGGGGCGTAGTGGCCCGCGTTGAGGAAGTCCGCCCGTGCCGCGACCATCGCCGCGGTGTCGCCGCCCGTCCGGCTCTTGCCGGACAGCAGGCTCACGTAGCCCTGGCGGGCGATGTCGAACACGTGGCTCGTCGCGCAGCGCAACGTGCTCCCGGCTCGGTCCAGGTCCGCGCCGCAGTGCGGGCAGGCCAACACCGCCACCACGTCGTCCAGCACGTTCGCCCTCCACCCCGTCGGTAAGCGATTCTAGAAGCCGGTGACCCGCTGGATTGGTGGGCAGGATGTGGGAGTGGTTTTCGGCACCTGACTACTGGGCCGCTCGGTTCGTGGTGCAGCACCTGCTCGCGGTCGGCTACCTGATGGGCTTCCTCAGCGCGGTGCGCCAGTTCCGGGGTCTGCTCGGCGAGCGCGGCCTGACACCGATCCCCCGGTTCCTGGCGCGCGTGCCCTTCGGGCAGGCGCCGAGCCTGTTCCACCTGCACTACTCCGACCGGTTCTTCGCGGGTGCGGCGTGGCTCGGCGTCGCCGGGAGCACGCTGGCGCTGGTTGGGGTCGCCGACATCGCTCCGCTGTGGGCTTCGATGGCGTTGTGGCTGGTGCTGTGGTTGCTGTACCTGTCGATCGTCAACGTCGGGCAGGTCTGGTATTCGTTCGGCTGGGAGTCGTTGCTGCTGGAAGCGGGATTCCTGGCGATCTTCCTGGGTCCGGCGGCAATGCAGCCACCGGCGCCGGTGCTGTGGCTGCTGTGCTGGCTGCTGTTCCGCCTGGAGTTCGGTGCCGGGCTGATCAAGCTGCGCGGCGACACCTGCTGGCGGGACTTCACCGCGCTGTACTACCACCACGAGACGCAGCCGATGCCCGGCCCGCTGAGCCGGTGGTTCCACTGGCTGCCGAGACCGCTGCACCGGTTCGAGGTGGCGGCCAACCACGGCACCCAACTGGTGGTGCCGTTCCTGCTGTTCGCCCCGCAACCGGTCGCCACCGCGGCGGCGTTGATCATCGTGATCACGCAGGTCTGGCTGGTGCTGAGCGGGAACTTCGCCTGGCTGAACCTGGTGACCATCACGCTGGCGTTCGCTGCGATGGACTCCTGGCTGCTGCGCTGGGTGACGCCCACCCCACCACCACTGGCCGACCCGCCGCGATGGTTCGTGGCTTTGGTGCTCGCGGTGACGGTCGGGTTCGTCGTGCTCAGCTACTGGCCGGTGCGGAACATGCTGGGGCGGCGGCAGGTGATGAACCGCAGCTTCAACAAGCTCCACCTGGGCAACACCTACGGCGCCTTCGGCAGCGTCACCCGCACCCGCTACGAAGTGGTCGTCGAGGGCGCGGCCGACGCCGACGCACCCTGGCAGGAGTACGAGTTCAAGGGCAAGCCCGGCGACCCGCACCGGCGACCGCCGCAGGTGGCGCCCTACCACCTGCGGCTGGACTGGCTGATGTGGTTCCTCGCGATTTCCCCCAGCTACGGCCGGACCTGGCTGCCGAACCTGGTGGAAGCGCTGCTGCGCAACGAAGAACAGGTGCTGCGACTGCTGCGCCACAACCCGTTCCCGGAGTCGCCGCCGCTGCTGGTCCGAGCGGAGCTGTACCGCTACCGCTTCACCACCCGAACCGAACGACGCGAAACGGGAGCCTTCTGGATCCGCAGCCGGGTCAGCGAATTCGTCCCGCCGCTGACTCTGGGGGACCTGAAATGTTGACGTCCTCCCCGCAGATGAATCCGGGGGATTCCAACCTGCCTAGGCGGCGGTTGGGCAGGTAATCCCTCGCGGTTTCCCTGCTGGTTCCTGCTTCGCGGACCGCCTAGCGGCGCGGTCTCCACAGGCTGTCACCGCAAGCCCTGCGGCGAGGATGTTCTTGGCAGCGTTGACGTCCGCGCTATCGCAGTGGCCACAGCGGGTGCACCGGAACCGCGCTTGGCTCTCACGCGATTCCGGATCCACATAGTGGCACTGCGAGCACATTTGCGACGTGTACGCAGCCGGGACTTTCACAATCCGGGTGCCCGTGTACCGGGCGACACTGGCCAAGGCTGTTTCGAGCTGATACCAGCCCTTTTGGAGTATGCTCCGATTCAGCCCGGCTTTCTGCGCAACCCGCGAGCCAGGCGCCTGGACTGTCCCCGCGGCCGAGGCTGTCATGTTGCGGGTCTTGAGGTCTTCCAACACAACTGCTCCGTGCGCGGTGGCGAGGCGGTTCGCCGTCCATGACGCGAAATCGGCGCGTCGGTCCCGTTCCCGGCGTTTGATCCTCCGCATCGCTGCGATGGTCTTGCGCCGGTTGGCTGATCCGTGTTTCTGCCGCGCAAGCTGCTTCTGCAACCGGCGATAACGCAGGTCCTCACCGCCAGTGGTGAATTCGCGGTCGCGCATGGTGCCGTCTGAGCAGGCCACCGCTGCCGCAACGCCCCGATCCACACCCACAGCCGTGGCGCTGGCGTGCTGTTCGGGGGTTACCTGGCCGTCGTCGATGAGGAACGACACGAACCAATCCCGGCTGTCGCGGGACAGCGTCGCCGGCCGGATCTCGCCGCCCGGCGCGCGGGACCACCTGAACCGCACCCACCCGAACTTGGGCAGCTTGCAACGGCCCCACCGCTTGTTCAGGCGCTCGATCTGGATCTTCTTACCGGCAGGAAACCGGAACGACGGCGACCAACGCCGTTGCGAGCGCCACCGCACCTTGAACGTCCCGTGCTCACGGCACGCCCGGTCCAGATCCATGAGGGTCTGCTGAAGGACATGCGACGGCGCGGCCTTCAGCCACTCGTTGTCGTTCTTCGCGTCGGCACGTTCAGCGGCTTGCGGTGCGTAGTTCATCCACGCTCCGCGCCTGCGGTATTCGCGGCGCTGTTCCAGGGCTGTGTTCCACACCGACCGGCAGATGTTGCCAATGGTCTCGGCGAACTCAGTCTGCTCCAGCGTGGGCGCGAGTCTGTACTTCCGTCCGGTCAGCATCACGTCACCGCGTCTTCTGCTGCTCGACGTAGCGCTTGATCACCGACAACGGCGCACCACCGACGGTGGCAACGAAATAGGCGTTGGTCCACAACGTCGGCAGCTTCGACCGCAACCACGGGAACTCCTCGCGCAGCGCACGCGACGAACGCCCCTTGATCGCCTTGACCAGGCGGTGCACGCCGTACTGCGGATCGACTTCGACGAGAAGGTGCACGTGGTCCGGCATGGTTTCCAGTTCCACCAGCCACGCTCCCTTCTCCTCGATGACCTCGCGGATGATCTCTTTGAGACGCTGTTCCATCCGCCCGCCGATGACCCGGCGCCGGTACTTCGGGCACCACACCACATGGAACGCGCACTGGAAGGTCACGTTCGCGTTCGAACGCAGCGTAACGACCACACCGACACTATACAGCGGCAAGCTACCTAATGTTGGCAGGGTTACCGGCGGGCCCGTTCAATACGAGGTTGGCGCGGTAACCCCACGCAAAAACCAGAGGTCTGCGCGCTATGTATTTTCGATCAGCTGCGCCCGGAGAGTTCGCCGCGCGGACCTTCGCTGAGCGACGCCGGGCGGGACCGCGCCTGCTCAGCGCGTCGGCCGCCGTAGCGCCCCGCGCCGAGGCTCACCTCGCCGGTCGGCCCGGACGACACCTGGTGCAGGCTCGCGGAGAGATCGGCTTCCAGGCCACCGGGCAGCTTCAGCCGAACCAACAGCGGCAGCAGGAAACCGACCGCCACCATCGCGACCAGCACCGGCGTCAGGGTGCCCAGCAGCACGGTCGGCACCTGGTACTGCAGGAAGAACGCGCTCCACAGCAACGCCAGCATGACCAGCGAAACGGTG
The DNA here is from genome assembly GCF_022678645.1 of Saccharopolyspora soli. GTDB lineage: Bacteria > Actinomycetota > Actinomycetes > Mycobacteriales > Pseudonocardiaceae > Saccharopolyspora > Saccharopolyspora soli. The sequence goes on along the minus strand of NZ_JALBWV010000029.1, from coordinate 3,747 downwards.
ATCAAGGCAGTGCTGCCGACCACGCTGGAGCGAGCTCGCCGGATGCGCTGCTGCGCCAGCACCCGCACGCGGTGCGCCTCGGAGTGGCGGCTGTCGAACTGCTCCACCCGCCGCAGGTACCGCATCGCCCGGCGGAAGTGCAGCGAGGACAGCTGGGCGTCGCCGCTCTCCCCGATCTTGTAGGCCGCGACCCCGGCCACGAAGTACGGTTCGGCTTCGTCGGTGGCCGAACCGATCGCCTCCCGTGCGATGGCCAGCGCCTCCAGGTATAGGTCTTCGCTGCCGGTCGCGTCGCCGCGCTGGACCAGCAGCCGCGCCAACTCGACCTGCAACCGCCACTTCGGCAGGTCGCAGTCCGCTCGATCGAGCGCGTAGCGCAACGGCTCTTCCGCGCTCACGAGGTCCCCGGAGGAGCGGGCCACGGCACGGGCCAGTCCGATCGCCGCGGTTCCGTTGCCCGGCTCCAGCACGGTCGCCTGGCGGAACTGCTGCGCCGCCCGCCCGGCCCACTCGCCCGGCTCGCCGCCGTCGACATCCCGCTGGAAGCAGAGGTTGCCCAGCTCGACGTGCGCCTGCACGTCGTAGAAGTCCCGTTCCACCGCCTTGCCGAGCAGTTCCTCCGCCTCGTCGAAACGCCCCAACTGGCTGTACAGCGCAGCGAGATCGACGTAGGCACCCGTGTACGGGTCGAGGTCCACCGCGGTGCGCAGGTGGTGCTCGGCAGTTGCGTAGTTGCCCCGGCGGAAGTGCAGGACCCCGGAAAGCACGTGGGCCTCGGCCGAATACGCGTCGTCGGCCAGCACACCCGCGCAAAGCCGCTCCACCTCGTCGTGGTGGCTGCTGAGCCCACCGCGCAGCAGCGTCGAGGCCAGGGCCAGCCGGATCTCGTCCGCCGTCGGCCGGATCGCCAGCGCCGCCCGGAACTGCCGCTCGGCTTCCGGGATGTCGTTGCGCTGCAACGCGAGCCAGCCGAGCGCTTCCAGCGATTCCCAACGTTCGTCCACCGTCGCGGAGTTGTCCAGAAGTCCCTGGAACAGCTCCTCCGCGGCCGGGAACCGCTTCTGCGCCAACAGGATCCAGCCCAACTCGAACTTCAGCGACCGCTTGTGGGCGAACCGCTGGAGCATCCCGCGGACCAGCCGTTCCGCCTCGCCGTACCTGCGCAGCTTGCCCAGGACGTTGGATTTCAGCAGCACCGTGCTCAGCCGCAGCGGGGAGCGCGCCAGCACGTCGTCGCACTGCGCCAACGCCTTCTCCAGCCGGTTCGTCCACGCGTAGAGCTGCGCCAACTGGTGCGGGAAGCCCACGTCGTCCGGGAAGCGTTCGAGTGCCGACCTGGTGGCCGCTTCGGCGTCGCGGAGTTCCCCCATGCGGCACAGGGCATTGATCTCGTCGAAGTACCCGACGGTGTAGAACGGGTCCATCCGCTGCACTCGGCGGGCGACCTCGACGGCCTCCGCGACCCTGCCGGTCCGCGCGAAGGTCCGCCCGAGTTCCACCACCAGGAGCACCCAATCCGGGTGCTGCCGCATCTCCGCTCGCAGCAGCGCCACTGCCTCGTCGTAGCGGTCCTGGATGCGCAGCACTTTGACCTGGTCCCGGATCGCGGCCGGGGCTCTCGTCCCGATCTCCTGACAACGTCGGAACCGTTCGAACGCGGCGGCGTAGCGGCCCTGATCCACATCACACCAACCGAGGCGTTCCTGCACCAATGCGTCCTCGGGGAACCGCTCGGCCAGCTCCGCTGCTGCGGATTCCGTGCTGCACCGCAACTCCTCGAGGAGGTCGATCCGGCGCACTCCGGCTGCCGCGTTGTCCGGATCGAGCCGGATCGCCGTCTCGGTCTCCCGCAACGCCTCCTCGTAGCGCCCCTGCGAGGAGTACGCCACGATCAGAGCCGACCGCAGGTACCAACCCTCGCCGCACTCCGCCAACCCGTCGTGCAAAGTGGACAGTGCGGACTCCTGATCACCTCGCGCGGACAGCACCAGGGAGAGTTCCTCGTGCAACTCCGGTCGGCGCGGCCGACGGCGCAACGCCTCCCGCGCCGCTGCCTCTGCCTCGTCCAGCCGCCCCATGAGCCGCAGCGACATCACCCAGTGCTCCAGGGTGTCCGCGTTTCCGGGTGCCCCGTCCAACGCTCGCTCGAACCAGTTGAGCGCGGACGGGAAATCGTGCCGCTCGAAATGGGCCTCGCCGACCTCGTGGCAAAGGTGCGGAACTTCCGGGAACCGCTGCTGGGCAGCTTCGGCCACGGCCAGCTGCTCGTCGTAGCGGCACAGCCCGGACAGGAACTCCAACCGGGTGGCGTGCAGTCCGAAATCGTTGGGTGCGTCGGCCAGGAGGCGGACGCATTCCGCCAAGGCCTCGGCTGATCCGTGTTGGCGGGCGACCACCTCGACCAATTGGGACCGCAGGTCCTGGTCGTGCGGGAAGATCCGCAGTTCGCGCCGGGCGACCTGTTCGGCTTCGTCCAACCGCCCCGCTTGGGCCAGCAACGCGACCTCGACATCACGCGCCATCCAGTAGGGATCGATGCGGAACGCCTCGCGCACCGCTGCGATGCTGTCGTCCTCGCGGCCCTGCGCCCTGCGCAGTCGGCCCAGCTCGACGTGCAGTTGCGGTTGCTCGGACTGGCGGTTCAAGGCATCGGTGAGCAGCTTGTCGGCTTCGTCGTACCGTTCGGCCCAGCGCAGGAAAGTGGCGTGCCATTCGATGATCAGCGCATTGTTCGGATGCATCGCGGCTGCCGCTTCGATGCGTTCGAGGGCCAACTCGGCCTGGTCGTGCGCATAGGCGAGCCGGGCGTGGGCCGCCAGGAGCTGCGGGGCCTGGGGCCGGTGCCGCAGGGTCTCGGTCAGCACCTGGTCGGCTTCCTCGAACCGGCTCAGGTACATCAGGTAGGAGGCTTTCCGGTTACCGGCGACGTCGTGCGCCGGGTCGATCCGGATCGCTTGGTCCAGCGCTTGCAGCGCGGCGTGGCAACGCCCCTGGTCGAAACGCGCGTACGCCAGGGCGGACAGCAGGTCCGGCTCGTCGGGAATCAGCTGCGACGCCTGCTGGGCGGCGAGCACCGCATCGTCGGCGCGGCCCAGGTACGCGAGCACGTAAATGCGCCTGCGCAGGGCTCTGAGATCCCCTGGGGCAATGTCGAGCACAGCATCGACCTGCGCCAATGCCTCGTCATCGCGGTTCATCGAGCTCAACGTGGTGACCCGCGCCAAGCGGACCGGGATGCTCTGCGGAAACCGCACCGCAGCGTCATCAGCGGCCGCCAGCGCCGCTTCGTAGCGAAACACGTCCGTCAGCGCCGTGATCCAGCGCGCCCGAACCGCGTCGGAATCAGGATCCAGTTCGACGGCGCGCTCGAAATCAGCCAGCGCGGCGGCTGGGCCCTCCCGCGCCGTTGTCACCCGACCGCGCAAGATGCGCAGCTCGGCACTGTCGCCACGGGCCAGCGCCCGATCGACTGCCTGCTGCGCATCGACGTAGCGGCCCTGCCGCCGGAGCAGGTCGATGTCGTCGAAATCGCGTGCTGCTCCGGAAGTTCCGCTCACCAGTCGCCTCCTGTTCGCTGCCAGCGGCAGTTTGCCAGCAGCGAACACCGGCCCGGAACGGAATGAGCCGATTGCCGGTCGTGGGTGTGAAATGTGGCCACCCCCGCCAATGACACACACGACCCCCGCAGCCCATGGCGGCGGCTTGCCGGGGCGCGCTGGGGGGCGTGGCCAAGCCGCACAAAGCCCC
>NZ_JALBWV010000028.1 GCF_022678645.1 Saccharopolyspora soli | reverse complement strand
CGACGCCCCCATCCGGCGTCGCAAAGTCCTCACCGGACTGATCAACGAATACACCCGAGCCGCATGACACCAATCAACAAAATCGCAGGTCGACCACATACATCGAGTTTTGGCACCCTACAGGTGCCCACGTGTCCATACTGCCGCGCGCGAGCACCGGTCTCCAGCGGGAGAACAGAGGACGCCACTCGTATCCGTTTGTGGATTCCACAGAACGGCGCAGCTAGCCTCGTATCACGGGAACGTCGTGACCGTCGCGAAAGGGACGCAGCGCATGCAGTACTCATCAACAGCGCAAGAGCGAACCTCGGTGGCCGAACTCTGCCGGTCGGTGACCGAGGACCTGCCTGAGCTCGTCTCGGAAATCGTCGACCGCATCCGCCAGGAGGTCCCTGGCTACCACGTCGTCGAGCGCGCTGACCAGGAAAGCCGCGTCACCCGGCAGTTCGAGGGACTGCTGACCGGCCTCGTCACCCGACGCCCGCCGTCGCGCACCGAGAACAAGCACGCGCGCGATTTGGGCCGCCAGCGTGCCCGGGAGGGTCTTCCCCTGGAGTCGATGATCAGCGCGTACCACGTCGGCTATCGGGAGATGTGGAACGAGTTGCTCGTGCGAGCTGGCGCGCACGACCTCGGCCTGCGTGCGGAACTGGCCGGCCTGATCGGTACGGCCTGGACCTGGGTCCAGCAGGCGAGCAGCGCGGCGGCCGACGCATACGGTGAGACAGCGCGTGCCGAGGAGGCCGCGCAGTTGGGACTCGCCCACCGGTTCTTTGACGCGCTTGTGGCTGGTGGTTCGCCGACGGGCGACCAAGGGCGCTTCGCGCAGGCGCTCGGCTTCGATTCCCACGGGGTCTTTCAGGCCGTCTGCTCACCGACGGACGTGTGGTCCGACGAAGCCCTGACGTCCCTGCGGGACCGGCTCCGCAGACGGCGCGGGACGATGCGGTGTGTGCCCCGCGGAGCCGTAGTGATCGCCCTGATCCAGGCAATCCCCGCAGAGGCGCTCATCGGGGTCATGCACCAGCTCGTGCCGTGTGCGCCGCTGGGGGTCGGGCTGGCCAGGCCCGGCTTGCCCGGTGCCAGCGCCAGCATCGCCGACGCCCAGGAGGTGCTGACCGCGGCCGAAGATGGCGCAGTCAGCACCTTCGAGCACGACTGGCTGCTGGCCACGATCCGTCCGCAGGAGTCGCGGCTCGCAGCTCTGCTGGGGCAATGCGGAGAAACAGCAGCCGAGAATCCGGAAATCGCGGAGACGGTCCGCGGCTTCGCGGAAAACGACCTCTCACTGACGGCCACCGGCAGAGCCCTGCACGTGCACGCCAACACCGTGAAGTACAGGCTGGACCGGTGGGAACAACTGACCGGCTGGGACGTGCGGTCATGGGACGGCCTCTCCGCCAGCATGGTCGGTCTCGGCCTGTTCTCCCCAGGGAGGTAGTCACCGCACGAGCCGGTGAAGCCGGAACGACGCCGAACAGCTCGCGTTCCGGCAACGGGAAACGCGCGACCTGGCCCGCCGCCGCGATGTCCACAATGGAGGCTGTCCCCTCCTCCGCTGACATGGGGCGACCGCAGCGTTGTCAGACTTCGGTCGCGAGGATGACAGCGTTACGAGTATCCCGGCACTCGTGCTCCCGGAACGACGGGGCGGCGCAGATGAACAGCGTGCCGCCACCGCTGCGCGGTGGCCCGACTCCACACCGAACCACGGATGGGCAGAGTGGAAGCGAATATGGATCCGAAGACCGTCGTTCGGCAGTTCTGGGCGAGCTACAAGAAAGGTGACCTCGACACCACCTGTGACGTGCTGGTCCTCGATCCCGACGATCCGTTCGGACAGGGCTTCGCGCACGAAACGGTAGGCGTCGCTCTGCCCAGCACCACTGCTCTGGAAACCATTCCCGTCCATCTCCAGTGCAGATCCTCGAAGTCGGCCGGGGCCATCAGGTGCGCCGAGGACGCGACCTGGACGATGCGGCTGGAACCGGCCGAGGCGAGCGCCTGGTGCAGCCCCAGGGTGAGAGCCGCGTGGCCCAGGTGGTTGGTGGCGAGCTGGCTCTCCCAGCCCTCGGGGTTCGGGTGAGTTCGGAGAGGGCCATGATCCCGGCGTTGTCACCAGCACGTGCAGCGGGCCGCGCCAGGAGGAGGCGAACGAGGCGACGCTCGCCCGGTCCGCCAGGTCGAGCCGCGCGACGCGCACCGCGTCCTCCCGGCTCACAGCGCGGACCGAGTCCGCGGCCTCCTGAAATGTCTGGGGGTTGCGGACGGCGAGGGTGACCTCCGCGTCCGCCCGGACAAGGGGCGTGCGGTTACCAGGCCGATGCCGGACGCGCCTCCGGTCACGACGGCGCGCTGGCCGCTGAGGTCGACTCCCTCGATCACGTCGTCAGCGGTGGATTCCGCGGTGAAGGGAAGGACCAAGACATTGTTCACCATCGAGATCCTTCTGTCTGGATTGGACGGTTTCGCCACGAGCCTCAGGCGGTGTCGCGCAAGAAGTGGGGTTGAAAACGCGGGAGACGATCTACCAGCCTTCCGACGTGCGGCAGTAGCGGTCGGTGCAAACGCCCATGGCACAGGGAGAGTCGCTCGTCCGCTCCGGGCGCCGGGCAGGAACGCGGTGACGTACACGGTGCCGACCGCGGCATCGAGGCCATCACCGAGGAAACGGAAGTTGGACAGCACGTGCCGAACACCCGCAAGGGGCTTTTCGGTGTCCATCATCCGGCCCCAGGCGCGCAGTGCGTCGTGGCCGACGGCGGGTTCGCCGAAGGTGGCCAGCGCGCCGTCCTCGGTGAACAACTCGGGGATCGTTTCGGCGATGCCGTCGTCGACGCAGTAGTTGACTTCGAGAGCGAGACGTTCGAGCTGAACGTGGTCGCTGTCGTCGACAAGCGCGCTGCGGGTGGCGGTCATGATCTTCCTCTGTCTAAAACCAACTAAATGGTTCAAATCCAGCGCAACCCTCATCCGTAAATCAGCCGGATGGTTTATTTTCCCCCGCGGTTGCCTGTTACCGCTGGTGCGGTAACTACAGGATCGGTGCGCTCGGGTTGCGGCTTGGGCGGTCTGGGACCGGAGCCGCCCGAGCTACTCCGGATCCTCGCTCCCCCGCACCCGTCGCCGCGCGAGGTCGTCCGCGGCGGCGGACGGCGTTGTCCCGGTCTCCTGTGCTGTGGCGAAGATGTCCTGCAGCGTCTGTTCGATCGATTCGACTCGCGCGGTCGCCTTCGCGAGATCTTCGCCGAGCAGCTCACGCGCGATCGCGTGGATGACTCCGCCCGCGTTCACCACGTAGTCCGGCGCCCACAGGATGCTCCGTTCCTGCAGGAGCTCCGCGACCTCTCGCTCCGCGAGCTGGTTGTTGGCCGGACCGGCGATCGCGGCGCAACGCAACCGCGGCACCAGTTCCCGGTTGAGCACACCACCCAGCGCTGCCGGCACGAGAACATCCACTTCGGACACCAAGGCTTCGCGTGGTGGGAGGAACCGCGCGCCGAGCTCGTCAGCGAGCGACGCTTTCGCCGCGGCGATATCGCTGACGACGAGTTCGCCCCCTTGCTCGGCGATCATGCGCGCGACTCGCTCCCCGACGTGCCCGGCACCGACCACCGCGAACCGACGACCGGCCAGATCCGGGGAGCCGTTGAGGACGCGGCAGGTCGCGCGGAGCGACGCGAGGACTCCGAGCGCCGTGAACGGCGAGGGATCACCGCTGCCACCAGCCTCTTCCGGTCGGCAGAAGACGTGCTCGGTCCGCTCGCCGATCACGGCCATGTCCTCCGGCCCGGTTCCCGCGTCGGGGCCGGTCGCGTACCGGCCGTCCAGTGAAGCGATCACGTCACCCGCATCGAGGAGGGCGGCGCGGCGGCCAGCCGGGTCGAGGACTTGACCTTCGGGCACCGCGATGACCGTTTTCCCGCCGCCGACCGACAGCCCAGCGGCAGCGCACTTCCACGTCATTCCCTCCGAGAGCTTCAGCGCGTCTGAGAGTCCGTGCGTCCAGTCCGAATAGGACCAAAGCCGACAGCCTCCCGCGGCTGCGCCGAGTCGGGTGGAGTGCACCGCGACGATGATCGGCAACCCCGTCCGCTGTCCTCGCCGGAGCTGAACCTCCTCGTGCGCGAATGGCATGTGCTAGTCCTCCTCGGGTTCGTACTTCGTGATCGTGACCGGTGGATTGCGGCTACTGATGGTCTGTCCAGGATCCGAAAGCCGTTCCTCTGTCCCGCTATCGACCTCCCGCGAAACCACGGGCCGTTCGGCCGAAACTGGCCGCTGCGTCATGCCGGTCCACCGTTGCGAAGCCGGACCCCTTCCGCGAGCTGCCGGAGCAGGTCGGGGACGTCGTCGATGTCCGTGAACGCCTGGATGAAGACCAGTCGGTCGGGGTTTTCCTCGGCCAGTTCCAGTGCCGCGGCGAGTTCGGCCGGTGTGCGCGCTTCAAGCACGAGGGATTCCGGTGCGCCCAGTGCCGCCGGTACCGCCGACCAGTCCCACATGGCGATGTCGTTGTACTCGGCGCGCGGGCCGTGGATCGCCCGCTCCACTGTGTAGCCGTCGTTGTTGACCAGCAAGATCACCGGTGTGAGACCTTGCCGGGCGATGGTGCCCAGTTCCTGCACTGTCATTTGCGCCGAGCCGTCCCCGATGAGCAGGAGCCCCCGGCGCGCGGGATCCGCGAGTTGCGCGCCCAGCAGAGCGGGCAGGGTGTAGCCGACCGAGCCCCACAGCGGTTGAGCGAGGAACCGCACGCCGGTCGGCAACCGCCGGGTGCTCAGGCCGAAGAATGACGTGCCCTGTTCGGCGAGCACGGTGGTCGCTGTCGGCATCCACTCGGCGACGGCGTCCCAGAGGTGGTCCTGGGTGAGCGGACCGTCGCCGTGCGGGACGCGACCAGAGCGCAGGGGTATCGCATCGACAACAGCAGGGGCCGGGAGGTCTTCGACCAACCCGGTCAGCCCCGCCAGTGCCGCGGCAAGGGGCACACCCTCGAACCGCTTGCCGTCCACCATCGCAGAGTGCGGTTCGAGCTCGATACCGGTGTTCCGGTCGAAACCCTGGGTGAAGCCACCGCTGGTCGTATCAGCTAGCAGGACTCCGGCCCGAATCAGCAAGTCCGCCTCGTCCACGGCCGTCCTCGTGCGCTCGTCGCTGAACGCACCCGAGTACACGCCGAGGAACTGCGGGTTTCCCTCGCCGACCACCGTCTTGCCCATCGACAACGTGGCCCACGGAAACCTCCCGGCCTCCAGCAAGCGGATGAGTTCCGCGCGAGCGTGGAACCGGTCCACGAGGAAGTCCGCCAGAACCGTGACAGTCCGGGCCTCAGCCAGGCGTTCCCCCGCGACATCGAGGAATGCCGCGAAGCTGTCCTCGTCAACCCCTGCGGACAGCGCCAGCCGCTCGGTCGGTGGCTCGACGAGAGCTGAGGCCACATCCGAGGGCAGCCGCAGATAGCCTGGTCGACTCTCCCGGATTGCCGTCGTCAGGACCCGGTCGATCTCCGTGGCGGCAGTGGTCGGCCGCAGCACGGCCTGTGCACAGGTCACCGGCCCGTGGGCGCGGGCGAAGCGCTCGTAGTCACCGTCGCCTGCGGTGTGGTGCATCACCGCACCCGCACGCTCCGCAGCCTCGGCGGGCCCGACAGCGAGGTGCACCAACGGAACCCTTTCGGCGTAACTTCCCGCCACCCCGTTGATCGCGCTCAACTCACCGACACCGAAGGTGGTCAGCAGCGCTCCGAATCCCGCGGTGCGGGCGTATCCGTCCGCCGCGTACGCAGCGCCCAACTCGCCAGCAGTCCCCACCCAGTCGATGTCGGGATGGGCGAGAACGATGTCCAGGAGCGCGAGGTTGTAATCGCCGGGCACCCCGAACACGTGCCGCACACCGAGAAAGACCAAACGCTGCAACAAATATTCCGCGACGGTGGTGGAAGCGGACAACGGTGGGGTGCTCACGTGTCCAGACTGCCGCGCGCGAGCACCGGTCTCCAGCGGGAGAACAGAGAACTCCACTCGTATCCGTTTGTGGATTCCACAGAACGCGCGGCTAGCCTGATCGTGGCCGTCGTCATCCCCGCGACCCCGCGGCTACGCGAATCCGGCGCGATGCGGCGCCCGACCCGAAGACATCGCCGTGTTCGCCCGCATGATCGACGCCACCGGGGTCTGGGGCCAGCGAGCAAGCCACCGAGATCTTCCTTAACGGCATCCGGGCCTGATCGGGCGCCCGCAGCCAGGCGACACCGACGATCGCAACGACCCTGGCTGGCCAGTCGACGGATGCGTGTTCTGCGTGCGCTGCGGATCGCACCCGCGCACGGAGGTCGAGTTTGAATGGAGCCGCTTTCGGTGCAGGCGTCGCACGATGTAGCAGGACACGACGATTCGAGAACCAAATTCCGGCGCCCGAAAGGCGACAGGAAATCGGAAAACCCGAGCTGAGCTTTCCGGCCGGGCTGTGACTGCCACGACGCGATCAAGGCCATCGACAAAGTGGGCAAGGAAGAACAGCGGCTCTCCCCGCCGGGTCACCACCGGGTGCTGTTCGCCACGACGCCGTCTACTCTCCCGAGGACAATCTCGCCAGAAATGACGTTCCGACTCGTAGTGCGGGCCGCCATCCGGCAGCCGCTGCCACCGAACCCAACCTGGAGGACCTGATGGGCTGCCCCGGGGTCCGCCGGTGTGACGAGCGGAACTACGCGACGTCGAGTCTTCCACCACCAGGACTTAGTCGGGAGGCCGAGGCATCATCGGTGGAGGCTGCGGGTCAATGCGGCCGCCGGGCCCACACGCCCACCATGGCCATCCCGGGGAGCACCTGATCCGGCTGCCCGTACACGTCGTTCCACTCCTGCAGGACCTCGCGGGGCACCACGCTGTCCCCGGTCGGCCCCGCCATCTGCGCGAATGTCAGCCGCATCCACTCGAAGTGCGGAGAGTCACCGCTGATGATCGGGATCTCGCACGCCGCCCTGATGTCGACCAGGCCCCGCAGCCGCAGATCCGCCGGCAGGTACCGCCCCACCCGGACCTCGAACCCGGCCGCTGTGATCGCCTTGCTGTGCGCGGCCAGCACCCTCAGGTCCACCGGAACACCCGCCCCAGCATGGTCAAGATCACCCACCACCCCCAAGATCACGGACAATCCCGGACAGTCCCGGTAACGACAGGTGATGCGCGTTGGGCGGTATACCGCAGCCACGGGCGGTGATGTGATGGTCACGCATTCATGGTGCGGTGACCGGGGAAGACCAATGCTGGATGATGGCAAAGTTGATTTGATGCGATCTCGTTGCGTACTCAACGATCTGTCGGGTACAGCGGAGGTCGTGGTGCAGGCGGGTGCCATAGCTGGTGGTGTTCATGTTCACGCCGAGCGCCCGAGCCTTCCTGTGCCTCGCCAGTTGCCACTGGGAACGCGGGGCTTCACTGACCGTGTGGATCAGCTGGCGGTCCTTGATTCCCTCCTCTCGACCGGTTCTGACAGGGAGTTGGCGATAGCGGCGATCACTGGCACTGCAGGTGTCGGGAAGACCGCGTTGGCAGTGCATTGGGCGCATCGTGTGGGCGGGGAGTTCCCTGATGGCCAGCTTTATGTCGACCTGCGTGGCTACGGGCCGGAGCGACTGATCGACCCGAGTGAGGCGTTGGCTGGGTTCCTGCGCGCGCTCGGAGTTGGTGGGGTGGACATACCGGAGGAGGTATCGGAGCGTTCCGCGATGTACCGGTCGTTGCTCAGCGACAGGCGGGTCTTGGTCGTATTGGACAATGCGCGAACTGAAGACCAGGTGCGTCCGCTGTTGCCTGGTTCGTCGTCGTGTTTAGTGGTGGTAACTAGCCGTCGGATCTTGTCCGGGTTGGTTGTCCATCACGGTGCGGAAGTGGTGCCGGTCGACCTGTTGTCTGCGGCTGACGCGGTGAGCATGCTGCACAGATTGCTCGGTAGTCGTGTCGTGGAGGGGGAACCGGATGCTGCAGTCCAACTGGTCCATCAGTGTGCTCGGTTGCCGTTGGCGTTGCGAATCGCTGCCGAGTTGGCACGGTCGCGGCGGGGGCAACCGTTGGAGGTGCTGGCGAGCAAGATTGTCGATGAGCAGACTCGACTCGATGTGCTGGAAATTGGCGACGACCCACGCACTGCTGTGCGCACGGTTTTCTCCTGGTCTTACCGTCAACTTCCCGGTGAGGTTGCCCGCGCGTTCCGATTGCTGGCCGCACATCCATGCCGAGACCTGGATATCTACGCCGTAGGTGCGCTCATTGACGAGATGCCGCGCACTGCAACTCGAGTGATGGCGCACCTGGTGCGTGCTCACCTGGTCATTGAGTCGAGCGCCGGGCGGTTCGGGATGCACGACCTACTTCGTGCATACGCAACGGAACTGAGCGAGCGCGAAGACAGCGCCGCAGTCCGGACCGATGCGGTGACCCGCCTTTTCGATTACTACCTGCACACCGCGGAGCAAGCTGATCGAATCATCACGCCGTACCGATACCGCGTTCCGCTGGATGGCGTCGCTCGGCCAGCACCGGATCTCGCGGACTACGACAAAGCACTGACGTGGATGACCATCGAAATGCCTAATGCCGTAGCGATGTGCCGAAGAACGGACGGCGTACTGGACACCCGCTGTTGGCAACTCGCCTACACATTGCGCGGGTACTTCTTCGTAGCCAAGCAGTGGGACGCGTGGATCGAGACCCATGAACGCGCACTCGCCGCGGCGAGGAGGGTTGCGGATCGACGCGCCGAAGCCCTTACGTTGAACAACTTAGGGTTGGCCTTCCTGGAACGCGGTCGTTTGGACCTTGCGGCGCGGCACTATATGGCCGCGTGGCGCCTTTTCGAGAAAGTAGGCGACAAGCATGGCGTGTGCAACGCGCTGGCCAACTACGCGACTGTGCTCCATTACCGCGGTGACCTCGAAGAGGCATTGCAGGCCAACCAGCAGGCCCTGGGCTCGTATCAGCAGGTGGGTTCCCGGCGCAACGCCGCGATCACCTTGCGCAGCATCGCGCTGATCGAGATCGACCTGCGCCGTTTCACCGACGCAGTCCGGCACTTGGATGAAGCTCTGGTGATCTTCACCGAATTGGCGCTGCAGGTGGACGCGGCCATGGCGATGAATTGCCTCGGTGAGGCGCACTACAGCGCTGGGGATGCGGTGCAGGCCAGGCGCGCGCACCGAGGAGCGGCTCGGCTTGCGCAGGGTTGCGGCAGTCGTTACGAGAGAGCACGAGCGCATCACGGTCTTGGCCGCGTCGCGAAGCGGGTTGGTGACCACCGTGAGGCAGTCGAACAATGGCAGCGAGCACTGGCTCTCTACACCGAACTGGGCGCCCCTGCAGCACGACAGTTGCAAGCTGATCTGGCGAGGTTGATCTCGGCCCAGGAAGTTGCCACGGCAGCGCAAGGTTGATCTCCGATGGAATGCCCGGAACGGGCGCGTGACAACAGGCCGGGTTTCCAGTGAGATGGGGCCAGCATCGGCTGCGGCAAGAGCAGGAGCGCGGAGCACTGCAGCGGAGGAGCAGGATGTCCTCGAACGACAACCAGCACCCACGAGTCTTCGTTTCCTACACACACGATTCTGAGCACCACAAGAAGCAGGTCCTGGAATTCGGCACCTTCCTGCGCAACACGGGAATCGACGCCCGAATGGACCGTTGGGACACCGATCGACGACGTGACTGGTACTCATGGGCGATCCGGGAAATGACCGGTGCCGACTATGTGATCGTAGTGGCCTCGCCGAAGTACCGGTACCTCGGCGACGGCAACGCTGCGTCGCCGCAGCACCGCGGCATCCAGTCCGAGGCGGCGCTCTTGCGGGAACTGCTGCACAGCGATCGGGAAACATGGTTACCCAGGCTCCTGCCGGTTGTGCTTCCTGGACGTGGAGTGAACGAGATACCGTTGTTCCTCCAGCCTTACACGGCGGATCATTACTGGGTCACTGAGTTCAGCGAGTCCGGTGCCGACGACTTGTTACGCGCGATTACCGCACGGCCTGGTCATCCGCGGCCCCCGTTGCACTTGGCTACGGCGGTACTCCCAGCAGGCGGGGTTGTCGAGGCGGACCAGGCCGGGACCGTCGACGCCGGAGATCCAGAATCGCCTACCTCGGGACTTTTCGAGATGGTCGATGCGCTGCTCGCGGTGCCAAGTATGGCCGAGGACGACACACGGCGAATCCTGGTCGGCCAGTTGAGATCCGACATCGCTGGTGCGATCGCTCATCATTCGAAGGCTAGACTGCACGTCATCAACATCGTGAACACGTGCCGCAACTACGAAGGCGGTCTGGCGATGCTGTTGTCCGTGATTGAGGATGTGGAGGGTGACTCTGTTCCTGTGCGCCGGTTGAGGCAAACCATGGCCAATGTCCGGGGCCAGCTAGAACGCTGATAGTTGCACTTCCTGTTCGGTCACATGGTCGGACCACTGTACGCGCACCGGACACGCCGGTAACGACCACTCGGCCCATATCGCGAGGTCTTTGACTCAGGCATCATGGTCAGGGGGTGTGCGGACCAGCCGGTTTGAGGTGAGCGGGGGAGGCTGTTAATGACCTCGAAAGCGGACTTGACTTCAGAATTGCTGGATTTGACCACCATTTCGTTGCGCGAGCTGAGATGCGCGCGATCGCCCGCGTTGCTCGAAGCGGCACGTCGCGCCATGCGTGAGGTCACCACCGCAGACGTCGACGAGGTGCAGGGTCAGGCAGGGTCGGGCGGCAACAAGACTAGCGTGTAGCGGCGCCATGACCAACCGCAGAAGAGGCTGATCATGCGGCCGGAGGATAACGGATCACCCTGCGAAAGCACACTGCTGGAAACATATCGAGAACCGCGCCGGCACAGGCTTCCCCGGCTCGTCTTCGACGAGATCTGTTCCGGTGCAGTCCGGGCGAATTCGATCGTGTTGTTGATCGACGGCCAGTACAGCCGACGACTCCTCTTGCTGCGGTCGCTGATGGAGTTCGCCGCCACCACTGATCCTCGATTTGCGCACACCGAGCACGCCTGGCGACTCCTCTCCGAATGCGAGGAACGAGATCCGGAGGTCGTCAAGGAAATCCTGATGTACCCCACGGTAGGGGTCTGGGTGAGGCGCGCGCTGCGCAACGCTCTGCGCCAATCCACAGAGTCCGCGCACAACTCGGCGGAACTCGGTTACCTTCAACTAGTCGCGGCTGCAGCCGCCATCAGATCCCAGTTGCCGTGCCGCATCCGGGTACCTGTTTCCCATGGCAGGATCCTCCTGCCGACTCTCGGTCAGATCCGATTGACAACCAGCTTTCCACTGGCAGCGGCGGACCTGCACAACTCCCCGCACGGTATCGAGGTACATGCGATGAGCGAACGGTCGTCGGTGACATCCCCAGGGCCGACGAGGGATTCGAGCTTCTCGCCGATCAAGAACCACGTTGCCTCGGCACGAGGGATCGATCTTGCAGTCTGGATCGACGACATCGACCCGTACCGGGAATTCTCCGACCCACGACCACCGCGCGAACTCGACCAAATCTCCTTCACGGAATGGTGCAAGGCACTCGACGAAGCGTGGGAAATCCTCACCTTCCGGCACCCGGACAAGGCGCGGGAACTGTCAGCCTGTCTCACCACGGTCGCACCGATCGATTCCGCGAGCGGGTTAGTGGGCGCATCCTCGACTGCTGCCTTCGGTGGCGTCGCGCTACCGATCAAGCACGACGCGATCGAGCTCGCTGAGGTGCTGGTCCACGAAGTGCAGCATTCCAAGCTCAACGCCCTGTTCAACCTGGTCACCCTGGTCCGTGACAACGCCTCCGGGGCCTTCTATGCTCCATGGCGCGACGATCCGCGGCCGATCAGCGGGATGCTGCACGGCATCTACGCTTTCATGAGCGTGATCGAATTCTGGTGCATCCAGCGTAGATACCTGCGCGACGCGGAAGCGCGCCGGGCACATTTCTGGTTCGCCTACCGCCGCGACCAAGTGCGACGTGCGCTAACCGACCTGGAATCGACGAGGGAACTCACCGCGCTCGGGCATGAGCTCGTGCAAGCGGTCTCGCGCCGAGTGACGGCATGCGAGCAAGAGTCCGTTCCGGACGATCTGTCCGCCCTCGTCGCGGACCTGACCGCCGACCACTACGCTACTTGGCGGCTACGCCACATGCGCTCAGACGCGCCGACGGTCGAGGCGGTGGCAACGTCCTGGCTGGAGGGCCGCGAGGCTCCTGACGTGTCGGCTAGGCAGGCGTCGGTGCGCCCCAATCGGAGGCATCGAGGTTCCGACACACGTCTACACCTGCTCACGACCAAAGCGCTGGACGAGGATCGGTTCGCCAGCCTTGTGCGTCGCTCCGCTGAATTGTCTGGTAGCACCCCGAAATCGGACGTGGCCTACTGCACTGGTGACTATCGACTAGCGATGTCCGGCTATTTGAAGAGGGTGCTGGATCGGCCGGATGACGGCCACGCTTGGGTAGGGCTGGGTCTGTCGCTACGTGCACGTGGCGAGCACCTATCAGCGATCCCGCTGTTGCGAGCACCGGAGATTGTCATGGCGGCGCACCGCCAAATCAGGGCATTTGGCGGTGCTTCTCCGTCCGTGCTGCAGTTCGTGGAGTGGATGGGTACTGGCATGGCCGCACAAGGCGGCGTCCCGTGAGAAGGGTGGACGAGCTAGAGCTGCATGGTGTCTGTATCGACATCTACCCTGACGGGTTCGGTCGCAGCCACGGAAATGGGGTGGTCGTCGCCAAGGACGGCGCGCAAGCTCCGCAACGTCTTGGTGTGCAAGATAGCCGCATCATCGACGCGACCCAGCTGACTCAAGTCAAGCGAGAGATTGAGCGCGACAATCAGTGTCGTCGGATGTTCGGGTCCGAGCACGCGGGTTGAGCGTTCGTGCGTGTCCGCGTCGAGTTCGCGCGCCTTGGTCGACTCGCCCAGCGCCGCGAGATCACTGGCGAGATTGGTCGCCGTAGTCAAGGCGAACGGGTGATCGCGGGTGAATGTGGTGTGGAAGGCGGACAACACTCGTTCATTGAGTTCACGCGCACTGTCGGCGTGGCCTCGAAGCCGGTGCACGACCGCGACGTTCGTCGCCGCTATCAGCGTGAAGGGGTGTTCACTGCCGTGTGTCTGTGTCAAGTGCTCCATGCTGCGTTGACCGAGTTCAAGTGCCTTGGTCAGATTCCCCAGCATTCGGTGGCTGGTTGACAGGTTCAGCAGGACAGTCGCGGTATCTTCGTGTACTTCACCAACACGGCGCCGGGTCCGTTCGTACCACTCCTCCAAGAGGTCCCTGGCTGCTTCTGCTTCTCCCATCCGGAGTTTGGCCACCGCAAGGCTCCGACCCGCTCCGTAGGTGACGGCGCGGTCGTCACCAAACAGGGCCCGCTGCCTGGCCAATGCCTCTTCTTGGATCCGGCTCGCCTCGGCGTATTGCCCGCATTCCCGCAGGTCGATCGCAAAGGCGTTCAATGACGCTGCGGTCACCGCATGTTCGGCGCCCAGCACGACCGTCTTGCGCTGCCAGATGTCCTCGTCGAGCTCCTTCGCCTTGAAAAACTCGCCGAGAAGCCGCAGAGCCCCTGAGAGGTTGTGCGCATACCGCAAGGTATCCGGATCGTCCTCCCCAAAGATCTCTCGCGCCCTCTGGTAGACCTTCTGCCGCATGTCGCGTTCCTTGCCGAACTGACCCTGCGCCCGCAGATCAGTGGCGATCACATCGGACATCGTCAGCATCCGCTCACTGTCCTCGCTGACCGACTGTGCGAGCATCCGGTACGTCCGCTCATTCAGCTCGAACGCCTGCTGCAGATGCCCGGATCGACGAAGCGCGACGCCGTGCTGCCGAGCGGTCTCCAAAGTGTCCAAATGGGACTCCCCGAGTTTCTCCCGCAACGCTTGCCATCGTTGTCCGGAGAGCTCTCTCGCGCCATCGTAGTCACCGATATTCAAGAGGTACCGAAGCAAATTCGTGATCAGGCGCTGGACCCATTCGTCGTCGCAGCGGATGGCCAAGGAGGCGGTCACATGCGAGAGCAAGTCGTCGTAGCGGCCCCAATTCGCTGGTATCGCGGGATCGCCCGGATCACCTCCAGCCAGCAACAGGTGCACGACGTGGCGCATGCCTTCCTGCTCCGCTTCGTCCACCTGGTTCCGCAACACCGCCTGCACCAGGCGATGCAGTTGCAGGGTGTTGGACCTGTGATCGATCTTGGCGAGACTGTAGCGACTGATCTCCCGGATGGCGCGGTTGAACTTGATCGGATCGGCGAGGGCCTCACGCAAAGAGTCCGGAACGGGCACCGACCGCGCCCTGGTGAACACCTCCCGGTTGATGGCTGTCGGACCGAAGAACGAACAAACTCGCAGCAACTCCAGCGCGGCCGGATGTTCGGAACGTAGCCGGGAAAGCGCCACGTTCCAGGCCGCGGCGACCGGCAGATCGTAGTCGCCAGAAGCACCAGCCTCCAGGAGTTCGGTGCGGTTCTCGTCAAGTAGCTGAAGGTACTCCGTGACCGGCATGCCGGTTTGCGAACGCCAGGCCGCCGCCTGCTCGATCGCCAACGGCAGGTCCCCCAGCGCTTCGGCCAGCTTCTGGGCATCGGAAATCTCAATCGAACCATCTCGCCGCCGGAGGAGCTCTTCGCTCTCCTCACGGGTGAACAAGTCGACCTCGATCGTTCGAGCCACCCCGGACCACTGGGAGTTCCGAGACGTCACGATGACATGCCCAGGCCCAGTCGGAAGGAACGGTCGCACCACGTCAGGCCGGTCAGCATTATCGAACACCAGCAACCAGCGTCTAAAGGGCTCGCCCATGCGCAATGCCTCCAGCACACTCGGAACGGCCGTCTCCGCATTTTCCGTCGCCGCCACACCCAATTTCGCCGCCAATTCGACGAAGCTGGCCCGGATTTGTGCAGGATACTCTGCTGACACCCACCAGATCACATCGTATTCGCGGGCGTGGCGATAGATGTACTCCGTGACGGTCTGAGTCTTGCCCACCCCGCCCATCCCATGCAACGTCTCCGGCAGCACAGCGGCCGCAGCGCCCGGCTTGTCGAGTTGGGATCGCAATTGCTCGAGTAGGGTCTCCCGCCCGACGAAATCGGGATTCCGCAGCGGAATTTGCCCCCACACGCGTGGCTGTGCCCCCCGTTCACTACCGTCCACGGTATGGGAGAACCCCGGTGCAGTCACGTTCCCTCCTGCGGTCTGGAACTGCGGCTCTTGCATTTGCGGCAACGGTTCGGTCGTGGTCACGGCGTGGTCCTGTTCGGAAGCTTGATCGGTGGATGATCCGGAACTGTGGATCGTTTCGGAATCTAGAGGCACTTCAGTGGTCGTGCCATCAACACGCCTCGACGTTCCCTCAGACACCTCGATCAGGCGATGGAGCTCACGGTTGATCCGCTTCGCCCGAGCCGCGTGGCGGCCGGACAACGCACGGAAAAGCGCCTCTTGCACCCGCAGATATGGAAGATTTTCAGCAGTCGCCTCCGGATATTCCGCGCTCTCGGGATTGTCGACGGCCTCCCGGAAGTTACGCAATACGGCTACGTTCCGTCCGTAATCACCCATCAGGCGCGCAACGCGCACGGTGTCCGACCGACGCCCTCCCGCGAGCAATTCCTCGCGCACGCCGTCATGGAACTCAAAGGCCGGTGTAGTGGCGGCAGACGGGAACGCCGAGACCGGAAGGCGCCGGAGCAGTCCACCGAGGAGAACTTCAGCAAGAGCGGAAATGTCCGAATTAGGCAGCAATACACGCTGCACCTCGCGCATCGCCGGCAGAGTTAGCGGTGCGGCGGCCAGTAAGCCCGCCAGTTGGAACGCCTCTGCTGACGCGACCGTCCGGAAACGCAGAACTTGATCGCGGGCGGTTCCGTCGTCTTCCGGCAGGTCTGATGGTTCAGCGAATTCTGCCGAGACGCTGTCCAACGGATGAGTGATGACCGCCGTTGTTTCCACCCAAGCGTTCGCGGGTTGCGCGACCAGCTTCGCCCAGCCGGCGAACCATTCCGGAGTGAGCGCGAGTACCGGAACCACTGTTCCTCGACTCTGTCCCGCACCTCCGAACCATTGCGCTCCGGCGGCCCTGACACGCAGCTGCCGGTTCGGCGCCCCAGGAACCGGAGCCGACAGCTCGACGCGTCGGGGCGACAAGGCACTCCAATGCCACAACCTCTGCGCCAGTGTCTGCACCACAGCCAGTGGCATCGAATGCGCCCACCTCGCCAGCAGTTGACTTGCAGCCCCGCTGTGCCAGCCCGCGCCGATAGCGTCGGTCACGACGAGCACGAGACGACGTCCAGTAGGATCGACGAGCTCTCGCCAGTGTCGTAGTACGTCAGCGCGCCCCTCGGGCTTCAGCATGAGTTGATCGACGAGCGGGCGGGAGAAATCCATGAAGTAGGTGCGGACATCTCGGAACGCCCCGAGCGTTGAGAGTAATTCGCGGAGTTCGCCAACAACGCTGCGCCACACTTCCATGGATGGCCCGGTGTCAACGACCAATGCGACATCGAATCGGTGCCAGGGGGCCGGTTGCCACTGCGGCAGCCACAACCCGTCTTCCGCCGCACGCATCGCCGTGGCCTCCTCGTCGAGCAGCGTCCGCCATGGCGATGGCGAGGTCATGGTGAACGGTCGTAGTGCCTGTGCAAGGCGACGAGCGTTGGACAGGGCTGGGAGGGTTGGCGAGGCTAGTGCGGCGGTCGTCTCGTGCGCGTCCTGGTCGACGTTCATCGAATACACGTGTCTCTTCCCGCCGGTAACCCAGTTCTCTCCCGTCTGCGGGCTGGACTTCTCCGCGCTTTTCGAGGCTGTGTCGCCTGACGGTTCGGCGCCGGCATCTCCGGTACCCGCAGGACCCGCATCAACCGGAACGTCCTGCTCCTCCCGATCGGCTCGCTGACTGGTCCCTATGCACCGCGCGAGCCACAGCACATCGCGAACCTCCAGCAGGGTGAGGTCCTCCATGCCCAACCGGTCACGGTCAGCGTCGAGCCGTGTCTTGTCCGCCGACTCTGCACGGTCGGCCGCCGACCCCGCGGTGAAATCGTTCATCCCGACTCCGGAGACAAAGAATGCCAAATTGCCGTCAGCAGATCGGTCCACTCCTCGTCGGTCGTATAGGCACCCGACGTTGCTATCTCCGTAGCGAGGTGCACAGCGTTGAGCAATTGATCCGAGGCCAGGCCACCCACTTCCTCGCTGCGCTCCATGAATTCACCGATCAGTCGCGCGACATCCACCCGATCGGTATCTCCGAACTGTGCCGCCACCAAAGCACCGAGTTGGTCGACAGTCGGCGGCTCGATATGCAGTCGCAGACAGCGGCGCAGGAAGGCCGGAGGGAACTCCCGCTCACCGTTGCTCGTGATGATCACGATCGGAAAGGCATGGCAGCGCACTACACCGCCCACGATGACTGCGGACCCGCCCTTGTCGCTGGTCAGCACTTTGACCTCAGACTGACGCTTGGCCAGCCGCACCAGCTCAGGTATTTCGTACTCGCCGTCCTCGAAGACGTTCAGCAGATCATTAGGCAGGTCGAGATCGCTCTTGTCCAACTCGTCGATAAGCAGAACCCTAGGCAATCGGTAGGGCAAGAGTGCGGTACCCAGAGGCCCGAGGTGGATGAATTCCCCAATGTCCGGTAGTTCGTCGGCGCCACGATGCGTCCCGGCATCTTGCACCCGACCAATCGCATCGTAGTGATAGAGGCCAGCC
This sequence comes from Saccharopolyspora soli, assembly GCF_022678645.1. Classification (GTDB taxonomy): domain Bacteria; phylum Actinomycetota; class Actinomycetes; order Mycobacteriales; family Pseudonocardiaceae; genus Saccharopolyspora; species Saccharopolyspora soli. Next base: position 95,400 of record NZ_JALBWV010000028.1, on the reverse strand, counting down.
TTCAACTCTGTCCGACTCGTGATCGGCCAACGCAACACCCGTCCGAGCCCCAACTCCCTGGCAATCAAGTACGCGAGGCTGGACTTCCCAATGCCCGGCCGCCCTGTGACCAGCAGCGGCCGTCTCAGGTAAAGGGCAGCGTTGACCATTTCGACTTCACGCGGATGTGGCCGCCGCGGTCGCTGATCTATGCGCCCAATCCGACGTGTCGTCTCAGCCTCGTCGTCATCTGGCCTGCTGGCAAACCCCACTCCATCAAACCTTCTCCACGGCGGCGGTGCAGGAAACGACTCCACCGGAGAGCCTGACGGACGTCCCGTACCTCGATAGATGCGCCAATCCTGAGCGTCTAGAGCAGCGAGCTCACCACTGGTCAACGTCATGGCTCACCCCTCCGGCGGCCCGACGTGCAGAGGGGAAACAATCCGCTCCGGATCGTCCCACAGAACGCTGAGACTCCTCCCGACATGATTCGAGCGAGGGCCCGCAGCGACAGCGTTCGCCCGAATCAACCTCGCCCGTTCTAACACGCTGTTCCCATCCGCTCCATGCAGCAACTCCTGTGCGGCAACGGCGAAATCATCGGCATCACAGTCCAGGCGATGCCACACGATTACCGGAACTCCCCATTTCAACCCGATCTCCGCTTCCCGTGCGCCGACGCTTCCTGGACTCGGTGGCTCACTCAGTACCATGGAGAGAAGACTCGGATCACGCGCGAGCAGCGGAACCAGGTCGTCAGGCTGTCCATTCTGGACGTTCCAACGATTAGCTTTCGTCGGGATCGCTCCACTGTTGTCCAACTGCGCACCGAGCTCTTTCCACCGGCTCAGCCACCAGCGATGCCATTTCCACGCCCTCATGCGGTCCAGTGACCGGACAGAGACTGGGAAGCGACACCCCAGCGGTTCTGGCACCGTCGTCTCCGTCTCCCACTGCCACTGGTCCACATCCAAGTTGAGAAGCTCACCAGTCAGCACGAACTCGAGCCGAAAATCGGGTTCGTAGCGTGCCCATTCGCTTTCCGTCTCCTCAATCAACGCCGCAACCGTACGCCGAACTTTTTCGACACCGCCGACAACGTCACGGCCGCGTTCGGGGTGCCAGCCGTCGGTGAGGTCCAACTGCTTCCAGTGAGACAGCCGATACCGTCCCCCCGACGGTCCCTCCAACTGCATCTGCATGATCAAGTACGCCAGCGCGCGAGACTCAGGCGTCAACTGGACCGAGCTCCTCCCGAACTCGCGTGCGGCATGCAGTTCCGACGCCAGCTCCATTCGGTCTGCCTGTCGGTCCGCCCATCGGCGCAATTCCACGGCGAGATCCGCGCGAACCCGATCGGCCAAGCGCTCCACAAACACCAGCGCCTTCGGCAACCCATCGGTGCCCGCGTTCAGCGTCTCCAACGCCCGAAAATAGACGTAGTTAGCCGCATCGAACGGGACAGGGGGAGCGGATGACCCGCCAACCGAACGGTAAATGTCCGCAATGTCCGGGATTACTACGCCAGCGAGAAGAGCGAAGAGTCGATCACGTTCTTCGTGAGGCCACATCTCCAGCGCCGTCATCTGATTGATGAGCTCACGAACGTCGTCCATCTGTCGGCAGCCCGGCTCAACAGAGTCGAGCACATGCAGCAGGCTGCCCAGCCCGTTCGGGCGTCGCTGGCAAACCTCCACGATGCTCCACAAATGCTGGAGCGTCTTAGGATCCTCGGCGACGGGAAGCGTGTCTCCGAGTACATCGGACAACATCTCGACCACGATATTTCGGTCGCCCAATTCTCGCAGGGCAGGAACACGCGTCAGAGCGCGTACCAATGGCAGCGAAGTGCCATGGACAGGGCCCATCGGGCTCGCCATAGTCACCCCCGGGGCTCGTCGCCGGGCACCACCGCGTGGTTCGCATCGTAGCGACCTAGGATTCCCCGGGATAGCACGTTCCCCCTATTGCCAACAGATAAATTGCACTGGCAAGCACTTCCGCGTGCTCGGGCCGCAAAACGGCAATGCAACGCCGGGCATCTTGTACCCCCGCCAGGAACCGACTGGGGGAGTTGCGCTGGACGGCTCTCGGGTCTTGCTTCAGCACGCGTCGAGTGGCTGAGGCCGGGTGATGGCTCGCTGCTCCAATATCGGGATGCCGACACCAGGAGTGTGTCGTGGATCACAATTTAGTTTGGCTGAGCGAATCGAAGCTAAGGGCGGCAGCGGCGTCGACCCTTGGCGGCGACATGGTTCATGATGTGCGGTGGTCTTGCCGACGACCTGGTGAACGAATCGCCCCGGAGCTTCGTGGTGCCACCAGCGGTGCGGGCGGCCGATCGCGTCGCGCGATGCGTGGACGCAATCCGCTAGTGCTGCACCACGTTCTCACGGGTGTGCGGCACCTGTAGAACCTGCCCGGTGTCGTCGTCTCGACCGTTGGCACCAAGCGGCACGGCCGCTTGGGTGTGTGACCTGAATGCTCCGCCCTGCCAATCCTCCGACACCGTTTTGATCGCCGGGTCCAACGGGCGCCATCATGCAGTCGATGACACTGTTCAATGTGGACCGCTAGATAACTGCTAACTGCCTGACCGTAAACGAACCGTGTCGACCACCTCACGGCGTACGAAACCCGCATTAAACGTCTTCGCGATCACGACCTCTCGGGCTTGATCCCCGAGGTGACGCGGCCCGGCCCCAGCCGTGCCTTTGGTGGGGTCGGGCGCGTCGTGTTGGCTGTGTTCGGTTCGGTGCGCACGGCGGCACATCGCGTGACTGGGAGGGGATGATTGTGCCGTGTGCACCTGTGCTGTCACATAACATTCCCCCTTTCCTTGTTCGGGATGTCTGGGCGCCGGAAGCGGTCAGAATCTCAGCTGCGGAAGGCGGATGCGGACGTGTTCGGTTTCGTGGTGCGTGATCCACAGCGCCGCACCGGGTTCCGGGTCGGGAAGGTCGCGGGGCGGTTGGTAGGGGCGGGTGGGGGCGTTGGGGTGGCCTGGGTCGGGAAGATTCCGCAACGCTTCCAGGGCATCCACGATGCCGCCCCAGTAGTGCCACACCACCCAGCGAGGCTGGTACACGGTCCCTACCGTGTTGTTCACGACTCGTGCGACCTCGGTGCGGACTTCTCCTCGGACGTGGGCGACGTCGATGTAGTCGTGGTCGGCCCAGCAGTGGAACAACACGATGACACGTGGGTCGCCGGGCGGGCCGATGACGTGGCGGGCGAAGTCGCGTTCCACGAACCACAGCAACAACTCCTCCGCAGCGAACGGATCAAGCCTGGGCATCCGCCCCCACCGCTTTCCACAGACCACGCAACGCCGCATCGGTGTCCCGATCCCGACAGGCCACGGTCAGCGCCGCTCCCAGTACAGACGCATTCACCGGGCACCACTCCACGGTTTCCGGTGCGACCCACCACACGACATCGCCGCCGAAGGTCCGCGACGGCGGCGCCGCCACCCACTCACCCCGCGCCAGCTCCACCACCTCGCCAGGCTGGTGGCCGGACACCGACAACTCGTGCGAGTCCACCAGGAAATGGGCTCGTACCAGATCTTCCCGGTAGAGCACCGGGCCCGGCTCGGACTGCCACACCTCGGTCCGCAACACGAGCTTGGCCAAGTTCGCCGCCACGGACACGAACCCGAACGATGGTCCCGAGCGCAGCAGCACGGTCGGCACCAAGCGATCGTCCGCCACCTGCCACCACCGGGCGGCCTGCTCGGGGTCGGTGGTGGCGAGGTTGCGGGCCACGATCGGCCGCACCCCGTCGGTGACTTTCACGGTTCCCGGCACCACGTACCGCCGACCGTTGAACGCCGAACCCGGCAACACCGACCACCCCTGCTCCGCATACCGCACCGCAGCTATTTCCGGTTCACTGGGCTCCCGTTTCGGCGGAATCTCATCAGAGCGTGACACTGAGTCAGTTTTAGTCATCAGTCCTCCCCAAAATTCAGTGTTTAAACCACAGCGGTCAACTCGCCCAACGCTCGCGAAGGGCATGTCTGCCCGACGCATGGAGCGCGTGCCTGCCTGTTCGCGGTGCGGGCATGGCTGGGATCCATCGGGCTTGCCGGGCGTCGGGGACCGGCGGCAAGCCCGATGGAAGTACGGGACCTGTCAATTCGACGCCAGTTTCACCAGGAACAGACGCCACCCCCAAGTCGAAACAAAAGACAGCCGGATCATCATTCGTAAAACTCGCGGGGGAACTCACGGAGTGAATTGGGTATATCCGTTGCGTTTTAGGATCATCCAGCATGTAGTCCAAATCCGGCCAGTCCGGCTCTTCCTCCGCGTCGTCAGTCCTGCGGACACGATCAATGACGGCAAACGCGGAGAACGCAGGAAGATAAGCGGAGTGCTGCCCGCGCGGGTCCCGAAACGACCACGCCAACCCGACAAAAACACCGCCGACGAGCGCCGCAGCAGCGATCACGAATACCCAGAACACCGGCACCACCGCAATCGCTCCCTGCGCGATCTTTTAGAACGCCATGACCACCACAACTCGTACGCCGCGTACAGAAGCTCGACGGTGATGATCAACACGAACACCAGCAGTCCAACGACCTCGCTTGCTTTCATGGCAAACACCCCGAAACGAAGACGCGGCCACGCCTAGGCTGGCCAGCCGCAGCGACCACGTCCATGAGTTCGGCCAGCCAAAGCCGCGCCTCCGCGCGTGCCTCAGACGTGGCGTCGTCTTTAAGGCCCTCCGCAATCACGATCTCGGCAACCCACGTCCGCAGCTCCGGTAGCAAGTCCCAGTCACGAAGAGCGGCAGTCATGCTCACCGAAACCGCACCTGATATGTGCCCGTCCGGGGCGGTCACAGCACACCGTCCACACGTCCAGTGCGCGGTAACGCGTTGCCATCACTTGCTGCTCGGCCCCCGCAGAAGTCAGCGTCCGTGCCTGAAGTCCATGGCTCCCTGGCCATCTGGAACCATAGAAGCAATGGGTGCCGAGGCTGCGGAGACTCGATCCACGCTTCGTTGTCGGTTCGGAGCAGGAGAGCTCTGCGGGGAACTGGGTGAACCTTTAGCCGGTCCAGTGTGGACGAGAGCACAGGCATTGCAGCGTTGGGTTGGGTAAGGAAGGTCCATGCGCGGCCGGCCAGTTCCTGTTCAACCTTCATGGCGACCGGCCAGCCGAACTGTTCCTCGTAGTGAGTCCGAGCGTCGGCAAGGTCGCGCAGCGACGGACGTTCCACCACTGAGTTGGTGGTGTGACTTGTCATCGTGATGGTCACGCTTGACCTCCAGTTCAGGCGACTGCGTTTGGGCAACACGGGAAGCGATCTCGTCAACCGGTGGCAGGTTGACCAGTCCGAACTCGACTCGCTGGCGTAGAAGCGGAACGCCTAATGGCTGTGGCGATGGAAATTCCGTGGACCTGGAATCAATCTCGAATCCACCATTCTCAGAACCGGCGAGTCGATCGAAGCTGAACAGGGCGTCGCGCAGTGCCGAACGAAGGCGCCCGACTTCCAACGGCGTCAACACCCAGGGGCCCGGCGAGGAGGAAGTAAGCCCGATCCCCTCAGTGGCCATATGGATGGTGAGGTGCGCTCGTCGCCCGCGCTGATCGTGACAACGCACTGTCCAGAGGTCAGGGTTGCGCTGCCAACCCAAGCGAGCCAGGAGATTCAGCAGCGGGTTGGTGCGCGCATGGTTGGCCATTGTCGGTTTACCTCGATCTCGGTATGTGGGCCGGCCCGCACGACCTCAGCGGCTGGACACCTTGGTCGTGCGGACCGGCGGGTGCGGGCAGGCGGGCTCATCGCGGGGGTACGCGATGCGGACACAGCCCACCTAGCGCTCGCCTCACACCGGGCTGGTCACGCGGCGGTCGAGAGCGCCGTCGATGCGACATCCGTTGCCGCACGTTCGCCGCGTGGGCCGGAACCTGGTCTGAGTGCCGTCGTGTGGGGTGCCCGGTGGGCAAGTCGAGGTCGGGGGGTTTCTGATCCTGCCCATTAGGCGGTCTGTGGGCGGCGCGGTACGGCACTCCGCCCGGCCCGGTAGGCGGTCGATCGAGCCTTGGCAACCGCGGTAGCATGGACTCAACATAGGATTCCTGTTCATTCGAATGACAGTGATGGAAACTGTAAATGTAGGAATCCTATATTCAAATACCCCGACTAGGTGATCTCGTGTGAGGGGTCGGTGATCGATACTGATCGGCGATCCGCCCGACCCTCGGAGGCAGCGTCAGATGGCAACGACCCCAACCGTGCGCCGGTTGCTCCTATCCAACGAGCTCAAGCGCCTGCGAGAAGAAGCGGGAGTGGAGACGGACCAGGCGGCGAAGCACCTCGGCTGCAGGGTCAGCAAGATCAGTCGAATCGAACTGGCCCAGAACAACATCCAGGCCGGTGACGTCAAGCTGCTCACCGAGCTCTACGGCGCGACGCCGGAGCACACCGAGATCCTGCTCAACCTCGCACGCGGGCAGAACCAACGTGGCCGGTGGGCCGGCTACCGCGCCGTCTACCCCGAATGGTTCCGGATGTTCGTGGATCTGGAACGCGACGCCGCGACCATGCGGTCGGCAGAAGTCGAGATCATTCCAGGGTTGCTCCAGACGGAGAGCTACATCCGCGCGCTACACGATGATGGGCAGCCAATCGGACCGGACGACGACGTCGAAAGCAGCGTCAAAGCTCGCAAGGAGCGGCAAGCGATCTTCACCAGGGACGATCCGCCCGAGGTGTCGTTCATCCTGTCCGAGTCCTGCCTGCGTCGCCTCGTCGGCGACACCGACGTGATGCGCGAGCAACTGCGCTACCTCGCGGACGTTGCACGCTTGCACAACGTGCAAATCCAAGTCCTGCCCTTCAACGCCAAGACCTACGCCGGAAGGATCGTCTACCGCTTCACCATGTTGAACATCCCGGCACCTGGCATCACCGCCCCGCTGGAGTTCGTCTACGTCGAGGCGCACGATGACGCTCGTTACCTCGACGACAAGGCCGCCGTGTCCTCCTACGCTAGCTTGTGGGGTCGGCTGCAGGCCGCCGCGCTGGGTCCGGTGGAGTCTCGCGACTTCATTTCGGAAGCGGCGGAGCAGCTGGGGTAGCAACATGGGAAAGGACAATCCCGATGGGAAACAAGGTGCCCGATCACTCGGGCGCACAGTGGTTCAAGAGCAGCTACAGCGCAGGTAACGCGCAGTGCGTCGAGGCGGCCTTTCTGCCCGGCCACAGGCTGGTGCGCGACAGCAAGCTGGGTGAGAGTAGCCCCGTGCTGGCCTTCAACATCCACGACTGGCAGGCGTTCACCTTAACGATCAAGTCCGGGAAGCTCGACTTGGGCTAGGACGCTCAACCGGCGAGGGGCGGGTCGCTTATGCGCAGGAGCGACCCACCTCTCGTCAGCAATCCCAACGGCACCCGAACTACGCATGGTCTGTGCTCTCCTCGGCGCGCCGCTGGTAGAAGAAGCGGCCGAGTGCGAAGCGCGGCGCGATGCCACCGGCACTGAAAATGGCCAAGACTGCCCTGGAGGCTGGGCAGTGGACCCTCATCGTCCAGCGTGATCGCCCTCGGCACTGGCGTCGGCTGACGCCCGAACATCAGCAATGGTCTAGAGGCCCGCCGTCCTTCACCCTGGCCGGACCAGTGCCCGATGCCCTCACCGGTGACGACTTCTGTGACGCCTTTCTGCGCTGCCTACCCGACTTCCTGTTCCGGTCCTTCGGGTCGAAGATCCACCCTCGACGGCAGTCCCTCGACCTCGGGTCGTTCTTCAACCAGGCGACCGAGGGAAGCTCCGAGCCTGCCGAAGCAGCGGTCGAGCAGCACGTCTACAGCCGCGCCGCACTGGAAGAGGCGTGCAGCACTTTGGCGGCCTTGCTGTTAGAAGTCGATTTACACATCGCCAGCTGGCATCCCTACAGGGCTGACGAGGAACTTGACACGCCGAGGAGCGGGAGTTTTGGAAGTGGCGTCATGAAGAGACCGAGGAGTTGTTCGAAGATTACGTCGAGTGTCCAGTAAGGACAGAGCAAGTGCGCTAGGTGAGGAGTCCAGCACGGCGGCGGCGCGGCTGAGCCCAGACCGACATACCTGCTGGACCAGCCGACGGCTGCGGGCCGATTTTCTCAGTCGGAGGTGACGCTACCGCCACTGGCCGTTCTGCATGACGGCTTGTACTCGGCGTAGTGCGCCGAGATCGTCGCGTGGGTCGCCGTCGACGATGAGTATGTCGGCGGCCAGGTCTGGGGTGAGTGTTCCTGTTGTGGTGGCGAGGCTGAGGGCGTGGGCGGCGCCGGTGGTGGCGTAGTCGAGGACGACTTCGCGGGGTACTCCTGCCCATTCGTAGGCTTCGAGTGCGGAGACGAGGTCGTTGCTTTGGGAATTGGCGGTTCCCGCGCGGCTTCCGGGGACCTGTGGGACTCCTGCTTCGTGGAGCCAGCTGAGTTTGCCGTAGAAGAGAGCATGTGCGCGGTCGGCGCCTATCTGGGCGACGATGCGTCGCCAGTTGAGGCTGGCGGTGGTGCAGACGGCGATGCCGCGCTCGGCCATCTCCCGGGCGCACTTGTCGTCGTAGTTGATTTCGTGGGGGCCGGTGGTGAAGGTGGCGTGTTCGATCATGTCGACGCCGGCGGCGACGGCGTCCAGGATGGCGTGTGCTGCGTGGGCGTGGGCGGTCACCGGTAGGCCCGCGTCGTGGGCTGCGGTGACGACGGTCTCGATCTCCTCGCGGTTGAACTGTGATTCGTAGGGGGCGGGGGCGTCGTGTGGGCTGAGGTGGCCTCCGGAGGCCATCAGGCTGATGAAGTCGACGCCGGCCTCGGCGCGCTCGCTGACTGCGTTTCTCAGGTCGCCGGTGTCGAGGGCGCCGCCGAAGAAGCTCGCGTCGCCGCCGGGGATGGTCAGCGGCGTACCGGCTGTCAGCAGCCGCGGTAGGCGGCGGGTTGTGGTGTCGGCGTCGCGGAGTCGGGCGACGAGGCCGCGGCTGTCGCCGACGTCGCGCAGGGTGGTGATCCCGGCTCGTTGGGCGGCGGCGGCGCGGGTGTGCATGTCCTCCAGCAGCAGCTCGTCGTCACGCTCGCCGAATCGGCGGATGATGTCTTGCTGATCGGCTCCGGCGTCGAGGACCAGGTGGACGTGGCTGTCGATGAGTCCGGGCAGGATCGTTGCGCCGGGGAACCGTCGAATCTCGGCATCGGCGTGCTGCAGTTCGTCGGCGGGCCCGACCGCGGTGATGGCGCCGTCGTGTACGAGGACACCTCCGTCAGCGATGGCCTGGCCAGCGGGGCCTGGCAGGACTTGGTCGGCGGTGAGAAGGGTGTCGGTCATCCTTGGTCTCCTTTCTGCGGGTCGGTGGGCACGTCGAGTTGGCGAGCCACGGCTCGGGAGAGTCGGACGAGTTGGCGTGCGTCGTCGGTCATCACGGTGGTGAGGGTTTCGGTGTCGTCTGGGCGCTGGTCAGCGACCATCGCCGGGTAGTACTCGCGGCTGAGGGCGGCGAGTTCGGTGGCGAGTTCGGTGTGTGGTGGTGCGCCTGCCAGGCGGGCGAGTCCGTCGGCGCATTCGGTCTGCCGACGGCGCGCCTGGAAACGCCGCATGTCCGCGGACCCGACGCCGCGCTGGGCTGGAAGGTTGAGCACTAGTTCGGGGTACAACGCTCGCACGGCGTTCCACAAGGGCGCCAGTTGCCGGTGCAGCCACCAGGCGCGCACCCACACCACGCCTGCTTGGATACGGCCGAGCAGGACGGGCAGCAGGATGCCTGCCACCAGGCCGATGGCGCCGAGCGTGTCGGAGGCCGCGACGTAATCGTGCGTGTCGGGCACGCGGTAACCGAGCAGGGAAACCACGGCCGCGGCGGAGTCGATGGCGGTGCTGAGCGCGAGGATCAGCGATCCCGCGGCGACGAGGACCAGCCCGATCTTGGTGATCAGCATGGTGTGGCGCAGCCAGCGGATCGCCCAGATCCCGGTCTCACCGAAGACCCAGGTCATGTACAGCCGGCCTGTCACGGCGAAAATTCCGGCGGGTGCGCTGATGTCGGGCGTGTTGTACATCTCCATCGGGTCGCCGATGGCATATGCCCATGCCGTGCAGGCGCAGAACACCGCCGTGGCCACCGCTGCGACGGCGAGGGGACGCCGCAGGCGGCGCCGGATGGCGGCCGGTTCGGTGTAGCCCTCGATGTAGAGGCGGAACAGGACCAGCCCGATGAGGCTGGCCACGATCAGGATGTTGGTGACCAGCACGATCAGCCGCGGATCAACGGTCTCCCACGGGCCGCCGGGATCGGCGCCGCGGCGGATGATGCTGGAGGCGAGGTTCGCCCCGACCACCAAGACCAGCGCCCACGTTCCGGCGGTCACCGAGCGTCGGTACCAGCGGTAGAGCAGCCACGCAGCGAGCAGGGCCACGATCAGCCCGACCCGCAGGAGTCCGCCTGGTTCCATCAGATGTCCCCCAGGGTGTGTCGCAGCCGAGCGTCCGTGGGCGAGACCGGGTAGACCGACTTGTCGGTCAGCCAGGACAGCATGATCGTGCCCATCGTTTCGGCCTCCCACTCGGCGATGTCGTCGTACAGCGACCTGGTTACCTGCTGCGGGCGAACCGACAGGGCCTCGCTGCTCGTCGAGGCTTCGGCGGAGGCGCGAAGCTCATCGAGCAGGCCGGTGCGGGCGTGCTGGAGTTCGTCGCTGACGGGTGTGGTTCCGGCTGGGCCGGTTCCGAGCACGAGGTGCAGCATCGATTCGGGCAGCATGTTCAGGTCCTCACGCACGTCGGTGACCGAGGGCTGGATCGTTTTCCTGGGGTGCCGGGCGAGGATGTGCGCGAGTTCGTGCAACACGATGACCAACTGGTGGCTGGCGGTGGTGTTGCGTTGGTACACCACGACGTCGCCGACCTCGTCGGTGCCGGTCGCGCCGAACGGTGCGTCCACCGGAAGATCCGCTGGGACCAAGGTGATCGGTCGCCCGTGTGCTCGGGCGACCGCGTCCACGAGCGTCCGCAGCGGGACAGGCGGATGGACATCCAACTGCGCGAGGATCTCGCGGCAGCGTTGGTGCATCGCGTCGTAGTCAGTCATGTCCCCCCAGTCACTGTGAGTTGACAGACGTTCCCAACAGTAACGTAGAGTACAAGGCGAGGTAGTTCTGAACAGATGCCGACATGGACCGGCAGGGCCCGACGAGCTGCAGATTCCGTTCCCGCAGTGCTGCGGCCAACACCAGGACTGCGTCCACGAGCGCGGTGGTCCGTGGGTCAGCGAAGTACTCCGTGGGCACCCGCAATGCCCGTGTCAACGCACGCTGTTCCGCCTCGGACGGGAACGCCGCACCGGCGGCGACCTCGTCCACCCACTCAGCCGTGGCACCGAGCAGGCCGAGGTGCCGCAAGCGCGCGGCGAGGTCCTCAACGTTGTCTGCGTGGTAGTGCAGCACGAAGGACAACGTCTCGGCGAACGTCCGTGGCATCCCGGCCGCCCTTCGATCACTGCTCGTCGGCGCCGCTGTTGTCCTCGGCGCGAGCCCCGGCATCGCGGGAGGGCATCGTGTCCACCATCTGCAACAGCCACTCCTGGGTCGCGGGATCCAGGGACGCCGCCCTGGTGGCGATCCCGTGCACCGTGGCGTTGCGCAGCAACGCCAGTTTGTGCAACTGCTCATGCGTCTGCTGGGTCTTCTCGTCCTCGGTCAACAAATAACCGGGATCCACATCGAAAAAACGAGCGATGGCGCGCAACTGCTGGGCGCCGGGGTTCGTTCGCTCCGCGCGTCGGAGATAGCGCAGGTAGTTCGCCGAGATTGTAGGCCCCTGGTCCTTGGTCTTCAGGAGGAAGTCCTCAACCTCGTTGTTGCTGTAGGGGCCACGGTCCGGCGGATGTACCGCCTCGAACAATTTATTGATCTTCTCGGCGAGCCGTTGCGCGGCGTGCCGCTCGTAGTCGTAGTCCTCACTCATCTCCACCCCCGCCACTGGTGTGCGTTTGATCAGCATGACCTGCGCATATCCGTGTTGACAACGGCCAAACGGACGAGCATCATTCACTAGTGTGCGGCAATCGTAACGTGAGGACGCACACCAGTTAACCCCAAAATCGTGCTGGTCTCGTGGACGCAGCGACTCTCGGGGAGTCGGTCGTAGCCCGCGAGGAGGGCATGTCAGACGGGGGCTGTGCGGCCGCCATCTGGCGTCGCGACCGGCGAAAACCGGTCGCTGGGCACATGGTCTGGGACCTGGCCCACCACACGGGGGAGCCCTTCGGGGCAGGCCAGAAAACAACGCAGAAGCCGATCCAGCGTCACACCGGAGGTGCCGATGAACCATCCCCGCACCGCATTACCGCACTGACCGGAGTGCACTGCGGCCCCGCCGCAACGACAAATCTCATATGGGCACGCTGGCGGAAGCGGCACCCCCTCTCCGTCTCGCTCCGCACACACGGATCCACGCCCGCGAACTGGGCATCCCACACCGAGTCGGCCTCCCTGAAGTTGCGCACCGAGCCCTCCGGGCACCGCGGTGAGGAACCCCATGTCCTTCAACGTCGGGCCTGGCCACCGCTCATCGCGCGCCGTCATCCGCCTTCAGGCCAGTGCACGCCGAAAACCGTAGAGCAACGCACTTGTGAAGAACGGACCCACCGACAAGGTCGGGGAAGGAGCCGCATCGTGACTGCGTCAAGGACAAACCCAGGGCAGCGCAACGGATTTCGCGATGCTGCCGTCGTACGTACCCAGGCGACCAACCGCGAGGGCGGACAGCGCCGTCATCAATGTCGGGAGAGGACTACGGCAGGACCGTTCGAGCGCGAGGAGTCGTCTGATCCACCGGCGGTGGACACCGCGCCGCCGCCGCTACTGGAGCCGGAGCGCACGGCTGCCACTGCCCCCCAGCGGCCGTGCGCTCCCTCCACCACCAGCAGCGAACCTGGACTCGACGACCAACTCACCACAGCCTTCGCCGAGACCTTCGGGACCACAGAAAGCGACGGACAACTCGCCTACGCGCTTGCATGCCCGTGCGCCGCCGCAGGGAGATCCCGTGCCCGGAATCGCAGCTGCCGTGATGTGAATGCGCGCTTTTCAGGTCGATGTCCCCGGTCGCGGCACTGCTCGTCGGCCTCGGCAACTCCGGCTCAATTCCCAGCGCTGAGGCGCGAGCCCCGGTGTACTTCGTCCCACCGCCTGGTCCTAGCCAGCCCACGACGATGTCAACACAGTCAGACCTGGAATACCGCGCTACGAGCCCCGACCCTGATCCGACCACATCGGACTGAAGCAACCGTTCGAACGATCTTCTCCTTCCTCGACACCACAACCCCGGAGACAACGATGCCCGTACTCACAATGCTTTCCGCGAAGGACTCGCCCGGCGTGACCACCACGATCGCCGCACTGGCCACGACCTGGCCAGGGCCCGTGTTGGTGGTCGATGCCGACCCTTCCGGTGGCGACCTCGTGCCAGGGTGGCTCGGCCCGTGGTCCGCAGGCGGCCAGATCCAGACCGATCGCGGTGTGGTCAGCTTCTGCCACGCCACCCGCCAGTTGGTTTCCGTGCCCGCAGAAGGATTCTTTGGTCACGTGCACACCGTTCCCCACACCAGGCATGTTCGTCTACTCGCCGGAGTCGCCGATCCGGCACAGGCCACTGCCGTCGGCGACGACGGGTGGCGGCGCATCGCCACCGCCGCACGGGACCTCTCCCGCGACAGCGGACCCGACGTGCTCATCGACGCGGGCCGATACACTCCCGGCACACCGTGGCCGCTGATCGCCGGATCCGATCTGGTGCTGTTGACCGTGCGCACCAGCCTCCGCCACATCCACGCCGCCCTCCCGATAGCGCGAACACTGCGCGACGCTGTGGCCCCAGACCGATTGGGCATCGCCGCGTGCGCCGCAACCGACCGTTCAGCTCACTTCGTCGCCGGGCTTCTGGGCATGCCGCTGGCGCTGGTACTTCCCGACGAGCCCGACGGCGCACGCGTACTCAGCGACGGCGCCCGACGACACCACGATCCCCGAACCTGCGACCTTCACCAAGCCGCCCGCCACGCCGCCGTTCGACTCCACACCTGGCCCGGCCCCCAGGAACGACCTCGCCTTCCGCACCACGGACCGATCGCGGCGATCCGCACCGTGGAAGGTGGTGTGCAATGAACCGCCCACTGGCTACCTCGGACATGGTCGACAAGCTCACCGGGCTCCCCGACCGATGGAGTTGGGACGCCCATGCCTGCCACCTGCTGGATCAGTCTCGCAGCATCGGCGAGCCAGTGGCGCTGCTGCTGGCCGACCTGGACCGCTTCAAAGCAGTCAACGACACCTGGGGACACCTCACCGGCGACGCTGTCCTCGCCGGCGTCGCCGACACGCTTCGCAGAATCCTCGCACCCGATCGGGCGCTCATGGGTCGCTACGGCGGCCATGGTGGCGACGAATTCCTTGTGCTGCTGTCCCGCACTGACATCGAGCGCGCGATCCAGATAGCGGAGGACATCCGGCGTCAGATCCGCGAGCTGGCCATCACCGCCACCGCGACCACCGGTAGCCAAGTCCTCCTTACCGGGATGTCCGTCTCCATTGGAGTGACCTCGGCTCCGCCTGACAAGGACGTTGGTCTCGCAGCGCTGGTCTTGGCCGCAGACGCCGCGCTGCAAACCGCCAAACGAAACGGCCGGGATCAAACCCGAACCCGCGCCAGCCGCCTCGGAACCCCACCACCAACCGCCCCACACGCACGCGTAGTGCACGACCCTGCCTCAGAGAATCCTCTGCGCGCGCTCAGCAGCGATGACTGCCTCCAGCATCTGCTGAACTTCTCCCACATGGTCGCCAGCGGACACTGGAACCCCGATGTCCTCCACGCGCTCTCCAGCGGCCCTCGCCGGTACACCGAACTACGCGAGGCCATCCGCACCTCCACCGCAGTCGACGGCTGGTCGGGCCGGACGAGGCACATCCACAGCAGCATCCTGCATCACACCTTGCAACGACTCGAACGCGACGGACTCGTTCACCGAACCGAAGAACTGGGCGTGTGGCCCCGCTCCGTCACCTACGAACTCACCGACGCGGGCCACGCGTTGCTGCGGGCGGCGATGGCTGGCGTGCTCTGGAGCCATCACCATCAAGACCTCATCGCACGGGCACAACAACGCGCGCTCGCCACGTCGACGGCGTCACTGTCCGACCAGAACTACGATCTGGCGCCGACCTAGCGCCGCCGCGACGGCATTACATTCGGCCCTCGGCGCCGTTTCGTGCGAAGACACACCCCGACCGTTGCACAGTGCGGCTGCTGACGGGGCGTCGTCATCCCGCGAGCAGGACAGCGACCGTGCCGAGGACCAGAGACGGTCCATGCGGCAGGCTCGGCAGGTTATGCCGTACACCGAATTTCGAAACGCGGAGGACAGCGAAGGCGAGCGCATTCGCCAGCCAGATCACGAGTAAACCGGCGAACACCGCGGACCAACTGTGCCAGCCGAGCACGGCACCTGCTGCCGCAGCGAGCTTCACGTCGCCGCCACCCAACTGCCCAGGCACACCGAGATACAACCCAAGGTAGACAAGCAGAAACGCCGCGGCGCCTGCCACAGCACCGAGCAGCAATTCGTCGGCGGACGTGATCAGGGTCGCGCTGAGCACGCCCACGGCGGTCATCAGATGAGTGGTGAGGACTAGCCAGTTCGGCAGCCTGCCCGTTCTGAAGTCGACCACCGCTGCCGCAACGCCACCGGTGACGAACCCGGCTGGAGCCAAAACTACCGGTCCGCAACCGAGTCGCCACGTCAGCAGTCCCAACACTCCTCCCGCGAGGAGAACCTGGGCGACGAAATGGCACCACTGCATCTCCGGCTCGCGCAGTCGAACCACGATCGCAAGCGCGCCACTGACGACAAGGCCGCCGCCTATCCAGAACGTGATCGAAAGAGCGCATGCCACAGCGGCAACACTCCGCCGCCGATAGAGCGGCGGCAACCAGCCACGCTCTAACCCGGCGTCCGTCAGCCCATCGGACCCCACTGAGGGCCGCTACGAATTCGGACTTTAACCCAAAGGTGTGAATCTTGTGCCTAACTGATCAATAGACCGATCTTTTTTGCCTTAGTCCAGTTGATGCGACCGAGGCACTCGGATGTAGACCTAGACCAATACCTCAATCCGCACCAGATACCGATCATCCGAAGCGGGAGCCCGTATGCGTAGCCATCTCGTGAATCCACTGGCCCGGCGCTGGACAGCTTTTGCGGGAGCGGTTATCGCGTCCGCGGCGGGAATCCTGGCCTGCACTTCGCAGGGAGCACCACCCGACTCCCAGGAAAGCCTGGAAACCGCAGCTGACCTACCGCCGTCCGCTCCGGCAGCACCGTCGTCCGCGGCCGCGGACGCGGCCAAAGACCACGCCACGGCGGCCTATATCGGCATGTGGCAGGCCATGGCCACAGCAGGGGAAACCTCCGACTGGCAATCCCCTCAACTGGCGCACTACGCAACCGACAACGCGCTGACCACCATTACTCGAAGCCTCTACACCGACCACTTCAACCGCGTCGTGACTCAGGGACAGCCCAAGAACAATCCGCAGGTCACCTCGGTCGAACCCGCAAACGCCCCGGAGACGGTGGTGCTGTCGGACTGCGGCGACTCCAGCGGCACCGTGAAGGTGTTCGCGGATTCACGCAGGCCCATCAACGACAAGCCGGGAGGCCGCCAGTCCATCGTCGCTGAGGTGAAGAAGCAGCCGGACGGCGCATGGCGGGTAACCAGGTTCGCAGTGCAGGGGGTTGGCACATGTTGAGACGCGCGGCGTTCGTGGTTGGCTCAGTGTCCACTTTGGTCCTCGCTGGTACCTGGACCGCCTCTGCGGACGGGATTTGGGGCAACACTACCTGTGGTGAGACGTCCTATGTCGGGTGCGATCTGGGGACCGGCCAAGGAGGTCACCCAGGACAGACTCCGCCACCGGGCAATCCTGGCTCGGGCGACAGCGGAGACTCGGACTCTGGCGGTTCGAGCTCTCCGCCGCCGCAGGGTGATCAGATCGTGGGTGGCGCTAACTTGGCGGATTGTCGCTACGTGCGTAGTGACTACCAGCCGCCCGTCGAAGGCGTGACGACGATCGCCTATCACCCGCCGAGCGATGGTGGGGCGATCACGGTCACCCCAGCGCTGTACAGGCGGTCCTCGTCGACGCCGACTGTCCGGTTCGCCCAGCAACAACCGCCGCCGGGGCAGTCCGGGGCGTGGTACATGTACCAGTGCTCGGGTGAAGGGTGGCGTGATGCCCTGTACCGGCCGCCGATTTGGATTCCGGACGGGCAGCAGCCGGCGCCGTCGCCGGAGCAGTTGGCTCAGCAGGCGTACAGCCAGTTGCGGCTGCCGTCGCCGCAGATTCACGCCTCGCCTGTGGAGACCCAGTTGGTGAATCTGCCGACGTGGTTGTGGCTGGACCCCGCGCAATGGGGTCCGCAGTCCGCGACCGCCTCGGTACCCGGGGTGTCGGTGACGGCGACGGCGGTTCCGAACTCGGTGACGTGGTCGATGGGTGACGGGTCGACGGTGACCTGCCCCGGCGCGGGAACGCCGTTCCCGTCCGGCGCTGACCCGCGGTCGGCGTCGCCGGACTGCGGCCACACCTACCACCAGACGTCGCAAGGCACGCCGGGTAACTCCTATCCGGTCGCGGCCGAGGTGAGTTGGACGGTGACCTGGTCGGGAGCGGGTCAGGGCGGAACCTTCCCGAACCTGACGACAACCTCGACCGCCACGTTCACGGTCGCGGAATCGCAGGCACTCAACAACGCTCCCAACTAGGAACCTGACTGTCCTCTATAGACAGGTCAAAGAGCTGATTTCGATCAACGGACACCCCTTTATTCTGCGCGGAAATGGGGTGCGGGTACCGCATTTCTTGGAGGCGCCGATGTCTACATCCACATCGACCACCGAACCCTCCCAGGGGCCGCCGGCCCCGTCCCATTCCTGGGTCGGGCGCAAGCCTGGTGAGCCATCGCGGATCGCACGGGGAACCGGGCGGCGGCGGGTGCCGTATTTGGTACTCGGGGTGCTCCTGGTCGTGATCTGCGTGGCGGGCGCGGTGATCACCGTGCTCCAGGTCGGAAATCAGGAACCGATGCTGAGCCTGGCGCGGCCGGTGAACGTCGGCGATGTGCTGACACCACAGGACCTGCGGCAGGTCCCGTTGTCCTCGGATTCGGGGGCGGATCTGGTGCCTGCCAGCCAGGCGGCGACGGTGCTGGGCCGTCCCGTCGCGTACTCGCTCCCGGCGGGAACCCTGCTTCCTCGCTCCGCACTCGGCCAGCCACAGGTGCCGCCGACGGGCCAGGCGATCGTGGCTGTCGCGGCGAAACCGGGCCAGTTTCCGCCCCAGCTGGCGCCGGGCACCACGGTGTCGGTGATCGTGGTTCCGGGTTCGGGCAGCAGTACGTCCTCGACTCAGAGCCCGGCCTCCGGTGGTCCGTGGTCGGCGGTGGTCTCCAGCGTCGGGGTGCCGGGTAGTGATCTGTCCACGGTGGTTTCGTTGCAGTTGCCGGTGACCAGTGCCCGGCAGGTGGCCGGGGTGCCGCCCGGACAGTTGTCGTTGGTCGCCGTTCCGGCTGGGGGTCAGTGATGCTGGTCGGGTTGTGTTCGGTGAAGGGCTCGCCGGGGGTCACGACCGCGGCTCTCGCGATGGCCGCGCGGTGGCCCGGCGGTGATCCGGTCGTGGTCGAGGCGGACCCGACGGGCGGTGATCTCACCGCCCGGTTCCGGCTTCCGGCCACGCCCGGGGTGGTGTCGCTGGCAGCGGCGGCGCGGCGGCAATCTTCGGCAGAGCTGCTGGCGGAGCACTCCCAGCGCCTTCCCGGAGGACTGCGGGTGGTCGTCGGCCCTGTGGCGGCCGAGCAAGCACGGGCCGCGTTGGGCGTGCTGACCACCCGTGGACTTCGGGCGCTGCGGGCCGCCGCCCGGTCCCCGGAATACGCGGTGTTGGTGGATGTCGGGCGTTTGGATGCGGCGTCCCCAGCGTTGCCGCTGGTGCGCGGGGCGGATGCGCTGGTGGTGATGACGCGGCCCCGAGCCGACGAGTTGTCCCACGTCGCGACCTTGTTGGAGTCGGTGTCGACGTGGACCCGCACCCCGGGCCTGGTTCTGATCGGCGACGGCTACAGCCGCGCCGAGGTGGAACGGGAACTGGGAGTCCCAGTGATGGCCACGCTTCCAGACGATCCGCAGGGTGCGGCGATCCTGTGTGGACAGCCGCGGGGGCGCCCCCCGGATCGGTCCGCGTTGGGGCGCACCGCTGCTCGTCTGGATCGCACTCTGCTCAGCCACGTTCAAGCGTCGCACACCGGCGCCGACGGCCTGGTTACTGCTGCGACATCGGCAACGGGGAACGGGGAGGTGCTGTGATGACGACCGACGCACACGGCTTTGTCGATGGGGCTGGGGAGCCTGGCTGGTCGTCGCAGCCGATCAGTTCGGAGGCCGGCGAGGGCGACGGGAGTCACCCGGGAGCGGCGGTGCTGCGGGCGCGGGTGCGTCAGGCGGTCTCGGAGGGTCTGGCCGAACGCATCCGCGCGGATGAGCAGGACGGCCGCCCCGCGATGGACTATCCAACCCGGCGCACCCTGGCTGAACGGCTCGCCGGGGACGCCGCCGACGCCTACGCCAACGAGGAGCTGACCCGCCCGAGCGGGGCCGGGTTGGTGCCCGACGAGGTCGAACGCCGCGTCGTGGCCTCGGTGCTGGATGAGGTTTTCGGCATGGGTGGCCTGCAGCCGCTGCTGGCCAACGAGGACATCGAGAACGTCAACGTCAACGGCTGCGATCGCGTCTTCGTGCGGTATGCCGACGGCAGGCGGGCGCAGATGCCGCCGGTGGCCGACTCCGACGAGGAACTGATCGACCTGGTGCGGTCGCTGGCGGCGCGCTCCGGCGTGGAGGAGCGCCGGTTCGACCGGGGCTCGCCCGGGGTGAACGTGGAGTTGCCGGACGGGTCGCGGATGTTCGCGGTCATGGCCGTCACCGGCCGCCCGTCGATTTCGATCCGGCGGCACCGGTTCCAACAGGTCACCCTCGCCCGCCTCCGCTCGCTGGGCACGATCGACGCCGGGTTGGAAGCGCTGCTGGCGGCGATGGTGCGCGCCCGGTTCAACGTGCTTGTGGTCGGCGGCACGGCGATCGGGAAGACGACGATGCTGCGGGGGTTGGCCTCGGCGATCCCGCCGGCCGAGCGGCTGATCACCATTGAGGACAACTTCGAACTCGGCCTCGACCGCGACCCGGCCCATCCCGATGTGATCGCGATGCAGGCCCGGGAGGCCAACGTCGAAGGCGCCGGTGCGATCTCGCAGGCCGAGCTGGTGCGGTGGGCGCTGCGCATGTCCCCGGACCGGGTCATCGTCGGCGAGGTCCGCGGCGCCGAGTTGGTGCCGATGGCCAACGCCATGTCCCAGGGCAACGACGGGTCGATGGCCACCTTGCATGCCTCCACCTCCCGCGGGGCGTTCACCAAGCTCGCCACCTACGCCGCCCAATCGCCGGAGAGGCTGGGGCTGGAGGCGACCAACCTGCTGATGGCCTCGGCGCTGCACTTCGTGGTGCACGTGGCCGAAGCCCGCGACGACAAGACCCGCGTCGTCTCGTCGATCCGGGAAGTCGTCGACGCCGACGAGAAGCAGATCATCTCCAACGAGGTCTATCGCCCCGACTCCACCGGCCGCGCGGTTCCCGGGGTGCCGTTGCGGACCGAGACCGTGGAGCGGCTGGCCGAGGCCGGGTTCGACGCGGGCGTGCTGGAGCGCACCGAAGGGTGGTGGCGGCCATGACCACCTCCGCCCTGCTGGCCGCGTTGTGCGGGCTCGGCGTGGCCCTCGGAGGGCTGTTGCTCGTGTTCGGCTTCCGTGGACAGGCTCCCGACTCGGCTGCCAAGCCTTCGCGATGGCGCGAACATTTTCGTCGGCTCCGTGACTGTGCCTCGGCGCGGCGAGCAGTGATCGGCCTCGCGGCCGGCCTGCTGGCTGCCCTCGTCACCGGCTGGGTGATCGGGGGCGTGCTGACGGCGGCGGCCGTGTGGGCGCTGCCGCAGGTGCTGGGGCGGGATTCCGAGCAGGACCGGCGGGTCGCCCGGATCGAGGCCATCGCCGCCTGGACTGAGATGCTGCGCGACACCCTGTCCGCGGCAGCCGGTTTGGAACAAGCAATGCAGGCCACAGTGGACACCGCTCCGGCCGCGATCCGCGACGACGTCCGCGAGCTGTCGATGCGCATCACCCGCGGCGACAAGCTCCCCGACGCCCTGGCGGGGCTGGCCGACGACCTCGCCGACCCCACCGCGGACCTCGTGATCTCCGCGCTGGTGCTGGCCTCGCAGCACCAGGCTCGCCAGCTCGCGGACCTGCTCGGGGAGCTGGCGATCGAGGCCCGCGAACAGGTGTCCATGAGGCTGCGGGTCGAAGCCGGCCGAGCACGCACCCGCACCAGCGTACGTGTGATCGTCGCGACCACGCTGGTCTTCGCCGCCGGCCTCGTCGCGCTCAATCGCGGCTACCTCGACCCGTACGACGGGGCATTCGGTCAGATCATGCTCTTGTTCGTGGGTGTCCTGTTTGGGCTGGCGTTTGGGTGGCTGGCTCGCGTCGCGCGGATGGCCGAGCCCGAGCGCTTCCTCACCCGGCCCACGGCCGCCAGCGCGAGGGCGGAGGTGCACTCGTGATCACCACGGTCATTCTCCTCGGAGCGGGATTCGGCGTCGGTCTGTGGGCGCTGGTCGTCTGGTTGCTCCCACCAGGCCCGTCGTTGGCCAGTGCGCTGGCCGCGAGCCGCACCATTCCATCGCGCAGGCCCACGATCACCGATACCGATGCCGGTGGGTGGGCTGCACGGTGCGGCCGCCCCGCAGTACGGCCGTTGGCCGCACTCGGCCTGCCCAACCCCCGTCAGCAGCGCGATCTCCTCGTGCTCGGACGGGCACCGGAAGCGTGGTTGGCGGACAAGGGTGTCTTGGCCGTCGCCGGTTTGCTGCTGCCAAGCCTAGTGCCACTGCTGCTGTGGGTCGTCGGCGTGGGGTTGCCGTGGCAGGTGCCCGCCGTCGTCAGTCTCGCGTGCGCGGTCGGCGGGTTCTTCTTGCCTGATCTGGATGTGCGGCAGCAGGCCGAACGCAGGCGCACGTCGTTTCGCCACGCACTCGGCGCCTACCTGAACTTGGTCCGGGTCTCGCTGGCCGGGGGCGCCGGAGTCGACGGTGCGCTCACCGACGCTGCCGAGATCGGCCACGGGTGGGCGTTCGCCCGGATTCGGCGTGCGCTGACCACAGCACGGATGACCCGTGCGACGCCGTGGGACACGTTGCGGCAGCTCGGCGAGGAACTGGACGTGCGCGAGCTTGTCGAGTTGTCCTCTTCGGTGTCGCTGGCCGGCACCGAAGGCGCGAAGGTGCGCGCCTCGTTGGCGGCGAAGGCCGCGGCGATGCGCACCCACGAACTCACCGAAGCCGAAGGGGAGGCTCAGGCCGCCACGGAGCGGATGTCGTTGCCGGTGATCTGCCTGTTCGCCGGGTTCTTGCTGTTCATCGCTTATCCAGCCGTCGCCACGGTGCTGGGAAGCCTGTAAGAAGGAGAAGCCACTCATGCTGAGCTACATTCCTCTTGTCTTTGCCACGGTGCGGGCCCGTATCGCCGAAATCCGCGCCGATGAGCGTGGCTACTCCACCGAAACCGTCCTTGTCACCGCACTGCTGGTCGCCGCGGCCCTCGCAGTCATGGCCATCATCATCGCGGCCGTCACTCGCAAGGCGGGCGAGATCGGGGGCAGCATGTGATGACCACACGTCTTGCCCGCCGACTCCGCGCGCAGGTACGGCGATGCTGCCAGGACGAGCGGGGCTCGGTGACGGCCGAGCTGGTACTGGCGGTCCCGGCGTTGTTGCTGCTGATCCTGCTGATCGCGCAGTTCGCGATCTGGGCGCACGCCACCCACATCGCCCAGGCCGCCGCCTCCCAGGCGCTATCAGCGGCACGTGTCCAGGGGGCCAGCAGCGCAGCGGGCCACGCCGAAGCCGCGGCGGTGCTGGCCCAACTCGGCGCCGGGCCACTGAAGAATCCACACGCCACGGTGAATCGAGGACCTGAACAGTCCACTGTGGAGATCACAGGAGAGGCTGCCCCGGTGGTGCCGTTCCTGACTTTGCCGGTGCGAGGTCGCGCGGTGGGTCCCAGCGAACGGTTCGTCGTCCCGGGGAGGGGTAACGGATGACGCCCCTACTGCGCCGACTGCGTTGCGACGAACGAGGTTCAGTGGCCACCGAACTGACCCTCCTGGCACCGGTGTTGATCGTCCTGCTGCTGTTCGTGGTCTTCTGCGGGCGCCTGGCCGACTCACGCCTGCGCGTCGACGACGCCGCACACCAAGCCGTCCGCGCGGCAACCTTGGCCCGCAGCCACAGCCAGGCCAGCAGTGACGCGCACGCCACCGCGCACGCCGCACTTGCCCAAGCCGGCGTGCGCTGCCAGAACCTCGGCGTGTCCGCACACCTCGCTGGCCTACAGCCCGGCAGCACCGTGACCGTGACCCTGACCTGCGACATCGAACTCTCGGATCTGGCGATGCTCGGAATTCCGGGGAGTACCACGGCAGAATCCACCGCGTCCTCGGTCGTGGACCAGTGGCGCGGCACCGACCCAGCAGGCACGTGATGTTCGGGCGGTGGCAGGCGTTCGCACGCGACGAGCACGGCCGGGTGACGGCGTTCGTCGTGCTGATCACCACGGCCTGTCTGCTGTTCGCCGGCCTCGTTCTCGACGGCGGGCTCGCCTTGGCCGCGAAGACCAAGGCGATCGGCCACGCCCAAGAAGCTGCCCGTGCCGGAGCCCAAGAGCTGGATCTCGCCGCCTACCGCGCCAGCGGCGATGCTCGGCTGCACCCGAGCGCGGCACAGGCCGCCGCACGACGCTACCTCTCCGCTGTGGGCGCGACGGGCACCGTCACCGCCGATGCCACCACCGTCCGCGTGCACATCGATGCCCAGCAACGCACCCACATCCTGGGTCTGATCGGGCTGGGCGAGATCGCCGTGTCCGCCGACGGCCAAGCCCACCCCGACCAGGGAACGTTCGGAGGTGCAGGATGAGGCTGCTCGTCCGCATCAGCGCTCGCATGCTGCGGTTCGTCGGCGCGCTGGCCGCGCTGGCGGCACTGGCCGCGTTGCTGGTCGGGGTGCCGTGGGGGCTGGTGACGTTCATCGGCTGGCCTTTGCCGGATCATCTGCCGACCGGCGATGAGATCGAAGCCGCCCTGCTCAACCCGTTGTCGGTCACCCTGCTGCTGGACCTGTTGGCCTGCATCGCCTGGCCGGTCTGGCTCACCTTCGCCCTCGACGTGGCCCGCTGCGTTCCCGACGCGGTGCGCGGAGTCCGCCCGCCCGCGATCGGCCCGGTCCACGCCCTCGCCGGACTGCTCGTCGCCGCCGCGGTACTCGGACTGCTGCCACCCCGGATCCCGGTCGCCGCCGCGGGACCCGTGCCCGCGGCGCAACCAGCCGCCTCCGTCACGGTCGAGCAGCCCGCCCCCGTGCCTGCCGTCGCCCAGTACTCCAGAACGAACCAGGCCCAGCAGACCTACACGGGCGAACCTGGCACCGCGATCGTGCAGCCCCCGCGCGCCGGGGTCTACGACAGCCTGTGGCGCATCGCCGAACGCGAACTCGGCGACGGCCACCGCTGGCCTGAACTCTTCGCCCTCAACCAGGGGCGCCCGCAACCCGACGGCGACACACTCACCGATCCGCACCTCGTCCGCCCCGGATGGATCCTGCACCTGCCCGAAGCAGCCGAGAACCACGCCCCGCCACCACCGCCGCCGGAACCCGTGCCGACACCGGCACCCTCAGCAGACCCTTCTCCGTCCGTGCCAGCGCCTGAACCGCCAGAGGCCGTCCCGAACCGGCACCACGCCCCGGCGGCGGACGCCGTCGCTTCGACCTCGGGCACCGCCATCACGCTCACCAGCGGCGGCCTCGTCGCCGCCACGCTCGCCGCCGCGGTGACCCTGGCAATGCTCATCCGGCGGCGCCGGCGGATGCGGACCTACCAGCCCGGCAGCGGAGACCGCACCCCACCACCCGCACCCGCACCCGCGGTCCACGCGCTCCGACTGGCCTACGACGAAACACACCTAGACAACGCCGAACCCGACGACACCGACCCGATCACGCTTCCCCCAGCCGAGACCGACCTGCCCGAGACAGCGGCCGACGAGTCCGAGCATGATGCCGCCGTGCAGGTCGGCATCCGTGACGACCGCGCCCACGCTCTCGACCTCGCCGCACTCCACGGGCTCGGGCTCACCGGGGCGGGCGCGGAAGCCACCGCCCGCGCTCTGCTGGTGCACCTGCTGGCCACCACGAAGGCCACTGTGCTCATCCCCAGCGACGACGCCCGCACCTTGCTCGGAGACGAACCTCCCACCTCGCCCCGGCTGCGCGTCACGACCGGCCTGGACGAGGCCATCACCGTTCTCGCCGACCACCAGCCCCCCGACAGCACCTACCACCGGGACACCGAGCGGGACATCGTTCTCGTAGCCACCATCGACCGCCCCCACGAGCGCCTGCAAGCCGTCCTCGACACCGGGACCGCCTCCGGGACGGCGGGCATCCTGCTCGGTCACTGGCCCGCGGGAGCCACCGTCCGCGTCCGCGCCGACGGGATAGTCACCGCCGCCAGCCCCACCGTGGGCGACCTCCGCGGCGCTCGGCTATTCCACCTCGACGCCTCCGACACCCGCGACCTCCTCGAACTCCTCGCCGACACCACGAGCGGGCCGCCGCAAGACACCGTCGATCCCGCCGAGGACTCCGAGCAGGTCCCTCCCGACGACAACGACGAACACGACCTTGCTGTCGACCCTCCCGCCAGCGATCACACCCACCCGCACGAGCACGACGTCGAGGCCGAGCAGGACAGCGAAGCCACTGCCGTCGACAAAGCCCCGGACGCAGCCGCCTCGGACACGCCCTCAGCCACCGGGGAACGCGACGACCTCGTTCGCGACAGCGCTGACCGGCCCCCGGTCACCGAACTGGTGACTCCCGCCGACAGCGACCACGAACCTCCCGACCGTCCCTTGAACCTGGCGGTGTTCGGTCCGCTGACGCTCACCTGGCACACGCCCTACGGCACCGACCGGGACCTCACCTCGACGCTGGCGCCCAAGCACAAGGCGCTGATCGTATTCCTGGCACTGCACCCCCACGGGACATCCCGGGAAGCCGTGCGCGAAGCGCTCTGGCCCGAAGCTCGGGGACGCCGCCCCTACAACGCCTTCTACGCCGGCCTGTCCCAGATCCGCAAAGCCCTCGCCGACGCCACCGACGACCAGGCCACCGACCTCATCTCCCAGCACGAGGAACACGTCGCCCTCAACCCTGACCTGGTCGCAGTCGACTACTGGCAGCTCAACCAGGCCGAGCACGACCAGCACCTGGCGAACACCGACGACGACCGTTTCGCCGCCTGGTCCCGCAGCGCCGCGGTCTATCGCGGGGAAATCGCCGAGGGCATGTCGGCCCTGTGGCTCGACGGCCCCCGAGAAGCCGCCCACCGCACCGTCGTCGACGCCCTCGCCGGCATGGCCGCCACCTACCGAGCCCGAGACCCACAGCGACAGCTCCAACTGCTCGAACACGCCCGGCTGTTGAACCCGGAAAACGAGGACATCTACCGCGACATCATCCGCGTACAAGCCAAACTCGGACACATCGACGCCATCAGCCGCACCATCAACCTGCTCACCACCACGCTGGCCGACATCGGCGAACGCCCCGACCCCAGCACCCTCACCCTCGCCCGCGCCCTCCAAGCACGCCACCACCGCACCGCCAGCTAACGCACGGCTGACAGCCCGTTCCTGCGTGATCTTTTGACGATCAGACACGTCATGCCTTCAGGTACGCCCAGAGTCAAAACGGCAGCGCGTTCCCCAAGGCATCGATGATCTTGTGCGACCTGGGGTTCTCGGTTGTCTCAACGTGACACCGCCAAGATCAATCTCATGCTCGTGGCATTTTTCAGGCCGGTTGAGCACATCACCGCCGACCAGTGCGCGGACGGGCCCCACCCGCGGCGCTGCGCTATTCCACCGGCGTGACGGGTCGGATGATCCAGTACGAGCAGACGCCGTTCGCTGAGTACCAGGACGGCGAGCCGACCGAACTCCAGCAGGCGCCTGTTCCACACGGCCCCGCCACCGACTTGTCGTTCATCACCGCCGCCTGGCAGAGCGGGCATCTGGTGCGCGGTTGGGACTTCGACTCCGTGAGCCTCGCGACGACCCCGCTGGCGAGCTGCCCGGAGACGAACGCCACGGGACGGGTCCTGGTGCCAGATGACCGTGACCGACGCGGGGCCTGTGCGGTAGCCCTTACAGGGAGCCGGCCAGTTCCCCGGCCAGTTTCAGTGTCCTGGCCTTCTCGGTGTCGTCGCCGACGAGGCTGACCAGCACGTCGGTCGCGCCCGCGTCGGCGTACGCGCGGACCGCGGCGGCGACGGTGTCCTCGTCCCCGGCGACGATCGTCTCCACGACGTTGCTCTGCCCCTGGCGATCGAGGAGCGTCCGGTAACTGGCGAAGTCCGACGCGAAGCCGACCACGCGGGCGACCTCGTCGCGCACGGCGCCCGGCCTGGAGGTCACGCTCAGCATCACCGCCGCCACGACCCGCGGCTCCTTCGCCACGGCATCGATCCTGGGCCGGATGTGGTCGGCGATTGTTGCCGAGGTTGCCCACACCGTGACCGTGCCGTCGGCCAGTTCGCCCGCGATGCGGAGCATCACCGGGCCGAGCGCGGAGAGCAGCACCGGCGGGGGCTGCGCGCCCGGCACCTGGACGTGGCCGGTTCCCGAGAGTTCGGCGCGCAGCGCGCTCAGGTACTCGCGCGTGTGGTGCGCGGGCCGGTCGTAGGACAGGCCGTACACGTCCTCGATGAACTGCTTGTGGCTCGGCCCGACGCCGAGGGTGAACCGGTTGCCGGTGGCGGCCGCCACCGTGAGCGCCTGCCCGGCCAGTGAGATCGGATGGCGCGGGTAGGTCTGCACGATGGCAGTTCCCAGCTCGATCCCCGGCACGGCCGCCCCGGCGAGCGCTGCCACGGTGAGCGGGTCCCACGCCAGGACCTGGCTGAAGAACACGCTGGCCAGGCCGTGTTCGGCCGCCGCGCGCACCTGTCCGATCTGGGACTGGAGATCACTCTGGTCTCCGACGTACAGGCCGATCCGCATTGCCCCTCCAAGGTGAATTCGGAATTCCGGTTCCTCGACGGTAGCATAAACTGAATCGGAGGTTCCGGTTAGTGGGAGGTACGGGTGCGGGCGGACGCGCGGCGCAATCGGTCGGCGATCACGAGTGCCGCCCTGCGACTGGCCGGCGAGCGGGGCGAGGCCGTGTCGATGGAGGACATCGCACGCGAGGCGGGGGTTGGCGTCGGCACGCTGTACCGGCACTTCCCGGACCGGCGCGCCCTGTTAGAAGACATCGCGGTCGACGCGCTGCGGGAACTGCTGGAGGCCACACGCGCGGAAGTCGGCCAGACGCCGGCATGGGAGGCGCTGCTGCGGATCGTGGACCACTGCGTGGCCTTGCCGCTGCCGCTGACCAAATCCCTGCTCACCGGCGAACCGGAACACCCCGAACTGCCCGAGTTGGAGGCCGAGGTCAACGCGCTGATCGCCGAAATCGCGGCACACGCGCAGCGCGAGGGCGACCTGCGCGCCGACGTACCACCGACAGAGGTCGTGCGGGTGCTCAACGTGGCGGTCTGCCGCTGCGGCGCCCGCGCCGACGACCACCTGACCCGCGTGCTGCTCGACGGCCTGCGCGCGCCGAAGAACTAGGTTCGGTCACCAGCGTCAGATAGCTGGCGGAGCCGCCACGGACCCGCCAGCACTACCGAGAATCCACCAAAATGGCCTGGTCTCAACCACGCTTCACAAATGAAGCCGAGATGAAAGCGCTGCTGAGAAAATGAAGCCAGCCGCGAGACCCTACATGCGCCTGCTCATCTACCTACTCATGCGCCTACTCATGCGCTCACTCATCTACCCGATAAGCAGGAAGCCCCCTCGTGCCACGTTGTCTCAGGTCAGCGCGTCGCTGGCCCTTCCTGAACCTGCCCAGCCTCGGTACCCCACGGGAACCTGTTGACGACTGGGAGGAATAGGAGCGAGTGCAATAAGAAATGGTGTGGCCAGCAGCATAGGTTGGATGAATTCCGTTTTTTAGCGTGCCAGCGCTTCGTCTGTGAAAATTCTGACCGTCCATTTCGTTTCACTGATTCACGATTAGTCATTTCGGCCACCTGGCTCGATCCGTGCTCGGCAGATACGAGCGCCAGCAGCTCGGCGCAATTAGTTGACGATTTCAAACACATTAACACCTTCGCAAGGTCGACAAATTGGATGCATTCGATTAGGCACCGTCGGCCAACGATGCATGTTTCCCGTCAATAAGCCGAACGAGGGTCATTGACGATCCGCACTTCTCTTGCGCCTACACGAGGCAAACCAAGCAAGACAAGCATCTTCTACGCCCGCGGCGCCTGCCTTCGGTTGCGAATGACGCGCGTGCGCCCACGCACGTCATTCGCCGAATGCCCCTCACTGCCACTGAAACACGCTGTCTGCGCCTTGCACCCGAAGAGAAAGACCAGGGGAAAGCAGGTCCCAGCATCGAACAGAGGGGCACCGAGTCCGCCTTTCGCAGAAATATAACGACGAAATAACGCTCATCTATCACCACTTGCAAAGTGTCCTGTTTAGGTGTGTAATAGACACATCAACAGGACATACCGAAAAGGAAGCGATGAGGACCGGGGCACGGCGTCCCTGCGAGTCGCCTTCCACGGAGGAACGGCCTGCTGAGGTCTCGAAAGTCCCGTAAAGCGCGGGCAGCGGCTTGGGCCGTGCGGACAGCAGCAAAACCGTGCAGAGCAGCGTGAAGAACGACGCGCAGCCAAACGCGCATTTCTAATCTGGAATGTGTAGTAACTGTGCTTGCAGCTTCGCGACGTAAAGCTCTTGCTATAGAGCGGAGTAGCGCGCATAAATGGCATGCCTGCCACTGGTGTGTCCCCAAGATAAGTCAATGGTGGTCTAGCACCGACAAACGTCGCAATGTGTAGGCGTTCGGGGTTGTTTGAGGCGGTTGCCGACATTGGGTTTCTCTGGCTTGAGAGCGTCGCTCTCGCCTGCCCGTAGCACGCCAAACCCTTACGGACATGGTTCCTTGCGTTGCGCGCTAGACATAACGGCTTATCCCAACAGTGTTAAGAGATTCAGGGAATGTGCCATCGAAACGCGCAACCCTCACCGGCGAGTAGTGCCGCATTGCACGGATACAAGATGTGTCCCCTTTGCGGAGATCTCACAACGGAGAGGGTTGCGCGTTTCGGTGCCAGTTCACAACTGGCCTGAATCACTGCCCAGTCAACCACTTTTCGCACACGAAATGGAGTACCGCCATGACTATGACCCTGATCGATTGGTCCGCTCGGATTAGCGCCATGGCGGACGCTCTATCAGTGCCGGACGGCGGATTTTCCGTCAACCCGAACGACGGTTCCGATGTCGGCACGGGCTATGCGGTTGCCGTACACCCGGAACACGAACGCGTTGTTGACGGTTCCGTGACCAGTAACGATCTTCACGAATACATCGCGCAAGCGAAAGACGCTCTCTCGCTGCCCGGTCGCGTTCTCGGCGGGTGGCGCGACCCTGCGACCGGCCGTGTCTACCTTGACGTTTCCGTCGTGACCGCGGACCTGTCCGAGGCAATGACCCTCGCGCGGGAAACCGCGCAGCTCGCCATTTTCGATTTTTCCGCCATGGAATCAATTCCAGTCACGGTCGCGGCGTGAGTCAAGGAGTGAAATCGATGAGTGCAGTCATCGTCATGATGAGCGACGGGCAAGCGCGGCGTTTCGCTTCCGATTGGCACGGCGGTATGTCGTCGGCTCTGTATTGCCTCGCGTCATCGGGTGCGGTTGACCTTGACCGCGTGCGGGATGAAATAGCTCGTGAACTGTGGCAATTGGACGTCGGAGAAGTGCGACGCGAATTGCTCGCCCTGGACAAATACGTACGAACGGCCGGGACGCGTCCCGCGCAATCGGGATGGTCCCGCTTGTGGGACGACTCGCCGGTGACCGTGAAGCACACCTAAGAGGACTGAATTGTCATGCCTGCCCCCAGCGATCACCCATGGTTCCGGGCACACCCTGTGAGCCATGACAACATCGTGTGGCACTGGGAACAGGCCACACCCGACGAAATCGCGCAAGGAGTGCGCTGGTATGCCGACGCGCACCACGTGGCAACCGCAATCGCGAACGGTGATGCCCATCTCGGCGCCGGAATGCTCGCGATTTACTCACCTCAGCAAGGATGGATCGGCAACGTTCACAACGCCGCTCGCGTACTGCGCGAGGGCAAGGGAATCGGCGGGCCCGGTTCCGGAATGTTCGCCACGACCGGGCAGAAACGCGCTGCTGACCGGTTGCTCGCCGGTGAGCGGTATGAGGACATCCTCAACGGTCCCAAGATCCGCGACTTTGCCCACCTGATCGAGTTCTGCGGAGATCAAGATCCGGATGACCCGCGCGTGGTGATCGATCGGCACGCGCTGTCGGTGGCGCACGGTCGCGGGCTCACCTCCGAGGAGTACGACTCCGCGCCGGTCGACGGATTTCGCCGCAAGGATGGATCGATTTCCCGTCGGCAGTACGACCACGTGGTGAACCTGTACCGCCGTGCCGCGGAGCTGATCTCCGCACGCGCGGGGGAGCGGGTCTCGGCGCACCAGGTTCAGGCCATGACCTGGTTGGTCCGTCAACGGCTCAACCAGGAATCCGAGCAACGGCGCGGTCCCAACCGGCTGGACCGGGGACGTAACCGGGCCCGCGCGAATTCCGAACGCGCGTGGAACGACTTCAGAACCGTCTACCTGCCCGATCTGGCCACGTGCCCCGGTACGGGCTACCAGTCGGCCGCCTAGCCACGCTGAGTGAGGTCTCACGATGACTGACACGCAACGCGATTCGATTCGAATGACCGTGATTCGGATCGGTGATCTTATCTTCCTGGACAGTTTCTCCGGACTCGTACCCGCCAAGGTGACCGGGTACACCCCGTGCGGCGAAATCGCCGTGTTGGTCACTGCTACTCGGGGTGCCTATCGACGTGGCGAACACACCACGTTCAAGCCGAGCGGTTGTGTCCCGCGTGCACACGTGCGCGTGGTTTGTGGGCACTTCCGCATCTTCGGCGCGTGGACCTTTGACGGACTTCGCGAGGAATTCCCACCGCGCTGGGCCTGAAACCCGCGCACATTCGCCACATCCACCGGCCAACGCCAAGGGAGACCACATGTCCACCGACACGGACAACGTCGTAGAGCTCCACTTTCAGTACGCCCAGAACGGCTACGTCATGACCGACGACACCTACGGCGAACAAGACGCCGATAGCGCAGTCGCGTTCACGCGTGACGGATGCGCGTTCGTCGCCTGCGAACGCGCACCGCGCGGACGCTGGCGGATCGAATCCACCGACGGCGCGACTGGTCCGGTGCCCTTGTCCGCCTACCGCTACCGATTTTCTGACCTGGCGGACGCTGCGGAGTACGTCGCCAAGAGATGCGGCGCCACGGTCGCCCGCGTCGATTCCTGGGTCTAGCAACAACAGTCCGTCTTGCCCGGACATGTCACCGACGGTGAGCCGCGTGTCTCGGCGCCCGTTCATGGCGGGCGCCGCGCGGCTTTCATCGCGCGCAATGGTTGCAACAGTTCTCTGTCCGTTGTGGATTGTTCGAGTCATCCGCGCGCACGTCATCACCGTTTCTCGAATGAGCAAAGGAGTTCACCATGTTCGTGTACGGCGTGTCCCTCACCGATATTCACCACGTCGTACGCGACGTGTCGAGCGCGCTCTATGACGGAAACATCACCGTGCGTACGGGCGAGGATCGCAGCAACCGCGCCGGCCCCCGCGCGAGGTTCACCCTCCGCGCCACCGACACAGCGGGTTGCGGCGCCAAGGGAAGCGCCTCCGCGTTCGGCAAGGGCACCGGCCCGAACGGCAGGCGTCGCACGATTTCCGCGTGCTGGCATGCCCACTACGACGTGCTCGCCGAATTGTTCTCCCGATTCCCGGCCGCCCGTGTGGTCACCGCGATCGCCACCTACACCGCGCCCACGTTCCGCGAGGGCGCACTGGCCACCGCGTGCCTGAACGTCGGAAGCCAGTTGTACCCGGTGACCGCGCCGGACTGCTGCGCATGCGACCACACCGACTACGTCGACACCTTCGACCCCGCCGGCTACGTCGACGACTTTGACTGGATGCCGTCCGGCGACGCGATGCGCCCGAACACGAACGTCGACTACTTCCTTGATCAGCTCGACCGCGTGCTCGCCGAACAGTGACCCCCTTTCCCAGCACCTCCGCACATTCACGCCATCCACCCGACGAAAGCGAGCACCACGATGACCACCGACCACTCGACCACGCTGGACGCGCTGCGCGCGGAGCTCGAACGGGAACGCGCACGGGCCGATTCCCTGGAGACGGTGAACCGCGTGCAGGCCGCGAGCCTCACCAGCCTGGCCAGGCTCGCGGAGGAACTCCGCTGCCAGGTTGCCGACCTGCACGACGACGCGCTGAGCTCGCACCCGATGCCGGTGCAGGGCTTGCGCAACGTTACCGGTCGCATGAACGGCTTGGCGGACACCTTGAGCCGCGCGGCACGCGGCTACTCCGGCGCCAGGACCACTGACATGATCTACCCGACCATTGACGATGATCTCCGCGCACACGGGTGGACGCCCCGACCGGACCGGGGCCTGGACGGCGTGTTGCCGCCGATCCCGACCACCGAGTTGTCCGAGCAGCGGGGCTATGCGCGCGGCTGGCACCGGGGCCCGCAGTGGGTCACGTTGTGGTTCACCGGGCCGTGTGCACTGGCCTACGCGGACAGCAGCGACCACGGCCGGCTCACCGACGTCGACGCCGTGCGCGCCGTGATCACCTCCCGCCGGCCGTTGTCCGCGGACGCACTGTCCGAATGGGTCGCGGCCCAGCAGAAGGCCCACGCCGTGCCGTTCGATGCCGCGTACGTCCGAGTGTTCGTGCACCTGCGGTCGTCCTGGGGTGGGGGCCTGGTCGTCGATGATCGGTGCGACGAACGCGGCGCCCCCGCGCCCGACGGGCCCGGTAAGCGCTCCGTGTGGGCCTGCCCGGCTGACCCCGATTTCCGGCTCTACGTCTGGGGAATCGGCAACGAACCGGCCCACGTCCGCTACTGGGCCGGGCCTGTGGTCGACATGGCCCACCTGGTCCAGATCACCGGCCACTGCCGCTGACCTCAGCCCCTTCGCACCCGCCGGCCGACCCGTCCATCGACAGTCGGCCGGCCCCGGTTACCGCCGCGGCTCACCACCAGGTCGGCCGGCTCGGCTCGGGCTGGCCGTCGACCAGCAACCCACCGGAGAACCCCATGACCACCCTCGACCTCGCGCACACCGTCGCCGAGCACCTCGGCACGGGGTGGCGCGCCTACACCGGCAGGCCGCCGACGGCTCGGAAGCCCATCTCGCCGGACCGAACGATCAGGTCCTCGACCTGTTCGACGGCACCACCACCGGCCGCAAGACCGACCAGAGCCGATTGATCATCACCGGTCACCTCGGCTTCCTGCGCAACCACGTCCCGCAGGACCACGACCGGGACCACAAGATCACCGTAGACCAGCGCAAACCGTCCGACGTCATCGCCCACGAGATCTGGCGCCGGCTGCTGCCGAACTATGAGGCCGCGCTGCAAGCGGCCTGGGACGACAAGCACGCCAGCGACGGCATCGCCGCCGCCCGCCAGCAACTCGCCGCGACCGCCGCGGCACACCTGGGCGTACAGCACCAAGACCAGGACACCGACTTCCACTTCGGCACGGTCGACGCAGGAGTCCACGGACGCGTCTGTGTGCGGCCCGGCGCGTCCGACTCAGTGTTCACCGTCCGCGTCCCGCACGACCGGGTGGCCGAGTTCGCCCGGCTACTGGCCACGTTCGGACGCCTTCCTTGATCACCTCCGGCCGTTCGGACCACTCCTCCGGTGGCCGAACGGCCGGCCTGTGCCTTGCCGATTCCGCTCACCTCCGGCCCGAAGGGACCGATACCGC
The DNA here is from genome assembly GCF_022678645.1 of Saccharopolyspora soli. Lineage (GTDB taxonomy): Bacteria > Actinomycetota > Actinomycetes > Mycobacteriales > Pseudonocardiaceae > Saccharopolyspora > Saccharopolyspora soli. The sequence continues at coordinate 60,195 of NZ_JALBWV010000028.1, read as the reverse complement.
CATGACCACCACCTCCTCCACCGCCCCTGTCGCGGACGTTCTCGACTGCGGCCACCCGCCCACCCCGGACCCCAGCGGGATCGGCACCGGCCGCGCGATCGACCCGACCACCGGCGCCACGAGCTGCTACCCGTGCTCGAACGAACGCGAACGCGAGGCCATGCCCCGCGCGAACACCTTCGTCGCCTACGTGTCCTCGGCCGGCGACGCGCTGACCACCTGGCCCGGCGGGCACCTGGCCACGATCGACCCCGCCGACGCTCACCAGGTCGGCCGGCGCACCTACACCCCGTCCGGCGGGATGTGGACCCGCTACGTCTGGCACGCCACCGACGTCGACGGAGGCCGCTGGACCGGAGCCAACGGCGGCCCTGGCCTCGTCATCCGCGTCCACCGGCTGCGGGTGTGTACCTGGCAAACCGGGTTCGGCAACGGCCGGCCCCCGCGCTACTGCCACCGCCGCGCCACCCACGCTGGCCAGGGTGGCGCCTTCGACCTCTACTGCCGCACCCACGCCCGCCAGGTCTTCGACCTCTACGGCTGGACCACCTCCGCCCTGCCACCCCGCACGCTCGCCCAGATCCGCGCGTGAAACCGCGTCATCACAAGGAAAGCAGTCCCTCGTGTTCGTGAAGTTCTACGACCGCCTCGACCTGTCACGGGCGCGCCTGGACGACGTGCTCACCGTGCCCGCGAACCGCGCCAAGGCGCACGACGTGGCACGGGACCGCCACCTGCCGCGCCAGTCGCTCACCCGCGCGACCAACCGCATGGGCTTCTGGGTCTACGTCTTCCAACTCGGCGCCGCTGTCCAGCTCGGCACGGTCACCCTGGCCGGCGCCCAGCCCGGACCCGAGCACGTGGTCACGCTGCCGGTCCACCAGCTCGACCACTACACCACCCCCGGTATGCCGTTGACCGAGATGGCCGGCCTGCTGGCCGCGGTCGCCGAGGACTACCCGCCCACCGCCCTGACCGCGCTGCTGGCCGACAGCCTCACCAAGGTCCTCGACCTGTGGGCCGACGCCCGCCGCAACGGCCGGCCCACGATCGACCTCCGCGACCTCGACCGCGCGGTCACCAGCGAATTCGCCCCCGCCGTCCGCGCTTGGCGCAGCGGCGACGCCTTCCCACGCCCCCGCCTGGCCGACACGACCTGGCCCGAACCTCTTCCGAGGTGAACACCATGCCCATCGACAACCCCACGACCGCAACCCCGTCCGAGATTGACGAAGAGCTCGCCCGGCTCGGTATTGAGCATGCCAAGGCCACCGACACCGTCAACGGGCTCACTGCCCGCGTCCAGCGTCTGGTGAACGACGGCATGGACGAGTACGCGACCGAGTTGCGGCCCCGGATCGAGCAGGCCCGCCAGACCATCACCGAGTGCGAGGCCGCCGCGCGTCCCCTCGATGCGGAGTTCGAGCGTCGGGGCGGCTGGACCCGCGCCTGGCTGGTCCTCAACACCGGTGGCCACGTGCACCGCACCACCGCCTGCCGCACCTGCTTCCCGTCCACCCGGTTCGCCTGGCTCACCCAGCTCTCTGGGCACGACGAGACCGAGATCGTCGAGCAGGCCGGCAAGGCCGCGTGCACCGAGTGCTACCCCAGCTCGCCGGTCGACGTCCGCAACCGGCCCAGCCAGATCAAGACACCCGAGCAACTCGCGCGGGAAGCGGAGAAGGGCGAACGCGCGAAGGCCAAAGCCGCGAAGGCGATCACCGCACCGGACGGAACCCCCTTGCGCACCAAGCAGTACGGGCAGATCCAGACCGAGTTCACTGCGCGGCGCTCCTACATCGACGCGTTGTCCTACGCCCGGCTCCTTACCAAGCGCAACGTGGCATTTCACCGCGACACCATCGCCGAGTACCACGAGGATGCGCAGCTCATCCTGGCCGCGCTTGCCGCCAAACACAGCCGGACCGTGGACGACCTGCGCGCCGAACTGGCGCCCAAGGTCGAAGCCAAGTGGAACCGCGAACACCGCAACTGGGGCTAATCGCTCCCCGTCAGGCAACCGGTTCTTACGAAAGGGCTCAACCGATGCTTCTGGTCGAAACGCTGGAAGACCTGGTTTACAACTACCTCGAAGATCCCGCCCGACCCGGCTCGGCCGTCGGCAAGGTCAACGCGCAAGACCTCGTCAGCCACGTCGTACAGCACCTCGCCGAGCGCGGGGTCGACGTGGGTTTTCAGGACGGCTCACGCCTGACCTTATCGGGCAGCGCGCCCCGGCGGCACCGCCTTCCCTTGGTACTCCAGGAAAACGACGATGGACACGTCCGCATCTACTGCGACGGCCGCGACTGCGTCTGGTCCTGGCCGCTCTACCAGCACGCGAGCGCGCAGACCAATGGCGACACGATCACCAACGCCGTCGATCACGCCATCCGGCGACATTTCCACTCCTGACCACTCCGTCAAACCAGCTACGTACATCGGCGCGATGCCCTCCATGGGCGGGCAATGCATCCCGACGTACCCGATCTACGAATGGGGGTGGAGTCGACAGGACTGCCTCGACTACCTGTACCGCAAACTCGGCGTGGCATGGTCGAAAAGTTGCTGCCGACACTGTCCCTACGCTGGCAACAAATCCGGCTGGCCGGAGCAACTCGCGCGGTTCGCCGCGCTGCCAACCGAAGCGGCACAGCACATCATCGACGAGTACGTGTGTCTGGCGCTCAATCCTCGATCGGGCCTGTTCGGGCCGGGCAAGTCACTGATCACGCGACTGCACAGTGACCAGGTAACCGAGCCCATCACCCTCGCCGTCGCCCGGATGAAGACGATGCCGTGGGCCATCTACCGCGTCTGCCGACTTTACTACGCGCCAGCCAACGCGATCCGCTCCCTGGACAACGTCCTGCTCGGGGGACACCGCACCGTCCACACCGCGCTGACCGAAGTCAGCCAGCTCGTCGACATCCCCCTGACGAAGAACGAGGAGATCTCCGGAGCACCGGTCCGCGATGGTGATCGAGATATCCACCGACGGCTCTGGCTCCGCAGGCGCTGCGACGGGATCTATCCCACGCAGGAGGAGTTTTACACGGCCGCGCCTGCCCAGGCATTGGATAAGGAGCTCGACAGTTTCGCCGACGCCTGGGCCGACCACACCGATGTGGCGCTGGCTCGGTTGGAACGCCGCGTCGACACGGCCATCGCCGTCGTGCAGCAAACCGTCATCGAAGGCCAAGAGCGCGGCTAAACGACCTGAACCAATCAACTGCACCGAGTAAACGCACCACTCGGTACGCGTCTTTCTCCCTCCTTCCCTGTGCGGGCCGCTTCGACACGGTTCTCCGGTCGGCGCGGCCCGCTTTTCGCATCATGACAGGAGCGCTTACCATGAATTCTCTTGCTGCTCGCGCATTTCTGCTGCGGGCCACCGAACCGCCAGCCCCTGCCGTCGACGCCTTCGTGGCCGCACACGGCCCCGTGGACGCGGTCGAGCGCATCCAGACGCAGGCCGCACCGCAGTCGGTCCTGCACGAGATCCGCGATCCCGAGCCCCAGATCGACGAGGACCTGGCTGCGATCGACTCCGGCCGCTACCGGCTTTTGACCCCGGAAGATCCCGACTGGCCACACGGCGCCCTCCAGGGCCTGACCGAACAGGGCCTCGGCGCACCCCTGGGGCTGTGGGTTCGCGGCACCGCCAACCTCGTGACAAGCACCCGCGCGGCGGTGTCGGTGGTGGGCGCCCGCGCCGCGACCAGCTACGGCGAGCACGTCGCCACCACGCTCGGCACGGACCTCGCCGCAGCCGACGTCACCGTTGTGGCCAGCGGCGCCTACGGCGTCGACGGCGCGGCCCACCGTGGCGCGCTGCTCGGCTCCGCGCCCCCGATCGCGGTGCTAGCCTGCGGCGCCGATATCGCCTACCCGCAAGGCCATGCGTGGTTGCTGGAATCGGTCGCCCACAGCGGCCTGCTGATCAGCGAGTACCCACTCGGCACGAAACCTGCCCGCGCACGCTTCGCGGCCCGGGGTCGGCTGCTGGCCGCCCTCGGAGTGGCCACCGTCGTCGTGGAAGCCGCCAGGCGCAGCGGCGCTCTCCCGATCGCGCACACCGCCGCAATCTTGGGTCGGCACGTCTACGGCGTGCCCGGACCGATCACCTCCGCCACCTCTGCTGGCGTGATCGACCTGTTGCGGACCGGCGTGGCCACCCCCATCGCCGCAGCCGATCACATCATCTCCCAGGAGGGCATCCGATGACCGAGCACACCGAGCTGGCCGCGGACATCGAGGAAGCGGTGGCCGCGCTCGGTCTCCCGCCCGGCTGGGACCTGCGGGTGGAGATCCGGCCACGGCGCAGCACGGTCGGGCTGCAACTCACGCCCGGCGAACCGGTGAAGGTACTGGTACCGCCCCACGCCACCCCGGAACGGGTCGCGGACGTCATCCGCCACCATTGGGGCTGGCTGGCGCAGAAGATCCCCGAGGCTCGGCGGCTCGCTCCGGACTTCGCGGTCAAGACGTTCGTCAACGGCGAAGGCTTCTATCTCCTCGGCAGGTCCTACCGGCTGCATCTCACCGACGACGGCCCGCCGACACGCATCGAACGTCTTCCCCACGTGCTGGGTACTGACGAGTTCCTGTGCGTCCGGCGCGACCGGCTCGACGCCATGTGCAACGCCGTGATCGCGCTGTACTGCGACCGCGGCATGGCGTGGGCCAGGGAGCATGGCGAACAGTACGAACACCATGCCAACATCCAGGGCTTGCGGTACGAGGTGCGCAGCCTCGGCCGTCGCCGCTGGGGCTCCTACAGCCCGACCAAACACCTCGTCAGCCTCCACTGGCCGGTGTTCGGACTCCCACAAGAACTGATCGAGTACGTGCTCGTCCACGAACTCGCCCACGCCACCCGCCCCGCCGGTCGTCACCACGGACCAGCCTGGCAACGCCAGATGAGCCTGTGGATGCCCGACTGGCGCCAACGCAAAGCAGCTCTCGCGCAGGTCGGGCGTCGCGCCTGGATGGGCGACTACTACCAGCCTTGATCCGTCGTGGGGGCCGTGACAACTACCAACTGCCCCACGAACATCAACGCCTCCACATGGTCACCCGCTCGACCACGCACCAACGCCAATCCCCTTGGCACGAACGTCCTACACAGGAGCGTGATAGACATGCGTGGTAGACAGACCACAGCGGCACGGTGTCGCTCACCAGGAGCGATCACAGCACACGGAGGCGTCGACGTGACCCAACCGGACGGAACGCCCGATGAGGTCCTTCAACTGCGCTCGGCCCGAGCCAAGCTCGAACGCATCAAGACCGAACTGAAAGAGGCTCGCGAGGAGCAAGCCCGGATCGAGGACAAGGTCAACGACCTGCTCGCCCAGCAGCGGGAAGCCCGCGAGGAGCGCAAGGACGCGGTGCTGGCCGCGGACGCAGCCAAAATTCCCCGACTGACGATCTCCAAGGAGGTCGGTATGCAGCGCAGCAATGTGTACAAGCTTCTGGAGGACGGCAGCGCCTCCGATTCGTAGACCAGCACCACCTGCGTGGTTGCTCGGGAAATGTGCCAGGGAGACGGGTGGATTTGACGGTGGGTTCGCGTGACCGGGAAGTGAAGAATCGGGTGTGATCGCGCAAGAATGGGCGATCACCCGATTCGCGAGTCACTTTCGGGGAAGACGCTGATCGCATAGGGGTGGGGCCGACCGCTGTCGGTAGAACGCGGTCGGATCGGTTGGCTGGCCGCTGATTTCGATCTGGAAGTGCAGGTGTGGCCCGGTGGATTCCCCGCGGTTGCCGACTTCCGCGATCACTTGTCCTGTTTGAACAGTCTGTCCTATATGAACGTGGTTGTGGTCGTTGTGTCCGTAGGTGGTGATCACGCCGTCGGCGTGTCGAATCCTCACCCAGAGTCCATATCCGGTGGCAGGTCCGGAGTCGATGACGGTGCCACTACTTGCGGCGACGATCGGGGTTCCGATGGGTGCGGCGATGTCTTGTCCTCGGTGGAACTCGCTGCCTCGTGGTCCGAAGCCGGAAGTGCATTGCCCGGCAACGGGGATCGTCCATGTTCCGGTAGGCGCACAGGTGGATCCGTGGACGGTGGCGAGGAGTTGCTGGGCGGCGGGTTCGTGGCGGGCGTAGGCGTGGGGGAATCCGGATCGTTGGACCGCTTGAGCGGCGTCGTTGATGCTCATCTGCTGCCATCCGGGCACGGCGAGCAGGTGTCGGTAGAACTGGGTGGCGCTGTAGGTGGGGTTCATGATGTCCTCCGCGCTGCCCCAGCCTTGGGAGGGGCGTTGCTGGAACAGCCCGAGGCTGTCGCGGTCTCCGTGATCGAGGTTGCGGAGTCCGGATTCCTGGATCGCGGTGGCGAGAGCGATGATCCAGCCGCGTTCCGGGATGGTCATGTGTTTGCCGACCGCGACGATGATGGCGGCGTTGGCGATCTGGTCGGGGCCGAAGCCCGATACGCCGGTGGGGCTGACCCCTGTCGGAGTGCAATTCGCCGTATGGCTGCCACCGAACATCGCGGAGACGACGCCAGCGATTGCGGCGGTGACGAACACAATGAGGACGGCGAACCCGGCCAACACGCTCAGGACGGTCTTGGTGATAGCGGACAGGTTTGATCACCTCATCGGGTTCCAGGTCAGTTCGTTGGCCTGCCAGGGCGGCATCGGTGCTGGAGGGCTCAAGCGCGGTACTGGGCTTGGATCGGCACCGGTGGCTTCTGCGGAGCTGGTTGGTGCTGTGAGGTGGGGCCAGGCCGACAGCAGGTCGATCAGTCGTCTACGGCCGGCTTCGGCGTGGTGGAGGGGAAGCCACACCTCGTCGGCGGGGCTTCCTGCGGTGCGGAGGTGTTCGGCGGTGGTGGTGGCGATCGGTAGCTCGTGCCGCCGGGGATCCGTGCGCAGGTGCTCGGCGAGGTGCCGTCGCGCGTGCGCTTCCCGGGCCGGGGTGGCGAAGACCGCCAGTAGCGGTGTGACGATGCGGGTCGTGGTGGCGAGGCTGGTGTAGCCGGGCAGTTTGGCCACGAATCGGCTGAGCTGGTAGCTGCCCGTGTCCCATTCGAGGAACCATTCGATCTCCCGACCGTCCTCGTGCCAGCGTCCGTAGCCGTCGGGGCGGACGTGGTCACCGAAGTGCCGAGTGCAGCGGGTTTCCGACCACCAGGCGGTGACGGCCCGATCCTGAGTGGTGTCGGTGAGTGCATCCGCCAGCAGCGCGGTGAAGAAGGTGTTGACGCCCATGAGGTGGGCCAGCCGCAGGGAGTAGGCGATGCCGACCGAGCGTTCGGGGCGGAACTTCAGGTCTTTGGGGTCGATGCCGTCTTCGTGGGCGAGCAGGTGGGCGCCGGTGGTGTCCAGGACGTAGCACATGGGGGCTCGGCCGCGGCCGATGTAGGGCTGGAAGCGGTTCAGCACGCGCCAGGTGTAGAGGCGCTGTAGGCGGTGGTTGGCTGAGCGGCGGGAGCCGAAGGCGATCGTGGCGATCTGCGGGGTGGTCAGCACCCGGTGTTCGGCCAGGACGCGGGCTAGCCAGCGGTCGCGGGTGGTGAGATGGGCGGCGACCTGGGCTTGATGCTCGGCGGAGGCCGCCCAGCGCAGGCTGGGCCGTTCCGGCATCGGTGCGCGCAGGTCGCGTTGCTGGTGATGAGCGAACACGATCGTCCCTCCTCGGGGGATGCGGGCATAACCGAGGGCGGCCCTCCCGGTGTTGGGAGGACCGCCCTGGAGCTCAGGGTTCAGGCCGCGGGGCGTGCGCGGCGTGGGTCTGTGCCAGTGGTTCCGGACTGGTCTCCGGTGTCTTCGGCTCCGGACTTCAATGGGCGGGCGTGGGCTGCGGCGGCTTTGCGCACGGCCTTGGACCGCCCGGGAATGGCCGACGGGAGTGGTTGGGTCGTCACCGTGAACGGCTGGGTCTCCTCGCCGCCGACGACCAGTCGCGCGGCAGCGTGGTACACGCCGAGGTGGGCGAGGTCGTGGTCCGACACTCGCGGTGCGGTGTGGCGGGCCAGTTCGCGGGCATCTTCAGGACTGGCGGTGAAGAACACTTTGCTGCGGGCGTTGGTGGAGATGCCTTCTTTGAGGTCCTTGGGAAGTTGCCCCAAGTGCTGGTGCGCCAGGGTCATCGACAGCCGGTAGCCGCGAGCTTCGGCAAGCATGTCCTCCATCGCATACGGCAAATTGAGGAAGTTGTGCGCCTCGTCGACGTACAGTCCAGCATCGCGGCGTTCGCGCTGGGCAACTGCGGCGCGAGCGGTCGTCTCCTGCCACACCCGCGCCACGATCAGCGATCCCAGCAGCCGCGTGGTGTCTTCCCCGAGGCGTCCCTTCGGGATGCGTACCAGGCATAGCCCGCCATTCAGCGCTTCACCTAGATCCACTGTGGAGGGTCCGGCGGCGATGGCCTTGACCACGAAGGGCCGCAACAAGAACGCGCGGAGCTTGTTCAACAGCGGCGCCGTGGCCTGGGCGCGGGCCGCGTCCGAGAGCTGGTCGTACCAGTCCCAGAACCCCCGCAGTGTCGGGTCGTCGGACACCCGGTCCCGGTGCCGCGCCCGCGTGGCCGGGTCGGTGAGCAGTTGCGGCAGGGTGGCCAGCGTGGGGGTGTCCGAGGCGGCCCGCAGGGTCAGACAGGCGGCGCGGAGGATGTCCTCGGTGCGTGGCCCCCAGGCCGAGGCGAACACCCGGGAAAACACCGAGACCAAGTTGTCGACCGCGGATTCCTTCGGCCCCTCTAGAGGGTTCAGGCACGGGGTCGGTCCGCGGGAGTCAGCGTCGAAGAGCACCACCTTGTCGGCGGCGTGTTCGGGAAGCCGCTGCAGGATGTCGGTGATCAGATCGCCCTTGGGGTCGATAACCACCGCCCCGCGCCCGTGCTCGGCGTCGGCGAGGATCATCCGCGCCAGCATCGTCGACTTGCCCGACCCGGTGGCGCCGAGGACGTGCAGGTGGTGCCGGGCGTCGGAGACCTGCAGACCCACCGGGCGGGCGTGGCCGGTGTCGGAGACCCCGACTGGGCGGATCAGCGCGCCCTCGGTGGGTGTGTTCGGCGGGGGCGGGACCGCCCGTGCTCCGGCGCGGGCTAAGCCCGGTAGCGCCTCGTCGGTGGGCAGGTGGGCGACGGCCGCCAGTTCTGGCACCGACAGCAGGTCGCCCCGCCGCAGGCGCCGCCGGGCCAGGACGGTCACCGGGTTGCGCAGCCGTCGGCGGCGGTAGTGGTTGTGCTCGGTGAAACCGGAGAACGCGCTCGCGATCGCGTGGGCGCGGCCCCGCACCTGATCACGCACCCGCGCCACCTGCTCGCCCGGGGTGTCGATCGGCACCGTCGTGGCCACCGCGTACCGGATCAGCGTTTCCCACTGCGCCCCGCGCTGTTTGCCGACGATGGCGCGGTTTTGCGCTTGGAACTCCAACGATGTCTGCGGGTCCAGCTTCGGCTGGCTGCCTGATGTCTTGGTGCCCGAGGGGCCTGGCGTGAGCAGGTCGAGCAGCCGGCCCGCCAGGTGGGTGGAGCGCCCGGCATGGAGGTGGCGGGCGGCCCGACGAGCCTGCTTGACCCGACGCCCGGTGACCGGACGCGCCAGGACCTGCACGCACGCGGTGTCGTGCACGCCGAGCCCCACGGGAGCGCCCAACAGGGCACGGATCGGGTCGGCGTCGAAGTCGGAGCGGATCGGCAACGCTTCCGACCGAGCCAGGCGCAGCGTGCCGCCGGTGACCAATTGCCGGCGCCCCTCGGCCGGGGCCGCGGGCACCGGCGGGTCGGCCAGGCAGGTGCGGGTGTGTGCTCCGGGCCAGGCGGCTTCGATGGCGCGCTCCACCATGCCCGGGGGCACCGCGCCCGGCACCCACAGCCGGAGTTGCACCCCGTCGTGGCCGAACACATACTCCCAGGCCAGATGGGGTTGCCCGGTGGTCAGGCGCTGCAGCATCGGCCGGACAAGCCCGACCAGGTTCGACCACACCGCCTCGGCACCGTCGGCATCAACCGTGGGAGGCGCCAGGACGGTGATCACTCGCGATTGCTCGTGGAGCGCATCCTGGCAACGCAGGAACCACCACCGCCGCAGCAGCCCTAGCCCGGTCGCCACGAGCACGGTCGCGGGGACCGCGATCAGCCCCCAGGTCTGCAGCCACGACCACACCTGGTCCAGCACCGCCTGAATCGCGCCCCACGGATCGGTCAGCAAACTCCCCAGTGGACTGTCTACTACGGATGGATTTGTTAAACCCATGAGGGAAATCTCCTTCCTGTCAGGAGGAGAAGTAGGGCTCGATGCGATCAAGCGGCGTGTTCGTCGGGTGTCGGACCGTTGCGACGGCGAGCCGACGGGGCGGTGGTGATCGCACGAACTGCCGCGTCTCCGCGAGTACGGCGGTGTGCGTCGACTTCGGCCTGCCACTCCGAAAACCGGCGTCCAGCCAGCTTTTTCACGAAGTGTGGGATGTTGTTCGCCGGAATGCCGACGAGGTGGGGGCCGAGTACCGCGAGCAGGTCTGAGGCTTCCTGGGATGACCAGCCCGCCTCGTGGATGGCGTCGGCGTCCGGAAAGACGTCGGCCACTCGATCCACCGCGGGGTCCAGCAGCGCATCCTGCGTCCCGCCGTAGCTGTAGACCCACAGGAAGTTCTCTGGAGGGTCCGGTTCCACGACCGTCTTGAAACGCCGAACTTCCTTGGTGTAGGCGTAGAAAGTGGTGTCTGGACGGGCCCGCATGATGCGCAGCCAGGACCCCAGGTAGGCGGTGTTGAAAAAGTCGCCTGAGTCGTGGATTCTGACCCAGCTACCGCGGAATTTCGGTGCGGCCAGCTCGGTGAGCATGGCCTGTTCCCACCCGGGTAGGTCGTCGAGGACGAACCGCAGGTTCGACATGTGCTTGGCGCGGACCGCTGGCCAGGTATACGTTCCGTGGCGGGCGTAGCACACGTGGCGGCAGATCCCGGCCGAGGGGCACGTGTTGTAGGTGCGGCCATCGGGCAGACGTCCGGCCCAGGCGGGCAGGGACCAGTTGTGTACGCCGATCGCGCGCATTTCCCTGTTCTGGGTCAACAGCCGGCGCGGGCGCTTCATGGATGGAGCGTCCGAAGGTAGACGAGCAGATGAAGACATACGTGTCCTCCGGATCAATAACAATAAATTCGGAATCTGAAAATAAGGTCCACTGTGGATCTTCGAAAGGCGGAAGCGTTTCGCTCCTTGTGGCTACGCCGGGTCGTCGTCGAGGTGGTGTTGGTTTGTGTTGGCGGACTCGGCGCCGGCGCTGCCGGCGAGTCGTTGCTGGCGGCCTTGGCGGTAGCGGTCCAGATTGATGACCTCGGCCCCGTCGGCGTCAACGGTGACGGGCTGGCTGTGCTTGGCCTCATGCCGGTGACGGATGTGTTGCGCCCACGTTGGGAGCGTGCGTACGCCGAGGACGACTGCGGCGCCGATGAGGTATCCGAAGATCACGATGACCGCACAGGCAAGCCCGAGGGCCGCGATCACTCCCGCTGCGAGTGCGGCGACGGCGAGGACGTCGTGGATGAGGTCGCCCACGAACGAGCCGAACACGTCCTGATCGACAACGGTCGTGGCATGCAGTGACGACATGAGGGCGTTCCTCCTTGTTCGCTCACTCGTCGAGTAGCAGGTCGTGGGGGCTGTCGATGTCGGCGAATTCGTCTGTCTCGTTGGTGTATTCGGAGGACAGGGATGCCAGCTCGGCGGGGTCAGTGGTGATCAGCTGGTGTTCGGTGTCGGAGGCGATGGCCTGCAGGGCGACCCGCTGAGTCCCCGTCGACAGCAAGCCCTGGCCCGTCCCGGCCGACAGCAGGAACTGCCGTTCGCCTTCGGAGAGGGCGAAGGTGCGGACGATGTCATCGATCGCCTGCGGTGCCTGTCTGAGCAAGAGCTGGGTCGCCGCGTTGCTGATGATCGCTTTGCCGAGATCCGTGCCGAGGACGTCGCCGACGTCTTGGGTGGCGACGGTGAGTCCGGTCCAGTGTTTGCGGGCGGATTTGGCCATGCGCCACAGGAATTCGGCGCCGGCGGGTTGTTGCATGAGCAGCCAGGCTTCGTCGACCACGCAGAGCCGGGGGCGTCGGGTGGCGGGGTTGGTCACCTGTCGCCACACGGTGTCGAGGGTGAGCAGGGTGCCGGCGGGTTTGAGTTCGTCGGGCAGGTTCCGCAGGGAGAACACCAGCAGGTGTCCCTCGGGTGGTGCGGTGGTGGGGCCGTCGAACAGCCCGCGGAAGGCACCGTCGGTGAACGGCTGCAACCGGCTGGCGAGTCCGCGAGCGGTGTCGTCGCCAAGGTCGGCGAGCACGGTGCGTAGGTCGGAGAGCAGCGGTGCGGGCCGGGTCCAGGTGCGGGCGTCGTGAGTGATTCCGGCGTGCTGGTAGGTGGTGGTGACGGCCTGATCCAGGACGGCCCGTTCGTCCGCGGTCAGTGTTTGTCCGAATAGGACTGACAGGAGGGTGTGGAGGAACAGGCTGCGGCGGGTGAGAGCGTCGGCGGGTGCGCTGCGGCGCCCGTCGGGGCGGGTGTGGATCGGCAGATCGAGGGGGTTGAGGTGGATGCCCTCGACGCCGAGGGGGAAGTAGGTGCCGCCGACGGCGGCGGCCAGGCGGGCGTACTCGTCTTCCGGATCGATGATCGCGATCTCCACGTCCCGGTACAGGCTGCGGAGTGCTTCCAGCTTGACGAGGTAGGACTTGCCGGAGCCGCTGTGGCCGAGGAGGACGGAGTTGTAGTTGGCGCAGGCGAACCGGTCCCAGTGCACCAAGCCTGGGGAGCCGAGGTTGTAGCCGTAGAGCACCCCGGCGGCCGTGGCGGCGGAGGTGACATCCGGCGGCGGCAGGTCCGGGCTGGTGAACGGAAACGCCGCGGACAGTGCGGCGGTGTCGAACGTGCGGGTCATCTGGATTGGGTCCAGGCCCATCGGCAAGGCGGTGATCCACCCTTGCAAGGACCGGTAGGTGGTGGGCTTGGCGTCCATCAACAAGGACGCGGTCAGGGCGCGCAGCGCGCTGATCTCCTCGACGAGTTCCTGTTCCGATGACGCGTGCACGGTCAGGTAGAGGCCGAGGCGGAAGAGGCGGCCTTCGCCGCGGGCGAGTCGGTCGGAGAGGTCGTATGCGTCCTCGGTGGCCGCCTCCACCTCCGGGTCGTGCAACCCGCCGTGGGCGGCGGTGTGTCGTCGGCCGGATTCGAGTTTGCCGAGCTGCTTACGCAACCGGTCGGCCGCGATGCGCGGGTCGATGGGTTCGATGTGCAGCGACACATCCAGCCTGCCGGGGTAGGTCAGCAGCGGTTGCAGCCAGCCGGGATGGACCTCGCGGGGGTAGCCGGTGACGGCGAAGGAGGCGATCCAGTCGCCGCCGATCTGCAGGTGGCGCGGGTGCACCTCGATGGCCTCCGGCGCGAAGACACCCGCCGCCGCGGGTGGTTGTCGACGCTTGGTGGTGATCACGAGAAGTCCTCCTCGGTATCGGGGTCCCAGTCCGAGCCGGCGGGGGTGGTGATGACCTCGCCCGCGCCGGCCAGCTCGACCGAGGGCGGCAGGGGGCTGTCGGGGTTGGTGGCGGTGGACAGCACCGCGGTGGCCTGGGCGGCATCCAGCGGGGTGACCGTGATGCCCGCGGGCGAGAGGAGTTCAGTGGCCTCGCTCATCCGCCGCAGCAGCCGGGAGGCCGCCGCGCGGCGTGCCCCGTCCGACGGCTGCTCACCGTCGCAGGAGCGGCGGAAGCGGCGGGGTCGGGTCAGCGAGTCCTGCGGCCCGTGGCGCACGGGTTCGCGGACGACCAGGAGGATGTGGCGCCGTAGGAGGTCGGTCTGCTGGGCGAGCTGGACGAGGTAGTCGGCGTGGTCCAGCGCGGCGGACTCCAGCGCCGGGTGCGGCAACCCCGTCGCACGCTCACGTAGTTCCGTGATCTGGCCGGAGAGGTCCAGGCGTTGGGCGCGGATGAGGATCTGCACGCTCCCGGCCAGGCTATGCAGATACCGGCCGAACGCCGCGGTCAGCGCTTGCTGTTCGGCTGGGGTGCGCAGCGCGAAGTTCACCGTCGAACATGCCGCGACTAGTGCCACGCCGTCGGAACCGAGATCGACAATGCCCGCTTCGGAGATTCCCCGGGCGGGCAGGTCAAGCCCACCCGCGGCCACAGGCTCGTGCCCGTGGGCGATGCCGGCCAGCCACTCCGGAACCGCCGCGGGCTGGTGGCCGGAAGCGACGCGGCGCCGGGGTTGCAGGCGCTGCCGCACCGCGGCCAGCAGCAGCCGATCCAGCGTCACCCCGTCCCGGCGCACCACCACCAAGGCCGTGGCCGCGACGGCGATCGGGACCGCGACAAACACATACGCCACCGTCGGGATCACGGCGCGGGTGGCCTGCCACCCTGCGTAAAGCAACAGGCCGGTTACTGCCATCACCGCGACCTGGCGGGCGGTGAAGCCCGCCAGAATCCGATCCTCACGATCGACGTCAGCGGGAATCCGGACGCTCATCAACGCTCACCTCCTCCTCGGCGGGTGTTGGGGCGGGGCGGGTGGAGTTTCGGCAGGTTCAGGGGCAACTCCTGTTGCCGTGGCCGTGGTCCCCGCCGCCGCAGTGGTGGTGGAGGCGGCGGTGGCGGTGTTGGGGGCTGGCTGCGAGCGGGTTTTCGCGTGCGCTGCACGTTCAGCAGAAGCTGGTACTGCCCGTCCCGACCCAGGCGGGGCTTGTTCTCGGGCCATTCGCCGTCGGCGGGCAGTTCCAGCTGTTGTCCGCGTGTCGCTGGGCGGGGTTTCGGTGGCGGCGGGGGCGGTGCGGGTCGCCGCACGCGCCGCGCCTCGATCGGCAGCCGGTACTGTCCGTCCCGGCCCAGTAGTGGCTTGTTCTCCGGCCATTGGCCATCGAGCGGGAATGTCCTCTGCCGGCCACGCCCGCCCGTCGACGACGTCCGCTGCGGGAGTGGTTCTGGGGCTGGTTTCGGCTTGGGGTGCCGCTGGACATTCAGCGGGAGCCGGTATTGCCCGTCCCGACCGAGCTTCGGTTTGTTTTCCGGCCACTCGCCATCCATGGGAAGCTCCCACTGCTTCCCCTGCCCGGTGGGACGAGAACGCGAGGACGCTCGCGACGTTGGTTGCTGTTCGGTTGGTTTCCGTACCCTGGTGACTTTTAGCGGCAGCATGTATTGGCCACCGGCGGTGCTTGTCGGTGACGTGTCCGGGTCCACGGTCTTCGGCGGGCGGCTTCCTCCAGCGGGCCGTCCGAGGCGTCCGCGGATCAGTCCGAACGTTTTGTAGGCGATGAACGCCCGAATCAGGGATCCGATGAAGGACCTGCCGCCGCCTCCGCGGATGGCGCCGAGGATCCAAAACGGGATTTTCACGAGGATGTAGCACAGTGCGAGCGCGGTCAGAAACGCAGTCATCAAGCCTCCCCTTGAGAAGCGGGGTGGGTTAGAAGAGGGTGATTCCGCCGGGGAGATAGAAGATCTTCAGCGCGGCGATAAACGTCAACGATTGCGCGACCTGGACAGCGAGAACCGCACCAAAGGCTTTCCACCACCACAACGCAAGGGACTCGGTCTGCGGCAGGGCATGACACATCAACACCAGCGGGGCGGAAGCGAGCAGGATCACGGTCAACGCAATCCGGACCACGTAGGTCAGCAGCACCGCGATAATCATGACCACCAGCGCCAACATGGTGAAAACGACATACAACTCGCCATAAGCCGTCGAATCGTCGCCGGGCGCCTTGCCCAGCAACGTCTCCACAAACACGCGGGACGCCTCATCCATCCCTGTTTGATCACCCAGAAACGCACGAGACAGTGCGTTGGCGAACTCAATCGCTTTCCCACCCAGAAACAGCGACAGGTTCGCGGCAACGAACCCGACCACCAGCCGCGGCAGAATTTCCTTGAGGGAACTCCGTGTCTGCACCGTGTGATAGGCCATGGCCACGATCCCGGCAATCGTGGTGATCAACGCATACGCGGCGATCATGATGGTGCGGGAACTTCCCCACAATTGGCCCATAACGGGAAGCTGATCGAACTGCGGGGTAGCCAGCAGGGAATCGGCCAGCATTCCCAGCACGCCATTGAGCG
Organism: Saccharopolyspora soli; assembly: GCF_022678645.1. GTDB lineage: Bacteria > Actinomycetota > Actinomycetes > Mycobacteriales > Pseudonocardiaceae > Saccharopolyspora > Saccharopolyspora soli. The sequence continues at coordinate 44,134 of NZ_JALBWV010000028.1, read as the reverse complement.
CTGTGCGGGCGACGTCGGCGAAGAAATCGTGAATCCACCCGGTCAACATCTCCGTAATCCAGGAACCCCCCGAATCCTCCGGCGCAGCGGGCTCAGGAGGGGGTGTCAGATTCGGCGGTGGTCCCGGTTCGCCGGTGCCGCTTGGGGGGACCGGTGGTGGGAGGCACCCAGGGATCTGCGGCTGATCGGGGGCACAGGCGGGGTCCGAGGGCACCGGCAGCGGTTCGCCTGACGGTGGCGGGGTGGGTTGAGCGCCTGCCGCGCCCACGGACGCCAGCCCTGCCGCTACGACGAGCACGAGCAAAGCGGCCACAGCAGTACACACGCGACCCAGCCGATGGCCCGCCCCCAGGGTGGGAAACGCGGTGGCTGGCATGTGATCACGCCCCCACGATGCCGCGCAGGATGGTCACAATCAGCGGCGCGAGCGCTGCGAGGGCATAGCCGAGCCCCGCGGACTTGAACGACTGCTTCGCCTTCTCGATCTCGCCGGGATCCCCGTTGGCCATGACGTACCGGACACCGCCGATCGTCAAAAACACCGTGGCCAACAGGGCGAGGATCCCCATGAGCCAATTGCGCGCGTTGGTCAAAACGGTGTTGATGTCTTGCGCCTGTGCGAGCACATGGCTGGTTTCGGCAGGCGCAGAGGCCGCCGTCACCACGAGGCCGACGACGACGAGTTCGGCGACCAGCAACAGCCGCGGGCCGCTACGACGGGCGAGACGATGCGTGACAGGCAAACGCATCAGAAGACCTCCAGAGATCGAGTGACAACGACAGCGGGTTCCGCGAAGTGGGGAGGACTCACCCGCGTCCCTGAAGTCCGGAATTCGGGGGCTGATTCGCCGGGTCGCCCCCGACTTTTTTCGCTACCGTGCGTGACCGACTCGGGTCGTTAGTTACCTCGTGGGAGGCTTGCCTGCTCGTGGCCGCAGTCCCTGTGGGATCGCCGTCGTCGGGGCTGGTGTCGGACTCGGCCAGCCACGCGGCGAGTCGGTTCTCGGCCTTGCGCCGATGCTTCGCGAGGGTCTTGTAGGTCAGCCCCGGCGGGCGGGGCCAGTCGGCCAGCGCGATGCCTTCCAGCCGGGTCGCACCGATCAGCTCGGCCTCGGTCCTGGTCAAGACCCCGGCCTCGACAGCCCGCGCCAGGACCAAGTCCGGATGCCCGGACGGCGGCTTGGGTTCGCAGGAGTGGAACCCCGGCGGCTTCGGGGTCGGCCCGTCCATGGCGTCCAGCAAGGCCCGATGCCCGGCGCGGTAGGCAGCCCACCGCAGCCGGACCGTGATCCGCCCCCCGGCGAGATCCACGGTGTGCAGCGCGTCGAGGAACCCGCGCAGCACTTCGGCGTGGATGTCGCTGGGGTCGTCGGCGTAGCGCTCGGTCAGCCGGACCGCCAGGGAAGTCAGCATCGGCAGCGCCAACCCGACCGCGGCGATCGTCCACGTACCGCCTTCGATGCGGGCACGGCTGATCACGTGAGCCCACACCTGGTCCCACACCCGGCGGGGGCAGCGCTGGTCCAGCAGCAGGTCCCGGAGTTCGTCGACCGGGATGACCCGGTTCGGAAGGTGGTCGAACAGGCGGCCGTCCACGGCCACCGGGTGATCTCCCGCGGTCAGCCACCCGAACGCCACTCGGGCGGCATCCAGCGGGTTGCCCGGCCACTCTTCGTGCTCGCAGTGGGATGGGTGAGCCATTGCTCGGCTCCTCTCGAACGGCGGTCAATGACGCCGCCGAGAGAGCCACGCGCAATACAGCGCAGCGCACGGTTGTGCACTAAGACGAAACTAAAATGATCTTCTTGTTCCGAAACAAGAAGATCATCTTTTGACCGACTTGAAGATCGCGTACCAGGCGAACAGCAAGCCTGTTCGCTGCGGCGTTAGTCAGAAGCTGTTCCGTTGCTGTCACCTCGACTTGACGGAGGGACGGAACAAGAAAAAGGATCTTGAGAAATGTCCGGAGAGATCTTGAACAGACCCACCGCAGGCTCTGCCAGCGCCGAACCCACCTAAGCGGCTGTCGATCTTCCGAGGCCCACCTCAAGATCGACACGCGACCGATAACACCGAAGAAGCCAGTGACGCTGGGTAAACATTCCGATTAAGGACGAGCGACAAAATTTCTGGGATGCCGGTGGCGAATCAGGGCCGTTTTCGCGGACTTCAGGGGTGTCCTTCGCAAGGCCGACCGATCACCGGAGCACGCGATGCCTGCCCTCCCCATCCCGGAGGTACCACCTCCTACCACCCCCGACAGCCACGTGCCGAACCCCCGCCCGGGGCCGGTCCGCGAACCACACCGTGAACCCACCAGCCCGTCGATGTCGGCGACGGTGCGGTTGTGTCCCGTCGACCCTGCAGCGGACGCGGACGAGATCATCACCGCCGCGGTCTCATTGATCACGACCACCTACACCGCGCCCGGCGACCGCATCATGCTCGCCGACACCGAGACCCCCGCGACGGGTGCGAGCCGGACGCGTCGGGACCGGCTCGTCGAGTCCGTCCTCCGACTCGGCCGCAGCGCGACCACCGCACCCGACTACCGGTCTCACCTCGATCACGAGTCCGCCGCGGCGGGCGGGGGTCCGCCCAGCACCTCGGTGTCCGGGTCCGGACTCGGACATCAGTCCGGCGACCCGGTCAAGTGGGTCGCGAACCCGACCAACTATCAGGACCGCGGCGAGCCCTCCGGTCCGGGTTCAGACGGCTTCACGTTGATCATCGCGGGCTGGTCCGACCACCCTGCAGACCCGTTCGCGATGGCTGACTGGGCGCCCGCTCTGACACCCGCCGGCACCGTCGTCGTACTCACGCACAGTAGCGATCAGCATAGGTCGCGGGCCACTCATTTGGGGCGGTTGTCGCGGGCTGCGGCATCGGCCGGATTGATCTTGATCAACCGACTGATCCTCGCCCACCACCCCTCGCCCGTTCCTCGACCGGCGACCCGGCAGAGCCGCTGGGAGATCTCCCTTGGCGGCCACCGCCGCATCCTCACCACCGCCTCCGTGTTCCGCCACTCGTCCCCGCTTCTGGAGGTCCACCATTCCTAGGACCGCCCTGCGCCCCGGCAGCGTCTGGGACACCGGCAGCACCACCCCCGCCCGGCAGGTCGCGGACCGGCACCTCGGGGCCACCCGCGGCGACACCGCACTGACCCACGCGGTCGCGCGGCGGATCATCACCACCTACACCGCCCCCGGCGACACCGTCTGCGACCCCAACCCCGGACCGGGCCTCGTGCTCGCCGAAGCCCTCCGGGCGGGCCGGGACGCACTCGGCCTGCCCACCCAGCCACGGTGGGAATCCGCCTTGGAAACCAACCTCGCCCACCTGGCCGAGCCGGTCGGCACCGCGACCCTGCTGGACAGCGTCGCCGCCGAGCTCCCCGGGGTCGTCGACCTCGTGCTCACGGGGCTTCGCCACGCGCCGAGCAGCGACCCCAGCCGGGTGCTGGTCGGGCTGTATGAGGACCTGGACGCGCGGCCACATCCTGATCGCCTGCCGGCCCTAGCGCCGTCACGGCCGGCTGCTCGACCTGCCCGGCAAGATCCACGACGCCGCCGACGCGATCGGTCTCGTCCCCGCAGACCACATCATCGCCTTGACCGCGCTCATTCGGGGAAACCGGGTACACGCGAGAATCGTCAGCCACGCGGGAGACTTCCCGGAAAGCACCGACATTCACGGCCGTCGCACCGCGCTCTCAGCCCATATAGACGTGCTTGTTTTCCACCTACCCCCAGCCGCGCATCGCGTGGAAACTCCGCAGGGAGGTGTCGCGTGAACAGTCTCTACTATCGTGACGAGACGATCGAATTGCATGTCGGCGACGCACTTCAGGTTATGGAATCCTTTCCCAGCGCTTCGGTGGATTGCGTCATTACCTCACCACCTCACTGGGGATTGCGCGACTACGGAACCGCGGTCTGGATCGGCGGGAACCCGGAGTGCCGACACACTTTGGGGACCACACCCCATCAGCGCCGGACCACTAAGAAACGTACTTCCTCGTGGCTTCGTTCGGACGCGAACAAGCGCTGCAGGAAGTGCGGCGCTCTTGCACACGATCGGCAATACGGCCTGGAGCCGGCGATCGATGACTACGTTGATCGCCTACGGGAGGTGAGCGCGGAAGTCTGGCGCCTGCTGACACCACGGGGAACGTATTGGCTCAATCTCCGCGACGGTTTCAGCTACCACAACAGCGGCACAGGAAGCACGCGCAAAATAACAACCGAAGAGGCACCATCGGTCGTTCGACACAAAAGTCTCCTGGGCATTCCGTGGCGGGTTGCTCTCGCTTTGCAACAAGACGGGTGGATCATTCGTAACGCGATGGTCTGGCACAAGCCCAACGGCATACCGGACCCGGCATCGGATCGGTTTTCCTCGCGCTACGAGATGGTTTTCCTCTTGGCCAAGCAGCCGGACTACTACTTCGACGCAGCCCACGCGCTCGAACCATTGTCGCAGAACCGTCCGGAGCATCGGAAGAACCACCACGGAGGAAAAAAGCCGCACACGGTCCAGTCCCCGTGGCACCCGAGGCGAACCGGGAAGAACGTCGGCGACGTCTGGTCGATATCCACACGACCGCTGCCGGACGCGCACTGCGCTCCGTTTCCGATCGACCTTCCGCAGCGTTGTATCGCGGTCGGCTGCCCTGAAAACGGCCGCGTCCTCGATCTCTTCTCCGGAGCAGGAACCACCGGCCTCGCCGCCCGACAATTGTGCCGGTCTTTCCAGGGAATCGACCTGCGGGCGGACTATCACGACATCTTCCTGCGGCGACTTCGGCACCAGAGCAGGCGCATCGAGGTCACCAACGAAACAAATCCAGGAGCCAACGTTGCGTAAGAACCAGTTCGGCGCCGCTGGCAACGCGGGCTTTCCTCCAGCACGACGGCGTGACCGAAACGCCGTGCATCGGTGCGTGACACGGCAGTCACGGCCCGATCCCGTCCGCCGGCGTTACGCTTCCCGCCGCGATGTTGCCGCGGGTCTGGGGCGCCCCGGCAGTTTCTTGCATGTGCGACCAGCCGACGATCACACGAGGTGAGGACGAAATGAGTCGTACTCCTCAGCCGAGCGATCACTCCCGGCACTCCGCATGGTCGACGGAAAGGCAGCTCAACGCAGCCCTCCGAAGCCTGGTCGAAGGCGCCCGTGACGGGGTTGAGGGGGGTGCTGCATGAGCACCCACGATCCGCTCACCGATGCCGCTGCTGCGGATGCCGACACGCTCTCGGCAGCAGCCGAACTTGCCTCGGCAGCTCGTGAATTGGCCGACGCCGTCCGCACGCTGGCCGAACACGCTCCGCACGACTCCGATGCTTTGCTCACCGCCGAACAGCTCGGAGACCTCCTGCGGCTTTCGCCACGCACATTGAAGGAGCAGGCAGCAGCCGGGCTCATCCCGCACCGCAGGTTCGGCAAGCACTACCGCTTCAGCCGCGACGACGCCGCAGAAATCGTCAGGCTCGCCGGGAAAACTCCCATGCCTCAACGGAGAGGCTTCCGGGCGGCCTGACCCGGGCACCGTGCCCACACAAATGTCCGCCCCGGCACCAGCCGGGGCGGCTTCGCAAAGAGAACAAGAGCAAGGAAGGAAGTGGTCATGGCCTACGGTCAACGACTGGGCGATGCCCAGGGTGATGGCTGGCGTGCCCGGTACAAGCGTCCCGATGGAACCTGGGGCAGCAAGTCCGGCTTTACATCCGAAAAGGCCGCCGAGGATTGGGGAAACGAACAGGAAGCCCTGATCCGCCGACACATGTGGATCGACCCCCGCAAGGGCAACATCCCGTTCGGGGACTTCGCCTCGGAGCTGCTGGACTCCATCGGTCCTCGCCTGGAACCGACGACGCTGGCGAAGTACAAGTCCCATCTGAACAACCACCTGCTGCCGCAGTGGTCCGGGTGGCCGATGATCGGGATCTTCAACAGCTACCTGGAGATCGAGAAGTGGGTCTCCGAGCTGCACGAAGACTACGCCGAGTCCACGGTGTCGTCGGTGTTCGCCACGTTCTCGACGTTCCTCAACATGGCCGCCCGCGACCAGTGCATCCCGGCCAACCCGTGCTCAGGTATCCGGGTCACCTCCGGCGAGTTCGCCCCGGACCGCCTCGTCGCCACGCCAGTACAGGTTCTGCGTGCGGCCATGCGGCTGTACCTCTCGGTCGGCCCGGCGGGATTCGTCCTCGCCGTGATGGACGCCTACACCGGAGGACGCTGGAGCGAGCTGGCCGGCCAGCAGCGGCACGAGTACAACCGCGAGCGCCAGGCGATCCGCATCGATCTTCCGTTGAAGGAGATCGGAGGGAAGCTGTTCAAAGGGGGCCGTCGCGTCGGTCCCGGCGGCGTCTTCGCCGACGGCGGCCCGAATCCCGTGCAGCGGAAGACCTCACGACCAGGCAAGGGAAAGAAGAAAGGAAGGACGAAGACCCCTGCCGGGTCCAGGGACGTCCTACTACCCCCGAGCATCGCCGTGCTCTACGAAACGCTGCTGGACTCCCACCGCCACCCGTTCATCTTCTGCACTCGCGACGGGAACCTCCTGCGGAGGTCGAACTTCCGTCAGCGCCACTGGCGCCCAGCTTGGGACGGCATCGAGCCGGACGACCCGCAGGCTGAGGATCACGTCCCGGCAGTGCTGATGTGGTTCACCTTCCACGAAGGACGACACACTCACAGCACGTGGCTGACCGAGGACGGGGTGTCGGAGGTGGCACGCCGTGCCCGGCTCGGCCAGAAGATGAAGGGCATCGCCCGGGTCTACGACCACGTGACGCCGGAGATGGAACAACACATCCTCGACGTCCTGGAAGCCCGATGGGCGGCCTCCCTGAGAGCATTGACGGCCGCCGAGCGTGCCCAACTCATGATGTGGTTCCCGCGCCTGCGGAACACCCTAGAAACCGGCGGTAGCGAGCCCGTTCAAGATCACATCGCCATTTCATCGCCATTCGCAAGCTGACAGCAAACCCACCCCACGAGGTAACAAAGCCGCTGGCCTGCACCAAGATTTGGTGCGCGATACTGGGATTGAACCAGTGACCTCTACCGTGTCAAGGTAGCGCTCTCCCACTGAGCTAATCGCGCGAGGCGGAGGCGGGAATCGAACCCGCGTACAGGGCTTTGCAGGCCCTTGCCTAAGCCACTCGGCCACTCCGCCGGACTCCGCATCCACACCGAAGCCGGCTGGACCGCCAGAGAATCCAGAGCGGACGACGGGACTCGAACCCGCGACCCTCACCTTGGCAAGGTGATGCGCTACCAACTGCGCTACGTCCGCCTGCCTGCGACATCGAAGCCCGGGGCTGCCGGGCCCGTCCGCCGCGTTGCACAGTGAACTCTAGACCACGTCCGAGATCACGATCAAAGGGGGGTCCCGGCCACTCGGCACGATCCGCGCCGAGCCGGGTTTTCCCTGATCAGCCCAGATCGTGCGGCAGCAGCCTGGTCAGCGCCTCGTCCACGTCGACCCACAGGTTCTCGTTGCCCGGCACCACCACGTCGTACGTGCGGTCGAGGAAGTCGGCCAGCTCCTGCGCCGACGCCTCGAACACCGCGTGGCCCGATGGCGAGCTGAGTTCGATCGCGACGACCTCCGGGTCGTCGACGGCCGGGCGGATCGTCACGTCGCCCTCGCCGGCGTGCGCGATCAGTCCGTCGGCGAGCAGATCGCGGGCGAACACCCACTCGACCCAGCCCGCGCGGCCTGTACGGAACGCAGCCACCACGGCGTACGGGTCCCGGGTGTCGTAACGCAGCTCGACCTGGACCGGCACGGCAGGCGCCTGCGGAGCCAGCAGATCGAACACGGCTGTCGAACGCAGTGTCACATGATCGTTACGCATTGTCCTCCCCTTCCTGCTCTCTCCCTCCCGGTCCGCTTATCGACCGAGCACCACAGTTGTGACGCCTTTCCAGGCCCGCATGCCCGCAAGTCCCACATAGATCACCCGTACGGGGCAGGCCCCACTTCGCTGGGCAACCAGGCGAGTGCGCAGCGTGTCCAGTTGGCTCCGGTTTCGGAGGTGAGCCCGGACTGGCCGCCGCATTGCGAGACGGACCAGATCCGTGGTTCACACCGGAGGAAGATCCGCTGCGAACGACCTGACAGAGGACGTCGGATCGCAGGACCGGCACCTATCCGGTGACCAAACCTCGCTACTTTCCGTAACCGAGTGAATCGTGCTCGCACCCGATCTTCGATCCGTCGCCCTCGCCCTGCGAAACCCGCCGCCGCGCCCCAGTTGACCACCGAGTTTTCCGCTTCGTCGAACTCGCCTGACGTCCGCTCAAGAATAGGCGATCGGACCCTGCGGAATTCTCGCATCGCGACCCGACGATGAGACGCTTACCACGACAGTTCCCCATATCGGGCTAACGGCTCGCGCGGCTTCCGTTACCGACTACGCGTATGCCCGAACGCCGCTTTGAGAGTGGCGTCACAGTGTGACCAGGATCGAAGAACGTCGACAGGGCTGAAAGACCCGGCGTGGCACATAACGACCAATGATCCCAGTCACATTCCCGAGCTGGCAGGCGCCCAACTCCGGCCAACTGTCCTCTTGACAACTCGGCGGACCGACCGCTGTGGCCCACGGCACGACCGATCCGGACATGACCCGTATTCTGACCCACATCGGACACCGTCGGCGGCACGGCCAGCCGAGTGCCCGACACCGACGAACGTTCGCAACCGGCAGGTGGACAGCCCTGAGTAACACAGCCGAGTCGGGATCCCGGCACCCCAGCACGGAGCCCACCGTCGACGACCGCCGAGCGCCCCGGCATCCCCGCCTGCACGCGCTGCGTGCGCGGCTGCGCGCCCGCCGCGAGCGCATCCGCAGCAAGCCCGGCCTGAACACCACCTACCGGATCGTGCTCGGCGTCTTCGGCACCCTGGTGCTGATCGCCGGGCTCCTGATGATCCCCTACCCCGGCCCCGGCTGGCTGGTCGTCTTCGCCGGGCTCGGCATCCTCGCCACCGAGTTCCACTGGGCGCACCGGGTCAACACCTTCGCCAAACGGCACTACCACCGCTGGATCCGCTGGCTCGGCCGCCAGCACCTCGCCACCAAGCTCGTCGTGATGGGTGCCACCTGCGTGGTCGTGCTCGCCACCCTGTGGATGCTGGGCCTGTTCCACACCGTCGGCGGCTGGCTCGGCCTGCACTGGACCTGGCTGGCCTCCCCCCTGTTCGGCCGCTGAAAACGACCGTGTATCGTTCTTCTCGCCGCCGGGAACGGCGGCAGCACAACAAAACAAGGGCGATTAGCTCAGCGGGAGAGCGCTTCGTTCACACCGAAGAGGTCACTGGTTCGATCCCAGTATCGCCCACTCTTGCCTTGTGCCCCTGACCAGCATGGACAGGGGCACAAGGCTATTTAGGACAGCGCGCGGTGCCCAGAATTCTCCGATGTGGTGCCTAAAATGGTGCCTAAAAGGCCCGGATCGCGCCTATTCCGTCTCGTCCTCGGCGCGGGGTAGGAATAGCCCACCGATGTCTTCGGCGGCGTCTCGGTCGAGGTCGGGTACGTCTTCGGAGTAGGTGTCCAACGTGAAGGCCGCCGTGGAGTGCCCGAGCCGACTGCTGACGATCTTCGGATGCACGCCGGACCGCAGCGCGATCGTGGCGTAGCTGTGCCGCACGCCGTGGAGGGTGATCAGCGGTAGACCAGCGCAATCGACGAGCGCGTTGAACTTCTCGGTGATGGTGTCCGGGTAGATCCGCGAGCCGTCTTCCCAGCAGAACACCAGGCCGTTGTCCTGGTAGTCCCTGCCGAACGCTTCGCGCTCGGTGTCGAGGCGATCCATGTGCTCCCGTAGCACTGCGGTCGTGTAGCGGTCGAGGGCGACCGGCCGCCGACTCTTCTTGCTCTTGCCTCCCCCGGCGACGACCTTGCCGCCCGCGACCACGCTGGTCACGTTCATGCGCACCGTCGCCCCTTCGGACGCGTCGAGGTCCAGCCCGTCACGGGTCAGCCCGCACAGTTCGGACCGCCGCATGCCGGTGGAGGCCACCAGCACCCACAGCCCGTAGAGCCGATCAGCCCGCGCCACTTCGAGAAAGCGAGCCATCTGGTCAGTGGTCCACGTTTTGTGCGGCCGGTGGATGAGAGAGGGTGCTTTCACATTGTCCATTGGGTCAGCTCCGATGCATTTCCATCCTTTCGCCGTACTGAATGCGGAACCGAGCATAATGTGAACGCTCTGCACAGTCTTGGGCGCGTAGCCCGCTGTCGGTTCGGCTGGAATACGGCCCACTCGGTATCGGCGCACGGCTTTGTATGCGCCTTTATGCGTCACGCCGACCTTTTCGGCGAGCTGACGAGTGCCGATTTCCTCGCCACGCTCTTGGGCGGATTTCCATAGTTGGTACATCCCCCAGTTCGTATCGCGCTTGCCGATTCGCGCCTTGGTGAGCAGGTGCTCGTAGAGGGCAGCGATCACAGACGGTGTGATGTCCTGCAGGGGTCGCTTTCCGATGATGGGCAGCACGTAGAAGCGGGCGAGGTTCTCGTAGTTCGCCGCAGTCGTCGCTTCCGTGGTCGTGCGAACATAGGGGAACCACGACTCGAAGAACGCCGTCACCGTCTGCCGAGACGGCTTGACGTAGATCTCGGCAGCGAGAGCAGCCTGCGCTTCCAGCATGGCGTCCCATGCCTCATCCCACGTCTCGAATCCGCTCTGCCGGATCTTCGGCTTCACCCCCGTCAACACGTCCGGCGGACCATAAAACGAGTAGGCCCACTTCCTGCCGCGCTGAAACACGCTGCCGGGAACGGTCTTTCGCTTGTTCTTCTTCCGGCTCGGACTCATGCAGCGTCAACCTCCAGGGAGACATCCGAGTCGGGAACCACGACATCGGCGAGCCGGGCACGGATGACGTACACGCGCCGACCGAACCGCTTGACGGGCAGTTTCCCGGCTGCCGCATAGCGGTAGGCCGAGGCGCGACTGAGTCCCAACAAGCGGGCTGCCTCGGGGATCGAGATCAGCACCGGACCACCAGCCTCGGTGATCTCCGGTTGAGAAGGCGTCGCTGGCGGCGTGGCTTCACTGGCCGACAACGCTTTGGTCAGGGCAGTCAACAGCGCAACGAGGTTGGCTTGTTCGGTACTCACAAGATCCCCTTCGGGCTACGGTCGGTGACCTTCTTGGTGGTGTCGGTGGCGCCTCTCCTGGGCCGGTGGGCCGGGAAGTTGCTTGCCGACGCCTACGGACTCTTTCGCCTGCCTCCCATCACGATCAGCTGCTCACACGAACACGAAAAGCTGCTCGCTGGCTCTGTGAGCATCTCTGCCAAGACCCTCTACTCGATCGTCACGGACGTGGCGGCTTCCTTGGAGCGCGCGGGAATCAGAAACTGGTTCTCGTTTCTGGTCACGGCGGCAACTACGTTCTGTCCAATGTGGTGCAAGAAGCGAACGTTGCCGAACGTCGAATGTCGCTCTACCCGGATAGAGAATCCATGAACAAGGCACGTGTCGACGCAGGTTGCGAGAGCAGCGGACACGATGACATGCACGGTGAGGAACTCGAAACGAGCATCTTCCTGCACGCCACACCGGATCTCGTCCGCGAGGGATGGCAACGCGCCGACCACGAGGCCCCCCGACGGCCCGACCTCTTGACGCTCGGCATGGCGGGTTACACGCCGACCGGGGTTATCGGACAGCCATCCCTTGCGAGCGCAGTGAAAGGCGCGGCGATCCTCGATAGCCTCACTGGGAGCTTTCAGGCACATCTCGCGATGTTGAGGGGCTGAGACAATAGAGCAAAGAACCGGGCCTCGACGTCGGGGCCCGGTTCTGCTGAGATAGCCCTCTCGAAGCGTCCTCAGATCGCCGTAGCGGCCATAACCGGAGCAACGTGACAGGCGGGCCGCCCCTGTCCTTTATTACCTGTCGTCAAGGACGATAGGCGGAAGCTCCACTCTTTCTCGCAAGCTTTCAGCTGGTGAAATCTTGGCCAATATTCTTACGATCTCCTTGCGCAAGCGGATCGCAATGGATACAGCATTCGCAGAACCAGGCTTGAAGCTCTCAATAATTCGATCACTTGCAGTAATGCGAAGAATGGACATTAACTTGATTCCCGAAAGCTCGACTTCAACCATTTGAGCATTGACCCCGTCACAGTAAACAGCAGCGTCCCTTGACGGAAGCTGGTCAACCGCGACCACCCCGTCGACAAGAGCGCGCCAGGTCTCCTGGTGACACTGGAGCTTGACATAAGCGATACCCGCCACGCGGTCAACCAGGTCCCACGTATCTGGATAGAAGTTCGTGTCCGAAACTCGCTTATTTTCGGGACTGACCTTCGCTGGAGGGTCAGATGAACTGTGAGGAGCGGGGCACGACTGGTTGGACGAGTCTTTCCCTCGACGAGCTCTTCGCTTCCAAAAGCACACCAGCGCCAACCCTCCTGTATGCGGGGCTTTGGCCTCGCGGTAGCGACCTACCACTAGTGCTTACCAGCACCGGCCAGCGCCATGAAGCTACGAACGAGTGATCATCGCGCGCCTGGAAAACACAGGCCGTAAAACCGCAGCCCGCACGACGCGAGGACAGTCGTGCCGGTCGCGACAAACCCTGGCCATGATCGGGCGACTCTTCGGGGTCAGCGCCAGTCGGGTCGAGGTCGACTGTGCGGCAAGCCGTCACACGTACGGCACGGATCGTCTGGGAGCAAATTGGGAGCACGGTCTGCTGACCACAACCCCCAATCCGAAGAGTTCATGCCGCTTCCCGCCCCACAGCGGTGTTTTCCTGCCACGTCCACCCGCCATCCTGCTCCCACCGCTGCTGCAGGGCCTTCAGCGTGTCCTCGATCATCTGGTCCATGACGTGCGAGTAGATGTCGTCGACGTCCTTGCGCTTGTGCCCGAGCCGCACCAGCCGCATGATGCGCGGCACATGATCCTCGATCAGCCACGTCTCGTGCGTGTGACGCAGGTCATGGAAGTGCAAGTCTTGGTTGATCGGTGACCACCTCTTCTTCTCGTCCCCGGCCAAAGCAGGCAGCCAGATCCGGCGGCGGAAGTTGGACCGCCGGTACAGCCCACCGCCTGCCCCGGTGAACACAAACCGCGCATCCGGGTTGCGTTCCCGGTGTGCCCGGAGTTCCTCGGCCAGGAACGGCGGCAGGTGCACCGTTCGGACACTAGCCGGAGTCTTCGGCTGCCCGAGTTCCAGCCGCCCCCGCACTTCGTGCAGTGTGCCGAAGTCGGGGTCGAAGCTGATGCGCAGTTTCCGACACGGGTTCGCGCCGATCAATCCCTCGTCCACGGCTTCGCCGAGGATCATCGAGAACAGCACGAGGATGTCCTGGGCGCTCTTGTCTGCCATGGTCGGGCGGAGTTTCTTGTTCACCCAGCCCTTGACCGCGATCCGCTGAATGTCTCCCAGGGCGGTGCCAGACCAGCGGGGCAGGATGTGATTGCGGATGTGGGAGTCGTAGGTCGCCCAGGTGATCTACGCAGCGCTCGACGGGGATGAGCCCGGCCTGCCGGCCGCATGCGGCGATTTGGGAGGGCAGGTCGATCAGTTCGGCGTGTTCGCGCCAGGGGCGCAGGGTGATCGCGAGGTGCCCGCCGGGCCGCAGGAACCTTGTGGTGGCGGCGAAGATTTTGGTGAAGCCGGAGAGGAGTCGGTGGTGGCCGATGTTGGCGAGGTTGCCGCGGTCGAGGGTGTTGACGTAGAGGTGGTGGTACTTGTGCACCCCGCCACCGGGGACGACGTTGACCTGCCCGTGGGTGGATGGCCCATACGGTGGGCTGGTGACCACTAGCGCGACCTGACCGGCTAGATCGGGCGACAGTGAGTGAAGCCATTTCGAAGCACTACGGGGTCCAGAAATGCTCGAAATAGGTAGGATCAGACTTTAGGAAAGTAAATGGAAAATGCCGATATCGCGATTGCGGTTCTATCCAAATATTTCACGAGGAGCGGAAACAAAAGTGAGGCCGAGACCCTCGTTCAATTCGGCTTGAACACAGACGGCACGATAGCCGATCCCTGGTAACAACGGCGACGAGCATGCGGTTCATCGGGGCGCCAGCCGGAGCGCGGCGTCGTGGGTAGTCATACCGACCGGCAGTGGCAGGATGATCGGCACGTCCACCCCGTTCGCCACGTAGCGCTGGATCCCCTCGACACACTCGTCCGGGCTGCCGTTGACCACCAGCTCGTCCACCACTTTGTCCGGGATCGCGGCGGCAGCACCCTTCCGGTCCCCACTGTCCCAACGCGACCATAGCTCGGCCAGCGCCTCGCCACGGCCAAGCCCCTCGTGGAATGCTCGGTACACCGGCGCGGTGAGGTAGCCAGCCATAACCCGTCGAGCCGCGGCGTGCACCGCCTCGGTGTCCACCGACGGTGCGACGAAGATCCGCGCGGCCACCATCCGGTCGGCGCCGACGTGTGCGGTGACTGTGGGGACGTCGTCGGCGGACAGCCAGCTCAGAATCGCGCCGTCACCCTCACGGCCGGCCATTCGCAGCATGCCAGGCCGCAACGCCGCGAGCAGGATCCTCGGCACCACCGCAGGCGGCCGGTCGAGCCGGAAACCGCGCACGGCGAACGTGTCGTAGGAGTGGTTGACCCGCTCGCCGGCGAGGGCGCTGCGGAGGAATCGGACGGTGTCCCGGGTGCGTTTGAACGGCTCGGTGAACGGCACACCGTTCCAGTTCCGCATGATCACGCTGGTCGACGAGCCGAGTCCGAGCGTGAACCGGTCCCCGGCAAGCTCGGCCATCGCGGCCGCGGACTGCGCGAGCACCGCCGCGCCGCGGCTGAACACCGGCACGATCGCTGTTCCGATGTGGACGGTCGGGAGTCGCGTCGCGACCATTGTGAGCGGGGTGAACGCGTCCCATCCGCTCGCTTCCAGGGTCCAGAAGTCGGTGTAGCCGGCCTCGGCCAGCTCGGCGTACCGGTCGGCCTGCTCGGCGAGCCCGAGGTCCGGGTACGGAATGCTGATGCCCCAACGCATCCCGCTCAACTTCCTGCCGCGAGGTCGCGGCCGATCACGAGCCGCTGGATCTGGTTGGTGCCCTCGAAGATCTGCATGATCTTGGCCTCGCGCATGTACCGCTCGGCGGGGAACTCGCGTGTGTAGCCGACGCCGCCGAGCACCTGCACCGCGTCGGTGGTCACCTTCATCGCGAGGTCGCTCGTGACGAGCTTCGCGATCGCGGCCTCCCGGGTGAACGGCAGCCTGCGGTCCTTGCGCCGCGCGGCGTCCACATAGGTCGCCCGCGCGCTCTCGACGGCGGCCGACATGTCGGCGAGCAGGAACGACACGCCCTGGAAGTTGATGATCGGCTGGCCGAACTGCTCTCGCTGTCGCGCATATGACACCGCGCAGTCGAGTGCCGCCTGCGCGAGACCGGTGGCGCACGCGGCGATGCACAGCCGACCGGTGTTGAGTGCTTCGAGGGCCATGGGAAGGCCACGACCCTCGGCGTCGATCCTTTGGTCGACCGGGACCCGCACACCCTCGAACCGCAGCTGCGTGGTGCGCGAGCCGGTGAGCCCCATCTTGGTCTCCGGCGGACCCGCAGTGAGTCCCTCCGCGTCGCCGGGCACGAGGAAACACGAGATGCCGCGGGACCCGTCGTCCGAGGTTCGCGCCATCACCGCGTAGAAGTCCGCGACGCCGCCGTGGGTGATCCACGCCTTGGTGCCGGTAATGACGTAGGAGTCGCCGTCGCGCGCCGCCCGCGTGCGCAGCGATCCCGCGTCGGAGCCGGCGTCCGGTTCGGACAGACAGTAGCCGCCGAGCAGATCGCCGCCGATCATGTTGCCAAGCCACCGGTCGCGCTGGGCGTCGGTCCCGTGCTTCCACAGTGGATGACAGCTGGCCCACTGCACGGTCAGGCCGACGCCCACGGTGGCCCAGGCGGTGGCGATCTCCTCGACCACCTGCAGCGTGACCTCGTCGGGCAGCCCGCCGCCGCCGTAGCGTTCCTCGTACGGCAGCGAGAGGATGCCCTGCTTGCCGAGCAGCCGGAACATGTCACGCGGGAACTCCCCGCCAGCTTCGGCGGCCGCGGCCCGCGGGGCGAGCTCGGCTCGGCACAGGTCACGGACCATCTCCAGGAGGTCCTCGGCGGTCTGGTCGGGAAGTAGGCGGATGGCAGGCATGGGCGAGCTCCGTTCTATGCCAACGTGTCCAGGGCCTTGCCGATCAGGTCAGGGATCTGCGTCGGGCGGCGGGTGGCCGGGTCGACGTACACGTGAACGAACTGGCCGTGCGCGCACAGCAGGTCATCGCGGAACACGCCGAGCCGGTAGCGGACGCTGGTGCGGCCGCGGTGCTCCAGCGCCAGCCCGATGTCGAGCCGGTCCGGGAATGTGACTTCATGCACGAACCGGCACGAGGTCTCCACCACGACGCCGATGGCCGGCAGCATGCGGATGTCCACGCCGGTCGTGTCCATCAGCCAGCCGTTGACCGTGCTGTCGAACCATAGGTAGTAGGCGGCGTTGTTGACGTGCCCGTACACGTCGTTGTCGCTCCAGCGGGTCTGTTGGGGCCGCAGCACGGGGAAGTCGGCACGGGCGAGAGTATTCACGTGGGCACCACTATCTGCCGGACCGCCGCGCCGCCGGCGAGCGCGTCGAGCGCGGAGTTGATGTCCGACAACGGCAGCTCCGTGCTCTTGAGCCGGTCCACCGGCAATCGGCCGGCGCGCCACAACGCGATCATGGCGGGAATGTCGAGCTGAGGTTGCGCGGAACCCATGTAGGAGCCGAGGATGCCGCGGTTGCCGGCGACGATGTCCAGCACCGGCAGCGAAACCCGCGTGTCGGGGTGCGGGAGTCCGACGGCGACGGCCGTGCCGCCTCGACCGGTCACCGCGTAGGCGGACTCGAGCACGGCGGCAGAGCCGACAACCTCGAACGCCCAGTCGACCCCGCCGGGGCTGGCCTCCTTCACCAGCGACGCGGCCACGTCGGGCGGGCCGACGTGGCTCGCACCGAGGTCCAGCGCGAGCTTCTGCTTGTCCCCCACTGGATCCACGGCGACCACGGGGTAGGCGCCGGCCGCCACAGCGGCCATCACCGCCGCCTGCCCGACACCGCCGAGCCCGAACACCGCGACCGAGTCACCCGGGCGCACCGCGGCGGTGTGTACGACCGCGCCGAACCCGGTGAGCATGGCGCAGCCAAACAGTGCCGCCACGTCTGCCGGCACGTCCGCACCGATCACCACCAGGGAGTTGCGGTCCACCACGGAGTGGGTGGCGAACCCGGACACACCGAGGTGGTGACGCACGTCGGCGCCGGTGGCGTCCCGCAACCGGGAGCCACCGCGGATCAGGGCGCCGCACCCGTTCGCCGTGGCCGCCGCCGGGCACAGCGCGGGCCGGCCGGATCCGCAGTAGCGGCAGACTCCGCAGCTCGGCACGTACACGAGCACCACCCGGTCGCCGGGCCGCACGTCGTAGACACCGACCCCGACCTCGAGCACGGTGCCCGCCGCCTCGTGGCCGAGCGCCATCGGCAGCGGGCGCGGCCGGTTGCCGTCCACGACGGACAGGTCCGAGTGGCACAGGCCCGCCGCGTCGACGCGCACGAGTACCTCACCAGGGCCGGGATCGTCGAGCCAAAGATCCTCAATGGACAGTGGTGTGGTCGTCGCATACGGGCCGGAAATCGGCGACTGCCGGAGCACGGCGGCACGAATCCGCACGGCGGACTCCTCTCAACGAGTCGGGGATCAGCTCACGGCGCGCTGCTGGTCAGCCCAGTAGGCGGCGCGCAGCGCCTTCTTGTCCGGCTTGCCGACCGGGGTCAGCGGCAGTTCGGCGACGACGTCCACCGACTTCGGCGTGTGCACGCCGCCCTTCGCGTCACGCACCAGCTTGACCAGATTCGCGATGTCCACAGTGGCGCCCGGCACGGGCACCACGACCGCCTTCACCGCCTCGCCCCACACCGGGTCGGGGATGCCGATGACCGCGGCCGCCGCCACGGCCGGGTCGGCGCACAGGACGTCCTCGATCTCGCGGGTGTAGACGTTGAACCCGCCGGAGATGATGAAGTCCTTCTTGCGATCGACGATGGTGTAGAAGCCGGCGTCGTCCTCGCGGCCCATGTCGCCGGTGTGCAGCCACCCGTCGGCGAGCGTCTCGGCGGTGAGCTCGGGCTGGTGGTGGTATCCGAGCATGACGCCTGGGCTGCGGATCGCGATCTCGCCGACCTCGCCGCGGGCCACCGGCCGGTTGTCCTCACCGAGCAACGCGATCCGGGTGCCGGGCACCGCGCGTCCGCACGACATCAGCCGGGTCTGGTCGGACAGGTCGTGCTCGGCAGACAGCAGCGCGGTGCCGAGAGCGAGTGTCTCGGTCTGCCCGTAGATCTGGGTGAACACCGGCCCGAGCCGGTCGTGACCCTCGATCAACCTGCTCGGTGACATCGGCGAGGCGCCGTAGATGATCCGCTCCAGCGTCGGCATCTCGATCGACGCGGCCTGCCCGTGGTCGAGCAGCTTGTAGATCATCGTGGGCACCAGGAACGAGAAGTTGGCGCGGGTGCGGCGGACGGTCTCGACGAACTCCTCCGGCCGGAACCCGTCCAGCAGCACCACGGTCCCGCCGCGCAGCAGTGTCGGGACGAGGAAGTGCGCTGCGGCATGGGTGATCGGCGCAGCGGCCAGATACACCGGCGCGAGCGGCAGCTCGTAGGCCAGCGGCGCCGCGAGGGTGATCGCCGCCCGCGCGCGCTGGCTCTGGATAACACCCTTGGACCGCCCCGTGGTGCCGCCGGTGTAAAGGATCTCCGCCCAGTGCTCGCCGTCCACATCGGACGCATCGAGTGGGCGGGGCGATTCGGCGGCCGCCAAGGCGAGGATGTCCGGCGCGAACTCACCCGGCCCGATGCTCAGCAGGGTGGACACGCCGGCCGCAGCCAGTCGCCCGGCGTCATCGGCGAAGGTCGGGTCCACCACGAGCACCCGGACGTCGGCGTCCACACACTCGAAGAGGTGGTCGTCGAACGACGCCCTGGCGTGCATGCCGACGGAATGCCCGCCGAGCAGCTGAGCGGCCACCGACACGAGCCATGCCTCCGGACGGTTCGGTGCGAGCACGCCCAGCGCCGTGCCGGGACCGATCCCCCGGGCGGCCAGCACCGCCATCATGCGGGCGATCAGATCCGCCGACTCCGCGTAGGTGTAGGTGACCTCGCCGTACACGAACGCGCTCCGGTCCGGCCAACGTCGCAGTGCGGCAAGCACCAGCTCGTTGTGGGTCGTGGTCGCCGAGGCGGCCACCGCATTGCCGATCATGAAGTCCTCCGACCATCTACTCAGGACTGAGCGACGTGCACGCGCGCGTCGAGCAGGGTGCCGCAGTGCGGGCACAGCGACTCGTCGAGGAGGACCTGCTCGGCCGCGCCGACGCGTTCGCGCACCCGCACACCGAATTCGGCGAGGCGTTCGCTCGCCACCTGCGTGGTAGTCACCGCACCCGCAAGCCAATCGTCGCCGTTGCCGAGCGAGCCGGCGCAGACCGGGCACGTCCAGCAGTCGGTACCGCAGCCTCGGACGGGCACCCACCTGCGCTCCAGAAGGTCCACATCGGACTGCAGCAGCGTCGGCACGGTATCGGCGGGCGAACCGGCCGCCGCCAGGCGGGTCAGCCGGATCCGGTCACGCAGCGCAGCTGTCGCCTCGGCGTCGAACCCGTCCCCGTCGAGCACGACGCCGTACACGTCCCGGGCCTGGTCGGCCGAGACGAACTCGTCCACCACGTCCGCCACGACAGCACGCGGGTCACGCAGCAGCGGGTCGCCGATGCCGCCACCGCCGCCGAGCCACGAGTGGAACACGTCACCCACCCCGAGTCGAAGTCCCTGCGCGTTGACGTCCTGGAGCTCGATCGCGCCCGCTTCGATCGCGTCCCGGTGCGGGTAGCGCCCATCGGCCATCAGCGTGCGAACGTTGCTGTCCCGCCAGAACTCGAACCCGCTGCCGCCAGCCGGCAGCCCGCCGGCGAACCCCCACGGCGGCACGGCCGCGGTCGGGCAGAACAACGTCTCGGTGGCCTCGTCGGCACCCCACGGCACCCACGCGTACTCCAGCCCCATGCCACCGCGGCCCGCGCCGTGCCCGCTCGAGTCGGTGGCGAGCCGCTTCCACAGGTACAGCGTCGGGTAGAGCATCTCGTTCATCTCGACGTCCGGCAGCATGTTGCCCACCTGTGTGAGCAGGCCCGCCGCGTCGTGCCCGTCACGAACCAGCTGCGCACCGGTCCCCATGCCGCCGCCGTCCATGTTGAACCAGACGAAGAACTCGCCGGTGTCCGCGCGGGTGCCCGACGAGATGCCGCCGGTCCACGAGTCGCCCCACTCCCCCTGACACCGCTGCCGCACCATATCGTTCGTGCTCTTCACGCAGGCCTGGTTCAGCAGCCGGGTGACGAGCCGAGTGGCGCGCACGCCGGCCGTGAGGTGGCCGTTGCTGATGGGCGCCGGCACCACCGGGTTCACGATGCTGCCCTCATCAGCGAGGATCGTGAACGCGGTCATCACGCCCTCGTTGAACGGCACGTCCCAGCCGAGGATCGGCACGACCGCGCTCGCGAGGCTGCCCACCAGCGCGCCGTAGCTGCAGTTGACAAACCCGTCGGTCTGCGGGCTGGACCCGGTGAAGTCGAAGGTGATCCGGTCACCGGCAACGGTCATCGCGCAGTACACGCGGTAGAGCGCGTCGTCGTGCCCGTTGCCCTCGACCCATTCCTCGGACGCGTAGGTGCCGTCCGGGATGTCGCGGATCCGGCCCCGCAGCACGTGCTCGGCCAGCTCGAAGCTCAGCGCGGTGTAGTCGGCGAACGTCTCGGCGCCGAACTCCTCGATGGTCTCCACGAGCCTGCGGATGCCGGTGTTGTTGCTGGCGACCATGCTGCGCACGTCGTTCCAGTACAGCACCGGGGTGCGCACGTTGTTGCCGATGAGCCTGCGCACCGACTCAACCGGCTCACCACGCTCGAAGATCTTCACGCCAGGGGGAAGGCGCAGCGCCTCGCCGAAGCAGTCGGTAGCGGCGGGCGCGAACCCGCCCGGCGCCATGCCGCCGACGTCCACTAGGTGCGCCTGCGACTGCGCGAACCCGATCAGCCGCTCGCCCAGGAAGATCGGCGAGATGACCGTGGTGTCCGGTGGGTGGCTCGACCCGGATGTGTGCGGGTCGTTGCTGATGAACGCGTCCCCGGGCTGGAGCTCGCCGGCGTCGACGGTGGCGAGCAGGTTGCGCACCGCGACCCCGCCAGAGCCGATGTGCAGCTGCACGGCGTCCGAGTAGGAGTAGATGCGGCCGGTCGCGTCGAACAGGGCGGTGTTGTAGTCCCGCGCCTCGGTGATCACCGGCGAGCCAGACGAGCGGATCATCGCGATGCCCATCTCCTCGACGATGTTGTCGAGGCGCATTCTGATCACCTCGAGCGTGACCGGGTCGTAGTCGTTGCGGAGTTCTTCCAGCGACATCGGTGTCAGCTCCCTACGGTCAGCGGGACAGGGTGATCAGGACGTCGCCGTGCTCGTTCAGCTCGGCGGTGGCGCCGGCCGGCACGTAGACGGTGGTGTCGATCTCTTCGAGGAGGCAAGGTCCCAACGCGGACCCGATCGCGGCAAACCCGCGGTAGACAGTGACGGTCTGCGGCTTGCCGTCGGCGGGATCGATGATCTGGCGCTCGTACCGCAGGTGCTCCGCCGGCCTGGTGAGCACGTGGTCGCCGCGCAGGTTCAGCGACTCGGACCGGCCGACCGCGCGGATCCGCGAGTTGATCAGCAGCACCTCGCTCTCGGTCCACGCGGTGCCGGTGCCGAACTCAGCCTCGTAGTCCCGGACGAACTGGTCGCGCAGTGCGCCCTTCGCGTCATCGGTGAGCGGCTCGTCCGGCAGACGGGTGGTCACCTCGAAGATCTGGCCCGCGAACTTCATGTCTGCCTCGCGGATCAGCTCACGTCGGTCCTCCGGGATGTTCTCGTCGGCGAACCAGGCACGTGCGCCGGCCTCCAGCTCGGTGAACGCCCGCGCCAGCACCTCGGTCGACTGGCGGAAGTTCCACGGCGTCGTGCGTACCTCGGTGTAGACGGCGTCGGCGTGCATGAGGCCCCATGCGGAGAACACCGCCGCGTTGGCCGGCACGACCACCTCGGACACGCCGACCTCGTTCGCGATGGCCGCCGCGAACAGGCCCATCGCGCCCCCGAAGCTGACCATCGTGAACTCGCGCGGGTCGTGGCCGCGGTTGATGGTGATCTTGCGGACGGCGTTGGCCATCTGGTGCACGGTGAGCCGGTACATGCCGTGCGCGACGGCCTCGGCATCCAGTCCGAGCCGCTGCCCGAGCCGTTCCCCGACAGCCTTGCGGGCCAGGTCGGCGTCCAGCGTCATCGTGCCGCCGAGGTAGTAGTCCGGGTTGATCAGGCGCATCACAAGGGCCGCGTCGGTCACGGTCGGTTCGGTGCCGCCGCGGGCGTAGCAGACCGGACCAGGCCGGGAGCCCGCGCTGCGCGGGCCGACCCGCAGCAGGCCGCGCTCGTCGATCCAGCCGAGGCTGCCGCCGCCCGCGCCGATCGACTCGATGTCGACCGCGGTGAGGCTGGTCGGGAACTCGCCGATCCTGGCGCGCGGCAGGATCCGCAGCTCGCCGTCGATGATGGCCGCCGCGTCGAGACTGGTGCCGCCCATGTCGGTCGTGAGGATGCGGCTGCGGTCGATCCGCTCACCGAGCAGCCGCGCCCCGGCGACCCCGCCCACTGGGCCGGAGTTGAACATGTTGATCGGCGCCTTCGCGGTCTCCTGAATGGACAGGAAGCCGCCGTGCACCTGCATGATCTGTGGCCGCACCTGCAGTCCCGCAGCCCGCAGCCCCTCCTCGAGCGCCTGGAAGTGGTTGGCCACAATCGGTTTCACCGCAGCGTCGAGCACCGTGGTGATCATCCGCTCGTACTCTCGGTAGACCGGGGTCAACTCGCACGACAGCGTGTAGGGCAGATTCGGGTAGAGTTCCTCGATCTGCGCGCCGATCGCCCGCTCGTGCTCGCTGTTGCGGAACGACCACAGTAGACAGACGGCGACCGCCTCGACGCCGTCGACCTCGACCAGGTGCGCGAGGTCTCGACGCACCTGGCCGAGGTCCAGTGGCACCACGACCGCGCCGCTCGCGTCGACCCGCTCGGCCACCTCACGGGTGTGCCGGCGCTCGACGACCGACGGGTAGGGCGCGAGGTCGTGCGGGTCGCGTTCCTCTCCGCGAGCGGACCGCGCGATCCGCAGCGTGTCCTTGAACCCGGCGGTGGTGAGCAACCCGACCTTGGCGAAGCGCAGCTGGTCGATCGCGTTGGTGACGATGGTGTTGCCGAGCACGAACCGCTCGGTGGCCGCGAAGAACTCCGCCGCGGACAGTCCCATCCGCTCCCGCAACACATCGATGGCGCCGAAGATCCCGCCGGTGACGTCCGCTGTGGACAGTGACTTGCCCCGGACCGCGCCGGCGTCGGTGATCGCCACGGCGTCCGTGAACGTGCCACCAACGTCGATTCCAACATGCATGGGCATGGCGTCCTCCGCTCTGAGGGCGACCGCGGTCCGCCGACCGCGTCCGTGTGCTGCCTCAGAACGCTAGGTCCGTTGCCACCTGCGGAGAATGTGCTGGCGGGACACCGTCCGCACCGGCCCGGTGGCGGAATCCCCACTGGGCAGTGCTCAGTCGTGTTCGGACAGTTGGTGCAAGCGAAGCGCCACACGCAGGGCGAGGTTCTCGTGATCGGTCTGCCAGTCCGCGCCGAGCAAGCTCGCCACCCGGTCAAGTCGCTTCGTGACCGTGTTGGGGTGGACGAACATGCGGCGTGCCGCCTCCGCCGCGTTGCCACCGCTGTCGAAGAACACCGTGAGCGTGCCGACGAGGTCCGACCCCTGGTCGCGGTCATGCGCCCGCAGCGCGCCGAGCGTGCTGTCGAGGAACCGCGCCAGGTCCTCCTTGCGCGACGCGTCGAACAGGACGCCGTAGAGCATCAGGTCCTCTGTGCTGGCGTGGGCGTCGGTGCGGCCGAGAGCCTCGAGCAGCGCGACACCGCGCCGGGCGGTTTCGAAGCAACCAGCGAGCCTACCGGTGCGCGGGTCGACGGGCGGCACCCCGCACACCACCACCGCGACGCCCAGCTCGCGCTGGATGCGCTGGTGCAGCCGGGCGGCCGCGTCCTTCGCGCTCTCCGCGGGCAGCACCACGGCGAGCAGTCCGGCGAAGTCGCCCGCGATGCCCTCCTCGGTGCGCGCCAGGTCCAGGACCTTCCGCCGTACCTTCGGCACGTCCTCCTCGGACGCGACCCGGACGGCGAGCGTCACCTGCGCCCTGGCGAGGTCGAAGTGCCGGGCGCAGGCCCGCAGCCGGGTCGCCTCGGTCGGCGGGGCGTGGTTGGCCAGCAGCTCCCCCAGCAGCTCGCCGCGAACACGTTCCTCCGCCTCGACGATCGCCTCCTGTCGCAGTGTCAGCAAGGCTACGATTTGTGCCGCGCGTTCCAGGTTGCGCACGTCCAGCGAGGTGACCGGCGCCGGGCGCGCGAGCACGAGAGCTCCGAGGAACGTCCTGCCGGTGCCGACCGCGGAGACCAGCCGAGGCGGCTCGGCGTCGTCGCGGACCACGCAGCGGCCCGTGCGCCTGCTCTCGCCGATGTCGCGCAGGAGATCGGAGTCAACGGCGATCACGCCTTCCGGCCCCCCGGCGTCCGCGCTGGCGGACAGGCCGCGGTAGGCGAGCAGGGAGTCGTTGCGGTCCAACAGGAGCAACTGCCCGGTGAACACGTCGGCGAGCGCGTCGGCGACGTCGGCCACCTCCGCGCCGCGGATCACCAGGCGAGCCAGCCGGTCGTGCAACTCGGCGGATCGGCGCAGCGCGAGGTTGTCGGCCTCAATCGTGCGGCGCGACTCGGTGGCGTCGGCGAACAGGTGCGCATTGTCGATGGCGAGCGCGGCGAAGTCGGCCAGCGCGGTGATCAGCGCGGTCTCCTCGTCCGTGAACGCCCGCTCGTGCCGGTTCGCCGCGAACAGCACGCCGAGCACCTCGTCACGGGCGATCAGCGGTGCGCCGAGAACCGAGGCCAAGCCATCCTTGGCGAGCGCCCGGTCGAGCCCACTGTCATGCATGATCGCCGAGTCATCGAGGTAGCGGGTGACCCGCAGCGCCGCGCGGGTCCGCTCGATCTCGGCGGACATGCCGCGTCCCGGCGGCACCTTAACGTGCTTGAACTCGGGGGAGATCAGCCCGACGCTGGCGAGCACGTAGAACCCGCCGGTCTCCTGGTCGCGCAGGCACAGGTAGGTCACGTCCGCGCCGGGCAGCACCTGGTGCGCGCGCTCGACCACCGCGCCGAGGGTGGCGCCGACGTCGCGCAGCGCCACCAGGTCCCGCGCGGTGTCGTAGAGGACGGCCAGCTGCCGCTCCCGCTGCCGCCGGTGTGCGACCGCCTGGTGCGCGCCTCGCGCGGCGGCCGCAAGCTCCGGGTGCGACGGGCCGGGCAGCGCGGTGAGCAGGTCGTCAAGGAGGCCGTCGTACTCCGTGGGCGCCGCGTCGTTGGCGAGGCCATCGAGCAGCGCGGTAAGCGACTTGGTGAGTGCGTCCACGGGGACCTCCGTTCCTGCCGTGGTCACGCCCAGGACGGCGGCCTCTTGTCCAGGAACGCGGCGACGCCCTCAGCGTACTCAGGGGTGCTGGCCATGGCGTACGCGCTGAGCTGCGCGTTCTGGTTGGCCCAGCCGGCGGCCTCGGCCATGGCGGCGGTGGTACGCAGCAGCTCCAGAGTGTGGCGGACGGCCACCGGCGGGTTCGCGTGGACGCGCGAGGCCAGCTCGACAGCGACGTCGAGCGCGGCGCCCGGCTCGGCGAGCCGGTTCACCAGACCGTGACGGTGCAGGGTGGCGGCGTCCACCGGGTCGCCGATCAGCGCCAGCTCGGCGGCCAGCGGGTACGGCAGCCGCAGCGGCAGCCGAACCAGCCCGCCCGCAGCTGCGACCTGTCCGTTGTGGATCTCGGGGATGCCGAAGCGTGCGTCGCGTGCGGCGACAACCAGATCGCAGGCAAGCACCACCTCGAACCCGCCGGCCAGCGCGAACCCCTCGACGGCGGCGACAAGCGGCTTGGCCGGGCCCCGGCCGACGAGCCCGAACCAGCTCCGGTCCCGCGTCTTGGCGAACGTCCCGGCCGCCGCCTCGGCGAGGTCCTGACCGGCGCAGAAGTAGCCGCCGGCGCCGGTGAGCACGCCAACTCGCAGCTCGGGGTCCGTGTCGAGCTCATTCATCGCCGCCTCGACCTGCTCAGCCATGGCGAGTGTGATCGCGTTGCGCCGCTTCGGCCGGTCAAGGGTGACGACAAGGACCGGGCCGCGGCGCTCGGTGGTGATCATCGTGTTTGCTTGTTCGCTCCACTCAGTCACTTGCACACCGCCTTCCCTCCTGCGCTGCTCGCTCGTTCCTCGCCGCACTGCTCGTCAGCCCAGACGGCGTAGGCTCCCTCGCCCCCGCTCACCGGCGCTCCAGGACAGTCACCGCGCACACCGCGGCCGTGTACGGGTCGTCCAGGGTGACCGCGCCGCCCGCGTTCTGCGCCGCCGCGATCCGCGCGTTCGGCACCTGGCGGTCGCCACAGCGGCCGCGCAGCTGGTCGACCAGCTCGACGAGCTGTGCGCAGCCCGTCGCGCCGACCGGATGCCCTCGACTGATCAGCCCACCGCTCGGGTTGACCGGCACGGCGCCGTCGAACCGGAGCTGGCCGTCCATCGCGAGTTTCCACGCCTCGCCTTGCCCGACGATGCCCATCTCCTCCAGGATCACCAACGCCGCGGAGGCGGCCGCGTCGTGCAGCTCCACCACGTCCACATCGGACGGTCGGAGCCCGGCCTCGGCGAACGCCAGCTCGGTGACCCGGGTGACGAGCCCGCCACCCTCCTGTCTGCGGGCGGAGCGCAGCGCCGCGCCACGGATCGCCACCGCGTCGGCGGCCGGCCGACGGTTGGTCACCACCACGGCCGCCGCGCCATCGCCGATCGGCGAGCACATCAGCAGCGTGAGTGGATCGTCGATCATGCGCGACGCGAGGATCTCCTCCGGCATATACGCTTCCCGGTACTGCGCCTTCGGGTTGCGACTGCCGTGGAAGCGCACCGTCGCCGCCGCGTGCGCCAGCGACTCCACGGGCGCACCGGTCTCCGCGAGATACCGGCGAGCCTCGGCCGCGTAAAGGTTCATGAACACGGAGTTCCGCTCGCTCGCATCCGGGTCCAGCACGGTCACATCGACTGCGGCGCCGAGCGCGGCGAACGCCCGGGTCTTGTCCGGATGGGACAGCTTCTCCGCGCCGACCGCGAGGGCCGTGTCGCACTGTCCCGAGCGGACGGCCATCATCGCCAGCTGCACCGCGGTCGAGCTGGAGGCGCAGGCGTTCTCCACGTTGACGATCTGCGCGCCCGCGAGCTGCCCGTCGAGGAGCGCGAGTTGTCCCTGGATCATGGCCTGCCCGGTGATCATCGAACTGGCGGCGTTGCCGAACGCGGCGAACCCGATCTCGCCCGGCTCGCACCCGGCGTCCGCGATCGCCGCATCGACCGCCTCGGTGGCAAGCTCCGGGATCGTCCGGCCCGGGAACTTCCCGAACGGCGTGACCGCCGCGCCGGAGATGTACAGATCCATGGTGACCTCCTTGTCAGCGCGGCAGCATCCGCTGGCCCGCGTCCAGCCGGATGCACTCGGCGTTGAGGTAGCGGTTGGTGACGAGGTGCTCGACGAGCGCGGCGAACTCGTCCGGCTCCCCCATCCGCTTCGGTTCGAGGATCATGTCGACGAGCCGGTCCCGGACCGCCACCGGCATCCCGGCGACCATCCGGGTGGCGAACAGGCCCGGCGCGACCGCGTTGACCCGCACCCCCTTGCCAGCGAGGTCGCGCGCCAGAGGCAGCGTCATGCCGACGACGCCGGCCTTGCTCGCGCTGTACGCGGCCTGCCCCACTTGCCCGTCGAACGCCGCGTCGGATGCCGTGTTCACGATGACCCCGCGCTCCCCGCCGGCGTCTGGCTCATTGCGCAGCATGGCCGCCGCAGCCACCCGGGTGACGTTGAACGTGCCGACCAGGTTGATCGCGACCGTCCGCGCGAACCCGTCCAGCTGCGCGGGCACACCCCGACTCACCACCTTCGCCGCGGAAGCCACGCCGGCACAGTTGACGCAAATGTGCACCGCCCCGAACCGGTCGACGACCTCGACCACCGCCGCCTCCACCGCGGTCCCGTCGGTGACGTCAACGGGCACGGCGAGCGCCCGGTCGCCGATCTCGACCCGGGCTTTGTCCGCCAGCTCCGCGTCCAGATCGAACAGGCCGACCGAAGCGCCAGCCGCACCCAGTCGCCTCGCGGTCGCGAGTCCGAGACCCGAGCCCGCACCGCTGACCACCACGACAGCACCGTCGACCTGCACGATGGCTCCTTCCGTAGCCGCCTCGTGTTCCGAAGCTACGGACGGACCGGGACCTCGCATATCACCCGAGGGCACACCGCAACGCCGCCCACGGTGTGGTGTCCGCACAACCGGCTGTTCGGTGAGGATCGAGAAGTACCCGACCTCTACGTAGCCCCGTGCGGTTCCGTATCAAGCATCTTGGGAAAGATGCCGGGTTCCCCAGCGGAGCAGGGGTTGTAGTGCGGCGATCAATTCCTCGCCGCCGAGCGTGGGTCGATAAACGATCTGGACCGGGGTCGTGGGTATCACCTCGCGCTCGATGAGCTCGAGGGACTCCAACTGCTTGAGGCGTTGCGACAACAGGCGGTCCGAGATGCCGACGACCAGCCGGCGGTACTCACCGAACCGGCGAGCTCCGCGGGTGCTGGCCAGCAGAACCGCGCCGGCCCAGCGCCGCCCGATGATGTCCAGCATGGTCTGCATGACCCGGCAGTCATCGGCGTTGGTGTCGTGTTGGAGTGTGCCCGCATCGGGGCGGGTGGCTGACGAGGTCACTTACTAATAGTAAGTAGCTAATGGGCAGTTTGGCAAGATCGACCCGGACGCCGAGACTGGTGTCATGACCGATCACAAACACCTCAGCCCGCTCGCAACACGCGAGGAACCGTGATGTTCACTGCCGCCGCAATCGTGTCGGCGTTGCTCGCCGGCATTCTCTTCCTCTCCGCGAGCGGAAAGCTGACTCGTCAGGAATCGCAAATGGCGACACTGCGCAAGGTCAGTGTTCCCGACGACAAGGTCTGGCTCCTCGCCGCCGCGGAAATCGCCGGTGGTGTCGGCCTGGTCGTCGGCCTGTTCTGGTGGCCGCTGGGACTTGCCGCCGCCGTCGGGGTGATCCTCTACTTTCTCGGCGCGATCGTCGCACACGTGCGCATCAACGACTGGAACATTACGGCCGCGGCCGTGCTGCTCGTATTCAGTGCGGCCGCTCTGACCCTTCGAATTCTGTCAATCTGAACAATTCTATCGAATCAGCGAGGTTGCCATCATGGCTTCACCGGTGAAGTTGGCGCATGTCGTCCTGTGGACCCGGCAGGTCTCCCAAATGCGTGATTGGTATGTGCAGGTCCTTGACGCTCGCGTCGTCCATGAAAACCCGTCCGGCGCATTCCTCACCTATGACGACGAGCACCACCGGATCGCACTGGCCAATCCTGACGCCGCCGCGAAAATGGCCGCCGAACTGGCCGGCAAGTCGGAGGGGCTTGTCGGTGCGGGCGAGGCGACAACTTCGGACGCCTCGGCGGAGCACCTTTCCGGCCTGCCGCTGCACGGGTTGTCCCACATCGCGTTCACCTACCGCTCGCTCGAGGACCTGCTCGGGAACTATGAGCGATTGGGCGAGAACTCGATCCGCCCAACGATGACGATCAACCACGGGACGACGACGTCGATGTATTACGCCGACCCCGACGGCAATCAGATCGAACTCCAGGTGGACAACTTCGAGACGGCGGCAGAGGGCGTGGAATTCATGGAGTCCGATTCCTTCGCCAAGAATCCTGTCGGTGTCCCGTTCGATCCCGACTCGCTCCTCAAGCGGCTTCGCGCGGGCGAGAACGCCGCGGACTTGGTGGCGCCGACGTGGTGAACACGGCGAAGACCACCCGGCTGATCGGCGCGGAGCCGGACCCGGCCACGGCACAGGCGCGGATCGCCTGCCTGGAGGTCATCACGACATTCTTCCAACTGGTCGACGGCGGTCACGCCTCGCGCACCGTGGAGTTGCTCACCACCGACGCCGAAATGACGATCGGCGACGTCACGGTTAAGGGGGAAGAACTCGCAGCGGCCATGCGGAAACGAGAGACCGACGGAATTAGGCGTGTGCATTTTTCCGCCGAACCCTCGTTCCGTCTGCTCGGTCCCGACGAGGCCGAAACCGAGACCCTGCTGCAGTTGTTCCATCTGGGCGATGAACAGAAGCTCGGGCCCGCCGCCCGCGCGCTGACTCATCTGAAGGACCGGTTCGTGCGGGGTGGCGACGGCGTGTGGCGCCTTTCCCGCCGCGCGGTGACGATTCTCGCCGGGAGCGAATGACCGATGCGCCTGTACCGCACCCCGCGCGGCCTCGCTCGGGGTGAGGGGAACGAGTTGCTCCTGCTCGATCTCCCTCACCCCGACGTCGAGGCCCTGTTGACACACGACCTCAGTCTCGCCCGCACTGCCTCGGTACTTGAGCGGATTCCGACGGATTCGGCGGAATTGCTGGCGCCGGTGGCCGCCCCCGGCAAGGTAGTGATCGCTGGTGCGAATTACCTTGATCACCTCGCCGAAGCAGAGATGCCGACACCGTCATCGGTGGTGTTCATCACGGTCTCGGGTGAAATGGTGGTGGGCCCACGTTCGCCCATACTGCTACCGGCCGAAGCACCGGGGCATGTCGACTACGAGGCTGAACTTGCGATCGTGGTCGGCACACCGGGAAAAGGCATCCGTGCTGCGGACGCGTGGCGCCATGTCGCAGGGTTGACGATCGTCAATGACGTCTCGGCCCGCGACGTGCAGTTGGCGGGGATGACCGACGGCGCCATCAGCGACACCGGCGCGGTCGCTCGCGGGAAGACCTTTCCCACCTTCAAGCCACTGGGCCCGGCTGTGGTGACCGCCGAGGAATTCGAGCAACCACTCGATCTCGCGATCACCACGCGGGTCAACGGCGAACTACGGCAGAACGGCCGCACGAGCGAAATGCTTTTCTCGATACCCGAGATCATCGAGACCGTTTCCGCCTCGGTGCCTCTCGATGTCGGTGACGTGGTCCTGACCGGCACGCCCTCCGGGGTCGCCCTCGCTTCCGGTGCGTACCTGCGGCCGGAGGACATCGTCGACATCGAAATCGAGGGCATCGGCCACCTGCACAACACTGTGGAGGCCGCCCGGTGAAGGTACATGAGGCAGTGGCGAAAGCCTTGCGAGACAACGGTGTCGACACACTGTTCGGCGTCCTCGGTGACGCGAACATGCTGTACATCACCGATTTCATCCGCGAGCAAGGCGGTCGCTACCTCGGTGCCGTCGACGAGCGCGGTGCGGTGCTCATGGCGCAGGGGTACGCACGGATCGGCAACCGTACCGGTTCCGTCGCAATCACCCACGGCCCTGCGGTGACCAATGCACTGACCGCGATCGTGGAGGCGGCCCGATCACGCACGCCGCTGGTGATCCTCACCGGCGACACCCCGGCGGTCCGCGGGCACGTTCAGCACATCGACCTGCCTTCCCTCGTCGCACCCGCCGGCGCTCACTACCAACGGGTGCACAACCCCAACGACGTGTTCGACAGCGTCGCCATCGCCTTTCAGCACGCTGTGGCCAACCGAAATCCCGTGGTGCTCGACGTTCCCGCGGATCTGCTCACGGCCGACGTGACCGAGACTCGCACGGCGTTCGAGGCTCGATCCGCCCAGGCCGTGGCACCGGACGAGGACATACTCGACCGCGCACTCGGCGTGCTCGCCTCAGCACGGCGTCCGCTGGTACTGGCGGGACGAGGCGTGGCACTCGGCGGTGCGCGGGCAGAGATTCTCGCGCTCGCGGAAACCATCGGTGCGCCGGTAGCCACCACCCTGCTCGCACGCGACCTGTTCCGGGGCGATCCGTTCGACCTTGGCGTGATCGGCGGAGTGGCACATGAGCTCGCCGTGAACACCCTCGCCGACGCTGACTGCGTCATCGCCTTCGGTGCCAGCCTCAACCAGTTCACCACCGGCGGCGGAAGTGCCTTCGCGGGCAAGGCAGTGATCCAGGTCGACACCTACCCGCGGGCCTTCGGCGGATCCACACCGGTCGATGTCGCCGTGATTGGTGACGCCCGCAGCACGGCGACATCGATGACCGAGTTGCGCGCCGCGGACCACCAGCCGAGCGGATTCCGATCCCAGCGCCTAGCCAACGCTCTCGCGGATCACACCGCCGCTGCGGACTTTACCGACGCAGGCACCGAATCCACCGTCGACGTCCGGACGGCCATGATCCGGCTGGACGAACTTCTCCCGGCCCAGCGCGTCATGGTCACCGACGTCGGCCGATTCGTCCGCGCACCCTGGCGGTACCTGCACGTCGCCGACCCACGCGACTTCACCCACGCCGCCAGTTTCGGGTCGATCGGACTCGGCCTGGCCACCGCGGTCGGAGCCGCGGCCGTGCATCCAGACCGGACCACCGTCGCGGTCGCCGGCGACGGCGGCGCCATGATGGGACTGATCGAGTTCAGCACCGCCGTGCGATATCGACTCCCCCTGGTACTCGTCATCGTCAACGACGGCGCCTACGGCGCGGAATGGACCAAACTCCGCGAATTCGGAGCCGACCCGGCCCACTCCTTGATCGACTGGCCCAGCCTCGAAGAAGTCGGACGCGCGCTCGGCGGACACGCGATGACCGTCACCGACCTCGCCGACCTCGACCAACTGACGGGCCACCTCCAACGCGGCGAACTTCCGCTGCTGATCGACCTCAAAGTCGCCGCAGACGTCGACATCGGCCTACCCGCATAACGGAACTCGGTCGGCCACGGCGTTGACCGGCGAACTCACCGCATGCCAAGCACGAACGCGAAGATCGGAAACCCATGAACAAGGTCGTCGACACCGCACGGGTGCTGTCGGTCGTCCACGCCTAGAGGCGCTGCGGGCGGTCGCCGACGGCGGGAGGCGGCGGAGCCAGGCGTCTACTCCTGGACGATTGCTGCGGTTTGGAGGCGTTCTGCGTCTTGGCCGGGCCTGGACGTGACCCTCACCGAGGCCCAGCGCGCGGCGCTGGATGACGTGTCCTCTCCCACTCTGAACTTCCCGGTCGACAACAACAGGATGTTCGCGCCGATGATCCAGTTCGCCGGAGCCACTGTGGACGGCCGCCCATCGATGGTGCCCCCGCACCTGCAGGCCAGCAGCGCCCGCTACTGACCCCCGCACGCAGACACGAAAACGGAAAGGACAGACATGTCACCGCAATTCGCGGGCAAGACGGCCCTCGTCACCGGAGGCGGATCCGGTATCGGGCGGGCGACGGCCCTGGCACTGGCGGCCGAGGGCGCGCTGGTCACGGTGTCGGGTCGATCATCGCTGCCCACCTCCTGGGACGGATAGCCAACGCGAGTGAGATCGCCGACGCCGTGGTCTGGCTCTGCTCGGAGAAGGCGGGGTTCATCACGGGCGTGGCGCTGCCGATCGACGGCGGGTACTCGGTGCCGTAGCAGGCCGGATGGCGGGTGCGGCGCTCGTACGGGAACCAGTTGGCACCGTGCCGCTCCGGCTAGCCCGGGCGGGCACCGAGAACTCGCCCGCGGAACCCGAACGGTCGCATGTCGTTGAACGCCGCCATACGTGAGGCGGGCGGAGTGTTCAGCGTCCAGCCCGCCCCTGCCCCCGACTTCGCGGAGAACGACTTCACCGCGAAGTCGCCGACGCCGCGAGCTGTGCTCCCGACGGCATCCGAGACACATGAAAGCCATACCCGGCGCCCCTGGGCGGCCGGAACCCTACGACTGGCTCAAACAGCCCACACAAGAAGGTAAGGAACACATGGCTCTGAACGGCGAATACGAACCCAGTGCCCTGGACATTGCCCGGGACCAGGTTGCGCTCTTCGAGAGCAGCAACGGTACCGAGGGAAACACGATAGTCGGCCGTCCCGTGGTCGTCCTGACGATGCGGGGCAAAAGACGGGGAAGATACGCAAGACCCCTTTGATGCGCGTGGAGAACGCGGGGCGCTATGCGCTGGTCGCCTCTCAGGGCGGCGGCCCCGGCATCCGGCCTGGTACCACAACGTCATGAGCAATCCGCGGGTGGAGCTTCAGGACGGGGCCAAGCGGCGGGAGTACATCGATCACGAGGCAGCGGGACAAGAGCGGGAAGATGGTGGAAGCGTGCGGTCGAGGCATTTCCCGACTACGCGGAATACCAGCGCAACACGGAACGGATCATACCGGTCCTTGTTCTGGAACCCGTGACGCACCAACCGTCCAGGAGCCGTTGATACGGGTCGGCACGCTGGAATCACTTGCCTCCGCAGGGGCCATCACCTCTCAAGGGTGCGAATATGCGCGCCACCGTGGCCTATGGGGTAACGCCGTCGCCTCCGTTCGGGCTGGTGGTCCTTCCGGATCCCCGGTCCGCCGCCGGACAGATATACGCATCAGATGGCGGCGCGCCGCCGCCAATCCAGCCGATCTGCACATGATCGACGGCTTCGGCGGCAGAGCCGAGGGAACCCGGCTTCGGCGCGAGCGGTCCGTGCTGTGCTCGATTCGCCTGAAGACGGCGCGGCATCCTCGGCCTGAGAAGCTGAGAAGCTGTTGTGCACTCCTGTGCACTCCCTGTGGGCCTGAGGTGCCCGGCCCCGCCGTCTCCGGCGCGCTCGTCAGTCGCCCGCGCTCCGCACCGGCTCCCTCGTCCGCTCGCCTTGGATCCGACAGCACCAGGCACCTCAGCCTGATCCCTCCGAAGTGGCACAGCAGCTTCCGGAGTGCGACGCCTCGGCATCCCACTCCGGAAACGACCGGTGAGGGCATCTGGTGGGCGCCGTGGAACAGCAGCGGCGCGACCTGCCGGACGGTCCCGTCCTGTGTCGGCCGGGACCGCCTTTGGGTGTGAGTGGTCAGGAAGCGTTGAGTGTGGTGATGACCTTCTCGGCGAGGGGCCTGCTGGAGTTGGGGTTCTGTCCCGAGATGAGGTTGCCGTCGACGACGACGTTGGATTCCCACGCGTTCGCGGCGGAGCGGACCACGGCGCCACGAGCCCGCAGGACGCTCTCCACCAGCCATGGGGCGTGGTCGGCGGTGCCGTTGAGGCGTTCCTCCTCGTTGGTGAAGACGGTCAGGTTCCTGCCCTGGAAGAGCCAGCCACCGCCAGGTCGATTCGCTGTCAGCAGTGCGGCGGGGCCGTGGCACAACGGCGCGATGATCTTTCCTGCGGCGTCGAACTCGGTGAGGATGCGACCGAGGTCGGGGTCGTGGGCCAGATCCTCCATGGGGCCGTGGCCGCCGGGGATGAACACGGCGTCGTAATCCGCAGTGTCGACATCGGACAGCGTCCGGGGAGCGGCCAGTTCCCCGGCGTACTTGTCGATGTACGCCGCGTACTCAGGTGCCTCGGGGCCGGCGACCTCGGGGCGAAGACTCATGGGGTCGGGAGTCGGCTGGCCTCCCACGGGAGCGGCGATGTCGACGGTGAAACCGGCCTCCGTCAGCAGACGGTGCGGTACGGCGAACTCCTCCGCCCAGTACCCGCTCGGGTCTTTCGTGCCGTCCGCACCGGTCCACAGATCGGCGCCCGACAGCACCATCAGAATCCTGGTCATACCAATCTCCCACTTTGTGAAAAGAGCACAGGCCGGCTCACCATGGGACACCTGCACTCCCTGCTCGAGCCGGGAACGGCCCGCCCCGGATCTGCCCCGGAAGCAATGGCCCTTCCTTCATCACTTCACCACCGTCTCGACCGCCGTAGAGCCCGATGGCTGGCCCTTAACTGCGAGGGAATCCGATGCCTAGGACGCAGAGTCCCACTCTCACCGAAATGAACTATCCGCCCGAGGCAGAATGGGCTCATGCCGTACAACGCCGATCTCAGTGACTTCCTGCGCAGTCGGCGCGCCCGGATCGACCCTGAGTCGGTCGGTCTGCCCGAGCGTGGCGCCTACCGCCGCGTACCGGGACTGCGTCGCGAAGAGGTGGCGCAGCTCGCCGGAGTGTCCACCGACTACTACACGCGTTTGGAGCAGGGTCGGCAGATCACTCCTTCCGGCAGTGTGCTGGACGCGATCGCTTCAGCGCTCCAGCTGGACACGTCGGAACGGTCGCACCTGTTCGACCTCACCCGCGACAGGACTGCCGCGGCGCGGCGCCAGGCACCCGCGGTGCAGAAGGTGCGTCCGGGGCTTCGGCGGCTGCTGGACTCCTACACCGATCACGCGGCGTTCATCCTGGGGCTGCGTACCGACGTACTGGCGACCAACCACCTGTGCAGGGTGCTCATCGCGGACTTCGACGCCATGCCCCGCCGGGAGCGGAACCTGACCCGGTGGATGATCCTCGACGAGGCCGCCCGCGAACTCAACACCGACTGGGAACGCATCGCCGCCGAGGCGACCGCCATGCTGCGTCTCGACGCCGGGCGCTACCCGGACGACACTCGTACGGCCGAGTTAGTGGGCGAACTGACGATGAAGAGCGAGTCGTTCCGCCGCTGGTGGGCCGATCACAAGGTGCTGGTACGCACCTTCGGACAGAAAAGGCTCCGGCACCCGCAGGTCGGTGACCTGACCATCGACTACCAGGCATTCACGATGCCCGGCCAGGACGACCAGACTCTTTTCGTCTACCTCCCGGCACAGGACCGACAGTCTCAGGAAGCCTGGAGACTCCTCGCGAGTTGGAACGCCGATCCCTCTGCTGCCGAACACAGGAATCGCTCTGGATGGGGCACAGGGTCCGCCTCACCGGGACCCACGACGCCGGTACCCAACCAGCACCGAACAATCTGATCAAGGTGTGGAAGCTGAGCCGAACCGGCGGCCACGTCGGACGAGCAGTCGATCGCGATGCCGGTCTACCAGCCCAGCAACGGACCCTTACTCGATCGTCTTCGTCGACGTCATCGCGAACTCCGCCTGGCCCCGCCGCGCGCTTCCCCCCTTATCCCAGGCTCTGGCCAGCAAAGGAGAAAACCGTCATATCCGTGATCAGCAGCCCGCTGCCCGGAAGCCGACCGAAACGACTGACCCCCAACCCGCTAGCCACGCCAACTACTGCGATTGCCCCACGGCGAGTCGCTTCCGATAACGTGGCAACTAACCACTACGGGCGTCCGCGTCGCCGGGTGGACCCAGTACGAAGGATAAGGGAGTGCTTTCTAGCACGCGGCAGAAGCGGAACGCGATGAACTCTGACAACCGCACGGTAAGCAACACGGTGACTCCTAACGCCAAACCTCTCCCTGTGGCTGCCTCCATCGTGGCCGGGGCGGGGGTCCTGCTCCTGGCAGTCGCAGTCATACGGCTGACTGTTTTCCACACCCCGGGTGCGGGGGCCGACATCGGTGCTGGCATGGCTGGCGCGCTCGGAGTCCTCTTGCTCCTCATCGGAGCCGGGCTGGGCCTCGGAACGTACGTGACCCACCGGCGTGGCAAGAACCAGGCCCGCTGACCGTCACGCCCTAACAGCTGGACCCCGATCAGCTGGTGGTCTCTCCTCGGGAAGTACCAGATCAACGAAATCGGCGGTTCATCGGGTCAGCCCCAACGGCACCGGGGGCTGTGGGACCGCCTTCTGCTCAGCGCCCCAGAGAAGGCGATCGTCACGAAGATCAGTAAGGCGACGGTGGCAGCCAAGGTGAGGCCGAGCAGCCGTCGGTTGGTTTGGAGCCACCTACGCTAAGCGGCTTTATCGAGCGCTATCCCTGACGGATTGCACTCCAGGGCGCCCTGGCCGACCCGATGGACCTGTCCCTGATGGCCAAGCGTGCGCACCGGAGAGTGTATGGTCCCGCTCCCCGCTTCATCCGCCTCCAGCTCGACGATGTCCTCAGCATCGCCCCGCCGCCGGATGGGCACGCGACACCGAGGCGGTGTCCGCACCGGTGGAGCTTTGCCCTGGTCATCGGTCGCTTGCGCAACCGCATCGAGGACACCGCCACCGCCGCTGGTCGGCTAGGGCTGTTCATCACCGTCACCGCTGACCTGGAAAAGCAGCACTCGATGTTCCAGGCCGAGAACTCCTAGTCCCGGCTTGCCGCAGCCGCAGGCCGCCAGTCGGCGATCAGATCCAGCAGCCCGGGGAAGCGGTCCTCAAGATCCTCGATGCGGACGTGACTGCGCCGCTCCAGCCCGTACTGGCGCTGCCTGATCAGCCCGGCTTCCCGCAGTGCGCGGAAGTGATGCGTCAGCGACGACTTCGGCCGATCGAGACCGAACCAGCCGCAGGTGTGATCGAATGCCTCGGCCTTCAGCAGCAGCGTCTGCACGATTCCCATGCGCA
Organism: Saccharopolyspora soli; assembly: GCF_022678645.1. Taxonomy (GTDB): domain Bacteria; phylum Actinomycetota; class Actinomycetes; order Mycobacteriales; family Pseudonocardiaceae; genus Saccharopolyspora; species Saccharopolyspora soli. Next base: position 5,613 of record NZ_JALBWV010000028.1, on the reverse strand, counting down.
GCGGATCGCTCAGCGCTCCCATCACCACTTCCAGTCGCAGATCCTGCGAAGCCGGCTCCGGCAGCGGTTCCGGCAACGGGACAGGAGGCGCGAAGGGGCCAGCGTAACGACCGGCCGTAATCGCGGAGACCATCTGCACCACCTCGAGGGGCGTCTCACATCGGTACGACTTGAATCGTACAGCCTTTTATGTTCGACTCTAGTCGTACTGACGGTTCGATTTTTCTCGTACAGCAGTGTCAGGAGTATCCGTGCGCACCAAGCGCCTCACCCGCACACCCGCACCGCCTGGGCAGCAGCCGCCCGGCGCACGCGGTCCCCTTCCCACCGCCGCGCCCCGGCGCGCCGTGTGGCTGGCCGCCTGGCCCGTGACGGCCGTGTTCATCCTGTCCAACACCGCCACCCCCCTGTACGTGCTGTGGCAGGACGAGCTCGGCTTCTCGTCGGGCACCCTGACGGTCATCTTCGCCTTCTACATCGTCGGGCTCCTGGCCGCGCTGCTCGTCGCGGGCGTGACGTCGGATCGCATCGGCCGCAAACCGGTTTTGCTGCCCGCTCTCGCGCTGGGAGTGATGGCGAGTGTGCTGTTCGCCACCGCAGGTTCCGTCACGGCCCTGGCCATCGCCCGGCTGCTCAGCGGCATCGCCGTCGGCTCGATCGTCTCCGCCGGCATGGCAGCCGTCACCGACGTTGCGGGCCCCGCACGCAAGAGACTCGCGGCCCTGCTGGCCTCGGCCGCCATGGTGCTCGGCGCCGGTTTCGGCCCGCTCCTGGCCGGAGTGCTCTCCCAGACCCTGCCCGGCCCCACGGTCGCGGTGTTCTTCGTGGAGATTGTCCTGCTGGCCCTGGCCATGCTGGTGGTGTGGCGCATGCCACTGACCCGCCCTGGCGCCCCGAGCAGTGGTTCGTGGATCCGTGTGCCCTCGGTTCCCGGGGCGCAGCGCACCCAGCTCATGATGGGTATCGCCGTCTTCGGTCCCGGCATCACCTCCACCTCGTTCGTGCTCTCTCTCGGTCCATCGCTGCTGGCCGACGTCCTCGACACCTCCAGCCGCGTGGTGGCAGGCGCCACCGCCTTCGTCATGTTCACCGCTGCCACCGCCGTCCAGTTCGCCGTGCAGCGGCTGCGCGTACGCACCATCCTGCTCATCGGAGCCGCCTCCATCGTGGCGGGCATGGCCTTCCTGGTGACAGCCGTGTCGATCTCCTCGGCCCCGCTCCTGGCCGTCTCCGCAGTCCTGGCTGGTGCGGGCCAGGGCCTCGGTCAGCTGGGCGGCCTGACCCTCATCAGCTCAAGCGTCCCCGCCGAGCGACTGGCGGAAGCCAACGCCGCGATGAACGTCGGGGGATACGTGCCCGCCGGGCTGCTGCCCGTCGTCACCGGCTTCCTCAGCGACGCCGTCGGCCTGTCCGCAGCCACCACCGCCTTCACCTCCACCTTGGCCGTAGCAGCCGCGCTCGGCGCCCTTTATGTGGCAACCCGCCTCCACAGCACCATCTGACCGGCACGCCTCGCGCAGCCGGCGAGCGCCCCGCACCCCAGAACGCAGCCCAATACGGAGAACAGCCATGTACAAGAACATCCTGGTGGCCGTCGACGGCACACCGGTCACCGACACGGTCGTGGACACAGTGATGTCCCTGGCCAAAGTCACCCTTGCGACGGTGCACGCCCTGCACATCAAACCGTCCGACTTCCTCTACGGCCCCGTTCCCGCCGTCGTCGACCTCGAAGACGACCAGCAGGCCCAGGACGTTGTCGACGCAGCCCTCGCCCGCCTGCGCCGGGCCGGTATCACCGCAGAGGGAGAGGTACTTCCCGGTCAGCAGCAGCTTCGGGCCGACGCCATACTGCAATACGCCCACCGGCTGGGCTGTGACCTCATCGTTCTCGGCCCCGGCCACCACGCCGGCCTGGGGGCGGTTCTGCACGACAGCGTCAGCCGGGCCGTCGTCGCTCGCACCCCCGTCTCCGTTCTCCTCGTCCACGCCGGCACGGCCACCGCCTGACGAAAGGCAGCATCATGTCCCTGTCCGAACACGCCAGAAAGCTCCTCGACGGTGGCAACATCCTCACCGTCGCCACCGTCAACCCCGACGGCTCCCCGCAGACCACCGCCGTGTGGTGCCGCACAGACGGCGACGACGTGGTGTTCTCCACAATCGAAGGACGCCGCAAGCACCGCAACTTCCAGCGTGACCCGCGTGTCAGCGTCAGTGTCTTCGATCCCGCCTCACCCTTTGACCGGGTGGAGATCCGCGGACACGTCACGATCACCGACGACCCCGACGGCGCCCTCATCGACGAACTGTCCCACCGGTACGCGGGCCAGCCCTGGCACGAGCCGGACCCGTCCGCGAAGCGTGTTGTCGTGCGAGTCATCGCCGACAAGGTGGTGGAGCGGCGCGCCACCCCGTCGTGACCTGCGCCCGCCTGACAGCCGTCCAGCAGGCCTGGTCATCCACGACCCTCTGGATCACGATGCGGCCGGTGCCCACTGGTCCGGAGTCGGCCCCAGGGCCTTGACGACACCGTCGAGGATGTCGCTCAGGATGTCCGCGCAGCGGGCTGCCCTCGGACCAGTCGGGATAACCCAGATCGGCACGGTCCACCGCCTCGCGCAGCGCCTCGGCGACGACCGGAGGGACGGGGTAGTCCATGTCCGCGACCCAGGCGGGCAGGACGTCAGCCTCTACGCCGTGCCACTTCACCCCGGTGCGGGCGCGCAGCCACCGACGGTCGAGGTCGTCGAACCCGGGGCCGCCAAGAACGAAACCGGACTCGATCACTACCAGGTTCGCGACTACACCGCCTGGTATCGACACATCACCCTGTCCATGACCGCCGCCGCGTTCCTGCTTCTCCTCCGGCAAGACGCGGAAAAGGGGGATCACCTACCGGCGATCAGCACCTGATTCCGTAAACACTCAACGAAATCCGCCGACTGTTCAACCGCATCACCCGCCCCATCCAACACACCCTCGACCACATCCTGCACTGGTCGAGATGGCAACGAACCAGCCAGACACGAGCCCGAACCAGCCACTACCACCGACGAAGAGATCACAACCTGTCGTTGCAGTACTAAAGCGCCGCTGAACGCGGGCAGCAACGGCAGGCCTGCGACCACGATGGCTAACGCCCTGATCGCCGCGATTCCTTGAGGCCAGCTCGCTCGACCAGGAGCGTCAGGGTTTGCCGAGGCCGTTGAGGAACGTGTCGACGACGAGGTCCGCTGCCTGTGGGGGCTCCATTTCGGGAAATTGGTGAGCCATGCTGTACACCAGTTGATCGAGGACCGCCCTCGCCCACGGTAGGGGTATGTCCGGGCGTAGGTAGCCCTCGTCGGCTGCGCGGTGGAGGAAGTCGTCCAGTCGCCGACTCTCCTTCTGGAGTCGGCTGTTCGCGATGGGGTCTTCCTGCATCATGCGGCGCGTGTCGACAGGCCACTCACGGCTGACGGAGATGCTCCCTTCCACGTAGCGGTGCAGTGCCACTGCCACTGGCGCCTCCCTGAGCCGGGCCTCGTCGAGGACTCGCGCGGAGGAGTCGAGTTTTGCCTGGAAAACGGCACTGAGCAGGGCTTCGCGAGTGGCGAAGCGGCGATGAACGGTGGTCCGGTCCACCCCCGCCTCGCTGGCGATGGCCGCGATCGAGGTACTCGGGTCTTCGGCCAGCAGTCGGGCTCCGGTGCGCAGGACCGCGGTGATGTTGCGGGCGGCGTCAGCTCTCATGACGCAAACGATTCTACCAGCGAGCCGCACGTAGATCGTCATTTACATCACATGGATGGCGACAGGAAAGATTTTTGCTACACTTCTGTCGTGTTTGGACGACAAGCTTCTACACCGAGCGCCCGGCTTGAGGGCACTCATGAGGAGAAAGAGGAGGGTGCGTCATGGCACGGACATGGCTGATCACTGGTGGTTCTCAGGGCCTCGGGAGAGCCATGGTGGTTGCGGCGCTGGGGGCTGGCGATCAGGTCGTGGCGACCTCCCGCCGACCAGAGGCGTTGGCGGATGTGGCGCAGGCACATGCCGAGCGGTTTCAAGCCGTGACACTGGACGTCACGTCGCCATCGGATGCCCGTGACGTGGTGACGGCGGCGGTCGATCGGTTCGGTTCCCTCGATGTGGTGGTCAACAACGCTGGCTATGCCACCAGCAGCTCGATCGAGGATTTCCCGGAGGACGACTTCCGTGCGCAGGTCGAGGCGAACCTGTTCGGGGTGATCAACGTGACGCGGGCGGCGCTGCCCGTCCTGCATCGTCAGCGTTCCGGTCACTTCGTGCAGATCTCGTCCATCGGCGGCCGTGCGGGAGGCACCCCTGGGCTCAGCGCCTACCAGACCGCGAAATACGGAGTCGAGGGCTTCTCCCAGGTCCTGGCGAGCGAGGTGGCACCGCTGGGCATCAAGGTGACCATCGTGGAGCCGGGCGGCATCCGCACCGGCTGGGCTGCCGGGGCCGGGAAGCCGTCTGGCCAGGTCACAGCCGACTACGAGCAGACTGTGGGAGCGTGGGTGGAGCGCTTCGCGGCCTACAGCGGCAACGAGCCCGGCGACCCCGCACGTATGGCCAAGGCGATCATCGACGTCGTCGACGCGCAGGAACCCCCGCAGCGGCTTCTCCTCGGCAGCGACGCTCTGAAAATCGCCCTGAGCGCCGAGGAAGCGGGGATCGCTGAGGTCCACAAGTGGGCCGAGGTCAGCCGGTCCACCGACGCCCCGGACGCGTCGTCAGCCAGCCTGTGACGACCAGCCGTTGCTGAACCCCGCGCCGGAGGGCTTGAGCCCTGACCTCGGCGCGGGGTCACGCTCGGGGGCCTGCCTCCTCGAAGCGGACGGAGCAACCCCGAAAAACACCGCTGGCGTAGCGGGAATGACAAAGACTTCTTGATCACTGGAGCGGCAGCGGCCTGGGCAGGCATCTGGTCGCCACTGCTCTGATCGAGGTCTGCGAACCCGCCTGACCGCGAATCAGATATTCGCTCAATCCGTTGAGGACGGCTAGGCAAGCGTCATCGTCTCGCGTGGTCGTCGCGCATCGCGCGGGCGAGAGCGCGCAGTCATCTCGGGCCGGATCGATCCGATGCCGTCGTCGAGGATCTCCGCGAGGCGTTGGGAGTAAACGCAGCTCCCGCATGTTTGTGGCCAGATCATGCCCCAGCACGAAACACCGGACTTTCGGCAGATTCGGTCGTTCGTCGGCGAAAGATCCTGGTCCTGGTTTCGGTCGCTCCCGATCATGAGGTCAGTCGGGACGACCGAGGGCGTCGGGGCCAGTTGGGTCGTTGTCTGTCTCGGTCCAGCCATTCTGTCTGGCACGAGCGCTGGCGCCCGCCGCGTCATCGGCGCAGCCACCCGACCATGTTGACGAGGCCGAAGAACTTCTCGTTCCGCGGCTGCATCCGGAGGCCCATGGTGCCCCCGATGGCACCGTCGTACGCGGCGCCGCCGCTTCGCAAGGAGATTGTCGGTCCACACCGGACGATCAAGAGCAAGGAGATGGCCCTCTCCTTGCCTGTTTCAACTTAGAGGCTCCGGCGGTAGGCGGGGTTGCTGATCTTGGCGTGGGTGGTGGAGTAGGACGGGCATGGCCGTGAGTGATCAT
>NZ_JALBWV010000027.1 GCF_022678645.1 Saccharopolyspora soli | reverse complement strand
CATCCCCGGCCGCCAGGCGGTCGACGCGCGGACGGTCCGTCACATTCCCAGGTCCAGCAGTCGCAGCAGCGCCGTGGGGGGGGCCCCCCCCCCCCCCCCCCCCCCCCCCCCGGGCCGCCCCCCCCCCCCCCCCCCCCCCCCCCCCCCCCCCCCCCCACCCCCCGGGGGGGGGGGGGGCGGGGCCCCCCCCCCCCCCCCCCCCCCCCCCCCCACCCCGAGCCACGCACACCCTTGCTCGGTCGACGAAGTCCTCGCCCCGGAGAAATCACGCCTGCAGCGCGGCTCGGACGATGGCCAGGGCCTGTTCGCGGGAGATACCCAGGGCACGGGTGGTCTGCGCATAGCTGGCCGCTGCTTCGGCGGCGCGGGTTGCCGCGTCATCGCCCGCTCCGCTGACGAACGTTCCCGCGCGGCCTCGGGTTTCCAGCAGGCCCGCGTGTTCCAGTTCTCGGTAGGCCCTGGCCGCGGTGTTCGCCGCGATCCCCAGTTCGGCAGCCAGGGCGCGGACCGTCGGCAGCTTGGTGCCCACCGCCAGTTCGCCGCTGTTGATCTGCTCCGCGATCGTCGACCGCACCTGCTCGAAGGGCGGCACGTCCGAGGTGTGGTCAACGCTGATCCGCATGTTCACCGTCCCAGGTCGAGGCTTGCGGCGTGGTCAGTATCGACCTCGGTCCTACGTGGACTCCCGGCGGGTCAGGCGCGCTCGTACGGGGAGATCGAGATGCCGTTGCGGCACACCACGCCACCGGTCCACGGGATCTGCTTCACGTCCGAGGTGAGCGGGGGAGTCACACCGACGGTCTTCGGTTCGACGCAGGGGGAGGATTCCGGGCTCGACGACCAGCCCAGCGGCGCGGTGAAGCGCTCACCGGGCTTGATCTCCAACAGGTGCTGGCTGCCGTCCATCGGCTCGGCCGGGATGCTCACCGGCTGGTTGTTCGCGTCGTAGAGCGCCAACTCCGGGTAGCCGGGCAGGTTGCAGGCTTTCGTGCCGACGTTGGCGATGAACAGGTCGGCGCTGCGGGCCACGTCCTCGTCGCCGTGGTATTCGACGCGCATCGACAGCGTGTCCGCCGAGCACTTGCCGAAACCGGTGCCTTCACCTGGGTGCTCGGCCGGTTGCCCGATTTCCTGCGGCGCGGGTTCACCGGGTGCGATTCCGGCGCCCGGAGCCTGCGAGGTTGGCGCCGATGGCTGCGAACAGGCGGCGAGTCCGGCGGTCGCGGCCAGCGCGGCGAGAACGGTGGCGGCCCGGAGAACCTGGTGGCGACGCACTTTGCTTCCTTCCCACGATCGGAATTGTCGATCAAGGGACGCGCCGGGCACCGGGAGGTTGCTCAGGATTCGCGGAATGCGTGCAGCAGTCGTTCGGCGGCGAGGCTGGCGGTGAGTTCTCCGGCCCGCACCTGGGTTTCCACCTCGGCCACGATCGCCCGCACGCCCGGATGGTTGGCCAGGTCCGACATCAGCTGGTCGCGCACCAGCGCCCAGGTCCAGTCGACCTGCTGGCGGCTGCGCTTCTCGGCCAGCTCACCGGTTTCGGCCAGCGCTGCCCGGTGCTGTTCGATCCGCTCCCACACCGCGTCCAGGCCGAGTCCGTGCAGACCGCTGGCGGTCAGCACCGGTGGCGTCCAGGTGGCGCTGACCGGGGTGAGCAGGCGCAGCGCGCTGCGCAGTTCGCGCGCGGCCTTGCGGGCTTCGGCCGCGTGGTCGCCGTCGGCCTTGTTGACCGCGATGACGTCCGCCAGTTCCAGCACGCCTTTCTTGATGCCCTGCAACTGGTCGCCGGTGCGGGCGAGGGTGAGCAGCAGGAAGCAGTCGACCATGCCCGCCACGGTCACCTCGGACTGGCCGACGCCGACGGTTTCCACCAGCACGACGTCGAAACCGGCGGCCTCCAGCAGCACGATCGTCTCCCGCGTCGCGCGCGCGACGCCGCCGAGCGTGCCCGCCGACGGTGACGGCCGGACGAACGCGGCCGGATCGGATGCCAGCCGCCCCATCCGGGTCTTGTCGCCCAGGATGCTGCCGCCGCTGCGGGTCGAGGAGGGGTCGACCGCGAGGACCGCGACGCGATGTCCCGCTGCGGTGAGCATCGAGCCCAGCGACTCGATGAACGTCGACTTGCCCACGCCGGGCACCCCGGTGATGCCGACCCGGTGCGCCCCGCCGCTGTGCGGCAGCAGTTCGACGAGCAGTTCCTGGGCCAGCGCGCGGTGATCCGCGCGGGTGGATTCCACCAGCGTGATCGCCTGCGCCAGTTTGGTGCGGGAACCGGCGAGCACGCCCTTGGCGTAGTCCTGGACGTCGATGGTTCGGGGCATGGTCAGTGGTCGAGTCGGGTGCGGAGTTCGTCGAGCAGGCCGAGCGCGGCGTCCGCGATCACCGTGCCGGGCGGGAAGATCGCGCTGGCCCCGGCTTGGCGGAGGGCGTCGAAATCGGCCGGTGGGATGACCCCGCCGACGACGATCATGATGTCGTCGCGGCCCAGTTCGCGCAGCTCGTCGCGCAGCGCGGGTACCAGGGTGAGGTGCCCGGCGGCGAGGCTGGAGACGCCGACGATGTGCACGTCGGACTCGGCGGCTTGGCGGGCCACCTCGGTCGGGGTCTGGAACAGCGGGCCCACGTCGACGTCGAAGCCGAGGTCGGCGAACGCGGTGGCGATCACCTTCTGCCCGCGGTCGTGGCCGTCCTGGCCCATCTTGGCGACCAGGATGCGCGGCCGACGGCCTTCGGCCTCGGCGAAGTCGGCCACCTGCTGGCGGGCGGTCTCCAACCGTTCCGAGGGGCCGGACTCTTCCCGGTACACGCCGGTGATGGTACGGATCTGGCCGGAATGGCGGCCGAAGACCTGCTCCATCGCATCGGAGATCTCGCCGACGGTGGCCTTCGCCCGCGCCGCGTCGACGGCGAGCGCGAGCAGGTTGTGCGGCAGGTCGTCGGGCCGCTGGTCGGACAGCGCTGCCTCGGCCGCGGCGGTGAGGCGGCGCAGCGCGTCCTCGCAGGCCGCGCTGTCGCGTTCTTCGCGCAGCCGCCGAAGCTTCTCCAACTGCTGCGCGCGAACTCCGGCATTGTCCACTTTGAGCACGTCGACCTGCTCGTCGCCGTCGTAGCGGTACTTGTTGACGCCGATCAGCGGTTGGCGTCCGGAGTCGATGCGGGCCTGGGTGCGCGCCGCTGCCTCCTCGATGCGCAGCTTGGGGATCCCGGCGTCGATGGCCTGCGCCATGCCCCCGGCGTCCTCGACCTCGGCGATGTGCGCCCAGGCGCGTTCGGCGAGGTCGGCGGTCAGCCGCTCCAGGTAGTAGCTGCCGCCCCACGGGTCGATCACCCGCGTCGTGCCCGATTCCTGTTGCAGCACCAGTTGGGTGTTGCGGGCGATGCGCGCGGAGAAATCCGTTGGGAGCGCAAGGGCTTCGTCGAGCGCGTTGGTGTGCAGCGACTGGGTGTGGCCCTGGGTGGCGGCCATCGCCTCGACGCAGGTGCGCACCACGTTGTTGTAGACGTCCTGGGCGGTCAGCGACCAGCCGGAGGTCTGCGAGTGGGTGCGCAGCGACAGCGATTTCGGGTTGCGCGGCTCGAAGGTGCCCACCAGCTTCGACCACAGCAGCCGGGCGGCGCGGAGCTTGGCGACCTCCATCGCGAAGTTCATCCCGATGCCCCAGAAGAACGACAGCCGGGGTGCGAAGGAGTCGATGTCCAGCCCGGCCTGGCGTCCGGCGCGCAGGTACTCGACGCCGTCCGCGAGGGTGTAGGCCAGCTCCAGGTCGGCGGTCGCCCCGGCCTCCTGGATGTGGTAGCCGGAGATCGAGATGGAGTTGAACTTCGGCATCCGCTGCGAGGTGTAGGCGAAGATGTCGGAGATGATCCGCATCGACGGCTGCGGCGGGTAGATGTAGGTGTTGCGGACCATGAACTCCTTGAGGATGTCGTTCTGGATGGTCCCGGCCAGCTGCTCCGGTGCGACGCCCTGTTCCTCGGCGGCGACGATGTAGAGCGCCATCACCGGCAGCACGGCACCGTTCATGGTCATCGACACGCTCATCCGATCCAGCGGAATGCCGTCGAAGAGCTGCCGCATGTCGTAGATCGAGTCGATGGCCACCCCGGCCATGCCGACGTCACCGGCGACGCGCGGGTGGTCGGAGTCGTAGCCGCGGTGGGTGGCCAGGTCGAAGGCCACCGACAGGCCCTTCTGCCCGGCGGCCAGGTTGCGGCGGTAGAAGACGTTGGACTCCTCGGCGGTGGAGAACCCCGCGTACTGCCGGATCGTCCAGGGCTGGTTGACGTACATCGTCGGGTACGGTCCGCGCAGGAACGGCGCCAGACCCGGATAGGTGCGCGGGAAGTCCAATCCCGCGACGTCGTCCGCGGTGTACAGCGGTTTGATCCCGATGCCCTCCGGGGCTTCCCACATCAGCGCGTCGGCGTCCTTGCCGGTGGCGGTCAGCAACTCCTGCTGCCACCGCGCCGGGTCGGCGGGGGCGGTCGGAGTGTCCAACGGGATATCGGCGAAGTTCGGGATCTGCGTCATTGCCCCACTCCCAACCTGGTCTGGACGTCGGTCAGGACGGCCAGCGCATCGCATCCGGTGCGGACGAACCCGTCGATGCCCTCCAGATCACTCGGTTTTCCGGCCAGCAGCACGTGCTTCGCGCCAGCGTCCCGCAGAGCTCGTGCGGTGTCCACGGCGCGTTCGGCGTAAACCTCGTTGCTGGAGCACAGGCACACCACCGGGGTGCCCGGATAGGCGGCGAGTACGTCCACTGTGGACGACGTTGCTCCGGCGTCGGCGGTCTCGATTCCGCCTGCGGCGAAGAGGTTCCGCGCGAACGACGCGCGGGCGTTGTGCTCGGCGAGCGAGCCGAGCGTCGCCAGGAACACCGAGGGCCGGCTGCCGGTGGCGGCCAGGTGCTCGTCGGCGGCGTCGCGCAGCCGCTCGAAATCTTCGGCGTAGCGGTGCACCGGCAGCCCGCCCGACGGCTGAACGGGGGCGGGCGGGCGGTCCAGCGGCGGCTCGTCCAGGTTCGGGAACTCGCTGATCCCGGTGATCGCGTCCGCGCGGCGCGCGATCGCGGCGCGGCGCTCGGCCCAGATCGCCGCCAACCGGTCGGCGATCAGACCGGACTCCAGCGCGGCGGGCAGCCCACCGGCCGCCTCGACCTGCTGGAACCACCGCCACGCGGCCCGTGCCAGCTCGTCGGTCAGCGATTCGACGTACCAAGACCCGCCTGCCGGGTCGATCACCTGCGCGAGGTGCGACTCCGCCAGCAGCAACGACTGAGTGTTGCGGGCGATCCGCCGGGCGAAGCCGTCCGGCAGGCCGACCGCGGCGTCGAACGGCAGCGTGGTCACCGCCTGCGCGCCACCCACCCCGGCCGCGAAGGTCGCGATCGTGGCGCGCAGCATGTTCACCCACGGATCGCGCCGGGTCAGCATCGCCGCCGAAGTCACCGCGTGTTGCGATTGCGCACGCGCCGACTCCGACGCGCCGCAGGAGCGGGTCACCTGCTCCCAGAGCCGCCGGGCGGCGCGCAGCTTGGCGATGGTGAGGAACTGGTCGGCGGTGGCGGCGAAGCGGAACTCCAGCAGCCCGGCGGCGGTGTCGATGTCCAGCCCGGCCTCGGTCAGCCACCGCAGGTAGGTCGTGGCGGCGGCCAGCGCGCAACCCAACTCCTGGGCATCCGAACCGCCCGCGTCGTGGTACGGCAAACCGTCCACGACCAGCGCTTTCAGCTCCGGGAACTCCGCCGCGCAACGGCGGGCCAGCGCGACCGCGGCGTCGCGGTCACCGGGCTGGCCGGTGCGGGCCTGCACGCCCAGCGGGTCGGCACCGAGGTTCCCGCGCAGTCCGCTACCGCGCAGCCCCTGCTCGGTCGCCAGCACCAGGAAGGCTTCGGTCGCGGCCCCGAATTCGGCACCGGCGTCCAGGGTCACGCCGATCAGGTCGAGGTGGACACCGACAAGCGCGTCCGGCAGGTCGTCGACGGCCAGCCCACCGGGCCCCAGCCGCAGCCACAGCGACGACACCCCGTTGTAGAGATCCGCCAAGATTTCACGATTGGTTTCGGCCGGGTCGGGGTTCTCGTGCCGCTGCCGCACGTCCCAGCCTTCGGCGACGCTGCCCTGCGGGCGACTACCGCGCACGAACGGAGCCAACCCCGGCGCACCGGGCTCCACCGAGCTCTCGGTGTACAGCGGCTGCACCGCGATGCCGTCGTAGGTCGACGAGGCCAGCACGTCCTCGACCGGCCCGCCCGGTGCCTGCTCGCCGACTAGGCCGGAACGTCGCAGCACCTTCTCGACCTGGGCACGCCACTGCTCGCGGGTCGGTTCCGGACCGTGCTCGTGCGGGGATGATCCGCGCCCCGGCTCCACGGTGTGGGCGGGCTGCGGACTGCCGCCGCTCGACGTCGAGTGCGCCACCATGGCTCAGATGGTAGGCCGGCGCCCCCGAACGGAACCTGATCAGATCTGTGACACGCGTCGCAAGTCGTTTTGTGGACCACCCACAATTGCGCACCCCGCGGATTCACGAGGTGAACCACCCGATTGGCGCATGAGTGAAGGGCACCTTTGACCGGCATAGTCGGTCGAAGGTGCCCTTCACCTGTCACCCGAACGGAGAACGGCGGGACGAGTTCTGGTGTGGGGCTTACGGCTGGCGGCCGCAGAGGTGGTAGACCCAGCCCGCCTCCGGCGTGTAGTGCAGCTCGTAGTGGGTTTCGATCTTCGGGCCGTCGTGCAGGTGGATGTGGCGCAGGAGGCGGCCCGCGACTGCTTCCGAATCGCGGAGGTCCTGGACTCGACCGTCCAACGGTCCCCCGACGAAACGCACGTTCCGGCTCGCCATGACACCCTCCTCCCGCACGCGTGTCCTAGGTCAATCGTCCCCGATCGCGGGGGCGCGACACCAGCGCAACGCGAACCACAGCTCCATCCGGATCTCCGGGTCGGCGAGATCCACGGCCAGCGCCCGTTCGACCTGCCCGATGCGGTGCCGCACGCTGTTGCGGTGCACGCCGAGCGCGGTCGCGGTGCGCTCCCAGTTGCCGTGGTGGGCGAGCCAGACGCGCAGCGTGTCGAACAGGCCGCCGGTCCGCTGATCCGGATCGAGCTGGTGCAGCGGACTCAGCGCCTCGGCGGCGAAGGCCGCAGCCGACTCCGGTGAGACCACTGTGGACAGTCCGAGCCCGGTGCCGTCGGCCAGGAGCGGGCGGTCGAGGGCCCGCGCGCGGTGCAGCAGGTTCTCGACCTCCGGCATCGCCTGCCGCAGCGCTGCCGCACCATGCGCCCGACCGACCACCACCAGCCAGCCCTGTTCGCGAATCCGGGCAACGACTTCCGGGCTGGGCGCGGTGTCGACGATCGCGGTGAAACCGCCGTCCTCGGCGAGCCGCACCAGCGGCGTCCGCAGGCGGGCGCTCAGCCAGTCGTGGTCGGCTGCGCTGTCCTTCGACCGCCGTCGCAGCGGGGCGCCTGCGACCACGTGGTAACGATCCGCGGGCAGCATGCTGGAGAGCACGTCAGCGGGCGATGCGCTGTGCAGCAGCAGCGCGGTGGTGGCCCCGCTGAGCGCGGCGGTTCCCGTCCCGGCCCGCCCCGCCAAGCCGAGCAGCCCGGCGCCACCCGCGATGATCGCTCGCTCGGTGCCGTCGAATCGGCTGCGACGGCCGACGACGAGCAGGTGCGAGGCCGTCGCCTGCGGCGAAACGGGTTGCGCCAGCAGGGAAGTCCCATCGGGCAGCTCGGTGGTGGCGGTGCGGATGCCACGACCGGTGCGCAGCCGCGCCAGCAGCTCCGGCAGCTCTGCGGGCGGCCACGACGCCGGTGCGCGGTGCTCGGCGACCAGTTCGTCATGTGCCCCGACCAATGCGGCCCAGCCGCCCAGCCGCTGCGCGAGTTCCCGGATCAACGGGACCAGTCCGTCGACGGCCGCCTTGGTCAACGCCTCCCGCGCGACGGCCTCCCGCCGCTGTTCGCGCTGTGCCACCTCGGCGAGCGCGACCGCGACGGCCCGGCTGATCGCGAGGAACGGTGTCCGCTGTGGAACCACCAGCAGCGGCAAACCGTGCCGCACGCAGGCGGCGCGAAGGGATTCCGGCAGCACCTCGTGCATCGGTGGTGTCAGGCCGAAACCGAGCGCGGTGACCCCGGCGTCTAGCAGACCGAGGACGTAGCGGTCGACCTCCTCCCACTCGGCGGCGAGGTTCACGCCCGCGGTCAGCAGCAGCTCGCCGCCCAGCAGATACGGGGCCGGATCGCGCAGCTCGCTGACGTGCGCCCAGCGCACCGGCAAGTCGAAGCTGCCAGGGCGGACGCTGTCGGCGACGACGTCGACGGCGAGCGCGGGATCGTCGACGACCGCCCGCAGCGGGATGGCGGCGGAAACGACGTCCTTGGTCATAGCGGCCACAGGCTACGCCGAACCAGGACGGATCGTCCCATGTCGTCGGCGGTCCTCCGGGCCTACGGTTTCCGGAACGACGGTGGTCCGGCTCACTCGCCGACACCCGCCCCAGTGCTCGATTTCCCGCTCGGGATCCACATCCGCCAAGGAGGCCGCCGTGGTCGGTGACTACGCGGTGATCGCGCTCTACGTCGCTGGAATGGTCGGCATCGGCTGGATCGGCATGCGCCTGGCCCGCACCAAGAGCGACTACCTCGTCGCAGGTCGGCGACTCGGCTGGCTCATGTACTCCGGCACCATGTCGGCGATCGTCCTCGGCGGCGCGTCCACCATCGGCGGCGTCGGCCTGGGCTACACGCACGGCATCTCCGGCGCCTGGCTGGTGCTGACGATCGGGCTCGGAATCCTGGCGCTGCACGCGTTCTTCGCGCGGCGATTGGTGAAGCTGCGCGTCTACACCGTTTCGGAGATGCTCGACCTCCGCTACGGCGGCTCGTCGACGGTGCTCGCCGGGGTGGTGATGTGGGGCTACACGCTGATGCTCACGGTGACCTCGATGCTGTCCTTCGCCACCATCTTCCACGTGCTCTTCGACATCCCCAGCGTCGTGGGCGTCGCCATCGGCGGATCCATCGTGGTGCTCTACTCGGTGCTCGGCGGCATGTGGTCGATCACGCTCACCGACATCGCGCAGTTCGTCATCAAGACCATCGGCATCCTGCTGGTCCTGCTGCCGGTGGCGCTGGTCGCGGTGGGCGGCGCCGACGGGCTGGCGCAGCGGGTACCGGCCGATTTCCTGGACCCGACCAGCATCGGCGGCGCGACGATCATCACCTACGTGCTGACCTACGGGTTCGGGCTGCTCATCGGCCAGGACATCTGGCAGCGGGTGTTCACCGCGCGCAGCCCGCGGGTGGCGACCGGAGGCGGTCTGGTGTCCGGGGTGTACTGCCTGGTCTACGGCTTCGCCGGGGCGCTGATCGGCACGGCGGCCAAGGCGCTGTACCCGAACCTCGGCGACGCCGACGACGCGTTCGCGACCATCGTCGAGCACCTGCTGCCGACCGGGGTCCGCGGTCTGGTGCTGGCCGCCGCGCTCTCCGCGCTGATGTCGACCTCCAGCGGCGCGCTGATCGCCTGCGCCACGGTGACCACCACGGACATCATGGCCAAGCTGCGTCGCGCGCCGAGCGGATCCGAGGTCACCGCGAACCGGATCACCACCCTGGTGCTCGGGGTGCTGGCGATCGGCATCGCGGCGGTGGTGGACGACGTGGTCGCCGCGCTCACGGTGGCCTACAACATCCTGGTCGGCGGGCTGCTGGTGGCCATCCTCGGCGGCCTGGTCTGGAAACGCGGCACCCGCGCCGGAGCGCTGGTCTCGATGGTCGTCGGATCGGTGGTGGTGATCATCTCGATGGCGGTGCACGGCCTGCTGGCCAACGAACCGATCTACTACGGCCTCGGCGCGAGCCTGCTCTGCTACGTCGTGGTCAGCCTGCTGACCCCGCGCACCGAGGACGCGGTGCTGGCGGCGTGGAACCGCCGCCTGAACGGCTCCGAACCGGAGCTCGCCGAAGCCTCGTGAGTGCCCAACCGGGCTGGAGCCCGGTTGCGCACTCACGACCGAGACTCGGACGGAGGACAGCATGGGCGGTGGTCGGATCGGCGGGGACCTGGTGGTCGAGACGCTGCGCGCGCTCGGCGCGGACACGGTCTTCGGACTGCCCGGCCAGCACGCGCTGGGGTTGTTCGACGCGCTGCGGCGGACACCGGACCTGCGGGTGATCAGTTCCCGAGTGGAGAACAACCTCGCCTTCGCCGCCGACGGCCACGCCCGCGCCCGGATGGCCGCCGATCCAACCGGCCCGGTCCCGGTCACGCCGATGATCGTCTCGACCGGTCCGGGAGCGCTGCTGACGCTGTCGTCGCTGCAGGAGTCCCGCGCGGCAGCGGTGCCGGTGCTGGGCATTTCCAGCCAGGTCCCGGTGGCTGGTCTGGGCGGCGGTCGGCACGGCTACCTGCACGAACTCCCCGACCAGCAGGCCAGCTTCCGGGACGTGGTGAAGTCGGTGCACGTGGTGCGGACGGCGAGCCAGATCCCCGGTGCGCTGCGCGTGGCCTGGGAGTCCGCCGCGACCCCGCCGTACGGGCCGGTGTGGGTGGAGATCCCGCAGGACGTTCTGCTCGCCCCCGCCGAACTGCCACCGATCACCGCGATCAACGCCGCTCCGGCGTCCCTCGCGCCGCTGCCGGAGCTGGTCGACGAGGCCGCCCGGCTGCTCGCGGGCGCCGAGTCGCCGGTGATCCTGGCCGGGGGCGGGGTGGCCCGCGCCGCAGCGGCCGGGCAACTGCTCGAACTGGCCGAAGCCCTGCGCGCCCCGGTGGTGAGCACCTTCGGTGCCAAGGGTGTTTTCCCGTGGGAGCACCCGCTGTCCGGGCAGTCGTGGTTGGAGGACTGGCACAGCACCGAGTTGCTCGCCGCCGCCGATGTGCTGCTGGTGCTCGGTTCCGGGCTCGGTGAGCTGTCGAGCAACTACCACCGGTTCGCGCCGCGCGGCCGGATCATCCAAGTCGAAGCCGACGCGGGCAAGCTCGAATCGAACTACCCGGCGCTGGGCCTGCACGCCGACGCGGGACTCGCACTGTCCGCGCTGCTGGCGAAGGTGCCGCGCCGGACACCCGACGGACGCGCTGAGCACGCGGTGGCCGACCTGCGCGAGAAGATCCGGGCCCGTTTGCGGGAACAGGACCTGGACCTGGAGCAGCGGGTGCTCGCCGAGGTCCGCGCCGCGCTGCCGGAAGGCACGCCGAGCTTCTGGGACATGACGATCCTCGGCTACTGGGCTTGGTCGGCGTGGAACGCCGACGGCGCGCCGCTGCACAGCGCGCAGGGCGCGGGCGGTCTCGGCTTCGCCCTGCCCGCCGCGCTCGGCGCAGCAGCCGCCACCGCGGGCCCAGTGCTGGCGGTGTCCGGGGACGGCGGAGCGATGTACGGCATCGCCGAACTCGCGACCGCGGTACAGCACCGGCTCGACGTGACCTGGCTGATCATCGACGACGGCGGCTACGGAATCCTCCGCGAATACCTGACCGACGCGTTCGGTGAGTCGACCGCCACCGAACTGGCCCGACCGGACTTCGTGGCCCTGGCGGCGGCCTTCGGCGTCCCGGCGGTCAAAACCACGGCGGACGCCCTCCGCCGGGACCTGGCGAACGCACTGCACACCCCAGGCCCGAGCGTCGTGGTGCTCCCCCAAAAGCTGCGGATGTTCGCCCCCACCCACCCGGACCAGCCTTGACCGCTGCGGGGGCTGGGCTACCCCGGGTCGTCTTGGTGGGAGTTGAGCAGGGACGATGGGAGTCACGATGAAGCTCACCGACCAGCTCCCAGCCAGCCCGACCGACTCGCCGGACCCGGATGCGTTGCTAGACGCGTTCGTGTCCTGGACCACCGACCAGGGCATCGAGCTCTACCCGGCGCAGGAAGAAGCGCTGATGGAGGTCGTCACCGGGGCGAACGTGATCCTGAGCACCCCGACCGGCTCCGGCAAGAGCCTGGTGGCCGTCGGCGCGCACTTCGCCGCGTTGGCCGCCGGTAAGCGCAGCTTCTACACCGCGCCGATCAAGGCGCTGGTGTCGGAGAAGTTCTTCTCCCTGGTCGACATCTTCGGCGCGGACAACGTCGGCATGATGACCGGCGACAGCAGCGTCAACGCCGACGCCCCGATCATCTGCTGCACCGCGGAGATCCTGGCCAACATCGCGCTGCGCGACGGTGCCCGCGCCGACGTGGACCAGGTCGTGATGGACGAGTTCCACTTCTACGCCGAGCCCGACCG
This sequence comes from Saccharopolyspora soli, assembly GCF_022678645.1. Classification (GTDB taxonomy): domain Bacteria; phylum Actinomycetota; class Actinomycetes; order Mycobacteriales; family Pseudonocardiaceae; genus Saccharopolyspora; species Saccharopolyspora soli. The sequence continues at coordinate 103,282 of NZ_JALBWV010000027.1, read as the reverse complement.
CGGCTGGGCGTGGCAGGTGCCGTTGCTGGAGCTGCCGCGCACCCAGTTCGTGCTGATGTCGGCGACGTTGGGCGATGTCAGCTTCTTCCAGGAGGACCTGACCCGCCGCACCGGCCGGGAGACCGCGGTGGTCACCTCGGCGCAGCGGCCGATCCCGCTGACCTTCCGCTACGCCAAGACGCCGCTGCACGAGACCATCGAGGAACTGCTGGCCGGACAGCAGGCCCCGGTGTACGTCGTGTACTTCAACCAGGCGTCCGCGCTGGAGCAGGCGCAGGCGTTGATGAGCGTCAAGGTCGCCAGCCGCGAGCAGCGCGACGAGATCGCCGAGGCGATCGGCGACTTCCGGTTCACCGCCGGGTTCGGCAAGACCCTGTCCCGGCTGGTGCGACACGGCATCGGGGTGCACCACGCCGGGATGCTGCCCAAGTACCGGCGGCTGGTCGAGCAGCTCGCGCAGGCCGGGCTGCTCAAGGTCATCTGCGGCACCGACACCCTCGGGGTGGGCATCAACGTGCCGATCCGCACCGTGCTGATCACCGGCCTGACCAAGTACGACGGGGTGCGCACCCGGCACCTGAAGGCGCGGGAGTTCCACCAGATCGCCGGTCGCGCCGGGCGGGCCGGTTACGACACCGCCGGATACGTGGTGGTGCAGGCGCCGGAACACGAGATCGAGAACGAGCGGGCGCTGGCCAAAGCCGCGGCCGATCCGAAGAAGAAGCGCAAGGTGGTGCGCAAGAAGGCGCCCGAGGGCTTCGTGTCCTGGAGCGAGAAGACCTTCGAGAAGCTGGAGGCGGCCGAGCCGGAGCCGCTGCGGTCCAGCTTCGCGGTCAACCACGCGATGCTGCTGAACGTGATCAACCGGCCCAGCGATGCATTCGCCGCGATGAAGCACCTGCTCACCGACAACCACGAGGACCGGCCGACGCAGCGCCGCCACATCCTGCGCGCCATCGCGATCTACCGCGCGCTGCTGGCCGCCGGGGTGGTGGAGCGCCTCGACGAGCCCGACGAACAGGGCCGCCGGGTGCGCCTGACCGTGGACCTGCAGTTCGACTTCGCGCTCAACCAACCCCTGTCGCCGTTCGCGCTGGCCGCCATCGAACTGCTCGACGCCGATTCGCCGAACTACCCGCTGGACGTGCTGTCCGTGATCGAGTCCACTCTGGACGATCCCCGGCAGGTGCTGTCCCAGCAGCAGTTCAAGGCCCGCGGCGAGGCCGTCGCGCAGATGAAGGCCGACGGCATCGACTACGACGAGCGGATGGAGCTGCTGGAGGAGATCACCCATCCCCGGCCGCTGGCCGAACTGCTGGAAGCCGCCTACGAGACCTACCGCAAGGGACACCCGTGGGTCGGCGAGCACGAGTTGTCGCCGAAGTCGGTGGCCCGCGACATGTACGAGCGGGCGATGAACTTCGTCGAGTTCATCAACCACTACGGGCTGGCCCGCTCGGAGGGCCTGGTGCTGCGCTACCTGGCCGACGTCTACAAGGCGTTGCGGCACACGGTGCCCGATGACGCCAAGACCGAGGAGCTCACCGACATCATCGAATGGCTCGGCGAACTGGTCCGCCAGGTCGACTCCAGCCTGCTCGACGAGTGGGAGAAGCTGCGCCATCCGGGCGCGGAGCCGACCGCGGTCGCGGTGGACGAGGGCCCGGAGCGGGTCACGGCCAACAAGCGCGCATTCCGGGTGCAGGTGCGCAACGCGCTGTTCCGCCGCGTCGAGCTCGCGGCCCGGCGGCGCTACGACGAACTCGGTGCGCTGGACACCGAAGGCGGCTGGGACGCCGACGCGTGGGCCGACGCGCTGGAGGAGTACTTCGAGCAGCACGACGAGATCGGCACCGGCCCGGACGCGCGCGGCCCGGCGCTGCTGATGATCACCGAGGAGCCGGAGCGCTGGCTGGTGCGGCAGATCTTCGCCGACCCGGCCGGAGACCACGACTGGGGCATCAGCGCCGAGGTCGACCTCGCCGAATCCGACGAAGCCGCTACGGCGGTCCTGCGCATCACCGCCGTCAACCAGCTCTGACTCCAACCAGGTGAGAGGTGAGGGGCACCTGCGACCAAGTAAGTGGGTCACAGGTGCCCCTCACTCCCTCCCGTCATCCTGTGGTGTCTCGATGTGTGGAGCACTGCGGGCACCGTTTTGCGGTTGCGGTGCGTAGTGTCGTGCTTTGCCACGGGTGACGGGGTGCCATACGATCCGGACAAGATCGCCCAAACTTCGCGGGGAGGGGTCGGAAATGCCGCAGACCGTCGTAGTCGGCGTGGACGGATCGGACGAATCGGTGCGGGCGTTGCGCTGGGCCGCCAACCAGATCCGCGAGGTCGGCGGCATCGCCCACGCGATCATGGTCTGGCACCAGCCGGTGCAATTCGGCTATCGTCTGCCGACCCCGGACAGCGAGCTGGAGCAGCGGGCGCGCAACGCGCTGGACACTGCCGTGAAAGCGGTCAAGGCCGATTTCCCGGACGTGGACGTGCGGCCCCGGCTCATCCGCGGGCACGTGGTGGACGAGATCGTCGAGCTGTCCAAACAGGCCGATCTGCTGGTGGTGGGCAACAAGGGGCACGGCGCCTTCACCGGCATGCTGGTCGGCTCGGTGGCCCTGAAGCTCGTGCACCACGCGGCCTGCCCGGTGGTCGTCGTCCGCTGAAGCGGCTGGGCCCGGCCCAGCGCACCGCGGACGACCAGAGCCGGACAAGTGGAGATGGGTGGGCATGCAGCAAGCCGAGGACATCACGCTGTTCGGGCTGAGCGGATGGCGGTGGCTCAACGAACCGGTGAACTGGTTGTCCTACGCGGGTTTGACGGTCACCTCCGACGCCAGCACCGACTTCTGGCGCACGACCCACTACGGTTTCGTGCGGGACAGCGGGCACGCGCTGTTGCGCGAGGTGGGTCCGCGCTTCAGCCTGACGACCCGGTTCTTCGGCGACTACCGGGAGCAGTACGACCAGGCCGGGCTGCTGCTGCGGCTGGACGAGCGCAACTGGATCAAGACCGGCATCGAGTACGTCGACGGCGAACAGCTGCTCAGCGCGGTGGTCACCCGCGAGGTCTCGGACTGGAACGTGGTGCCGCTGGCGGCGGTGTGCGGCGAGGTCGAGTCGATCACCATCGAGATGCGGCGCGTCGACGACGCCGTGACGATCCGCTACGCCGCCGAGGGCGGCGAACCGAAGACCCTGTTGCGGGTGGCGTACTTCCCGCCGGACGTCCCGGCCGAGGCCGGGCCGATGTGCGCATCGCCGGAGGGCGCGGGCTTTCCGATCCGCTTCGCCGAACTGTCGTTTTCCGACTAGGGACCGTTTTGAAAGAGACTTGCGTGGCGGTGCGGGTAGCGGAACCCGCGGCGGTGCGAGCTGAGTCCCACACCGCAAGCGGCTACCGCCGCTTACCAAGCAGACCTAATGCGGTAGTTCGGCGGTCAGCAGGTCGCCGAACTGGGAAAGACCCCGCGCCGCACCGCCGAGCTCGCGGCCGAACCGACCGGCCGCATCGATCGCGGTTTCCCGGTGCACCAGCCAGCCGCTCTCGGTGAGCAGATCCGCGGCGTTGGTTCGGTCTTCGGCGCTGAGCAGTTCGTCGAGATCGACACCCCACCGCTGGGAGGACTCCGACATGTCGGGGTTGAGCAGCGTGGACCGCTTCGTGTGGAGGTTTTCGATCGCGATCCGGCTGCCAGCCGCCGACAGGTCGTGGATCGTCCGCAGCAGCTGCTGTTCGGCCGTCGCGGACAGGTAGTACAGCAGCCCTTCCGCCAGCCAAGCGGTGGGCCGGGTCGGGTCGAAACCGGCCTGCCGGAGTGCAGTGGCCCAGTCGTCGCGGAGATCGACCGCGACCAGTTGGCGAACGCACCGGAGCCGGGCACCCTGCTGGTCGAGGACTTCGTCCTTGTACGCCAGTACCTTCGGTTGGTCGATCTCGAACAGCCGCAGTTCATCGGGCCACGGCAGCCGGAACGCGCGAGTGTCCAGCCCGGATGCCAGGATGACCGCCTGTCGTACGCCGTCGGCGCAGACCTTCTCGAACCAGTTGTCGAAGAACCGGGAGCGGACGCCGATGTAGTCGACCGCGTCCGGCAACCCGGCGCTGATGTCGGACTCGGCGGTGGGCACCGCGGGTCCGGCGGCCGTCGCCAGCGCCGCCGCGTACGGGTCGTCGATCAGCCGGTTCTCTCGTGCGCTCTCCAGGGCGCGGGCGGCGGCGACCATCAAAGCGGTGATGCCGACCCCGGACGAGATGTCCCACTGCTCGCTCGACACGACGTCTCCTTCCTCGATGCTCACGGCTTCCCCTCGGAACTCTGCCAGAGAGTGCCCCTGGCGGCGGGTGTCCAAGCCGTCACACTCCGCCGTCGCGACCGGTAGGGTCCGCGGGAGGAGATCATCAGCGCCGATGGGGGTCGGATTGGACTCGTGGCAGAACACCAACAACGCGGACATCGCGGGCAACCTGCTCCAGGTTGGGCGCGCTGATCAGGTCGTGATGAACCTCGGCGGCCACACCGAGCCGCCGAAGCCGGACATGCTGACGTTCAACCCCGAACACTTCGGGTTCGCCAACCGGATCGCGGAGCTCGCCGAATTGGATCGGTTGTGGCGGGACGCGGAGCTCGCCGGTAGCCCGCTGGTCGTGGTGCTCAGCGGCATGCCGGGCATCGGCAAGTCGCTGACCGCGCTGCGCTGGGCGCACCAGATGCGCGCGGCATTTCCCGGCGGGATCTTCGTCGGTGACCTGCGCGGATCCGATCCCGCCGGGGCGCGCACCCCGGCTGAGGTGCTAGGCCTGTTCCTCGGACGGCTCGGACTGACCGGCGCGGCGCTGCCGCCGACGGAGGAGGAGCGCGGCGCGGCCTTCCGCGAGATCACCGCGCAGCGTCGAATCCTGATGGTCCTCGACGACGCGGGGACCGCCGGGCAGGTGCGGGCGCTGCTGCCGTCGTCGCCGACCAGCGCGGTGCTGGTCACGAGCCGCCGCGAGCTCACCTTCCTCACCGGTGGAATTCGGGCCATGCGGGTGGCGCCGTTCGAGGAGGATTCGGCGATCGAGTTGCTGGCCGGTTCGCTGGGCGACGGGGTGGCCGAAGTAGCCGCGCTCCGGAAGCTGAGCGAGGCTTGCGGGCGGCATCCGATGGCGTTGCAGGTCGCCGCCGCCCAGTTGCGCGGCCGATCCGCCATATCGTCCTATGTGGACCGCATTACGCCAGATCTGCTGCGGCGCCTGGAAGCCGATGGGGAGAATCCGCTGGAAGGCCCCTTCGAATTCGGCTATCTGGCGCTGTCCCGCGATCAGCAGCTCGCCTACCGGCTGCTGAGCTGTCATCCGGCGACGGATTTCTCGTTGTTCGCGGCCGCGGCCCTGCTCGACCGGCCAGCTGCCGACGCCGAGGACCTGCTCAGGGCGCTGTCCCAGGCCAGTCTGCTGGTCCCGGTCGGCGACGAGCGGTACCGCATCCATGCTCTGCTGCGCCAGCACGCGCGGGCGAAGCTGACCGCCGCGGACGATGCGTGGGCGGCGCGGTGCCGCATGGTCGAGTACTACCACGACTTCGTGATGGCGCGGGATGTCGTGCTGTCGAAGCGGCGTCGGCTCAGCTCGCGGTACGAGGCGGTGGTTCCGGCACATCGGGGCGAGGGCGCGGCGGATCGGGCGCTGGTCGAATTGGAGGCGGAGCGCGAGACCCTGTCGGCATTGGTGGGCATCGCGGCCGAGGTCGAGTTGTTCGATCGCGCCTGGCAGTTGTGCGAGAGCCTGTTCCCGTACTTCAACGACCGCAGTTACTTCGCGGACCTGATCGAAATCCACCAGATCGGGATCAGGGCGGCCGAAGAGCTGGGCGATCACAAAGCCCTGGTGCGCATGCACTCGCAGTACGGTTCGGCGTTCTACGCGGTGGGCGAATACGACGGTGCGATGCGGCAGTTCGAGCGCTGCTACGACATCGCCGAGCAGTACGACGACGCTTGGGGGCAGCAGAGCGCGATCGAATGGCGCGGCTTGGTCGATGAGCGGCGCGGAAAGCTCGATGCGGCGTTGGAGTGCTTCGAGCGGTCCCGCGAGGTCGTGCAGACCCGTTTCGAGCCCGAGCGACGGCCCCGGCCGTTGGCGCTGTACCGCATGCATTCGGGCCGAGTGCTGACTCACGCCGGGCGGGCAGCGGAGGCGTTGCCGCGCTTGGTCGAGGCGTTCGAGTTCTTCACCGGACTCGGGGAATTGGCGAACAGCGCGAAAGTGGCCCTTTCGCTGGCCGAAGCCGAGTTGCGCAGCCAAGACCTCGCGGCGGCCGCGCGCTGGGGCCGCGAAGCCCTGGAACTCTGCCGGTCGGCGCGGATGCCCGCCGATCAGGCTGCGGCATTGGAACTGCTCTCGGAAATCAGCGCCCGGAAAGGGGACGAGCAGGCGGCAGCGGCCCAGCGCCGGGAAGCGGGGGAAATCTTCGCAGTGCTGGGAGATCGGCGGGCGCAGGCCCTGTTGGGGCGCGAGTCATGACACCGCGACGGGACGGCCGTTGACGGTCAGCTCGGGGGAGAGGTCGGCGAGTTCGCGACCGGTGGCCAGCCACTCGAACACCGCCGACGCGTAGAGCATCGGGTCGTCGCGGCCGGTGAGGCGGACCTGCGTCCCTTCGCGTGTCCGAATGACGCAGCTGTCGCCTTGGACCGCGGCGGCGAGTTGCAGTCCGCGACGTGTGGAAAGGGCGTCCTGCAGCCATGTTTCGGAGTGCTGGCCCCATTGTTCTGCTTCCGTCAGCACGACGACGTCGGCCACCGCGAGCATCCGCCGACCAGGGTGGTCGGCGGCCACCACCAGGTGACTTCCCGGTGGAATCCGCTCCGGGCGAAGCATTTCCGCTGGATATCGGTCGAGCGTGATGCTCTGCCCACTGTGGACCTTTCCGATCGCGTGCATCGCGGTGGGACGCCAGGTCCAGCCCGCGGTGGGAAGTCCGGCAGTGGTGTCCGGCGGCGCGCTGGGTTCGGTTCGCGGTTCGTCCAGGTCCAGCATCGAATAGCACAGGCCGCGCAGGCGTTCCGCCGCCTCATCGGGGTGTGAGGTGATCATTTCGTGCACGGCGGCGGATTTCGCCGGGGTGTGCTCGGCGGCCGTTTTCCGCAACTGCGGCAGCAGCGGCTGGGTCAGGTCCAGTCGAGGGGCCAGCGAACCGAGCAGTGCCACTGCGGAGCCCGGCGCGACTTCGGACTCCGGGAAGACCGCCAACGAGGTGGGCAATCCGATCGCAGCGCCATACGCGGTGACCGAGCCGTGGTCGCCGATCAGCTGGTCGGCGGCTACCAAGGCGGCGCGCCAGCCGTGTTCCGGCGGCACGACGATCAGACCGGAGCGCTGCTGCGGGGCCAGCCATCGGTGCACCTGGTCCGGACCGTGCTCGTACCAGATGTGCGGGTGCAGGATCGCCACCACGCGGAAATCGTCGACCGGCAGTTCGGCGAGCAACTGCTCGAACAGCTCGGAAACCTCGCCGAACAGGGAATCCGGCCGCCACGTCGAGCTGACGGCGAGCACCGTCTGATCGTCATCAGCGCCGAGCGACCGGCGATAGCGGAGCCGCCATGTCGAGCTGGCGCGCAGCCGGTCGTAGCAGGGATCGCCGGTGATGACCGCTACGTCGGCGGCCTCCGGGGTCGAGGCGCGCAGCCGTTCCAGTTGTTCGTGGTGCGACAGCGCGATCGTCGACGGGATCGGACGGCCTTCGTGGAGCACCAAGTCAGGCGACAGGCCGAAGGCTCCGGGCTTCCGGGCTTCCGGGCTTCCGGGCTTCCGGGCTTCCGGGCTTCCGGGCTTCCGGGCTTCCGGGATCACTTTAGTGTACCGAATCCCGTGTGGTAAGGACAAAATCGGTGTGTCCACGCCCAACAGTCCACTGTGGCCCGCAGTGATGGCGAGGTGGTACTCGCGCCCGGAGTCGGGCCGCAGCGGGAAGACGCCTTTGGCCGCGAACAGCTCGGCAAGCCCGTTCGGATGCGGATCGGCCCTGTTCCACACGAAGTCGAGCTCGACGCGGAAGTCGCCTTCGAAGAGGTCGACCACGTCGAGCAACCGCGTCATCGCCGTGACGTTGTCCACGATGACCAGGACGCGCCTGCGGGTCCGGACAGTGCCGGGTGGTGAGTGGTAATGGTCGTTGTGGCGACCATTACCACTCACGACTCCCGGCCTCGGTCGTACTCGGCGATGGCGCGTTTGGTCGCGCTCATCCGCCACGCTTGTTCGAGCAGTGCGGCGATCTCGCTCCAATCCGGGTTCGACGCCGCGTCCAGGTTCGCCCCGACCCAGCCCTTCGGCCCCAGGTAGGCGGGCACGAAATAACGCGCGTCGTCGGCGACCAGGCCTTCCTGCTCACCGGGCGGGGCCTTGACCCACAGCGCCAGCCGTCCGTCGCCGTGGTGGTCGACGAGCAGCCAGGCGAACCGCTTGTCGCGCAGCAGGAATCCGGTGTGGCCGTGGGAATCTTCGATCCGCACGCCGGGGAACGTCGTGATCAGCTCCACCAGCCGGGCCCGCACGCGGTCGCGCTCGTCGTCGTCCCAGGAAGTCGCCATCCAGCCACGATAACCGTGCCCGGTCAGCCGCGGCGCCAGGCGCGCTCGCCGAGCAGCCGCAGCCCGTTGAGCCCGACGATGATCGTCGAGCCTTCGTGCCCGGCCACGCCCAGCGGCAGCGGCAGGTGGCCGACGAGGTCCCACACCACCAGCACGGTGATGAACGTCCCCGCGATCACGAGGTTCTGCTTGACCAGTCGGCGGGCGCGGCGGGACAGGTCGATGACCTTCGGCACCGCGGTGAGTTCGTCGCGGACGATCACCACATCCGCGGTCTGCAAGGTCAGGTCGGACCCAGCACGCCCCATCGCGACACCGCAGTGCGCGGCAGCGAGCGCGGGAGCGTCGTTGACGCCGTCGCCGATCACCATCGTCGGCCGCCCCGCCTCCCGAACCGCGACGACCTTGTCCGGTGGCAGCAGCCCCGCGCGCACGTCGGTAATGCCCACTTCGGCCGCCACTTGTGCGGCGGCGCGCGAGTTGTCGCCGGTGATCAGCGCCGGTTCGCTGCTGGTCAGGTCCCGCAGTGCCCGCACCGCTTCGGCGGCATCCGGCCGCAGCCGGTCGGAGATGCCGAGCACGCCAGCAACCGCGCCGTCCACGGTGACGACCACGACCGTGTGCCCGGCCGCTTCCAGTTCGGCAGCGGATTCCGCGTCGCGGGGGCTGGTGACGGCCACTTTCCGACCCTCGACCGTGGCCGAAACTCCGTGGCCAGGGGTCGCCAGGAAGTCCTCGACGCTCGGCACGACGAGCCCGTTGCCGCGCGCCGCCGCCACGATCGCCCGCGCCAACGGGTGTTCGCTGAGGTGCTCGGCACCGGCTGCCAGCGCCAGGACCTCGTCGGCGTCGTGACCCGGCGCCGGATCGACCCGCACCACGCGCGGCGTGCCTTCGGTGAGCGTGCCGGTCTTGTCCAGCGCGACCCGCTCGGTCTCGCCGAGGCGTTCCATCACCACCGCCGATTTGACCAGCACGCCGTGCCGTCCGGCGTTGGCGATCGCGGACAGCAGCGGTGGCATCGTGGCCAGCACGACGGCGCACGGCGATGCGACGATCATGAAGGTCATCGCGCGCAGCAGGGCGCTTTCCAGATCGTCGCCGAACAACAGGGGAATCGTGAAGACGGCGATGGTCGCCACCACGACGCCGATCGAGTACCGCTGCTCGACCTTCTCGATGAACAGCTGGGTCGGTGCCTTGGTCGCGGCGGCCTCGGAGACCAGCGCCACGATGCGGGCGATCACCGATTCAGCTGGGTCCTTGACGACCCGCACCCGCAACGCACCGCTGCCGTTGAGGGTGCCTGCGAACACCTCGTCGCCAACCTGCTTCGGCACCGGCAGGGGTTCGCCGGTGATGGTCGCCTGGTCGACGTCGCTGGCGCCGTCGAGCACTTCGCCGTCCGCGCCGATCCGCTCGCCGGGGCGCACCACGATCACGTCGCCCACCCGCAAGTTCGCCGTGTCGATGGTCTGCTCGACACCATCGCGCACCCGCGTCGCGGTCTCCGGGGCGAGGTCGAGCAGGCTGCGCACGGAGTCCTCGGTCCGCGCGGTGGCGAAGGCTTCCAGAGCGCCCGAGGTCGCGAAGATGACGATCAGCAGGGCTCCGTCCATGACCTGCCCGATCGCGGCGGCGCCGAGCGCCGCGACGATCATCAGCAGATCGACGTCCAGGGTTTTCTCGCGCAGCGCCCGCAATCCCGCCAGGCCGGGTTCCCAGCCGCCGGTTGCGTAGCAGACCAGGTACAACGCCCAGTAGAGCCCGGCCGGGCCGTTGGCGAGTTGCACGAGTAGGCCGAGCAGGAACGCCACCAGCGCCGCAGCGGCCCAGCGCGCCTCCGGCAGCGCGAACAGACTGCGCCGCCGAGTGCTCGACAGATCGGCTGTTCGGGTCGTGGTGCGGTCGGTGACTGCGGTCATCGCAAGCGCCCTTCCGGCGTGGGGACGGACAACCGAGCACAATACATGAATGTCTGATCAGCTGTTCATATATCTGGATGGCTAGAATGCCGGGCATGGGTCATGGGGTCAAGCGCGAGGTCACACCTGCTGCGCGACTGGACGCGGGGTCGGCGGCCTCGGTCGCCGCGACCCTCCAGGCGCTCGCCACCCCGTCCCGGCTGCTGATCCTCAGCGAACTGCGCCAGCGGGCGATGGCGGTCGGCGAACTCGCCGAGGCCGTCGGCATGGAGCAGTCCGCGGTCTCGCACCAGTTGCGGCTGCTGCGCTCCCTCGGCCTCGTCATCGGCAACCGCTCCGGCCGCAGCGTCGTCTACTCGCTTTACGACAACCACGTCGCCCAGTTGCTCGACGAGGCCGTCTACCACATCGAGCACCTGCGGCTCGGGCTCTCCGACTGACGATGCCATACCCCGAACGGCGCAATCGAATTACGTACGTTGAGTCGCGGTAGGTAACTCGTCCGTTCTTCGCACGTAATAAGCCGCTCCTAGATTTCTGCCGCTAAAGCGGGTGAACAAGGAGCACGATGATCAGGTCACGAAGATTCCTTGCGGTATCGGCGGTATCGGCATTGTTGGCCATCGCGGTCAGCGCCTGTGGTGGCAATTCCTCCGGCGGCACGGTCGGCGGTGGTGGCGGCTCGAAACTGATCATCGGGGTCGACCTCCCGTTGCAGGGCGCGTCCAAGGACGCCTCCGAAGCCACGGTCAACGCGATGCAGCTCTACCTGGAGCAGGTCGGGCACAAAGCTGGCAACTACGACGTGGAATTGAAGGTCTACGACAATTCCACCGCCGCCAAGGGCGCCTGGGACGACGCCACCTGCGCCAAGAACGCGCAGGACCACGTGGCGAACCCCGGTGAGGTCGCGGTCATGGGCACGTTCAACTCCGGCTGCGCCAAGATCGAGGTGCCGGTGCTGAACTCGGATCCCAGCGGCCCGATGCTGATGGTTTCGCACGCGTCCACCAACCCCGGCCTGACCAAGGCGTGGGATCCGGGCGAACCGGAGAAGTTCTACCCCAACGGGGTGCGCAACTTCGCCCGCGTCATCGGCACCGACGACTACCAGGGCGTCGCGGCGGCCCGGTTCGCCGCCCAGGACCTCGGGGTCAAGCGCTGCTACGTGCTCAACGACAACCAGACCTACGGGCAGGGCGTGGCCAAGGTCTTCGCCGAGGAAGCGCCCAAGCAGGGCGTCACCGTCGTCGGCAGCGAGCCGTGGGACCTCAAGCAGCCCAACTACGTCGCCCTGTTCACCAGCATCAAGGCGCTGAACCCGGACTGCATCTACCTCTCCGGGGTCTTCGACAACAACGGTGGCCAACTGGTCCGGGACAAGGTCCGGGTGCTCGGCGACAACAACGCGGTGAAGCTCATGGTGCCGGACGGCTTCAGCGGTTACCCGGAGTTCAACAACCTGGCCGAATCCCAGGGCGCGTACCTGACGTTCTCCGGCCTGACCGCGGAAACCCTGCGCCAGAACGGCGGCGCGGGCGCGAACCTGCTGGACGCCTACAAGGCGAAGTACGGCGCGGACCCGGCCTCCAGCTACGCGCTCTACGGCGTCGAGGCGTTGCAGGTGATCCTGGAGGGCATCGCGAAATCCGACGGGACCCGCAAGGGCGTGCGGGACCAGGTGTTCGCCGGTGTGACGATCCCGGCGGAGCAGTCCGTGGTCGGCAAGGAGGTCAAGATCGACCCGCAGACCGGGGACGCGAGCGTCCGGGACATCTCGGTGATGCAGATCAAGGACAGCAAGGAGACCTTCGTCAAACCCTGGCCGCTGTGATCCGTCCCGTGCTGGGCACCCGCCGCGGTGCCCAGCACGTCCCTTCTCCACTAGGAAACCCATGGCAGACACCGCCATCAGCCGCCCCATCGCCCGGCCGCTGGCCATCCGGCGCGTCGTGGAGCGGTCGGCAGCCACCCTCATCCTTGTCGGGGTAGGCGCCTGGTTGTTGATCAACCTGATCCACGCCCCCGCCCAGTTCTTCTCCGTCGCCGCCGACGGCCTGAACATCGGATTGCTGTACGCGCTGATCGCGCTCGGCTACACCCTCGTCTACGGCATCATCGACCTGATCAACTTCGCGCACGGCGACCTGTTCATGCTCGGCACGCTGTTCAGCGCGTTCCTACTGACCACGGTGTTCGACCAGACCAGCTCCGGCCCGGTGGGCTGGCTGCTGTTCCTGGTCACGCTGGTGGCGGCGATGGCCTTCTGCGCCGCGATCAACGTGCTGATCGAACTGATCGCGTACCGGCGGCTGCGGATGGCGCCCAAGCTCGCCCAACTCGTGGCCGCCGTCGGGATGAGCTTCGTCCTGCAGTTCATCGGGTTGAAGTGGAACGGCTCCACGCCCAAGCAGTGGCCGAATGTGCTGCCCGACGGGGCCTTCGAACTCGGCGGGGTGCGGATCACCTACAGCGTCCTGGTGGTCGTCGCGGCGACCGTCCCGTTGCTGCTGCTGATGCGCTGGATCGTCGGCAACACCAGGCAGGGCCGGGCGATGCGGGCCACCGCCCAGGACAAGGACGCCGCGCGGCTGATGGGCATCAACGTCAACCGCACCATCGCGTTCACCTTCGCGCTGGGCGGGGCGCTGGCCGGGGCCGCCGGGCTGATGTACCAGCAGGTCGTCGGCACCACGGCGTACAACCTCGGCTATCAGATGGGGCTGATCGCGTTCACCGCCGCGGTGCTCGGCGGCATCGGCAACATCACCGGCGCCGTGCTCGGCGGTGTCCTCATCGGACTGATCCAGGCGTTCAACGACGGCCTGCCCTTCGGACTGGGCCAGCAGTGGTCGCAGAGCGTGGTGTTCACCATCCTCATCCTGCTCATGGTGTTCAAACCCGAGGGCCTGCTCGGTCGACCGACCGCGGAGAAGGTGTAGCCATGGCGAACTCCAAGCGACGCCTGGTGGTTCCGGCCCACCTGCGCTGGCCGGTCGGCGCCGTGGTCGTGGCCGTGCTGGTGTTCCTCGCGTACTACTACCTGATCCCCAACCTGCCGTCCGGCGCACAGGGGTTCTTCCGCACCTGGCTGCCGCTGACCTCGGTCAACGAGGCGCTGGTGTGGGTGATCTGCGCGCTGGGCCTGAACATCGTGGTCGGCTACGCCGGGCTGCTGGACCTGGGATTCGTGGCTTTCTGGGCGCTCGGCGGCTACACCGCGGGCTGGCTGATGTCCGGCTTCTTCCACCAGGTCAACGTGCACTTCCTGGACGGCACCCCGGCGGCGCTGCCCGGTATCCACCTCAGCTTCTGGCCGGTGCTCATCATCGGCGGGGCGTTCTGCGCGCTGTGGGGCGTGATCATCGGTGCGCCGACGCTGCGGCTCAAGGGCGACTACCTGGCGTTGGTGACGCTCGGCTTCGGTGAGATCATCCCGCAGGTCTTCACCAACGGGGAGAACATCTTCGGCTTCAACCTCTCCAACGGCACCAAGGGCATCGCACCGGTCGACCCGATCAACATCGGCCCGGTCCGGCTCGGCCCGTTCGACCTGGTGTGGAAGTACGTGATCTTCGCGCTGATCGCGGCGCTGGTCATCTTCATGTCGCTGCGGCTGCGGGACGGGCGGCTGGGCCGGGCGTGGCTGGCCATCCGGGAGGACGAACTGGCGGCGAACATGATGGGCGTGCCGATCATGCGCACCAAGCTCGCCGCCTACGCCGTCGGCGCGGTCGCGGGTGGTTTGGCCGGTGTCGCGTTCGCCACCCACCTGTCCGCGGTGCTGCCGGACCGGTTCAACTTCTCGATCTCGATCACGCTGCTGGCGATGGTGGTGCTCGGCGGGATGGGCAACGTGTGGGGCGTGACGTTGAGCGCGTTGCTGCTGGCCTGGGTGAACTCGACCGGACTGCCGCAGTTCGGCAACGCCTTCAACGCCCAGTTCGGCACCGACATCAACTTCCCGTCGTACAACTTCCTGCTGTTCGGCGGAATTCTGGTGCTGATGATGCTCTACCGGCGCGAAGGCATCCTGCCGGAGTCGCGCACCCGGCTCATCCTGCGCGAACCCAGCCGCACGGACCTGGAGTCGCAGGGCGCGGACCTGGAGCAGGCCGCACCCGAGTTGGACGAGGTGCTCGGCGAACGTCGGCTGGACCGGGCCGGTGAAGGGCGATGACCATGCACACTCCGGCGCTGCTGGCCGAGCGCATCACGGTGCGCTTCGGCGGCCTAGTGGCCGTCGACGACGTCACGTTCACCATTCCGCGGGGTGCGATCGTCAGCCTGATCGGCCCGAACGGCGCGGGCAAGACCACCCTGTTCAACGTGCTGACCGGGCTCTACCGGGTCTCCAGCGGCCGGGTCGTGTTCGGGAAACGCGACATCACGGCGCTCTCGCCGCACCGGATCGCGGCGCTCGGCATGGCGCGGACGTTCCAGAACATCCGGCTGTTCGGGCTGATGACCGCCGAGGAGAACATCAAGGTGGCGATGCACTCGCGCCTGCGTTCCGGACCGATCAGCACGATCCTGCGGACGCCCCGGCAGCGCCGGGAGGAGCGGCAGGCCACCGAGACCGCGGTGGAGTTGCTGGAGTACGTGGGAATTCCGCACGCCGTTGGGGAATACGCGCGCAGCCTCTCCTACGGCGACCAGCGGCGGCTGGAGGTCGCGCGGGCCCTGGCGCTCAACCCCGCGATCCTGCTGCTGGACGAGCCGACCGCCGGGATGAACCCGCAGGAATCCGCTCGGTTCACCGACTTCGTCCGCCGCGTCCGCGACGAGAAGGACCTGTCGGTGCTGCTCATCGAGCACGACATGAGCGTGGTGATGCGGGTCTCCGACCGCGTCACGGTGCTCGACCGCGGCAAGCAGATCGCCGAGGGCGACCCAGCGGAGATCCGCACCGACCCGCGGGTCATCGAGGCATACCTCGGCAAAGCCGCGCAGGAACCCGCAGAAGTCGTGGAGCAGGAGTCATGACCAGCAACAACGGACTCGTCACCGAACCCCTGCTCGACCTCGACGACGTGCACGTCCACTACGGCAACATCGCTGCGGTGCAAGGACTTTCGCTGCACGTGCGGACCGGCGAGATCGTGACGCTCATCGGCTCCAACGGAGCGGGCAAGTCGACCACGTTGCGCACGATCTCCGGATTGCTGCGCCCGCGCCGTGGCACGATCACCTTCCAGGGGAGGCGGTTGAACGGGGTGGCGGAGCACGACATCGTGCGCCGCGGCATCGCGCATTCCCCGGAGGGCAGGCGGATCTTCCCGCTCATGACGGTCGCCGAGAACCTGGAACTCGGCGCGTTCGCCCGCAAGGACAAGACGGCGATCGCCGAGGACCTGGACAACGTCCTGGAACTGTTCCCACGGCTGCGGGAACGCATCCGGCAGCAGGCGGGCACGATGTCGGGCGGCGAACAGCAGATGCTCGCGGTCGGCCGAGCCCTGATGGCCCGACCCCGCCTGCTCCTGCTCGACGAACCATCGATGGGCCTCGCGCCGGTCCTGGTGGAGCTCATCTTCGACACCATCTCCCGAATCCGGGAGCAGGGCACCACGGTCCTGCTGGTCGAGCAGAACGCCCTGGCCGCCCTCGCGGTCGCGGACCGGGCCTACGTCCTCGAATCCGGCGCCCTCAAGCTCCACGGCGCCGCGGCAGACCTGGCCAAGGACAACGAAATCGTCAATGCCTACCTGGGCGGCTGACCCGGCACCCCCGCCCGCTAGAAACCCCGTTCAGGTGATGAGTGAGGGGCACCTGTGACCAAGTAACTGGGTCACAGGTGCCCCTCACCTCGAAAAGATCACTCAGCTGAGGCCGATGATCTCGCCGTGTTCGTCGATGTCGATGTCTTCCGCCGCCGGGTGGGAGCCGAGGCCCGGCATGGTTCGCATTTCTCCGCAGATCGGGTACACGAAGCCCGCTCCCACCGAAGCTCGGACCTCGCGGACCGGGAGGGTCCAGCCCGTGGGGGCGCCTAGCAGGGTCGGGTCCGAGCTCAGCGACAGGTGGGTTTTAGCAATGCACACCGGGAGGTTGCCGAAGCCGTTGGCCTCGTAGCCGTCCAGCGCGCGGGCCGCCGCCGGGAGGTAGGACACCCCGTCCGCTCCGTAGACCTTCGTCGCGATCGTTTCGATCTTGGTTCGCAGATCCGCCGAATCCGGGTACAGCAACTGGAAGCCGTTGGGCTCCTCGGCCGCCGCCACCACCGCTTCGGCCAGTTCCAACGCGCCCTTGCCGCCTTCCAGGAAGTGGCTGCTGACCGCCACCCGGGCCCCTTCGGCCTCGGCGACCTGCCGGATCGCCTCGTGCTCGCTGTGGTAGTCGGTGGGGAACGCGTTGATCGCCACCACCGGCGACACCCCGTGCAACCGGATGTTGTCGATCTGCTTGCGCAGGTTCGCCGCCCCGGCCAGCACGTCGTCCGGGTTCTCCGCGAGCATCGCCGCCGGTAGCGGTTTGCCCGCGACCACCTTGTACCGGCCCGAATGCGCCTTCAGCGCGCGCACCGTCGCCACCAGCACCGCCGCGTCCGGGCGCAGGCCCGAGGTGCGGCACTTGATGTTGAAGAACCGTTCGGCGCCCATGTCCGCGCCGAACCCGGCCTCGGTGACCAGGTAGTCCGCGCACCGGCTGGCGATCCGGTCGGCCACCACCGACGAGTTGCCGTGCGCGATGTTGCCGAACGGTCCGGCGTGCACCAGCACCGGCGTGTTCTCGGTGGTCTGCATCAGGTTCGGCTTGATCGCCTCCCGCATGATCACCGCCATCGCCCCGGCCGCGCGCAGCTGCTCGGCGCTGACCGGTTCGCCGCCGGTGGTGTAGCCGACCACGATCCGGCCCAGCCGCTGCCGCAGGTCCTGCAGCGACGTGGAAAGCGCCAGCACCGCCATCACCTCGCTGGCCGCGGTGATGTCGAAGCCGGTCTGCCGGGGTGTGCCGTCGAGCCGACCGCCGAGGCCGGTGACGATGTTGCGCAGATCCCGGTCGTTGATGTCCAGCACCCGCCGCCAGGTGATCCGGTGCGGGTCGATGTCCAGCGAATTCCCCTTGTGCAGGTGGTTGTCCAGCATCGCGGCCAGCAGGTTGTGCGCCGCGGTGACCGCGTGCATGTCCCCGGTGAGGTGCAGGTTCAGCGCCTCCATCGGCACCACCTGGCTGTACCCACCGCCCGCGGCACCGCCTTTGATGCCGAAGGTCGGGCCCATCGATGGCTGCCGGATCGCCACCGCGGACCGCTTGCCGAGGTGGCGCAACGCCTGGCCGAGCCCCACCGTCGTGGTGGTCTTGCCTTCGCCCAGCGGGGTGGGCGTGATCGCCGAGACCACGATGTAGCGGGCCGTCGGCCGATCGGACAGCTCCTCAAGCGCGTCCAGTGAGATCTTCGCGACGCTGCGCCCGTATGGTTCGAGCAGGTGCGCACCGATGCCCAGCTGCGCTGCGATGTCTTCCAGCGGCCGGAGCGCGGTGGCGCGGGAGATGTCCAGGTCGGACGGAATGCTCATGCGGGAACCTCCCGGAGTCTGGCGGCCATGTCGTGCCGCCATTGCACCGTCTTCGCTATTTCGTTGAAGGTGAAGAAGTGCCAGCCCGCGATGCCGGAGGTGGGGTCGACGAGGTAGGGGGCCAACTCGTCGAACAGCTCCTCCGGCGTGTAACGGGTGAGCAGTTTCGACACTACGCCGTGTTGCTTGCGCAGGAACCGCATCGATTCGCCCAACCCGATCTTCAGGGAGATCCGCAGCAACCTGTGCAGATCCACCACTCCCGGCACCCCGACGTAGATCGGTAGCAGCAGGCCGCGGGTGCGCACGTCCTTCACCCAAGACGCTACCGCGTGCGGGTCGTAGCAGATCTGCGAAACGATGTAATCGGCGTAACGGGACTTCTCGGTCATGGCCCGGATGGTCGAGGCGTCGGAGATGAACGCGTGGCGTTCGGGGTAACCGGTGATGCCCACCCGCGCTGGCTTGCGCCCCAATTCGTCCATTTTGCGCAACAGCGCCAACGCGTCCGGGAATTCGCCGAGCGGCTCGGGCGAATCACCGGCCACCACGAAGACCTCGGACAACCCCATCCCTTCCACGCGGTCCAGCAGCGCGGTCAGGTGCGCGGTGTCGGCGACCAGCCGGGCGGCCAGGTGCGGCACCACGTGCAGACCCCGGCCCAGCAGCTGGGCGGCGACGTCCAGGGTCGCCTCGGTGCCCTTGGTCGGCGACGCGGTGACGGTCACGGTCGTCCCCGCGGGCAGCAGCTCGGCCTGCTCCACGACTCCGCGCAGCGGCAGTACCTCGAACCGAGCATTCAGCAGGGACTGCTCCAACTGCTCGACGTTGGCATCCATCGTACTCACCGCCTCCCGTTGCTCCGTTTACCTTGCTCTGTTGCAAGCGGCGGTAGCGGCTTGCGGTGTGGGACTCAGCTCGCACCGCCGCGGGTTCTCAGGCGTCGTGTCGGGAGGACAGCCTCGACGTGGTGTATTGGCATACATGATGTCGGGGATCCCGGACCGAGAAGGCTTCTGAGGTTCCGCCACCCGCACCGCTACGCAGGCCATTCGAAACTCCTCTCCTCTCACGCCGTCGCGCGGACGAGGCGCTTGGGGATGTCCTTGGTCGGGTCCAGGAACGGCTTCTCGACGACGACCGCTTCCTGCGGGCCGTGCTGGGTGTGCACCACCAGTTCGGTGCCGAGTTCGTGGTAGGCGATCGGCACCATCGCGTAGCCGATGTTGCGCTCCAGCCGCGGCGAGTAGCAGGCCGAGGTGACCTCGCCGATGCGCAGCCCGTGCGGGTCGTGCACGTCGAAGACGTCGATCATCGCGCCGTCGTTGAACGAACCCACGCTCGGGCCGCCGATCTCCACTCCGACCAGCTTCCGGGAGATGCCCTCGCTCTTGATCCGGCGCAGCGCGGTCTTGCCGATGAAGTCGGCCTCCTGGTCCAGGTCGACCATCCAGGTCTTCTCGAAGCCGTAACCCACCTCGAACGGGTTGGTGTCGTAGGTGATGTCGCAACCCCACGAGAGGATTCCGGCCTCGATGCGCCGGATGTGGCACGGCCCGATCACCGTCAGGTCGTGCGGCCGCCCGGCCTCCCAGATGGTGTCCCACAGCTTGACGCCGTCCCGGCTGGCGTTGTGCAGGTAGATCTCGTAGCCGAGCTCGGCGGTGTAGCCGGTGCGCGACACCACCACCTGCATGCCGTCCAGCTCCCGGTCCACGGCGTAGTAGTACGGAACGTCCAGGATGGACTCACCGAAGAGGTCCACCATCACGTCCCGCGACTTCGGGCCCTGCACCTGCACCGGACCGACGTCCGGTTCGCGGATCTGCACGTTCATCCGGAGGTTGTGCGCCAAGCCCTTCGCCCACAGCAGCACGTCGCTGTCGGCCAGCGACAGCCAGAAGTGGTTCTCGCCGAGCCGCAGCAGCACCGGGTCGTTGATGATGCCGCCGTCCTCGGCCGTGACGAACACGTACTTGCACTGCCCGACCTTGCACTTGGTCAGGTCTCGGGGCACGAGCATGTTGGCGAACTCGAACGCGTCGGGTCCGGTGATCTCCACCTGCCGCTCGACGCCGACGTCCCACAGCGTCACGCCTTCCAGCAACGCCCAGTACTCGCCGATCGGGTCGCCGTAGTGGCGGGCGTGGTAGGTGTGGTTGTAGACGCTGTAGAGCCCGACGCCGTGCCGCCGCGAGGCGTAGAAGAACGGCGACTTGCGAATGCGCGGGTAGAGCAGGACACCGGGGTTCGGGTTGATGCTCATGGCTTAACTCCTAATGGGTCCGAGTAGCGGGATGTGGGTAGGCGGTACCCACACCACTGGCCGATCGCCACGGCCGGGCGTTTTGCAGATCTGGTAGGGAATGCGCCGATCAGCAGCGCATTCGGGTCATCTCGGGGTCGAAGACCGGGTCAGCGACGACCGTCGCCGGATGTCGCTGGTCGAAGTAGGACACCTGCACCGGGGTGCCTGCAGCGGACAGGTCGGCCGACAGCCACGCGTAGGCGAGGCTCGCTCCGACGCTGTGGCCGTAACCGGCGCTCGTGGTGAAACCGACTGCCCCACCACCGGATTCATCCGCGAACACCGGCTCGGATCCCATCAACACAGTGCCGTCGTCGATCGTCAGACAGCACAACCGCCGCTGCGGTGGCCGCTCCCGGCGCCGCAGCAGCGCGTCTCGCCCGATGAACTCGCCCTTGTCCACCTTGACGGCGAAGGCGAGGCCCGCCTCGTCGGGATCGTGCGGGCTCCACATGTCCGCACCCCAGGCGCGGTAGCCCTTCTCCAGGCGCAGGCCGTTGAACGCACCCCGGCCGCCGGGGAAGATGCCGTGCTCGGCTCCGGCCGCGGCCAGCAGGTCCCACAGCCGTCGGCCGAACTCCGCGGAGGTGTAGAGCTCCCAGCCCAGCTCGCCCACGTAGGACAGCCGCAGCGCGAGCACCGGAACCTCGCCGACGAACAGCCGCTTGGCCCGGAAGAACCGGAAGGCTTCGTGCGAGACGTCCCGGTCGGCCAGCGACGCGAGCACGTCGCGGGCGCGCGGACCCCACAGCCCGATGCAGCAGGTGCCGCCGGTGATGTCGCGGACCTGCGCGGTCTCGTCGGCGTGCCGACGCAACCAGGCGATGTCGCGCGGGCCGTTGCAGCCGACCTGGAAGGAGTCCCGATCGAGCCGGGCCACCGTGATGTCGGCCCGGATGCCGCCGGTGGGTTCCAGCATCAGCGTGTAGGTGACGTAGCCGGGCGGGCGGTCGAGCTGGTTGGTGGTCAGGCGTTGCAGCAGGTCGAGCGCGCCGCGCCCGGTGACTTCCGCGCGGGGGAGGGAAGTCATGTCGTACATCGCAACTCGCTCGCGGGTGGCCTGGTGTTCGGCGCCAACTATCGGGGACCAGTAGCGCCCTGCCCAGTGCCCAGGCTCGACGATGTCCCGGCCGTCGACCAGGGGCTTATTGCTCTCGTACCAGTGCGGTCGCTCCCAACCGTTCGCCTCCAGGAACACCGCGCCCAGGTCGCGCTGGCGGTCGTGGAACGGGCTGGTGCGCAGCGGGCGCGGGTGCTCCGGCGGCTGCTGCGGGTGGATGATGTCGTAGACCTCGCGGAAGCTCTGCGCACCGCGCTCGGCCACATAGGACGGACTGTGCGCGAAGTCCTCGAAGCGGCGGAGATCGGCCTGTCGCAGGTCGATGTCGGGCACTTCGCCGGTCAGCCATTGCGCCATCGCGCGGCCGACCCCGGCGCCGTGGGTGATCCACACCGCCTCGGCGACCCAGAAGTTCTCGACCTCGTTGGACGGCCCGAGCACCGGCATGCCGTCCGAGGTGAACAGGAACAGGCCGTTCATGCCTTCGGCGATCTCGGTGTGCCGCAACACCGGCAGCAACTCGCGGGCGTCGTCCCAGGGCTTGGCGAAGTCCTCCGGCGTGAACGGGTGCACCGACGCCATGCCCTTCCAGCCGCCGCCCTCCGACGGCGCTTCCGCGCCCGCGCCGGGTGCGGCGGTGGGATGCACGTCGTTGCTGTGCACCGGAATCGCGCGGTGTTGGTAGGAACCGATGCCGTACCGGTCGTGGATCTGCCGGAAGTACATGGAGCTGTCCTGGTGCCGCAGGATCGGCTGGTCCACCTCATCGGCACCCGGTCGCAGGCCGGGCACCGGGCTGGTCACCGCGTACTGGTGCGCCAGCGGCTGCACCGGGATGGACACCCCGGCCAGCCGACCGATCTTCGGGCCCCAGATCCCCGCGCAGCACAGCACGGTCCGCACCGCCACGTCGCCACCGGTGGTGCGCACCGCGCGGATCCGTCCACCTTGCACGTCGAACCCGATCACCTCGGTGTTACCGGCGAAACGCACGCCGAGCCGTTTCGCTTCGCGGGCCATCGCTTCGGCTGCTCGGACCGGCTTGGCGATCCCGTCGGTGGGCACGTGCAGGCCACCGTGGATGCGCGCCGGATCGATCTGCGGGATGCGGTCGTGCACCTGCCGCGGGTCCAGCAGCTCGGCCTGGATGCCCCATGCGGTGGCCAATCCGAGCTTGCGTTGGAGATCCGCCCAGCGCTGCGGCGTCGCGGCGACCTCGATCCCGCCGACCTGGTGGAAGCAGCGGCGGCCGTCGAGTTCCAACTCGTCGTAGCACTGCACGGTGTAGGCGGCGAGGCGGCTCATCGTCTCCGACGGGTTGGTCTGGAAAACCAGGCCCGGCGCATGGGAACTGGAGCCGCCGGTGGCGAACAGCGGCCCCTGCTCGACGACGAGGACGTCGGTGATTCCACGGCGCGCGAGGTGGTAAGCGGTGCTGCACCCCACGATGCCAGCTCCGATGAGGAGGACTTCGGCGCTCGGATCCATCACTGCTGCCCTGTTGCGTATACGACAACTCCCTGCGTTAAACGCAACAGTGCGCTTTGACCTAGGGCCTCGTCAAGGACACGGGCGAGTCAATTTGAGAGTCGATCAACCGGGGAACCAGAGCCGTCCGGTGGCGACGCACCGTGGCCGCGGACCGGCCGGTCCGGGTGGCGGTTTGCCCGAACGGATCAAGACGGATCCCGTTACGGGCTAAGGGAATGCGCTCGTGAGTGCCCAATCGGGCTAGAGCCCGGTTGGGCACTCACGAGCGATCAGATCAGCTGACGGATGGCTTGCTCGAAGTGGTCGACGTGGGCGACCGCGATGCGGTCCGCGCGGTCGGCGTCGGCGGCGATGACCGCCTTGAGCAGTTCGGCGTGCTCGCCAACGTGTTCCGAGACGTCCGGCAGCTGGTCGAAGAACAGGTGCCAGATCCGCAGCGCCAGGTTGTAGTACTGGCCGAGGGTGCCTTCGAGGTAGCGGTTGTGGGTGCAGCGGTAGATCGTGCGGTGCACCCGCGAGTCGACGTCCATGATCACCGACTGCTCACCGCCGAGGTCGTCGGCCAGCGCCCGCAGTTCGTCCAGTTCGGACCGTTCGGCGTCGGTGGCCCGCTCGGCGGCCCGGCGCGCGGCGTGGCCCTCCAGGCGGCGGCGCACGTCAGCGATCAGCGCGTGGTCGGTGATGTTGACCTCGGTGACGAAGCTGCCGCGCCGCGGGTAGATCGCCACCAGCGACTCGGCCTCCAAGCGCTTGACGGCCTCCCGGAACGGGGTGCGCCCGATGCCGAGCTCGGTGGTCAGCGGCTCTTCCTGCACCGGCGAACCGGGCGGCAGCCGCAGGGTCAGGATCAGGTCGCGCAACGTCAGGTACGCGCGCTCGGCCTGCGACAGGTTGTCGCCGGAACGGGAATTGACGGCTGCGGACACGTCTCGTAGCCTACCCGAAAGACTGATATATCAGTTGTCGTTCAACTTCTACTTCTGGTCAATCCCTGGTCGTCCTGGAGGCAGCGGTGGTTCCAACACGTTCTGTCCTGCCCGAGCCGCCGCCCCGGCTGTGGCGCAACCCCGAGCCGAAACGGCACTACGACGTGGTGATCGTCGGCTCCGGCGGCCACGGTCTGGCGACGGCCTACTACCTGGCGCGCAACCACGGCATCCGCGACGTCGCGGTGCTCGAACGCGGTTGGTTGGCCGGTGGGAACATGGCCCGCAACACCACGATCATCCGCTCCAACTACCTCTTCGACGAGAGTGCGGCGCTGTACAACCACGCCCTGGACCTGTGGGAGCAGCTGCCCGCCGAGCTGGAGTACGACTTCCTGTTCAGCCAGCGCGGCGTGCTCAACCTCGCGCACACCGAGCAGGAGGTCCGCGACTCCCGGCGTCGGGTGTTCGCCAACCAGCTCAACGGGGTCGACGCGGAGTGGGTGCGGCCCGCCGAGATCGCCGAACTGTGCCCGATCCTCAACCTCTCCGAGGACATCCGGTATCCCGTGCTGGGTGCGACATTGCAGCGCCGGGGTGGAATCGCCAAGCACGACCACGTGGCGTGGGCGTTCGCCCGCAAGGCCGACGAAATGGGTGTGGACCTCGTCCAGGGCTGCGAGGTGACCGGGTTCCAGACCGACGGCGACCGGGTGACCGGGGTGCAGACGTCGCGCGGCCCGATCGGCGCGGGCCGGGTCGCGCTCGCGGCAGCCGGGCGGACGACGCTGCTGACCGACACCCTCGGGCTGCGGCTGCCGTTGCAGAGCCACCCGTTGCAGGCCCTGGTGTCCGAATTGCTCGAACCGATCCACCCTTGCGTGGTCATGTCCAACCACGTGCACGTCTACTGCAGCCAGGCGCACAAGGGCGAACTGGTGCTCGGCGCGGGCATCGACTCCTACAACGGCTACGGCCAGCGCGGCTCGGTGCACGTCATCGAACGCCAGATGGCCGCGGCGCTGGAGCTGTTCCCGATCTTCGCGTTGGCGCACGTGATCCGGACCTGGGCGGGCACCGTGGACGTCACGCCGGACGCTTCGCCGATCATCGGGCCCACGCCGGTGGAGAACCTGTTCCTCAACTGCGGCTGGGGAACCGGCGGTTTCAAGGCCACCCCCGGAGTGGGCTGGGTCTACGCGCACACCATCGCCACCGGTCGGCCGCATCCGCTCAACGAGCCCTACGGACTCGACCGGTTCACCACCGGCGCGCTCATCGACGAACACGGCGCCGCCGCCGTGGCCCACTGAAGGACTGTTCTGAAAATGGCTTGCGTAGCGGTGCGAGTAGCGGAACCTCAGACGTCCCCTCGGTCCGGGATCCCCGACTCATGTATGTCCAATACACAGCGCTGGGGCTGTCCTCCCGAGGAGACGTCTGAGAACCCGCGGCGGTGCGAGGTGAGTCCCACACCGCAAGCGGCTGTCGCCGCTTTCAAAAAGAACTCGGCGGGAGAACGGAGCCTCCGATGCTGTTGATCCATTGCCCCTGGTGCGGGGATCGGGACGAGACCGAGTTCCACTACGGCGGTCAGGCCCACGTCGACTACCCCGACAACCCCGCCGACATCGACGACGCCGCTTGGTCGGAGTACCTGTTCGTGCGCGACAACCCGCGCGGGTTGTTCCACGAGCGCTGGACGCACACTGCGGGTTGCCGCCGCTGGTTCAACGTCGTCCGCGACACCGCGACCAACGAGATGTACCCGGAAACAGCCGGAAGGGTGGCGCCATGACACCTCCTGAGCCAACCTCAGTCCTCCGCAACCGCACCTCAGGGGACCGTGACGCAAACCAGCCACGAGAAACCTCGAAACGGGAGATTCGGCTGAACGCAACCACCACTGAAAATTGCGGAGAGGCGGTCGAGTCATGAGACGCCTCGGCACGGGTGGTCGCATCGACCGCACCCGCACCCTGTGGTTCACCTTCGACGGCATCGAGCTCACCGGACACCCCGGCGACACGCTCGCCTCGGCGCTGCTGGCGAATGGCCGGATCGAGGTCGGGCCGTCGATCTACCGCGACCGTCCGCGCGGCATCGTCACCGCCGACTGCACCGAGCCGAACGCGCTGGTGCAGGTGCTGGGCGGCGGCCCGGAGCCGCTGGTGCCCGCGACCCAGCTGGAGCTCCACAACGGGTTGCAGGTGGCGGGCCTGTCCGGCATCGGGTGGCTCAGCAACGCCCCTGATCCCACGGTCTTCGACAAGAAATACGTGCACGCCGACGTCGTCGTGGTCGGCGCCGGGCCCGCCGGGATCGCCGCAGCGCTGGCGGCCGGGCGCAGCGGCGCGCGGGTGCTGCTGGTCGAACAGGGCCGCGAGCTCGGCGGGTCGCTGCTGGACGGCGGCGAGCGCATCGACGGCCGGTCGGCTGACGAGTGGATCTCCCGCGCGGTCCGGGAATTCGTCGACCTCCCGGAGGTGCGGGTGCTCACCCGCGCCACTGCGGTGGGCCACTACGACCACAACTACGTCCATATCGCCGAGCGCCGCCACAACCGCCAGCGGTTGTGGCACGTGCGGGCCCGGCGCGTCGTGCTGGCCACCGGCGCGCACGAGCGCCCGATGGTCTTCGCCGACAACGATCGACCGGGCATCATGCTCGCCTCGGCGGTGCGCAGCTACCTCAAGCGGTTCGCCGTGCTGCCAGGCCAGGACGCCGTCGTGGTGACCACGTCCGACAGCGCCTACCTGACGGCCTTCGACTTGGCCGCTGCGGGCGGGCGGGTCCGTGCGGTCGTCGACACCCGGCCGGAACCGCCGAGGCGGTTGGTCGAGCAGGCTCGTTCGCTGGGTGCGCGGGTGTTCACCGGCTCAGCCGTCGTCGGCACGACCGGGGACCGGCGGATCTCGGCCGCACGGGTCGCCGCGATCGACAGCGACGGACTGCTCACCGGGACACCGGTGGACGTCAGTTGCGATCTCCTGGCGGTCTGCGGCGGTTGGAGCCCCGCCGTGCACCTGTTCAGCCAGGCTGGCGGCACGCTGCGCTGGGACCAGTTGGTGGCCGGGTTCGTGCCGGAGCAGAAAGCCGGGCTGCCCAAGGTGATCGGGGCCGCGCGGGGTACCTACGACCTCGCCGGTTGCCTCGCCCAGGGCCTGTCGGCCGGAGCCGAGGCAGCGACCGCCAGCGGCTTCCGGATCGCCGCGCCACCGGTTCCGCCGGTGACCGGGGACCGGCCCCTCGCCCAGCCGCGTCCGCTGTGGCTGGTACCAGCGGAGTCTGGTGACCCAGCACAGTGGACGGACCATTTCGTCGACTTGCAAAGGGATTCCACGGTCGCCGACGTCTGGCGCGCGGTTGGCGCTGGGATGCGCTCGGTCGAGCACGTCAAGCGTTACACCACCATCGGCACCGGCAGCGACCAGGGCAAGACCGCCGCGGTGAACGCCATCGGCATCATCGCCGACGCACTGCTGGCCGAATCGCCGGGCGACGTCGGCACCACGACGTTCCGACCGCCCTACACGCCGGTGTCGTTCGCGCTGCTGGCGGGACGTGATCGGGGCCCGTTGCACGACCCGGTGCGCACCACCCCGATGCACTCCTGGCACGTGGCGCACGGCGCTGAGTTCGAGAACGTCGGACAGTGGAAGCGGCCCTGGTACTACCCGCGCCCCGGCGAGGACATGGCGGCTGCGGTGCGCCGGGAATGCCTGGCGGCGCGCACCGGGGTGGCGATGCAGGACGCCACGACGCTCGGCAAGATCGAGATCGTCGGGCCGGACGCGCCGGAGTTCCTGAACCGGATCTACACCAACGCCTTCGCCAAGCTGCCGGTCGGCAAGGCTCGCTACGGCGTGATGTGCACTGCCGACGGGATGGTCTTGGACGACGGGGTGTCGATGCGGCTGGCCGACGACCGCTACCTGATGAGCACCACGACCGGCAATGCCGCGGTGGTGCTGGAGTGGCTGGAGGAGTGGTTGCAGACCGAGTGGCCGCACCTTGCGGTGCACTGCACCTCGGTGACCGAGCAGTGGGCCACGGTGGCGGTGGTCGGGCCGGACTCCCGCGAGGTGGTGGCCCGGCTGGCGCCGGACCTGGACGTCTCGGCCGCGGCATTCGGATTCATGGAGTTCCGGGAAACCGTGCTGCGCAACGGGATCGCGGCCCGGATCTGCCGGATCTCGTTCTCCGGCGAGCTGGCCTTCGAGATCAACGTGGCCGCCTGGTACGGCTTGGCGCTGTGGGAGGCGGTGCACGAGGCGGGCCAGGACCTCGGCATCACGCCCTACGGCACCGAGACCATGCACGTGCTGCGGGCGGAGAAGGGGTTCGTGATCGTCGGGCAGGACACCGACGGGACCGTGACGCCGCACGACCTGGGCATGGACTGGGTGGTGTCGAAGCGCAAGGACTTCGTCGGCAAGCGTTCGTTCACCCGGCCCGACACCGCGCGCGGCGACCGCAAGCAACTGGTCGGGCTGCTGCCGGTGGATCCAGCGGAACTGCTGCCGGAAGGCGCGCACCTGGTGGAGCCCGGCGTGCCGCTGGAGCCACCGGTGCCGATGCTCGGGCACATCACCTCCAGCTACCGCAGCGCGATCCTGGACCGGACCTTCGCGATGGCCCTGGTCCGCGGCGGTCAGCAGCGCATCGGCGAGGTGCTGCACGTGCCGGTCGACGGCCGGTCGATCCCGGTCGAGGTGACCAAGCCGGTGTTCTACGACGAGGAAGGAGCCCGCCGTGACGGTCGCTAGTCCAGCCGGTCCCAGGATCGGCACCCTGTCCCTGCGGCGCAGCCCGCTGGCAGGCCGCGCGGCGGAGCTCGCGGCGCACGGCGCCGACGGGCCGCGTGGTGTGCGAATGGCCGAGGAGCCGTTCTTGACCCAGGTGAACCTGCGGGTGCACGCGGGCAGCCCGGCGGTGGCGAGGATCGAGCACGCGCTGGACCTGGCGCTGCCGCACCACGAACCGAACCTGGTCTCCGGCGACGAGCACGGTGCGGCGCTGTGGCTCGGCCCGGACGAGTGGCTGCTGGTGGCCCCGGACGGCCACGCGGATCAGCTGGTCGCATCGGCGCGCAATGCCCTCGCGGACTCCCTCGGTTCCACAGTGGACGTTTCCGCGAACCGCACCACGATGCGCCTGTCCGGCCCGATGGCCCGCGAAGTCCTGGAGAAGATCTGCTCCCTGGACCTGCACCCCAGCGCCTTCACGCCGGGCCACTGCGCCCAAACGATGCTCGGCAGAACCCAAGCGATCCTCTGGCAACTGAACCCAGAACCCACCTACCGAATCCTGGTCCGCAACTCCTTCGCGAACTACCTAGCGGACCTCCTCCTAGACGCCGTGCACGAGTTCGAACCACCCACTCGTTGAACGACCGAAGGGCACCTTTGACCGGCATAGTCGGTCAAAGGTGCCCTTCACTCCTCATCCATCCGCGCCGCCCGCTAGCGGGAGGGGATCGGGGTTGCTGGGGGTGACAGCGTGGTGCTGAGGCGGCGGCGGTGGGCAGCGAACTGCTTCGGGCTGTTCATCGCGAACACCGCCACCGTTCGGCCGCCGCGCTGGTACGTCGCGACGAACCGGCGGGACTTCAGCGAGCCGTCCACGATGGTGATCCGGTCCTTCGGCCCCGCGTACCCGGCGAACTGCAGCGTCGAACCGTATTGCCGCGACCAGAAATGCGGCACCTCGGTGTAGGCGGCCACGGTCCGCCCGGCGAGCAGGTTGCGCACTGCGATCGGCGGCTGGTTCATCGCGGTTGACCAGTGGTCGCTGCGCACCGTGTGCGACCGGTGCACCGGCTGGTACCGGGCGATGTCGCCAACTGCCACCACATTCGGCAGCGACGTGACGCACCCGGAGTCGGTGACGACGCCGTCGCGCAGCTTCAACCCGGAGCCGCGCAGCCAACGCGTGGCAGGTTCCGCGCCGACCTCGACGACCACCGCGTCGGCCGGGACAACCCGACCGTCCGCGAGTTCCACGCCGGTGACCCGGTCGTCGGAGAGCACCCGCGCGGCGGGCGTTCCGCACCGCACCCGCACCCCGTAGTCCTCGTGCTGCGCGACGCACAGCGGTGCCAGCTCGATGCCCAGGGTCCGCGCCAACGGCAGGTGCTGGGCGTCGACCAGCGTCACTTCGGCGCCGAGGGACCGGCAGGTGGAGGCGATCTCGGCACCGATCAGCCCGCCGCCGACGACCACCACCCGCGCCCCGGCGTGGATCTCGGCGCGCAGTGCCAGCGCGTCGTCGATGGTCCCCAGCCGATGGCTTCCGGGGGCGTCCTCGGTGCCCGGCAGGCCCAACCGAGTCGAACCGGTGGCCAGGACGATGCCGTCGGCGCGGACCTCGCTGCCGTCGGCCAGCGCGACCGCGCCGCGCCGGGTGTCCAGCCGGACCGCGGCGGTGCCCAACCGCCACTCGGCGGCGAGATCGGCTTCTTCCTGTTCGCTGGCCAGGGTGAGATCCTCCGGCTGCAACGTCCCCGCCAGGAACTCCTTGGACAGCGGCGGCCGGTCGTAGGGCCGGTGCGCTTCCGCGCCGATGATCACCAACCGCCCGTCGAAGCCCTGCTCGCGCAGTTCCTGCGCCGCTCGCCAGCCAGCCACCGAGGAGCCGACGACGGCAACCGTGTTCATGCTTCGATCACGGCCGGTGCGGCGGCCCCCGTAAATGACAACAAGCCGACCTCCGTTGCACAATGAGGAACAGCGCGTAGTATGTGCAACAAATCTGACCCTTTTGTTGCGACAACGTCAAGAGGGACAACGGATGGTTCCGGTATGTGCACCTCGAACGGATACGGTTGACCGGTGGGTAGCGCAGCTGAGTCACGCGGAAGGAGTTCTGGCGCTCTGGTGCAGTCCGTTGATCGGGCTGTGACTGTCTTGGAACTGCTGGCGCGCAACGGAGAAGCCGGCATCACCGAGATCGCCGGGGAGCTGGGAGTACACAAGTCGACGGCCTCCCGGCTGGTCAGCGTGCTGGAAGCACGAGGTCTGGTGGAGCAGCTCGGAGAACGCGGCAAGTACGCGATCGGCTTCGGCATCGTGCGGCTCGCCGGGGCGGCGACCGAGCGGATGGACCTGCCTCGGCTGGGTCGGCCGTTCTGCGAGCAGCTGGCCTCGGACCTCGGCGAAACGGTCAACATCGCGATCCGCGACAACGACGTCGCCATCAACATCAGCCAGGCTCGCGGCACCGCGGCCGTCACGGCGCACAACTGGGTCGGGCAGCGCACCCCGCTGCACGCGACATCCAGCGGCAAGGTGCTGCTGGCGCACGCGCCGCGGGATGACCAGGACGAGTTGTTGGTACGGCCGCTGGAGCGGTACACGACTCGCACTGTCACCAATGCGAGCGAGTTGCGCAAGGATTTCGAGCTGATCGTCCGCGATGGATACGCGACCAGCTACGAGGAACTCGAGCTCGGGCTCAACGCGGCGGCCGTCGCGGTGCACAACCACGAGGGTGACGTGATCGCCGCGCTGAGCGCCTCCGGCCCGTCGTACCGCTTCTCGCGCAAGCGGATGCGCGACGTGGTCGGCGCGATGCGGGTGGCCGCCAAGGAACTCTCGTCCCAACTCGGCTTCCTAGCCTAGGTGGTGCGCAACGACAACGACGAGGTGAGGGGCACCCTTTACCAAGTAAGTTGGTAAAGGGTGCCCCTCACTCTTCACCCGAACGGGGTGCGCAGCGGCGGGTCAGTCGCGGGAGAGCCAGAGTTCTTCCAGGTCGAGTTGGTGCATGACGCGGCGCAGCACCTCGTCGTCGATGCGGCGGTTGTCGCGGAACTGGACGAAGACCGCGCGCTCGGCGGCCAGCATCTCGGCTCGCAGACGGCGGTAGGCCGCGGTCGGGCTCTCGCCGAGTTCGTCCGCCGACCGGCCGAGCCGTTCCCAGGCCCGGTTGCTGCGCTGCTCCGCCGACCGGCGTAGCCGCTGCGCGACATCGCCGGGCGGCTCGGATTCCGCGGTGAGCTCGTCGAGCCGTTCCCGCGCGGCGCGGGCCGCGTTGTGCTGTGCCTCGGCTTCGGCGAGCGCATCGGTGTAGTCCTCGCTGCCCCGGACACCCAGGACGCCGATGAGCCAGGGCAGCGTGGTGCCGTGCAGCAGCAGCGTCGCCAGCGTCACGAAGAACGTCAGGAACAGCACCTCGTCGCGGTGCGGGAACGGCGCGCCGGTCAGCGTGGCGGTCGGGATCGCCGATGCGGCGGCCAGCGACACCACACCCCGCATCCCCGCCCACGACACGATCACCTTGTGCTCCCAGCTGGGACTGCGGCGCCGGAGGAGTTCCGGCAGGTACATCACCAGGAAGACCCACGCGCCGCGCGCCAGCACCAGCCCCGCGGTCAGCGCGGCTCCGGCGATCAGCAGCGGTCCGAAGTCGGTCGACACGCTCTCCGCGACGCTGCTCAACTGCAGGCCGATCAACGCGAACACGACAGCTTCCAGCAGGGTGTCGGCCGCGTTCCACACCGCCCGGTCCTGCAGCCGCGTCGCCGCGCTGCCCGACGGAGCGCGGTGTCCCAGGTAGAGCCCGGCGACCACGACGGCCAACACCCCGGAGGCGTGCGCTTCCTCGGCGACCAGGTAGGCCACGAACGGCACGATCAGCCCGACGGCGCTTTCCAGCATGTCGTCGCGCAGCAGCCGCCGAACCCGGTGCACGATCCAGCCGAGCGCGTAGCCGATCACCACGCCGCCCACTGTCGCCAGCACGAACATGCCCACCCCGGACAGCAGCGAGTAGCCGGTGCCGATCACGGCGGCCACCGCCACCCGGAAGGCGGTCAGCGCGGCAGCGTCGTTGACCAGGCTCTCGCCGCTGAGCACCGTCATGATCTTGCGCGGCAGCCCCAGCCGTCGGCCGATCGAGGTCGCCGCGACCGCGTCCGGCGGCGCGATCACCGCACCGAGCACCAGCGCCACACCCAGCGGCATGTCCGGCACCAGCCACCACGCGATGACCCCGGCGATCACCGTGCTGAACAGCACCAGCCCGAAGGCGAGCAACCCGATCGGTCGCAGGTTGGCGCGGATGCCGATGGTGGAGCTGTTCAACGCCGCGGAGTACAGCAGCGGCGGCAGGATCAGCAGCAGCACCACGTTCGGATCGATCGCGTAGTCCGGCACACCGGGAAGGGCCGACACGGCCAACCCCACCACGACGAGCGCCAACGGCTCGGAAAGCCCGACGCGGCGGGCGATGGCGGTGATGGCGAGAGCCCCGGCGAGCAGGGCCATCAGTGCGGGTAAGTCGTGCATGGTGCGCTCTCCGAGTACTGGGCGTCGCTGCGAAGGCCGCGACCAGTGGCTACGTTCGACATGACATTCTCGTTAGAGTCGCACGTAGCGCGCTCGCCACCAGGAGGGTCCGATGTCCAGTAGCTGTGCGCACCTGCTCGCGGCGGCCGACCGCGAGCCGACACCCAGCAGCGAGGACGGCTGCGAGGACTGCCTCGCCGCGGGCCTGCACGTGTGGGCGCACCTGCGGATGTGCACGCAGTGCGGGCACGTGGGGTGCTGCGACTCCAGCCCGAAGCGGCACGCCACCGCGCACTTCCACCAGACCGCCCACCCGGTGATCCGCTCCTTCGAACCGGGCGAGTCCTGGACCTGGTGCTACGTAGACGAACAGCTCGGCAGAGTCCACTGAAGGCCCGTTCCGCGTGGCGGTGCGGGTAGCGGAACCTCAGACGTCGTGAAAACTCCCCGGCGCCCGTGGTGGGTGCCGGGGAGTTTTCGGCCAGCCGGGTCAGATCTCTTCGGCGGCTTCTTCGATGGTTTCGCCCTTGCCCAGCCTGCTGTTGCGCTGGCTGTAGACGAAGTAGACGACCAGGCCGAGCAACATCCAGATGCCGAACCGGATCCAGGTCCAGCCCTCCAGGTTGAGCATCAGGTAGAAGCAGGCGACCGCCGCCAGGATCGGGATCACCGGCACCCACGGCACCCGGAAGGCCCGCGGCAGGTCCGGCCGGGTCCGGCGCAGCACCAGGACACCGATGGACACCAGCACGAAGGCGAACAGGGTGCCGATGTTGGTCATCTCGGCGAGCACGTCGATCGGGGTGAGCGAGGCGATGATCGCCACCACGACCCCGGTGATCAGCGTGATCCGGTACGGCGTGCGGTACTTCGGGTGCACCTTGGCGAACCACAGCGGCAGCAGGCCGTCCCGGCTCATCGCGAAGCCGACCCGCGCCTGGCCCAGCATCAGGATGAGGATCACCGTGGTCAGACCGGCGATGGCGCCCAGCGAGACCAGGCCGACCGCCCACGGCGCGCCGATCGCCTGGAACGCGGTGGCCATCGGCGCCGCGGTGTCCAGCTGGTCGTACTTGACGATGCCGGTCATCACCAGCGACACCAGCACGTAGAGCACCGAGCAGATGGCCAGCGAACCGAGGATGCCGATCGGCATGTCGCGCTGCGGTTTGCGGGTCTCCTCCGCGCCGCTGGCGACGATGTCGAAGCCGATGTAGGCGAAGAACACCAGCGCGGCACCGGCCACCAGGCCGCTGAGCCCGAACGATCCGACGTTGCCGAAGATGGCGTTCACCAGCGGCTCGTTCAGCACTGAGCCGCCCGTCCCCGGCTCGGCGGGCTGGTGCGGCGGGATGAACGGGCTCCAGTTGGCGGCTTTGATGAAGAACGCGCCGAAGATGATGAAGAACAGCACCACGAGCAGCTTGATCGCCACGATGACGTTGGTCACCGCGGCGCTGAGCCGGATGCCGACCACCAGCACCCCGGTCAGGATCAGCGCGATGACCGCGGCGGGCAGGTTCATCACGCCACCCGCACCGGGCGCGGCGGACAGTGCGTCGGGCACCGTGATGCCGATGGCGTCGAACGCTTCGACGAGGTACTGCGACCAGCCCACCGACACCGTCGAGGCGCCGATGATGAACTCCAGCATCAGGTCCCAGCCGATGATCCAGGCCAGGAACTCGCCCATCGACGCGTACGAGAACGTGTACGCGGACCCGGCGACCGGTACCACCGAGGCGAACTCGGCGTAGCACAGCGCTGCCAGGCCGCAGGCGATCCCGGAGATGACGAAGGAGATGGAGATGCCCGGCCCGGCGTCGGTGGCCGCGGCCACCCCGGTGAGCACGAAGATGCCGGTACCGATGATCGCGCCGATGCCGATCCCCAGCAGGTCCACTGCGCGCAACACGCGGCGCAGCCGGAATTCCGGGGCCTCGGCATCTCTAATGGACTGTTCGACGGACTTGACACGCATGATTGTCATTGGGTGGCCTCCTCACCCTGGTGCCCCAGCAGGTCGGGTTGTGGCCCGCTCGCGCCGCGCCGACGCATCTGAGGACAGGATTGTGCGTTGAATCACTTGGGGCAAGACGGACAAGTGCATCGTGAGGCACCCGTGATCAACGCCGCCGCGGCGACGCGGGCGGTGCGGGCCGGACCGGGGTCGCCGTTGACCGCGGCGGTGGCGGTCGCGCCGTCGACCAGGATCAGCAGTTGCTCGGCCAGCTCGTCGGGGTTCGGGACAGCCAGGTCGTCCACCAGTTTCCGCAGGTAGTGGCGCACTTCGTCCTTGTGGTCCCGAACCGCTCGGGCCACTCCCGGCGAACTGCTGCCCAGCTCGCCGAAGGAGTTGAGGAAGGCGCAGCCGCGGAAGCCGGGCTCGCCGAACCAGTCGTGCAGCCAGTCGAAGACCGCCAGCACGGCCTGGTCGGGGCGGTTGCTGTGCCGCGTGACGTATGTGGACAGTCTGGCGCGCCAGCGCCCGTCGCGGCGGCGCAGATATGCCTCCACCAGTTCATCCTTGGAGGCGAAGCACTGGTAGAGGCGTTTGAGCGACACCCCGGAGGCGGTGCGCAGTTCGGCCATGCCGACGGCCTGGATGCCGCGTTCGTAGAACAGGGCTTCAGCGGTGTCCAGCAGCTTCGACTCGGCCTCGTGGCGCTGCACGAAAACTCCCACGGTTGTCAGGAGAACGCTTGTTCTCTACCTTATCGGACAGTGCCGAGAACGACCGTTCTCCGTAGTGAGGAGTCCAACCATGTCCCGTCCGCCACTCCCGCCGTTCGACGAGCAGACCGCCGCCCAGAAGGTGCAGGCGGCAGAGGACGCCTGGAACACCTGCGATCCCGAGCGGGTCGCGTTGGCGTACACAACGGACTCCGTGTGGCGCAATCGCGACCGGTTCGTCACCGGCCGCGACGCGATCGTGGCGTTCTTGGGCGAGAAGTGGTCGCGCGAGCTGGATTACGCGCTGCGCAAGGAGCTGTGGAGCTTCCACGGCAACCGCATCGCGGTGCGCTTCCAGTACGAGTGCCACGACGCCGACGGGCAGTACTGGCGCAGCTACGGCAACGAGCTGTGGGAGTTCACCGAGGACGGGCTGATGCGGCGGCGCGAGGCCAGCATCAACGACGTCCCGATCACCGAGGCCGAGCGCCGGATCCTCGGCCCGCGCCCGGAATCGGAGCGAGGCGTCCTGCTGCCGATCCAGTGAGCAGCGTCGCGGCGATCACGCGTTGACCAGCGACTCCAGCAGCGGCCGGAAGTGTTCGAAGTCCGGGGTCGGGGCGTGCGGGTCCTTCGCCGCCTCGTCCCAGCGGCGCAGCTCGACGGCCGCCCGCGCGTGCGGGGACGCCTCGAAGTCGCGCACTTCCTGCTCGCTCATCGGGCCGCCCTGCAGCCGCAGGGTGTGCACCGACGTTTCGGAGAGCTTGTCGAAGTAGCCCGGCTCGACCGCGCAGAGGTAGCGCTTGGCCGCGACGTGCATCCGCACCGGCTCGCTGACCGATTCTTCGAACCAGCGCGCGAGCCAATCCGCGCCGTGGTCGTCGTGGTGGTCGTCGGTGTCCGCCGTCGGATCGGTGTCGGAGACCAAGCCGGGGAAGTGCCCGATGTCGTGCAGCAACGCGGCGGCGACCAGGTGGTCCGGGGCGCCCGCCGCCTCGGCGCGGGCACCGGCCTGCAACATGTGGGTGGCCGTGGTGACCCGCTCGCCCAGGTACTCCTTGCCGCCCGCGCCGTCGAACAGTTCGGCCAGGTGATCGATCGGATTCCGTTGCGTGGTGGTCATGCCCCGACCCTAGGTTTGCCCGCCCAAGTCCGAAGATGCCTCGACGTGAACCGGACCCGAACGGCTGGCGACAGGATTCGCTGGCTGGTGGCGAATTCGGCGTCAGGGCAGTGCGGTGGCGACTTCCGCGGCGGCTTTGCGGACGAGCGCGCCGAGTTCTGCGAAGCGGGACTGCGGTACCCGGTCTCGGGGGCCCCAGACGCTGACGATGGCGAAGGGACGGCGGCGGGCGTCCAGCACGGCTGCCGCGACGCCGTAGACCTGGGATTCCAGCTCGCCGACGCTCACGCTGTAGCCCTGCTCGCGGATTTCGGCCAGCTCGGCGCGCAGCGCGCCCTGGTCTGTTCGGGTCGTCGCGGTGTACTCCGCCAGCGGGACGGCGAGCATCGATTCGACCTCTTCTTCCGGCAGCCAGGCGAGAAACGCCTTGCCCGCGGACGTCGCGTGGATCGGCACCTGCCGCCCGAGCCACCGAGCGCTGAGCACCACCGGCGGAACCACTTCGTCCACATAGGTCAAACCGAGCCGCTGCGCCACGGCCAGGTTCGCGGTCTCGCCGGTCTCGCGGCTGAGCCGTTCCAGGACGTCGTGCGCGCGGCGCACCAAGCCGTCCACCCCCGCCGTCGCGGCCATCCGGGTGAGTGCGAAGCCGATCGAATAGCGGTTGGTCACCGGGTCCCGTTCGACCAGTCCGTGGTGCTCCAGGGTGGCCAGCAGCCGCCACGCGGTGGCCCGGTTCAGTTCGCATTCGACCGCGAGGTCCGCCACCGGCAGCCCGTCCGGGGCGCTCGCCGAGACCGCGTTGAGCAGTGCGACGGCGCGGTCCAAGGACTGCACGCGACCGCGGGATTCGTCCTGGTTGTGGACCGTTTCCACGCTCATGACGCCACCCTAGTCCGTCCGGCTGGGGCTTCTTGACGGTTGCTGGCCACTCTCGTAGCGTCGCATATTACGAACCATCGACGCACAATGTGAGATTACATGGAGCGAGTGGTTACCCCCTACGAAGGCAGCGGGCACCGTCGGTGGGACGACGCGGCGCAGATCCCGGCGCCGCTGCGGCTGCACCGGACCACGGTCAGCCCGCGGTGGGTGGACTACAACGGCCACCTGAGCGAGTCCTGCTACCTGCTGGTGTTCGGCGACAACTCGGACGCGTTCTTCCGCTACCTCGGCATCGACGAGCAGTACCGGGAAGACGGGCACTCGCTGTACACAGTGGAGACCCACATCCACCACCGGCGCGAGGTCGCCGAGGGCGAACCGCTGGCGCTGAGCCTGCGGGTGCTCGACCACGATGCGAAGCGGGTGCACATCTTCCACGAGATGCACCACGGCGACACCGAAGTCCTGCTGGCCACCGCCGAACAACTGCTGGTGCACGTCGACACGCGCCGGGGCGGGGCCAGCGAACTGCCACCCCACCTGCGGCGACGACTGGCCGCCATCCACCAGGCGCACGCGGCCCTGCCGGTCCCCGACGTGATCGGCCGCCCCATGGGCATCCGCCGCTGAGGTCCCGCTACCCGCAACGAGCCTGGAAACCGTCTCGGAGGAGCACACCGTGGATTTCGAGCTGACCGACGAGCAGCGGATGATCGTCGACACCGTGCGCAAGTTCGTGACCACCGAGCTGGAACCGCACGAGGACGAGGTGGAGCGCCTCGACGAGGTGCCGACCGAACTGGCGGAGCAGATCCGGGACAAGGCCGTCGAAGCCGGTCTCTACGCCGCCAACATGCCCGCCGAACTCGGCGGCGGAGGCTTGGACGCCACCGGCATCACGCTGGCCGAACGCGAACTCGGCCGCACCAGCTACGCGCTGCAGATGCTGGTCGCCCGGCCCAGCAACATCCTGCAGGCGTGCGAAGGCGAGCAGCGCGAGCGCTACCTGCTGCCCGCGATCCGGGGAGAACGGCACGACTGCCTGGCCATGACCGAGCCGGGCGCCGGCTCGGACGTGCGGTCCATGACCACCCGCGCGGTGCGCGACGGCGCCGACTACGTGCTCAACGGGACCAAGCACTTCATCAGCCACGCCGACACCGCCGACTTCGTCGTGCTGTTCGCCGCCACCGGCACCGAGCAGACCTCGCGCGGACCGAAGAACCTGATCACGGCGTTCCTGGTGGACCTCGACACCCCCGGATTGACCGTGCGGCGGGGCTCGGCGTGCGTGTCGCACCGCGGCTACCACCAGTGCGAACTCGCCTTCGCCGACTGCCGGGTGCCGGTCGCGCAGCGCCTCGGCGAGGAAGGCAGGGGCTTCGAGCTGATGGGCGAGTGGCTTGGCGCCAGTCGGCTCAGCGTGGCGGCGACCAGCGTCGGCCGGGGACGGCGGGTGCTGGAGATGGCCACCCGGTGGGCCGCCGAGCGCCAGCAGTTCGGCCAGCCGATCGGAAAGTTCCAGGGCGTCGGCTTCCAGCTCGCCGACATGGCCACCGAGCTGCACGCGGCAGAGCTGCTCACGCTGCGGGCGGCGGCGAAGCTGGACAGCGGCGGCATGACCGACCGGGACGCGGCGATGGCGAAGCTGTTCGCCTCCGAGGCGCTTGGCCGGATCACCGACCGAGCGCTGCAGATCTTCGGCGGCATGGGCCTGATGGCCGAACTGCCCGTCGAGCGGTTCTGGCGGGACGCCAGGGTCGAGCGGATCTGGGACGGCACCAGCGAAATCCAGCGCCACATCATCGCCCGCTCCCTGCTGCGCCCGCTGGGTGCGTGACCAGTGCGCGCTACGAGGGTTGACGCGGTGCCTGCTTCCCCGTCGCGAAAAGAAAATCTGCGCCGGATGCTGGCGCCTCGGCACATCGCGGTGTTCGGCGGGGACGCTGCTGCTGAGGCGATCCGGCAGTGCCGCCGGGTCGGTTTCGCCGGGCCGATCTGGCCGGTGCACCCGCGTCGCACCAGCATCGAAGACCTGCCCTGCTACCGAAGCGCGGCGGAACTGCCCGCCGCGCCGGACGCGGCTTTCGTCGCAGTGCCAAGGGAAGCCACGGTCGACGTGGTCGCCGATCTCGCGGTGCGCGGCGCCGGGGGAGTGGTGTGCCATGCCTCCGGATTCGCCGAACGCGGCACCGACGGCGCAGCTCTGCAACAAGAGCTGGTAGCCGCCGCCGCGGACATGGCGCTGATCGGCCCGAACTGCATCGGCACCCTCAACTACCTCGATGGCGCCGCGCTGTGGCCGGACCAGCACGGCGGAAACCGGGTGGCGCGCGGCGTCGCGGTGCTCACCCAGAGCGGCAACATCGGCCAGAACCTCACCATGCAGCGGCGATCGCTGCCGCTGGCCCAGCTGATCACCCTCGGCAACGGCGCGGTGACCGGGGTCGCGGACCTCGTCGAGGCCATGCTGGCGGATCCCCGAATCACCGCGATCGGCCTGCACCTGGAAGGCATCGACGACGTCGCGGGCCTGTCCCGAGTCGGCTTGTTGGCGCTGCGCAAGGGGATTCCGATCGTCGTGCTGAAATCGGGCAGCTCGGAGCTCGGCGCGCGGACCAACCTCAGCCACACCAGCTCGCTGGCCGGTTCCGACGTGCTCTGCGACGCGCTGTTCCGGCGGCTGGGCATGGCTCGGGTGCACCACGTGGAGGCGTTCGTGGAGACGCTGAAGTTCCTCCACGTGCACGGCGCGCTGACCGGCACCCGGATCACCTCCGCCAGCTGTTCCGGCGGCGAGGCGGCACTGGTCGCCGACCTCGCCGAACGGCACGGGCTGGAACTGCCGTCGTTCCCGGCAGACACCGAGCGGCGGCTGCGGCGGCTGCTCGGCGAGCGTGTCGCGGTGGCGAACCCGCTCGACTACCACACCTACATCTGGGGCGATCTACCAGCGCAAACGGCGTGCTTCACGGAACTGCTCGGTGCTGACTTCGACTGCCACCTGCTGCTGGTCGACTTCCCCCGCGAAGACCGCTGCGCCGACGGTCCCTGGGCGACGACGGCGGACGCCTTCCTGGCCGCGCACCAAGCGGTGGGCACGCCGGGTTGCGTGGTCAGCTCCCTGCCGGAAGGACTCCCGGAGTCGATCGGGCAGCGGCTGCTGAGCCAGGGCGTGGCCCCGATGCAAGGCGTCGCGGACTGCCTCGCGGCCATCGCCGCAGCGGCCGGAATCGGTGCCGCGCAGCGGAAAGCCGACGCGACAGCCCCGCTGGAGGGCCCGGCCGCGGTCACCGGTGAGCGGTACCAACTCGACGAGTGGGCAGCCAAGCGCGCATTGGCCACGGCCGGTCTCGCCGTCCCGCCAGGCGTCGTGACCAGCTCCGATGATGCGCCGGCAGCGGCCGTGCGGATCGGCTTCCCCGTTGTGGTCAAAGCGGTTTCTGCTGATCTGGCGCACAAGAGCGAAGTCGGGGGCGTGCGGCTGGGCCTGACCAGCGAGCAGCAGGTGCGGGACGCGGTCGCCGACATGGCCGCGCTGACCGACACCTTCCTGGTCGAGCGCATGATCGACGGCGTGGTAGCCGAGCTGATCGTGGGCGTGCACCGCGACCCGCAGTTCGGCCTGGCCCTGACCGTCGGCGCTGGCGGTGTCCTGGTGGAACTGGTGCGGGATTCCGTCACCCTGCTGCTCCCGGTGACCCGCGAGCAGATCCGGGACGCCCTGCGCGAACTGCGGATCTGGCCGCTGCTGGCCGGGTTCCGAGGACCGGGCGCCGATGTGGCCGCCGTGGTGGACGCGATCGCCGCGATCGTCGAACACGCGCGCGACAACGACCGGCTCGTGGAATTGGACGTGAACCCGCTGCTGGCGCTGTCGCGGGGCGCGGTGGCGGTGGACGTGCTGGTTCGACAGGCGAGGAGTGGCGATGACTGATCAGGTGCGGTTGGACGTCGACGGCGGGGTGCTCACCGTGACCCTGGACCGGCCGAAGGCCAACGCCATCGACGTGGCCACCAGCCACGCGCTGCACGCGGCGTTCGACCGCCTGCGGCGCGACGACTCGCTGCGGGTCGCGGTGCTGACCGGCGCGGGCGACCGGTTCTTCTCGGCGGGCTGGGACCTCAAGGCCGCCGCTGGCGGCGAGGCCATCGACGCCGACCACGGGCCGGGCGGCTTCGCCGGGCTGACCGAGTTCTTCGACCTGGACAAACCGGTGATCGCCGCGGTCAACGGACTGGCCCTGGGCGGCGGGTTCGAACTCGCGTTGGCCGCGGACCTGATCGTCGCCGCCGAGCACGCCGAGTTCGCGCTCACCGAGGTGACCCTCGGCATGGTCGCGGACTCCGGCGGCGTGCTCCGGTTGCCCAAGCGCCTCCCGCCGGTGGTGGCGAGCGAGTTGCTGCTGACCGGCCGCCGCATGGCGGCAGCCGAAGCGCGGCAGTGGGGCCTGGTAAACCGCGTCGTCCCGGCCGCCGAGCTGTTCGACGTGGCGATCGAGTTGGCCCAGCGGATCTGCTCGGCGGCCCCGTTGGCGATCGCCGCGGTCAAGGAGATCACCCGGCGAACGGCAGCCCTGGACGTCGAATCCGGCTACCGCCTGCTGCGCTCCGGAGACCTGCCGAACTACCAGGCGATGCTCGTCTCCGAAGACGCCAGGGAAGGGCCCCGAGCATTCGCCGAGCGGCGCCCACCACGCTGGACCGGGGCCTGAACTCCGGCTGGTGATCAGCTCTGCTTGGTCGTCGGGTTGCTGGTCCACTGCTCGTCGAGCGCTTCGGCGGCTGCGGTCTTGGTCTCCTGGTCCACCGCCTTGCTGACGTCCATCGACGGTTGCAGCAGGGTCTCCGGAGGCGGTGCCGCGGGTTCGAGATCCGGTCGGGTGCGTTCCCGCGGGCGCTGCGGCGGCATCGGTATCCGGGGGTGGGAAACCGCTGGCGGTGGCGGGTACGGGGGCGGCTGGCTAGCCGAGATGTAGAGGTTTTCCAGGATCAGCACGATGATCCCGACCACCAGCGCGCCGATCGCCAACCACAGGCCGGTCGGGTCGCCGCCGAACCACCACAGCCCACCCGCGACCCCGCAAGCGGCACCGGCCGCCATCGCCAACAGGTGGAACAGCAAGTGGACGGTGTAGCCCCTCACGACCCGATTACCTCCCCTGAATCGCGATCGTCGACGGTGCCGGTGGAAATCGGCGCGCCGGGAGAACACGCGCGCCGACCGCGGCCGGTTGCCCGGACATGCGCCAGATCACGTCGCGGTGCATCGGGATCGGCCGGACCCGAACTCGATGGTAGCTCCCGAGTCGGACGGTTTGCGTGGTCGACAGCGGGTTCGTCCGATCACGAACGCGAGCATTACGAACCTGATCGTTTTTCACCTGTTCGGGCGAGGGGGGTGGTTCGCGCCCAGCGGCCAGGACCGCCCCGACCTACGGTGAAACCCAAGGGCCACAGCAGAACCGGCAGTAGTGCGGTGCTGGTTCGCCGCTGGATGCGACTGTCGCTGAGAAGTGGGTGGTCGGCTACACCTTGGGGGGTGGTGCCGGTGATCAATTCACTGGCTGGGTTCGCAATGGCGGCCGCAGTCGGCATCGGCTCGATCATCGGAATGCTGGTCGTGATGTCCTGGGTGGAGCGGAGGATGCTCGGTTCCGGCGCGCCGCGCCGCGAACCGGCCCGCAGCAGACCTCGCGAAACCAGCAGGTTCGTCGCCGAATACCGACACCAGCGCGCCAGTTTGAACGCCCCGACGCGAACCCACCGCAACGCCCTGTCGGCCGTCTTCTCGGTGGTCGCCGTGGTGCTCGCCGTGTTCTCGGTCGGTTACGGGTCGATGCGGACGCCGTCCGAAGTGGTCCGCAGCCGTCGCCCGGTATCGGTCGGCGGCCCTGGCGCGATGCGCCGCCCCGGACCCCGGCACCTGTTCGACCGGCCTACAGGACGCGGAAGTCGGCGAAGTCGAAACCGGGCGAAACCACGCAGCTGACCAGCGTCTCGACCGTCGCCGCCGCGCTCGCGCACTGCCAGGTGCCAGCCGGGATCACTGCTTGGGGCACCTGCCCGGCACCCGCGCCGAGCACGAACTGCTCGGGCTCGGCGACCGGGCGCGGGCCGTCGCCGCCCAGCGAGAGGGTCAGCGGCCCGCCCCGGTGCCACAGCCACAGCTCGTCGGAAGCCACCGTGTGCCAGGTGGAACGCTGACCGGGCGGGAGCAGGAAGTAGATCGCCGTCGCGGTCGGCCGGGTGCCGCCGGGCCGCTCGACCTCGACCGGGCTGGTCCAGGTTCGGCGGTACCAGCCGCCTTCCGGGTGGGGGAGCAGATCGAATTCCTCGGCGGTGCGGCTGCGCGTCTCCAAGGCCAGGAAACGGCCCGCCGCATCGCGCCGCGCGTACCGGACGCCGATCACCGCGTCGCGCTCCAGCGGCCCGTAGACGTGCGGGAACAGCACGTCCACGGGCACGCCGTCCGGTGGCGCCGGATTCGCGGCTTCCCAGCGCACCGGCGCCGAGAGCTTCGCCGGGTCCAGTTCCAGCGCCACCATCGGCTCGGCCGCTTCGCGGTACAGGGTGTTGGCCACCGCGAGCGTGGTGCGTACGTCCGGCGAGCAGTGCACGAACCCCTCGCCGTCGAGGCTGGCGGCGCGGATGGGGGCGGCTCGGTCGGCGTGGAAG
Source organism: Saccharopolyspora soli (assembly GCF_022678645.1). Taxonomy (GTDB): domain Bacteria; phylum Actinomycetota; class Actinomycetes; order Mycobacteriales; family Pseudonocardiaceae; genus Saccharopolyspora; species Saccharopolyspora soli. Next base: position 58,823 of record NZ_JALBWV010000027.1, on the reverse strand, counting down.
GTGCTCAGCGGCAGCAGGTGCAGCAGGTGAGATCCAGTCACGCCCGACAGTCTCTCCCGCCCACCCCGGTCGGCGCGATCAGGCACATAGGATCCGAAGCGGTTTTTCCACGTGTGGCGAGGAGGATTCCATGACGGTTCGGGTCGCGGTGCTGGACGACTACCAGGACGTCGCGCGGGACTACGCCGACTGGGACGCACTGCCCGCGCAGGTCGAGGTGTTCCACGAGCACCTGACCGATCCGGCGGAGCTGGTGCGGCGGCTGGAGCCGTTCGAGGTGATCGCCGCGATGCGGGAGCGCACCCCGTTCCCCCGGCAGGTGCTCCAAGCGCTGCCCAACCTCAAGCTGCTGGTCACCACCGGCATGCGCAACGCCTCGATCGACCTGGCCGCGGCGCGGGAGCTGGGGATCGTCGTCTCGGGTACCGGCCACGGCAGCGGCCCTTCGTGGGCGGCGACCGCCGAGCTGACCTGGGGCCTGATCCTCGCGCTGCTGCGCCACATCCCGCAGGAGGACCGGACGGTCCGGGAGGGCGGCTGGCAGCGCACCGTCGGGCACGAGGTGGCGGGCCGGACGCTCGGCGTGCTCGGGCTCGGGCGGCTGGGCACGCAGGTCGCCAAGGTCGGCCAGGCGTTCAGCATGGACGTGATCGCGTGGAGCCAGAACCTCACCGACGAGGCCGCAGCGGCGGCCGGCGTGCGTCGAGTGGACAAGGACGAACTGTTCCGGGCCGCGGACGTGCTGACGATCCACACCGTGCTCAGCGAGCGCACTCGCGGCGTGGTCGGCGCGGCGGAATTGGCGCTGATGCGGCCGACCGCGTACCTGATCAACACCTCGCGGGGGCCGATCGTCGATGAGGCCGCGTTGCAGGAGGCACTTCGCGAGGGACGGCTCGCCGGGGCCGGGATCGACGTGTTCGGCCGCGAGCCGCTGCCCGTCGACGACCCTTGGCGCACCACGCCGCGCACAGTGCTGACGCCGCACCTCGGTTACGTCACCGATGGCACCTACCGGAGCTTCTACCCGGAGACCGTCGAGGACATCCGCGCCTATCTGGACGGGTCGCCCATCCGGGTGCTCAACGCCGAGTGATGCCGCCGCTGCGTTACCGGTTGATCACGAAACGGGGGCACTGAGACGGCTTTGCTCTAGATCAGATTTCGGTCTTGACGTCGGCAGAGACGCACATCACAGTCATACCAACCAGTCGGTCTGTGAATGATCTTGTTCTCCGGTCACCAAGCCAAGGGAGTCTGTCGATGACGGTGAGCGACCAGACGGCGCAAGTCCCAAGAACCCCGAAGAAACTGCTGGTCGCGGCGCTGATCGCCAGCTCCATCGAGTGGTACGACTTCTTCATCTACGCCACGGCCGCGGCCCTGGTCTTCGGTCACCTGTTCTTCCCCGATGCCAGTCCGCTGATCGGCGTGCTGTTGTCGTTCGCCACGTTCTGGGCGGGCTTCATCGCCCGGCCGATCGGCGGCCTGGTCTTCGGTCACCTCGGCGACAAGATCGGCCGCAAACCCGCCGTGGTGATCTGCCTGATCATGATGGGTTCGGCGACGTTCCTGATCGGCGTGCTGCCCGGCGCCAGCTCGATCGGTGTGCTCGCCCCGATCCTGCTGGTGACATTGCGGTTCCTGCAGGGCATCGCGGTCGGCGGTCAGTGGGGCGGGATCGTCCTGCTGCTGACCGAGAACGCTGGCGGCGGCCGTCGCGGGATGGCTGGCACCTTCGGGCAGATGGGCGTGCCGCTGGGCGTGATCCTCGGCAACGTCGCGTTCCTGGTGGCTGGCGCGGTGCTGAGCCCGGAAGCGTTCCAGGCATGGGGTTGGCGGATCCCGTTCCTGGCCAGCGCGGCCCTGGCGCCGGTGGTGCTGTTCATCCAGCTGAAGATCGAGGACACCCCGGTGTTCCGCGAACTCCAACAGCGCAAGGAGGAGCAGGACGCGCAGGTCGTCCGGGCGCCGCTGATGCAGGTGCTGCGCAGCAGCAAGCGGACCGTGCTGCTGGGCGCGGGCCTGCTGTTCGCCACCAACTCGGTGTTCTACATCAGCATCTCGGGCCTGCTGGACTACGGAACCCGCGAGCTGGGCATGCCGCGCCAGTCGCTGCTGGCGGTGACGTTGGTGTCCTCCGTGGTCGGGGTGTTCGTGATCTACTTCGCCGGGGTGCTGTCGGACCGCTGGGGTCGGCGTCCGCTGATCCTGGTCGGCGCGGGATTGCTGGCGGTGTGGGCATTCCCGTTCTTCTGGCTGGTGGACACCGCTTCGATAGCCGGGGTGGCGATCGCGGCGACGGTGGGCAGCATCGGGTCGAGCCTGACCTACGGGCCGGTGGCGGCCTACCTCAGCGAACTGTTCGCGCCGCGGGTCCGCTACTCGGGTGCGTCGCTGGCCTACCAGTTGGCGGCGATCCTGGTCAGCGGCGGAACCCCGTTCATCATGACCGCGCTGCTGGCGGCGACCGGCACGTCGGCATCGGTGTCGGCGTACCTGCTGCTGATGGGCCTGTGCACGCTGGCCTCGACGCTGCTGCTGCGCGAAACCAGCCCGGCCCGCACCGCGACGGCCCGACCCCGCGAAGCGGTCGCCGAAGCCTGAACCGGTCCCGGCACTTCCTCCGCCCAGACCGAGCCCGAGCGCGGGCACCGCCTGGCGCTCAGATGTCGGTCGCGAGTTGCTTGATCTGTTCGATGAGCTTGGCGCGACCGGCCGCGTCGCTGGCCAGCGGCGTGACGTTGAGCGTCGTGACGCCGGAATCCCGCAGCGCCGCCAGCCGCTCCCGGACGTGGCCTTCCGGTCCGATGAGCGAGGTCTTCTCCAGCAGTTCGCGCGGCACTGCGGCAGCGGCTTCGTCCTTCTTGCCGCTGAGGTAGAGGTCCTGGATCAGCTCCGCCTCGGCTTCGAAGCCGTAGCGGCGCGCCAGGTTGTTGTAGAAGTTCTTGCCCCTGGCGCCCATGCCGCCGACGTAGAGTGCCACAGCGGGCCGACCCAAGTCCAACAGGTCGTCGAGCCCCTCGCCGATGGCCAGCGGTGCCTGGGCGACCACGTCCAGCGGCGGCAGCGCGGCGTCGCGCTTGGCCTTGCCCGCCGCCAGCGCCTCGCCCCACGCCGCGCCCGCCTTCTCCGGCACGTAGAAGATCGGCTGCCACGACTCGGCGATCTCGGCGACCAGTTCGACGTTCTTCGGTCCGATCGCGGCGATCATGATCGGGATCCGGTCGCGCACCGGGTGGTTGATGAGCTTCAGCGGCTTGCCCAGCCCGGTGCCCTGCTCGGCGGGCAGCGGGATGTTGTAGTGCTTGCCGGAGTGCTCGACCTTCTCGCGGCGCCAGACCTGGCGGCAGATTTCGACGATCTCTCGGGTGCGACCCAGCGGCGCCTGGTAGGGCACGCCGTGGAAGCCCTCGATGACCTGCGGACCGGAGGCGCCGATGCCGAGGGTGAACCGCCCGTCGGAGACGAAGTCCAGCCCAGCGGCGGTCATCGCGGTCAGGGTCGGTGTGCGGGTGTAGATCTGCAGGATGCCGGAGGCGATCTCCAGGCGTTCGGTGCGGGCGGCGATGAAGCCCAGTTGGCTGACCGCGTCGAAGGAGTAAGCCTCCGGCACGAACACGATGTCCAGCCCGGCCTTCTCGTAGCTGGCCAGGTCGTCGACGGTCTCCTTGAAGCCTCCGCTGTAGTTCAGCGGCATCCCGATGCGCATCGGACGTTCCTTCCGGTCTGCGGCAGCGGCGATGCCGGAGCGTCGGCCACGCCGCCGAGGTTGCCCAGAGGTTACCGCCGAGTACGGCAACATCGGCAGTCGCCACCTGACCTGCGGAACGTGACACACATCTCAAGAAAACGTCAGTCCGATTGGATTTTCGGTCGCGCTGACCCCGACAATGGGGATATGTCGTCCATCTCCTGCGCCGCGACACCGCGCGAGCTGCGTGGTGCGCCGATGGACGCCGCATGAGATTGGCTTTGCTGGACATCGGGTCGACCGCTGCGCGCCTGGAGATCGTTGATCTCGACCGGTCCCGGATGCCGCGCGCGGACTGGAGCGTGAAGGCCCGGACCCGGCTCGCCGAACACACCGGGCCGGACGGTTCGGTCACCGAACTGGGTGTCGAACAGGCAGTGCGCGCGGTGCGGCACTGCGTGCGCGCGGTGGCGGACAAGCGCCCGGACGCGCTGGTCGCCTTCGGCACTTCGGCGGTCCGCGATGCGGCCAACGGCGCGGCGTTGCGGCAGCGGTTGAGCGACGCCGCCGGAGTGCGGATCGGCGTGCTCAGCCCGCACGACGAAGCCGCCGTCACCTACCACGCCGCCCGCCGCTGGCACGGCCGATGCGGTCCGCGACTGACCACTGTGGACATCGGAGGCGGCACCATCGACGTGGCCACCGGCACCGGCGTGCGGCCCACCGACGTGGTCTCGCTGCCCTTCGGTGCGGCCCGGCTGACCCGGCAGTACCTGCCGGACGACCCGCCGCGGCCACGGCACGTCGCGGAACTCCTCGCGGCCGTCCGCGGCACCATCCCGCGCTCGCTGGGCAACTTCGCCGACGTCGACCTGGGACATCCGGTCGCCCTGTCGAAGGTGCTGCGGCAGTTGGCCGTCCTCACCGAGAGTTCGCCGGGGAAGGTGGCCCGCCACCCCGACCGGCTCTCCCGCGCCAAGCTGCGGCCCTGGATCCCGCGGCTGGCCGAGCTGGACCAGGCGCAGCGGGCCGCGCTGCCCGGCGTGTCGCGCAACCGCGCCCGCCGCATCCTGGCCGGGGCGATCGTCGCTGAACTGATCCTGCGCACCATCGGCGTGGACGAACTGGAGATCTGCCCCTGGGGACTGCGCGAAGGTCTGGTCTTCCGGTTCGCCGAAGCCCACGGCGCCAACGGCGGGGACGCCTTCCAGCTCATGGCCACCCTGTTCAACTGACCGCCGCCTCCCGGCCGGGAGATCACACCCCCTGCGGAGGCGGCGCGCACCCGATCGCCGGTAGCGTCGATGATGTTCGTGGCGAAAACCGGCGGGGAGGCGCGTCGTGGCACTGCTGCTGCACATCCTGATCACCATGGTCGCGGTGTGGATCACCACCGCGCTGCCGGGGATCACCCTGGCAGGCGAGGACACCCCGGCGAAGATCCTCACGCTGCTGGCCGTGTCGGTCATCTTCGGCATCGTCAACGTGGTGCTCAAGCCGATCGCGAAGACGTTGGGCTGCCTGCTCTACGTGCTCACCCTCGGACTGTTCGGCTTGGTGGTCAACGCCCTGCTGTTCTGGCTGACCAGCTACCTGGCCGGGCAGCTGCAACTGCCGTTCCACGTCGACGGGTTCTGGTCGGCGTTCTGGGGCGCGTTGATCGTCACGATCGTCAGCAGCGCGCTGGCTGGGATCGTGCGGCGCACCCGCACGCAGGTGGCGGACCGCTGACGTCCGGGCGGCCCAGCGGCAAGTGGGTGATTTCGCGGGCCGGGCACCCCGGTTTTCCAGCCGTTTCGGCCGCTGAAACGCCGTGCACCGGATATCCTGTTGATCAAGTACGTCCACGGGGAATGCTGGTGAACCACGGAGCCGACGATGCGATGCAGCCTGCGGGAGTTCGACGGCCTGCTGCGCGATCGAGCGGTCGGCGCGGAGCTCACGTCGTTCCTGATCACCGCGCCGCAGGCTGACGCGGCCGGGCCGCCGGACGAGCAGTGGGCGGATCTGGTCACGACCCTCGCACGTGCGTCGGTGTTCGGATTCGCGCAGGTCAACGACACCGATGAAGCCGAATTGCGGGCCGTCGTGGCAGTCGGCAGCGGTCAAGCGGCGCGGATGCTGGTGCGGGGCGAGTCGGTGACCGCGGAGCGGGTGCGCCCCGATGCGCCGTGGCCAGCGCTAGTGGGCTGCCTCCCGGATCGCGAACCGGCCGATGGCTGCGAGGTCACGGTGCCCACCGAGCTGCTGTCCGAAGCGCGCGCCGAGGCCGAGCAGCGTGCGGACCAGCAGGTCGACTGGCTGGCCTACGAGCTCAAGCGCCGCCGGGTGCCCCCGGAGGACGCGCAGGCGGTGAGCGACCTGCTGCGGCGAGCGGACGGGATGACCGCTCGGCTGACCGTCGGCCTGCGCGAGGCGGCTGGCGCGATGCGCACCGGAGCGTTCGCCATCGAGGTGCACCACGCGCCGTCCGGGCGAGTCGCGGTGATCCCGGAATCCCCGGACGACACGTTCACCATGGTGGCACCGGCGAGCGCCTACTTGCTCGGCAAAGCCCTGCAGGAGTACGTCGAGGACCTCTGGACCGGACTCAGCGAGCGAACCCAGCCACTACCCCGGTAGGGGGTGTTCCAGCAGCGGTCTGCGTTGCGGTGCGGGTGGCGGAACCTCAGACGCCGCCTCGACTCCGGGATCCCCGACATCATGTACTTCCAATTCGCAGTTTCACTGCGCTGTCGGGGCTGTCCTCGCGAGGCGACGTCTGAGAACCCGCGGCGGTGCAAGCTGATTCCCACACCGCAAGCGGCTACGCCGCTTATAAAGCAGCCCCTTACGCTGCGGATCACCGGTCGCGGGCTTTGATTCGGTCCGCGATGTCCTCGCCGATCAGCAGCGATGCGGTAGCCGCCGGGGAGGGGGCGTTGAGCACGTGGACCCAGTGCTCGTCCTCGACGACCAGGAAGTCGTCGACCAGCGTGCCGTCCGGGGTGACGGCCTGGGCGCGCACCCCGGCTTCGGCTCGCAGCAGGTCGCGGCCGCGCAGATCGGGCAGCAGCTGCTGGGCGGCGCGGACGAACAGCGGTTTGATCGCCGAGCGGGCGATCTCGGCCGCGCCGGTGCGCCAGTACTTCTTGGCGAGCACCCGCAATCCGGGGTCGCGCACCAGGCGGCGCAGGTGTTCGCTGGACCAGGTCGACCAGTCGTAGCCTTCGCGGGCCAGCGCGGGCACCGCGTTCGGACCGATGTGCAGGCTGCCGTCGACCATCCGCGTCATGTGCACGCCGAGGAACGGGAAGGCCGGGTCCGGCACCGGGTACACCAGGGCATGCACCAGGTCGCGGCGGAAGGACGTGGTCTCGTAGTACTCGCCGCGGAACGGCAGGATTCGCGCTGGTGGGGTGGCCCCGGCCAGTTCGGCGACGGCATCGCTGTGCAGACCCGCGCAGTTCACCGCGCGCCGGGTGCGGATCTCGCCGCCGGTCGTGGTCAACACCAACTCCGCGCCATCGCGGCGCACGCCGACCAGTTCGGTGCCGGTGCGCAGGTCGGTACCGCGCTCGGCGAGCAGCTCGGCGAGTTTCCGGCACACCGCTGGGAAATCGGTGATCCCGGCGTCGGGCACCAGCAATGCCTTGCGGCCGCGGACGTTCGGTTCGCGTTCCCGCAGCTGGGCCCGGTCCAGCTCGCTGACCCGAACGCCGTTGGCGGTGCCGCGTCGGGCGAGTTCGGCGAGCTTGGGCAGCTGCGCGTCGGAGGTCGCGACCACGACTTTCCCGGTTCGCTGGACGGGAATGCCGTGCTCGGCGCAGAACCGGTACATCGCCTCGCCACCGGCGCGGGCGAACCGCGCCTTGGCACTGCCCGGCGAATAGTACAGTCCACTGTGGATGACGCCGGAGTTGTGCCCGGTCTGGTGCGCCCCCCAGTGGTGTTCCTTGTCGAGCACGGTGATCCGGCGACTCGGATCCTCCTGGCTGAGGGCGTGGGCGGTCGCCAGGCCCACGATCCCGCCGCCGATGATCGTCACGTCATTGGTCCCTGTCATGCCTGCCATCCTGATAGCCCGAACACGCCGATTCCAAGGGCACCGATCAAGTTCGCGAACCCTGGCTTGATGCGAACCGCCCCCGGTGGTCCGGAAGCCTCGGACCTGCCACACCTGTTCGAACGACTGGCCGCGTGTCGTGGACATCTGCGCAGGTCAAATGCTGTTCTTCGGATTGGTCGAGCCATCCGTGCCACAATGTAGCCCCATGTGCTACGGAAGGCTACAATGGGATCATGAGGATCATTTCCCAGCGGGAGTTCCGCAACAACTCTGCTGCGGTGATGGACGCCGTGGAGGCGGGCGAGACCTATCACGTCACCCGCAATGGCGTGGAGGTTGCCGAGCTTCGTCCGCTTCGACCGCGACGGCGTTTTTCCACTGATGAACTGATCGAGCGGCACCGGAAGCTGCCCCGCGTCAGCTATGCGCGCATGCGGCAGGAGGCCGATGAGTTCTTCGGCGGCGCGGATCGGATTGGCGACGATGATCCCTGGGAGCGCAGCCGTGGCTGATCGCCCTCAACTGGGTGTGTTGGACACCTGTGCTTACATCGATCTCGAACTGCTTGATCGTGCCGCCTTGCCGGTGCAGTCGGAGATCACCGCGGTCTCGATGGCGGAATTGCATCAAGGCGTCGCGATGGCGAAGGATCCGACGGTCAGGGCGGCGCGAATGGAAAAACTGGGCGCTGCGATCGTCGAGTTCGACCCGCTGCCCTTCGATGGCGAGGCATCAGCACGTTACGGGACGCTGGTCTCGTTGGCGTTGGTCGCGAACCGCAATCCCCGGCCGCGAAGAATGGATCTGATGATCGCCGCCATCGCGTCTTCGCGCGGTCTTCCACTCTTCACGCGAAACGTCGATGACTTCAAGGGATTGGCGAGCATGGTCACCGTGCACGCGGTCTGACCTCGGGCTTGCTGGTGCGGGTCGTGAGTGGGTTTGGTCGCTGGAGCGACCATTGGCGCTCACGACGTTCTGTGCAACGTGACCAGTGCTCGGCATGCTCGGCAGCACAGTGCACGTGGTTTTGTTCGTCCGGTTGTGGTTGCCTTCCCTGCGTAGCTCGTGCCAGGGAGGTTGACAGTGCCAGCGCGGTTGGGCGTGGTCACGATCGGACAGGCGCCGAGAACGGACATGGTCCCCGAAATCCGTCCGCTGCTCGGTGCGGTCGACGTCGTCGAGCACGGCGCGCTGGACCTGCTGAGCGCGTCCGAGATAGCCGATCTGGCGCCGGAACCCGGTGCGGAATTGCTCGTCAGCCGCCTGCGGGACGGCAGCGCGGTGCGGCTGTCGCACGCGCGGCTCGAACCGCACCTGCGGCAGGCGGTGCTCCGCGCCGAAGCCGACGGCGTCGACGCGACCCTGCTGGTCTGCACCGGAACCTTCGCGGACTTCCCGCGCCAGCGGCCGTTGCTGCCCGCGGAACGACTGCTGGTGCACGGCGCCCAGGCGATCACCGGCGGCCTGCGGGTCGGTGTCGTCTGCCCCGAACCCGACCAGGCGGCGATGTCGGTGGAGAAGTGGCTCCCGCACACCGGCACCCCGCTGGTCGAAGCGGCGACCCCGTACCGCGCCGAACCGGACCAGCCCGTCGCGGACGCCGCCGCGCGGCTGGCCGACCGCGGAGCGGAGATCGTGGTGCTGGACTGCATGGGCTATTCGGCGAGCATGCGCAGCGCGGCCGTGCGAGCGGCCGGAATCCCGGTGGTACTGGCGCGATCCCTGGTGGCGCGATTGGCCGCCGAGGTGGCCCAGCGGTGACCACAGTGGACGAACCCGATCGCATGCTGCTGGCCTGGCGACGTCCTGCTGGTTCATGGTTGGTGGGGCGATCCGTCCGATCGCCGGAGGCGCCCGCTGCGGCTACCAGCCTGGTGTTCAACGCCTGGACCGAATAGCGGCGTCGGCGAGCGCTTCGCCGTGATGGCGATAGCCTGGGGCGCGGAGCGCCGGAACGGGAAGGAACGCCAACGTGGAACTGCTGCTGCTGTCCAGTTCGATGAAGCACGGCACGGGTTTCCTCGAACACGCCATGCCCGCGGTGGCCGAATTGCTGGCCGACCGCAAGCGGCTGCTGTTCGTCCCGTTCGCCAAGAGCGACCACGACGGATACGTCGCGACCGTGCAGGCTGCGGTCGAACCGCTCGGCATCACCGTCGACGGCATCCACCGCGCCGACGACCCGGTAGCGGCGGTCGGCTCGGCTGAAGCGGTGTTCATCGGCGGTGGGAACACCTTTCGCCTGCTGTCCGCGCTGCACCGGCTCGACCTGCTCACCGCGCTGCGCGCGGCGGTGCTCGGTGGCACCCCGTACTTGGGCGCCAGCGCGGGCACCAACATGGCCTGCCCCAGCCTGCGGACCAGCAATGACATGCCGATCGTGGAACCCGAGTCGTTCGCCGCGATCGGGCTGGTGCCGTTCCAGATCAACCCGCACTACCAGGACCCCGATCCGGGCAGCAAGCACATGGGCGAGACCCGCGAGCAGCGGATCGTGGAATTCCTGGAGGACAACGATGTTCCGGTGCTGGGCATCAGAGAAGGTTCCTGGCTGCGGGTCCGCGGCGAGCACGCCGAGCTCGGTGGCGGCACCGGTGCTCGGCTGTTCACCCGCGGCGCTGATCCCCGCGAACTGAAGCCGGGCGAGGATCTCACGTTCTTGCTCGGCACCGTGCCGCATTTCGACGCCTGACTGCCCGCGAATCGCCCCGCAGCCATGCGCCGCAGGCCCGCTGCCGAGCAACAGGCTTCGACGTTTCGAGTGGTGCATGCCCGCAACGAAAGTTGCGACGTGGTAACGCTCCGAAGCGCTCGCGGTGGCTGACCAGCGTGGTTTTTGGCGTGATGGATAACGAAAAACAGTTCTCGTGGCTTCATGATCACCCTGTGCTATGGTTCGTTCATCCTGCTGGGTGGCTTCGGGGAGCGCGCCCATGACAGTGGCACTGGTGTGGCCACGTGACGAGGACGCGGGTACACGACCACGCCGATGGTCGCCGCAGTCCCGCCGCGAACGCGCTGGTGTCGCGTTCCGCGCCGAAACCCGGCGGCGGAATCCTGCTGGTGTGAAGCGCGATCACCCGTATCGGTGGGAACAGGGCAGATCGCGGGCTGGCTCGACAGTTGCGGAGCACTGTGGCGCGGACAAGCAGTTCCGGTAGCGAGTACAAGACGATCCGGGCCCGCCTGACGCGTGTCGGCGTGGTTCCCAGCATCATCCTGCTGACCATCTGGCTCGGATACTCGTCGCTGACGGTGTACGACGGGTACTACTCCCGAGTGGTCGCCACCGGGGTGAAGAACGCCTCGATCCCGGCGGTGAACAGCCTGGTGGCGTTGCAGAACGAACGTCGGCTGGCGGTCGAACGGCTCAGCCGCCCGGATGTCGACCCGGCTGCGCTGACCTCGCAGCGCACCCAGACAGACAAGGCCGTCGGCGAGATGCGGGCCAACCTGCGGAACCTGGTGGCCGATGCGCCGCAACCGATCGCGGTCCGGGTCCGGGACCTGGAGGCGCTGCTGGCCCAGCTGCCGCAGATGCGCGCCCGGCTCGACCGCGGCCAGGCATCCCGGCCGGAGACCTTCGACTACTACAACCGGTTGCTCGACGCGGGGGTCAACCTGTTCGACACCCAGGCGCGGGTCGTGCCGGACCTGCAGAGCAGCCATGCCGGGCTGGTGGCCACCGAGGTCTTCCGGGCCGCCGACCAGATGTCGCGGGCCGCGTCGTTGGGCAGTGCGGCGCTGGTCAGCGGCGAGTTCAGCACTGAGGACCACTTGGCGTTCGTGTACCTGGTCGGCGCCTACCACGCCAAGTTGGACACCGACATGCCAGCCGCGCAGCCGCGCGCCGTCGAGCTGCACCGGCAGCTCACCTCAAGCGTCGACTGGCGGCGGCTGATCGAGTTCGAGAACGCGCTGGTCGAGCATCCGCCGCAGCGCAACGGGAACTTCGCGGTGAACGAGGCCGACTGGCGGCAGGTCACCCACGAGGTCTCCGAGGACCTGGTCGCGGTCGCGGTCGAACAGGCCAACGCTGGCGCCGAACTCGGCATGCAGAACGGCAACTCGCAGTTCATCCAGGTGCTGCTCGGCAGCCTGGCCACGTTGGTGGCCGTGCTGGCTGGCATCGTGCTGGCGTCGCGCAATGCGCGGCGGCTGGTCGACCGGACCCTGGTGAACCGGTTGGCGAAGCTGCGCGACGACACGCTGCAACTGGCCAGCGAGCGGCTGCCCGCGGTCATGTCCCACCTCAAGCGCGGCGAGCCGGTCGACGTCGAAGCGGAACTCGCCCCACTGGATTACGGCACCGACGAGATCGGCCAGGTGGCGGACGCCTTCAACACCGCCCACCACACCGCAGTCGTCGCGGCCGTGCAGGAGAACCAGGCCAAGGAAGGCGCGAACAAGGTCTTCCTCGGCATCGCGCACCGCAACCAGGGACTGGTGCACCGCCAGCTCAAGGTGCTCGACAAGATGGAGCGCAGCGAAGAGCACCCGGAACGGCTGGACGGGCTGTTCCAACTCGACCACCTCGCCACCCGAGCCCGGCGCAACGCCGAGAACCTGATCATCCTGGCCGGTGAACAGCCGGGTCGGCAGTGGCGCAAACCGGTGCGGCTGGTGGACATCGTGCGCTCCGCGGTGGCCGAAACCGAGCACTACTACCGGATCCGGGTGCATCCGACGCCGGACGTCTCGTTGGTCGGTGCGGCGGTGGGCGACGTGATCCACCTGCTGGCCGAGTTGATGGACAACGCCACCTCGTACTCCTCGCCGCGCTCGCAGGTCCAGGTCTACAGCAGCGACACGCCACGCGGGGTGCTGCTGCAGATCGAGGACGAAGGGCTGGGCATGCGCCCGGCCGACCGGGACGACGCCAACGTGCTGCTGTCCACTCCACCGAAGTTCGAGGACATCACGCTGCGCGGCGATTCCCGGCTGGGGCTGTTCGTGGTGGCCCGGTTGGCGGCCCGCCGCCGCATCGAGGTGGACCTGCGCGATGCCGCCGAGGGCGGCACGGTGGCGTTCGTCCTGCTGCCGAACGACATCGTGGCGAACGAGTCGAGGTTCGAGCCGCGGTTGGCCCGGTCGCGACAGCCCGAACGCGACCTGACACCACCTCCGGCGCACGACCTGACCGTCCAGCGGCCGGTGCCGACCACCGAGCCGCCGCAGTTCCCGTCGACCGATCCCGATCAGCGTCCGGTGCTGCCGCGCCGCGAGCGCCAGCAGAACCTCGTTCCGCAGCTGCGTGCGGAGTCGTCGGCCGGGGATTCGGACATTGCCGGGCAGGCCGGGCATTCGCCGGAACGCACGCGTGGCAACATGGCCGCGTTCCAACGCGGGACGCGCGAAGCGCGGTGGGCCGAGGGCGGCGAATGATTCCCGGCGCAGCGAATACGAGGAGCGGTGTGGGCATGAGCGACGGTGAGCTGAACTGGCTGTTGGACGACCTGGTAGGCCGGGTCGTCGGGGCACGTGACGGGGTCGTGCTCTCCGCTGACGGACTGCTGCTGGCCAAGTCCGCTGGCTTGTCCCCGGCGGATTCCGAGCACCTCGCCGCGCTCGCTTCGGCGTTCCAGAGCCTGGCGCGGGAGACCGGCAGGCACTTCGGCGGTGGTCAGGTCCGGCAGACCGTCATCGAGCTGGACGAGCTCTTCCTGTTCGTCACCGCCGCGGGGACGGGTGCGTGCCTGGCGGTGTTGGGCGAGGAGGACGCCGACATCGGCATGATCGCCTACGAGATGAACCTGCTAGTCGTGCGGGTCGGCGACTACCTCAGCTCCGCGCCGCGCTCCGAGGTGACAGCACCGTTCCACGGCGGGTGAGGGCCCGCCCATGACGCCGAAGGACGAGGAGCTGTGGCTGGACGAGGCGTCCGGGCCGCTTGTCCGGCCATACGCGATGACGCGAGGTCGTACCCGGCCGGGTCGCCCGGAGCTGGATGTGGTCACGCAGCTGCTGACGTCCTGGCAGGGACCCGACCGGAGCAGCCTTTCCGTGGAACACCTGGAGATCCTCCAGTTGTGCGTGCGCCCGCTGTCGGTCGCGGAGGTGGCGGCCTACCTGGACACGCCGATCATGGTGGCCAAGGTGCTGATCAGCGACCTGATCGACCGCGGTGTGCTCGTCGCTGGTCCGATGCCCCGCACGCCGGTACGACCCGATCGCAAACTACTCCAGGCGGTGCTCGAAGGTGTCCGTAGGCTCTGATCCGTTGCCGCGTCCGCCGAACACCGCGAAGATCCTGGTAGCTGGCGGGTTCGGCACAGGCAAGACCACCCTGGTGGCCTCGGTCAGCGAGATCCCGCCGCTGAACACCGAGGAATTGCTGACCGTGGCGGGCGTCGGCGTGGACGACACCACGGGCTTGGAGCACAAGCGCACGACGACGGTGGCGCTGGACTTCGGCCGCATCACGATCAACGACCAGCTGGTGCTGTACCTGTTCGGCACGCCGGGCCAGGAGCGCTTCTGGTTCATGTGGAACGAGCTGGCGGCGGGCGCGGTCGGCGCGGTGGTCATGGTGGACACCCGCCGGATGCAGACGAGCTTCGCGGCGGTGGATTTCTTCGAATCGCGCCGAATCCCGTTCGTGATCCTGGTGAACCACTTCGAAGAAGCACCCCGCTACCGAAGCGAAGAACTCCGAGACGCCCTGAACCTGGAAGAAGAAGTACCAATCCTGCAGGGCGACGCCAGAGAGCGAACCGCCGCAAAAAAGGCACTGGTCGAACTAGTAGAAAAAGCTCTGCAAAAAACCGACGAAAACCACTAAAAAGCCCACCCAAGAACCGCCCCACCAACATCCCGCGCTGACCTGCGGAAATAGGACTTCCGCAGGTCGGCGCGGGTCCGTTCAAGTCGGTTTACCCCCGTTCCGAGCACGGTGCTGCTCCGGGCGCCAACGGCGTAGCCGACGGGTGATGTCGCCGCACCGCCGCTCGTTGCGGTTCTCAGCCAGCACTGTTCACATTAGACGGTCGATGATTTGTTGCCGTTGGTCTCGACGCGGACCTCAACCCCATCAGTGTCTCCGGCCGGTGTGATCAGTCCGCACAACTCGGTCGAATACCGGCCGATATTCGCCAACACCACGTCGATGGCCGCGCAGACCTCCTGCTGCCGCCGTTGCGTCTCGGTGTGCCGCTGATCTATCTCGTCTAGGACACGGCGACGCAATTCTTCGCTTTCCGCATCCCGTTGCACGCAACGTTGGCGCGTCCGTTCGAGGAGTTCCGCGGCGTCCCGCTCACCGATGGCGGTAATCCGTTTGTACTCCCGTTGCACGTTCCGCCGGAGGCGATGCTCGCGTTCGTGCAACTCCCTCGCGTTCCTCGCCTGTTCGCGATGCACCTGGCCACGTTGGGAATACAGTTCGCCTGCCAGTGCGGTGCAATCGGCGCGAATCCGCTCCGCGACGCGTTCCGCATCCCTGATCAGCTCTGCCGCCTGGGCCTCGGCCTGTTCGATGATGACCGCCGCGCGATGCTCGGCGAAATCCCCATTCTCGTCCTCGGCAACGGTGCGCTCGTCGCCGTCAGCGGACGCCAATTCCGCCTCGATGCAGCGGAGTTTCGATTCGAGTTGCTCGATGTACTCGACGACCTGCGTCCGGTTGAAGCCCCGGAATTGGGACCCGAAATCCGGCCGGTCCGGAACAACATCGTCCATGACGACTCCATCCCCCCAACTGGAGCACGACTGCGAAACACCCGTTCGCCGCCACCGGTTCCGGCCCGACCGCAAAGCGCAAACCCCCCGATCTGTGCTCTCGGCTTCGCTGAAGTCACTGGCCCCGGTACAAGTGGCAGCGGCACCATCGTCGACACACCGCCGACCAGCCGCGAGATCGAGTCGCATTCGTCACCCCACGGAGTGAAACCTGCATTACCGCGGGCTCGCCGAGGCACGCCCGGCGCCGATCGCGGGGGCTGTAAGAGCCTGTGTGGTGGCGCCGTCGCGTGATCAGTGTCCCGGGATCGTGGTGTCCTCCACGCCCGCGGCGTCTGCTGCCGAGGTGGTAGCGATTCTGTGGCCACAGCACGAGTCCTGCGGTGAAGCGCATCGTGTCGGACCACCTCCGGGAGGAGGCTATCGCCGTATCCGGCTCGCCAGCGGCTGCTGTGGCGCTGGCGGGTATCCGCACGATCGGCCCCCGGCGAAGCACGTGCTCGATACGCGGGTCCGCACGGACCTGGTGCCGCAGCGGTGCGACAAACGAGAGGAAAACTCTGGAGAGACTTTGGGGAATGCAGTGCTACTAATTGAGCTAATTCGACGCAAAGATCCACCCGAGTCAGTGACGACAGCCCAGCCAGCCTCATATGATCGGAGATGCAACGTCCGCGCTCAACGCCGCCAAGACCTCGCCAAATGAGGGGGAGCGATCGTTGTCGAACCTGTGGATCGCAGTTTTTTGCGCGCGACCGCATCCGATGCGAGGCGATACTGGAGCTGGCCCTCCGTAGCTTCACCGCTTATTCACCGGCCACTGGCGAGGGCATGTCGATGTTGCATCGCGAGTGTGCCTTTTCGGGCACATTTTCACCGACATCATCGTGCTGCCCGCTGCTCTGTCGGCGGTGACGCCAGGGACATCCCTCCAACCCGCTGGCACCGGAACGGGCATTTCCAGGGTGGCGAGCAGCGACTCGGCTATGTGCTGTTTCACTACAGCGCAAATTCGGGACTCGCAGCGGCCGTGCCGCCTCGGTGTGGTCGCGCGTCTTCCAGCATCGGTATCGCGTGTCGCTACATCTTCCTGCTGTTGGAGTCGGAAGGACTAGCACTATGAACAAGAATGACGCAGAAGTCGGTGCGACCTCACGTCGCAAACCGTCGAACTCTCCCCGACGGACCGATGTACAACCGGCGGAGCCCCGGGGAGATCCACGGATCATGGTGGAGTTCCGGGCGTTGGGGCCGTTAGAGGCCGTCGTCGCTGGTCACCAGGCAGATCTAGGAGCGCCCAAGCAGCGTGCGTTGCTCGCGTTGTTGGTGAGTCGGGTAGGTCAGCCGGTGGCGGTGGATGTGATACGAGAAGAGTTGTGGACCGGCCCGCCGCCGCCGTCGGCGATGACCTCGTTGCAGGCGCTGGTGGCCAAATTGCGGCGAGTGTTGGAACCGGAGCGGGCGCCACGGACACCGCCTACCGTATTGCGCACTCACCCCTCCGGTTATCTGCTGGACAGCCGCGTCGTCGACGTCGATGTCCGGCGGTTCGGCGAGCGCGCTACGGCGGGGTGGCAGGCGTGGGATCGAGGTGATCCGCGGCAGGCGTTGACCGAGTTCGATGCGGGGTTGGCATTGTGGCGGGGGCCAGCGTATGCGGATGTGGCCAATGCAAGCAGTGTGGTGCCGGATGTAGCGCGACTGGAGGAGATGCGGCTATCGGTTGTTGAGGGGCGCTGCGCGGCGCTTTTGGCCATGCGTGCTCATCAGGTCGCAGTGGCCGAATTGGAGGCTTTCGTACAGGCCCATCCACTGCGCGAATACAGTTGGGAGCTGTTGAGCCTGGGGTTGTACCGGGCCGGGCGACAGGCCGACGCACTAGCGGTGTTGCGGACCATCAAGATGCGGCTGGCGGAGGAGCTGGGAATCGACCCCAGGCCCGCGTTGCAGCACCTGGAGCGAAAGATTCTGAATCAGGATCCGGCGCTGGAGATGGATCCAACCCCAGCTTCCCCGACTATGCCGGTGCTTGACAGACCCACGGCCGCGACGCAGTTCGGCACGACTGGTCCGTTGCGGTGGCCAGTCGAGGACGGCGGCGCCCTGCGACGATGATCTTGCCGAGTCGTCGACACGGCACCTGGCACAGAGCCGCATCGCAAACTTCGGCAACATCGCAGTCCACCTCGATCGCTGCACGCCGAGCCGGGCAATGGCGCCACGGCGACGGCGCAACCTGATCGCACCGTGCGAAACCCGCATACATCGGTGGGTCCACACCCCGCCCGCGTCCACAAGCCGACGTTGGAAGGGGTGGGCCACCGATGCGGGTCATTCCCCTTTATTCCTGGGCCAGACCGCGCTCGATGGCGCCGATGATCTGGGGTCGCAGCTGTTCCGGTCGGATGATCGCGTCGACGGAGCCAACTCGCTGGGCTCGTTGGATGGAATGCACGCTGTCGAACTCGGCGGCGACCTCGCCGAGCTTCTCGGCGCGCACCGATGCTCGCACGTCAGCCAGTTGGGCGGCGAGGTCGGCTCGCTCGGAGTGTGCGGCGGCGATGCGAGTTTCCAGTTTTTCCACTCGGGGGTCAGTGGCGGTGCGTGCGTTGACCTCGGCGGCGAAAACCACCGCTGCGGCGGGCGCACCGCCGAGCACGGAGGCGTACGAGCCGTCGATGGCGAGCACCGTCATGTTCGGGTTGAGCGCCTTGGAGAACACGACGAACGCGCCGCCGTGGTAGCGCGAGATGACGCAGAACACGATGGGGCCGCGGAAGTTGACGATGGCTCGGCCGATCTCGGCGCCGTATTCCAGTTGGAGCTTGCGCATCGACTCCGGTGAGCCGTCGAACCCGGACAGGTTCGCCAGTACCACCAGCGGCCGGTTGCCGCTGGCGGCGTTGATGGCGCGGGCGACTTTTTTCGACGAGCGCGGGTAAAGCGTGCCCGCGGTGTGGGTGTCCGGGCCGTCGGTGGGCGGGAACCCGCGCCGCGGCACTGATTGCGACTCGATGCCGAGCAGGCTCACCGGCCGCCCACCGAGGTGCACGTCTTGTACCACGGCGGTGTCCGCTTCGGCCATGCCCGCCCACCGTTCCAGGATCGGGTGGTCCTGATCGGACAGTGCGCGCAGCACGGTGCGGATGTCGAAGGGTTTCTTGCGGTCTGGATTGGACTCGCGGGAGAAGATCTGTCCGACGGTGGTGAACTCGCTGCCGGTGACGGTGTGCGGGTAGTCGGAGATGTCCCGGTCGACGGGGTCGGTGGTGCCGACCTGGCGCGGTGCGTGCTCGCCGGGCAGAACGTAGCTGTGGTCGTAGTGCGACAGGAGCACGCCGTGCGCGGCCTGCAGGTCCGGCGCCCAGTACTGCGCCTGGCCGTTCGGGCCCATCACGCGGTCGTAGCCGCCGATGCCGAAGTTGTCCTCGGCCGAGACACCGCCGGAGAAGTCCAGCGACTGCTTGCCGGTGAGCACCATCGCCGAGTCCGGCGTCATCACCAGGATTCCCTTGGTGTGCATGAGCATCGTCGCTTCGGCGTTCCAGTACGGCTGGGCGCCGACGTTGATCCCGGCCACCACGATGTTGATCTCGCCGCCGTCCTGGGTGAAGTGCACGATGCGGCGCAGGGCGGCTGCGATCCAGTCCATGTTCTCGGTGCCGGAGTCCATCGCGATGCGAGCACCCGCCGACAGCGCGTACCACTCCACCGGCACCCGCAGCCGTTGCGCGAGGTCCAGCGCCGCGATGATCCGGGCACATTCCGGTTCGGACAGTGCGCCGAGCGATTTGGTCGGGTCGCCCAGCAGAACCACGCGGGTCATGCCCTCCGGATACCGCTGGGTCGGTGTGGTCGCGACCCCGGCCACGATTCCGGCCGTGTTGCGTCCCTTCGGCCGGTCGACCGGTGCCAGCGCGCCCGCGTCGTCGAGGTCGTACTCGGTGAACGACCCGTCCGATCCGGCGATGACGTCGGTGAGCTCGTAGGGGTAGACCGCGCCGCGGCGTCGCGCCCGCAGCACCTTCTGGCCGTAGTCGTCCAGCGGGTGGATCAGATCGGTTGGCGGGTCGGTGACGGTCAGCCGGACCCCGGTCGCGGCGTCGTAGGACGCCCGCACGGCCACCGGGTCCAGCGCGCCGGTGTCCCGGTCGCGTTGGCGGCCGAGGAACAGAACCTCCTCGACCCCGGCGCCAGCGGTGGTGGGTGCCACCCGCTGGACGACGGTGTGCAGTTCCTGCGGTGTGAGGTCGCTGGGCGGCCAAACGTAGATGACGATCCGGTTGGTGTCGAGCCGCTTGGCCGCCGGACGTTGAGCCTGCACGTTGCGGATGGCGACCAGGCACGCGTCGAGCGCGCCTTCGGCCGCGGGCAGCGCGAGGATGCGGCCCTCGTCATCGCGCAGCGGGGTGAGGTCGCGCACCTGCGTCATCGCGACAAGCCGCTCGTCGGAGGGATTCGTCGGCGCGACACACCGCAACAGGTAGACGTCCTCGTCGGCAGAGGGCAGCCGGGTGAGCTCGAAGTGCTGCAGCCGCTGCAGTTGCAGCCGCTGTGCGATCAGCGGGTGCAGGCCGCGGATCAGCCGGTGCTCGGTCAGGCCGGTCGAGGACGGCCGGAACGTGAAGTGGTGGTGCATGGCCGCGCCGCTGCGCCCGGCGACCGTCGTGGTGACCCGACGCAGCCCGCGGGGCAGCTCGGTGGCCGACAGCGCCGCATGCAGTTCGGCGGCCATCTCCTCGGCGTCGGCGGGCTGGTCCGCCCAGGTGAGGTAGATGTCGGCGACCAACACGGTCGAATCCCCTTGCGCCGCAGCGACTTGCGCGACCGTCGTCAGCGCCGCGGACAGATCGCCGAAGTCGGCGACGGTTGCCAGCAGCCGCTGGGGCTGGCCGTCGATCTCGTAGCCGCAGGTGACCACCGGTCGCCGCCCGATGGACGCGCAGCGCACGCCGGAGAGCGCGTGCTCGCGGTAGTAGCGGCGGCTGAGGACTTCGAGCAGCGGGCCCGCGTCGGCGCCGGAACGGTCGATGCGCTGGCCCAGCAGCCGCACCAGCGGCTCGGGGCTGGCGACCACGTCGGCGATCCGCTCGTCGCGGTCGGCCGCGTCCGGATGGCGGTCGAGGTAGCGCAGGTGGCCGCGCACCCGCGTGTAGACCTCGGCGCGAGCCCGGCGCAGCAACGGCTGGGTGAACCAGCGGAACACCAGACTTCGCGCGAGGTCACCAACGACCGGAAAACGCAGCTGCGTGGCGCGGATCAAATGCTCCAGCGCCCGGCCAACGGTCTGGCGCAAGCCACCGCGCGGCGGTGCCTCGGACAGCCATTGCCGCAACAGCGCGATGATCACGGCGACGTCGGAACCGGCGCGCTGCTGGGCCAGAAAGATCCGGAAGACCGCCTCCTCCAGTGCGGGCGTGCGCTCCAGCCCCTCGACCTCGTAGTGGCTCAGCGCGCGGACCAGGCGCCCCCGAAAGGTCTCCGACAACCCGGCGCGCTCAACATCGAGGCTCCGCAGATAGGAGTGGAAGTGCTCGCGCGGGCTGTGCACCCGCGTTTCGGCCTTGGTCTCCGCACCCTCCGGCTTGTTCCGGCTGAGCTCGCACAGGTCGGCGAAAACCTCCAGCAGCCCGACCTCGGCCGCCAGCGGCCGCTGCGGCAGCTCGGCGCGGGCGGTGAGGTAGTCGGCCAGCGTGCGGCCGTCATCGCGCGGGTCGACGTCGAAGCCCAACAGCGTGCCGCGCAGCTCTGCCAGGCCACGTTCGGCGCGGTGCTGCGCGCCACGCGCATCCGGCTCGGCGGGCAGGTCCAGCTCGACACCGCCCGTCGCGACCTCCTCGACCTCGTCGGCGTCGCCCAGCGGTTCCAAACGCAGCAGCGGCGCGCCGGTCTCGACCTGGCTGCCGACCGAGACCAGCGACTCGGTCAGCCGCGCTGGCCACGGCGCCCGCAGGACGGTCTCCATCTTCATGCTCTCCAACACCAGCACCGGGGCGTCGGCCTCGACCTCGTCGCCGACCGCCAACGGGGTCGCCACCACCAAAGCCGGGGCGGGCGCCCGCACGACCCCGCCCTCGTCGCGGCCGATCCGGTGGGTCACCCCGTCAACCTCGACCAGGTGGATCGGGCCGTGCATGCCGGTCACCAGCCGGAAACGGCGGCCGTTGAGCCGGATCTGCCCGGTGTGGGCGCCGGAGCGCTCCAGCACCGCCGCAACGTTGGCCACCTCCCCACCGGTGCCGAGGCCGAATCCGACGCGGTAGCGGCCCGGACCGGTCTCGGCGACGGCGAGCCGGTAGCTCACGCCGCGCAGCGTGAGCTTGCTGGGACGGCCGCCCTCGTGCCGCACCTGCGGCCGCCCGCCGTGTGCAGTGGACAGCAGCCGCTGCACCTCGACCAGCTTCGCATCCTGGTACGCCTCGATGGCCGCGGCGGCCAGCGCGATACCGCTGTGGGCTTGGGAGACCAGGCGACCATCGGCTCGAACCCGATCGATCCAGCCGGTGTCGGCGCTGCCCTCGATCACCTCCGGCTGCTCCAGCAGATCCAGCAGGAAGCTCTTGTTGGTGGTTCCGCCCTCGATCAGCACTGTGGTCTCGCGGATCGCGCGGCGCAGCCGGGCCAACGCCTCACCACGGTCGCGGCCGTAGGCGATGATCTTGGCGATCATCGAGTCGAACTCCGCGGGGATGCAGTCGCCCTCGCCAACGCCGGTGTCAACCCGAATGCCGGGACCAGCGGGCAATTCGAGCAGCGCGATCCGTCCGGGCGCGGGCGCGAAGCCCCGGTCCGGATCCTCCGCGTTCAGCCGCGCCTCGACGGCATGGCCGAACTCGCCGGGCTGCGCACCCGGCAAACTGCCACCGGCGGCGACCTGCAACTGGGCCTTGACCAGGTCCATGCCGGTAGTGACCTCGGTGACGGGATGCTCGACCTGCAACCGGGTGTTCACCTCGAGGAAGGCGAACAGCTCGTCCTCGGGCTGGTACAGGAACTCCACCGTCGCCGCGCCGCAGTAACCAACGGCTACCACCAGCCGCTGCGCCGACGCCTTCAGCTCCGCGGCCTGCTCCGCCGACAGCACCGGCGAGCGCGACTCCTCGATGATCTTCTGGTTGCGCCGCTGCACCGAGCAATCCCGCACCCCCAGCGCCCATGCCGTGCCCCGGCCGTCGGCGATCACCTGCACCTCCACATGCCGGGCACCGGTCACCAAGCGCTCCAGGAACACCTCATCGCTGCCAAACGCGCGTTCGGCCTCCAGGACCGTCCGCGCGTGGGCCTCGGCGAGCTCCGCCGCGCTGGTGACAACCCGGATGCCGCGACCACCCCCGCCCGCGCTCGCTTTGAGCATCAACGGATAGCCAATCCGCTCGGCCGCCCGCAGCGCCGCGTCGAGGTCCGACATGGGGCCGCGACTCCACGGCGCGACCGGCACACCGACCTGCTCAGCGAGCAACTTGGCACCGATCTTGTTGCCCAGCCTGCGCATCGCCGCCGCATCCGGCCCGATGAACCGCACACCCAACTTCGCGCACAACTCGGCGAACGCCGGGTTCTCGGCCACGAAGCCCCAGCCGACCCACGCGGCATCGGCACCGGTCTCGACCAAGGCCCGCTCCAACACGGCCAGATCGAGATAGGGCCGCGCCGAGGCGGGACCGAGGCAGTAGACAACATCCGCCTCCCGCACGAACTTGGCCGTGGCATCCACGTCGGTGTACAAAGCCACCGTTTCGATCCGCGGCCCACCTTCAGCGTTGAGCTCACCGACAGCGTGGAGAAGCCGCATCGCGGGCTCTCCACGGTTGACTATCGCGACACGACCAAACACCGAATCGAGCCTCACAAAGTCGACGGCGGCACCCTGGCCGCCATACCCGAGTCGTTCGCAGCGGTAGCAGTCCGGATGTTGCTGCCCCGGCGGCGTTTCGCGGGGACGCTGGACGCACTGGTCGAATGTCGGCGCCGCGCCGAACCCGCTGTGTTCGGCTGACCACGGTTTACGCCGGGTCCGCCAGGTTCTCGCGGAGTTTGCGGGACAGCTCGGTCCGCCGCACCTTCAGCGTGCCGGTCCGAGGTAGCTCGGCGAACGGAATCTGGACCGGGTCGGCCAGCTGCGGGAATTCGGCGACGGCCGCGCGCCAACGGTCTCGGTCCAGCGGTTTGTCCTCGTGGGTGCAGATCACCGGGACCGGCTCGGAATTCGGACCCGACACCACGGCGAGCTCGCTCAGCTCTCGCAGCCTGCCCAACACCAGATCCTCGATCTCAAGGGTGCTGGTCACTCCGGGGATGACGTCCACCTCCCGGTCGAGCATGTGCAGGCAGCCACGCCAGGTGAAGTAACCGACGTCCCCGGTGCGCCACCAGCCGCCGTTCAGGTTGGCGTCGTAGCGCTCCTGCTCGCCGAAATAGGCTTTCGCGATACCCGGCCACCGGACCTCGATGAAGCCCGGATTGTTCTTGGACGGCCGCTTACCGCCTCGGCTGACCACCCGAACCCTCGCGCTGCCCGGCAGTGCGTAACCAACGCAGCGCCCGTCCGTTCGGTGGGCGGATTTGCGGAAGTAAGGTCGGCCGACTGCCGGACCGACCTCGCTCTGCCCGTAGATCTGGAAGAACAGCGGTGCGCGCCGCTCGGAGGAGTTGAGCAGCCGACTCATCGTTCCCGGATGAATCGCGTCGAACGTGCTGCTGAAGTACTTTACCGACGCGAACGGCTTTCGCTGATCGTCGGTGAGCCCCTCCCATTCCATCAACGAGTTGGGCAGGACCTCGATGAGTCCTGGCCGGTTCTCCAGGAAGAACGTGGCGACCTCGTCCGGAGCGGACTCCCTCATGGGCAGCACCGGCATTCCCGTCAACAGGCACAAAGCCATCGCCGCGTACAGGCGAGAATGCACGAACGGGATGTGGATCGCGACGGTCTCCCGTTTCCTCATCAAGGACAGGAGGAACAGTTGTGGCCGCAGCCGGGCGCGCTGGGTCCGCGGCGTGTGCACGACGAGCTTGGGCAGCCCGGTGGTGCCGGACGTGTGGGTGATGATCGCGGGCTCGTCCAACCCCTGGAACACCGGCTGAACCCGCGGAGACCCGGCGAACTCGGTGAGCGATGCCGCACCTGGCCTGCTGCCAGCAACGATGATCACCTGATTGGTGAGGTCCGCCAGCGGCACGTCGGCCAGTGCGTCGAGCTTGTGCACGTCGGTCAGCAGGTGTGGCTGCTCCAGCCGACCGAGCAGGGCACCGACGGTCGTGGGATCCAAGGCGGGCGACAGCATCGCGGGAACTGCTCCGATGCGCGCCGCCGCGGTAGCGAGCACCCACACATCGAAATTTGCGACTTTGTGGATCGCGATGCGTTCTCCGGGCCGAACCCCAGCCGCCCACAGTCGGCCAGCCAGGTCGTCCACGTGTCCGGCGAGCTCGGCCACCGTCAGGCGCCGTCCCGCCTCGGGGAGGACGTCCAGATCGTGATCAAGGGTGAGCGGCATCGAACCGTTCTTTTCCGCGGCCGTTTCCGGCACGACGCCGAGATAAAGACCGCGCTTCCGCATCCAATTGTTGACCGCGAGGCCGTTCATCGAGACAAGCTCCTTCTCCGTTGTTCGACGGAATTTGTGCCGTCGCTGGCTCGGCGGCGCGCGAGGACATGCTCAAGGTGCGGCGAGGTGATTTCTGCCGGTTCAGAATCGACCAGCGCAGCGGTTGCTTCGACGCCGATCCGGATCGGGCATGGTGGTGTTCCTTTGCCGCTGTTGTGCGTCCAGTGTTGGCTGGTCGGCTTGGTCGGGGCTGTTGGGCGGGTTGGTGTTGGCTTGGTGGGTTTTTGGTGTGGGTGGATGCCAAGTGGGTGGCAAGTGGATGGCAAGTGGGGCGGAGTGGGGTGTGTGCGGGGGTGGCGTTGATGGTGGTTATGGCGACGTTGTGCGGGCCGTCGGTGACTGTGCCGGAATATGTTGTGACGTTGGATTTCGCGCGGCGGTCGCATGCGGGTAGATCGCAGCTTCCGTTGGCGCTTCGGTTGATTCGGAATACCGGGCTGGCGAAGCGGCATATTGTGCGGCCGATCGAGGAAACGCTGCGTCACATCACCGAGACCGCACTCACGGGACAAATCGCAACCCTGCGGTGACCACGCTGGCCACCCGGTCAGGGTCCGAGGGGACCGGCACTGGAGATGGAGCTTGCGGTAACAGGCCCTCCCTACCGTCGGTCCACGCCGACATCAGGGAGGTGCTCGTGACGCTGACCGAGCCAGAGCCACGGACGGCAGTGGCCACCCACTGTCCATATTGCGCACTGCAATGCGGCATGAGCCTCACCGCTGGAGAGGGAGCGGAGGTGGAGGTCGCGCCGCGGCAGTTCCCGACCAACGCAGGTGGCCTGTGCCAGAAGGGCTGGACCTCGGGCTCGCTGCTCACCTCGCCAGCACGCCTGACCACGCCGCTTATCCGCCTTGACGGCGAACTGCGCCCGGCGAGCTGGGACGCCGCGCTCGGCCTCATCGCGGGCAAGCTCGCCGAAATCCAGGCCAGGCACGGCAAGGACGCCGTCGCGGTGTTCGGCGGTGGTGGCTTGACCAACGAGAAGTCCTATCTGCTGGGCAAGTTCGCGCGGGTCGCGCTCGGCACGTCGCAGGTGGACTACAACGGTCGGTTCTGCATGTCCTCGGCCGCCGCGGCGGGAAACCGGGCGTTCGGCCTCGACCGCGGGCTGCCGTTCCCGCTCACCGATCTCGCCGACGCGGACGTCGTGCTGCTGGTCGGCGCGAACCCCGCGGAGACGATGCCGCCGTTGGTCAAACACCTTGAGCGGGCCAAGAGCCTTGGTGGCCTGATCGTTGCCGATCCACGACGCACCCCGACCGCCGAGCAGGCCAACCTGCACCTCACGCCGTCCCCAGGCAAGGATCTCGCGCTGGCACTGGGAATCCTGCACGCCCTGGTCGCCGAGAGCGGTGTCGACCAGCCCTACATGGATGAGCGGACGCGCGGATTCTCCGCGGTGTGGCGGATCGCGTCCAGGTGGTGGCCGGAGCGAGCGGAGCGGGTGACCGGCGTGTCCGCCGCCGACCAGCGCACGGTGGCCGCGAAGCTGGCGAACGCCCGCAACGCCTACATTCTCACCGCGCGCGGCGCCGAGCAGCACGCCACCGGCGCGGATACGGTCAGCGCGTGGATCAACCTGGCGCTGGCGCTGGGACTTCCCGGAAAGCCTGGCTCCGGGTTCGGCTGCCTGACCGGGCAGGGCAACGGCCAGGGCGGCCGCGAGCACGGCCAGAAAGCCGACCAGCTCCCCGGTTACCGCAAGATCGACGACCCGGCCGCCCGCGAGCACGTGGCTCGGGTCTGGGGTGTCGATCCCGCTGAGATTCCCGGTCCCGGCCGGTCCGCGTACGAACTGCTGGACGCGCTGGGCACCGCGGACGGCCCGCGCGCACTCCTGGTGTTCGGCAGCAATCCGGTGGTCTCTGCGCCCCACTCCGCGCACATCGCGGACCGGCTGTCCACAGTAGAGTTCCTGGGGTGTGCGGATCTCGTGCTGTCCGAGACCTCGGCACTCGCCGACGTGGTGCTACCGGTGACCCAGTGGGCGGAAGAGGACGGCACGATGACCAACCTGGAAGGCCGGGTCCTGCTGCGCAAGCGCGCCCTCGACCCGCCGCCCGGCGTGCGCACCGACCTCGATGTGCTGGCCGGGCTGGCCACCCGGCTCGGCCAGCCCGCGGAGCGCTTCCCGACCGACGCGGAGACCGTGTTCGACGAGCTGCGCGCCGCGTCGAAGGGCGGCCTCGCGGACTACTCGGGGATCAGCTACGACCGGCTGCGCGCCGGTGAAGCGCTCTACTGGCCGGTGCCCGAGGCCACCCATCCCGGCACGCCGAGGATGTTCCTCGACCGCTTCGCGCACCCGGACGGCAAAGCCCGGTTCGTGCCGGTCGAGCACAGCGGTCCCGCCGAGCCCCCGGACACCGAGTTTCCCTTGCAAGCAACCACCGGACGCGTGCTGCAGCATTACCAGTCAGGTGCGCAGACCCGGCTGGTGGATGAGCTGACCGAGGCCGTGCCGGAGGCATTCGTGGAGGTCCATCCGGACACCGCGGCTCGAGCCGGGCTCGCCGACGGCGACTGGGCGCGGATCGCGTCGCGCCGCGGCGAGACCGTCGCGCGGGTGCGGTGCGTGCCGTCGATGGGGATTGATCTGGTCTTCCTGCCGTTCCACTTTCCCGGCGCGCAGCGGGCGAACCTGTTCACCAACCCGGCACTGGACCCGACCAGCCGGATGCCCGAGTTCAAGGTCTGCGCGGTCAAGCTGTCCATAGTGGATGGTGCGTGATGCCTCCCCGGCATGTGGTGGTGCTCGGGTACGGGATGGCGGGTGCCCGGCTCGCGGAGGAGATCCGCCGCCGGGACCCGGACGGTGCGCGGGTCGCGCTGACGGTGATCGGCGAAGAACCGCACCACGCCTACAACCGCGTCCTGCTCTCCGCACTGCTGGCCGGAACCATGCGCCCGGACGACGTCCGACTGCACGACGAGGACTGGGCCGGGGAGCACGGCGTCACCCTGCGGCTCGGCGTCGCCGCCACGCGCATCGACCGGGCGGCGCGCCGGGTCAAGCTCGCGGACGGTTCGACGGTCGGTTACGACTCGCTGGTGCTGGCCACCGGCAGCAAGCCGATCCTGCCACCGATCGAGGGGCTGCTCGGCGAGGACGGGCTTCTCGCCGACGGTGTGGTGGCGTTCCGCAGCCTGGACGACTGCGAACGCATCCTCGGCATGGCCCGGATCGGCGCTCCGGTGGCGGTGATCGGGGGCGGGCTGCTCGGGCTCGAGGCGGCCCACGGGCTCGCGCGCAGGGGGAACTTGGTCACCGTCGTGCACCAGGTCGGGCACCTGATGGAGCGCCAGCTCGACCCCGAGGGCGGCCGGGTGCTCGCCCGCGCGCTCGGCGAGCTGGGCGTCGAGTTCCGCCTCGGTTCGACCGCGGCGCGCTACCTGCCCGGCGACGGGCTGAAGCTGGCCGACGACAGCCACGTGGAGGCCGATCTCGTGGTCGTCACCGCCGGGGTGCGGGCCCGGACCGCCCTGGCCGCGGCGGCCGGGCTCGAGGTCGACCGCGGCGTGCTCGTGGACGACGCCCTGCGCACCAGCGACGGCCGGGTGCACGCCATCGGCGACTGCGCGCAGCACCCCGGCACGGTGTCCGGCCTGGTGCAGTCGGCTTGGGAGCAAGCCGACGTCCTCGCCGATCTGCTGACCGGGACCAGAGCCGCGGCGCGGTACCGAGGAACCCCGGTGCTGACCCGGTTGAAGACCAAGGAGATCGACCTCGCATCCCTCGGCGAGGCGCTCACCGAGGTCACCGACGACACCGCCGAGGTGCTCAGCCTCAGCGACCCCAAGCGCGGGCGCTACGCGAAGTTGGTGATCCGCGACGACCGCGTCACCGGGGCGATCCTGCTTGGCTGCCCGGACGCCGCCGCGACCATAACCCAGCTCTACGACCGCCGGATCCCGGTCCCCGAAGACCGGCTCAGCCTGCTGCTCGGCAGGACCATGCCCAGCGGCGCCGCGGGCAGCCCAGCCGAGCAGCCCGCGTCGGCCAAGGTCTGCCAGTGCAACTCGGTGACCAAGGGCCGTCTGATCGAAGCGTTCCGCAATGGCGCGACGACGGTGTCCGAACTGGCCACCGCGACCAGAGCCACCACCGGCTGCGGCGGATGTACCGACGCCGTTCGAGGGATCGCCGACTGGCTCGCAAGCACGGCGTGACAGCACCCGGAGAGGATTCGAGATGGCCACGAACCCGAGTACCGAAGAGCCAGGCAAGAAGAAATGGATCGACCACTGGGAACCCGAGGACGAGGATTTCTGGGAGCACACCGGGAAGAAGATCGCGAACCGGAACCTGTGGTTCTCGATCTTCGCCGAGCACATCGGGTTCTCGGTATGGACGCTGTGGTCAGTCCTGGTGCTGTTCATGGGCCCGGACTACGGGTTCTCGGCCGCCGACAAGTTCCTGCTGGTATCCACGCCGACGCTGGTGGGTTCGATACTCCGGCTGCCCTACACGCTGGCCGTGGCGAGGTTCGGTGGCCGCGACTGGACGATCATCAGCGCTGGACTGCTGCTGGTGCCGACCATCCTGGCCGCGATCGTGATGCGGCCCGGCGTCCCGCTCTGGGTCTTCTTGCTGGTGGCCGCGGTCGGCGGCGTCGGGGGCGGGAATTTCGCGTCCTCCATGACCAACATCAACACCTTCTACCCGCAACGTCGCAAGGGCTGGGCACTCGGGCTCAACGCCGGTGGTGGCAACCTCGGCGTCGCGGTCATCCAGCTCGTCGGGTTGCTGATGCTGAGCACCGCGGGCGCGGCGGCGCCGCAGCTGGTGCTGTGGGTCTACATCCCGCTGATCGTGCTGGCCTGCCTCGGCGCCGTGCGGTACATGGACAACATCTCCAGCGTGCGCAACGACCGCGGCGCGATGCGCGAGGTGGTCATGCAACGGCAGGCATGGGTGATGTCGTTCCTCTACATCGGAACGTTCGGCTCGTTCATCGGGTACAGCTTCGCCTTCGCCCTGGTGTTGCAGAACCAGTTCCACCGCACCCCGGTGCAGGCCGCCGCGGTGACCTTCCTCGGGCCGTTGCTCGGTTCGCTGTCCCGGCCGCTCGGCGGGAAGCTCGCCGACACGATCGGCGGGGCGAAGGTCACCCTGGTGACCTTCCTGCTGATGGCCGCTGGCGCCGGGCTGACTCTCGTCGCGTCGAGCATGCAGTCGCTTTCGCTCTACACTGCCGGTTTCGTCGTGTTGTTCGTGCTGTCCGGGATCGGCAACGGCTCCACTTACAAGATGATCCCGGCGATCTTCCGCACCAAGGCGGCGCTGGCCGTCGCCGAAGGGGCGCCGGAACAACCGGAAGTGCTGAAGGCGCGGCGGCTGTCAGGTGCGCTGATCGGCGTCGCCGGTGCGGTCGGCGCGCTCGGCGGGTTGTTCATCAACCTGGCGTTCCGCGCTTCCTTCCAGAGCTTCGGCTCCGGGGATGTGGCGGTCTACGCCTTCCTCGCGTTCTACCTGGTCTGCGGTGTGACTACCTGGGCGGTGTACCTGCGCGGCGAGTTCGCCCGGTCGTCCGAGCAGTTCACGCTGGCCCGCGCTGGCGTGTGACCCCGCAGGACTCGACTGGCACTGTTCGGCGGTTCATGTCCAAGGCCGGAGCTTCTCGGGGTTCCGCACTGCCCAGATGCGCTTGATCCGGTCGCCTGCCACGTCGAACGCCAGCACCGTCACGGTGACGCCCGCTTGCTGCGCCACCAGACCAGGCTGACCGTTGACCGTGCGCTCCAGGATTGTCAGGTCCGGTGTCCTGCCCGCGATTTCGACGAAGGCGCGCGCGACCTGCCCGCTGCCTTCGACGGGGCGGAGCTCGGCGCTGGCGAGGCCGCCGCCGTCAGCGATCGTCGTGACCTCCGGGTCGAGGAGGCCGATGAGGGCGTGGATGTCCTTGGCCTCCCATGCCTGCTTGAAGTCCCGGACGAGGTTGGTGCGCTGGACTGCCGGAGTCGCGGGAACCTGCGGCGCACGAATGCGGCGGCGGGCCGACGAGGCGAGCTGGCGACATGCCGCTGGCGTACGGCCAACGATCTCGGCGATGTCGGCGAAGGAGTAGCGAAAGACATCGTGCAGGATGAACGCCACGCGCTCGGCCGGGGTCATCGATTCGAGCACGACGAGGAAAGCCATGTTGATCGACTCGTCGAGGGTGACCCGGTCGACCGGGTCGACGCCGCCCGACCGCCCGGTGATCCACTCCGTGCGGTCGGGCAGCGGCTCCGGGATCCATTCACCCACGTACCTCTCCCGCCGGGCCCTTGCCGAGCCGAGCAGGTCGAGGCAGATGCGGCTGGCGACCGTCGTCAGCCAGCCGCCGGGGGAGTCGATGGCGTCCTGCTGCTGCGGGGTCAGGGCGTACCAGCGGGCGTAGGTCTCCTGCACGACATCCTCAGCATCGGCCAGGGAGCCGAGGAGCCGGTACGCGAGATTGATCAGGTGACGCCGCTCGCTCATGATCGCGGTCAGGCCCGGATCGAGCCGACCGTCGCCTGGCTCGCGTCGCGTGCTCATGGTGTCGCCAACCCCCTTGGAGAGTGCGCAAACCGGCTTGCGTGGCGGTGCGGGTAGCGGAACCTCAGCGGCCGTCTCGACTCCGGGATCCCCGACTTACGTATGTCCCAATACGCGGCGTCGGGGCTGTCCTCGCGGGGAGAACCCCGGAGGGGTGGGCACCGTGAACCCGCGGCGGTGCAAGTTGCGAGGGTGCCTGGAAGCGGCTTCGCCGCTTGCCTGACGCCAATCTCACCACTGCACACAACCGCTTCCAATCTGCGCGGGCTCTTGGTCACGCCTGCCTCACAGTTCGACGAGACAACGCAGCGAACTGTGAGGTCGGCGCGTCACCTCACAAAGCGGGGGATTGCGTCGTCGTACTGGTGGAGATCCGCTTCGCCCCTGGTCGGGATGCGAATCGCCATGGCCGCAACCGCCGCGCTGGCGCTGCCCGGCCCACTCGTCCGACCGTACCCTCCGGCACCGCGAAGGAAGAAAACTGATCATGGATTCCGTGAATGTCGCGATCATCTACTACAGCGCTACCGGCACCGTGCACGCCCTGGCGCAAGCCGCCGCAGAGGGCGCGGCGAAGGCTGGCGCGCAGGTGCGACTGCGCAAGGTCGCCGAAACGGCCCCGCCGGAGGCGATCAGCGCCAACCCCGCTTGGGGCCAGCACATCGAGGAGACCGCCGATGTCGTCCAGGTCAGCCACGACGACCTGGAATGGGCCGACGCGGTGCTGTTCGGCACCCCCACCCGCTTCGGCAACCCGACCAGCCAGCTCAGGGCGTTCATCGACACCACCGGCCCCCTGTGGTTCGCGGGCAAGCTCGCTGACAAGGTGTACTCGGCTTTCACCGCCAGCAACACCGCCCATGGCGGACAGGAGTCCACCCTGCTGGCGCTGGCGAACACCTTCTACCACTGGGGCGGCATCATCGTGCCTCCCGGCTACACCGACCCCGTCCAGTTCAAGTCGGGCAATCCGTACGGCACGTCCCACGTGACCGGCGAAGGCGAGCCCAGCGACGTGGCCTTGGAAGCAGCCGGTTACCAGGCCCGACGCGCCGTCGGCACCGCAGCGGCGCTCAAGGCTGGCCGCGCCGCCTAGGGTCTGTCGCAGCGGCGGCCCCGGCATGTGCGCCGGGGCCGCCATTTCCCATCCGTGCGGGGAGTTTGCTACCTGGCGAAGACCAAGGTGGCTGGCGTCAGCGTCGGGTGGAACGAGATGTCTTCGAAACCGGCCTTGGTGAGCCAGGCGTGGTAATCGGCTCGCCGCCAGGTTCCGCCCTGCTTGCTCTTGAGCAACATCTCCGAGGCGAAGAGCAGTGCCAAGGGTGGGCCGCTTCGGTCGTCGTCGACGATGTAGTCGTTGATGACCAACGTGCCGCCGGGCTTGAGGGCTTCCCGGAGCTTCGTGAAGATCGCTACGTTGTCCTCCGGCCCCTCCTGGTGGGCGATGTGGGAGTACACCGCGATGTCGTAAGCGCCGACGCCGAAGTCGACGGTGTGGAAATCACCGTCGATGCGGGAAAATCGGTCAGCCACGCCTCGCTCGGCCACCAGCCGTCGGGCGATCGCGTTGATCGGTCCCCAGTCGAGCTGAGTCGCGCGGGCGGCCGGGTTGAGCTCTAGCCAGCTGGCCGAGTAGATGCCCGAGCCGCCGCCCACGTCGAGGATCGAGATCTCTCCGGCCTCTGCCAGTCGCAGCAGGTCGGCGGCGATCGTCGCCACCGGAACGGACTGCGCGGCGATGGCCTGGACCACCTTCTCCCAATGGGGGTTGTCGGCCACCTCCACCGTTGCGTCCGTCACCGGCCCCCCGGTGCGGACTACCTCGGGCAGGTCCGCCAAGCCGCCCATCTGGCCCAGCTTGAGCTTGGCGAAGTTGCTCAAGCAGGCCGGCTGGCCTTCGACCAGGAAGGCGGCTGCTTCGGCGGTATTGCGGTAACTGCCGTCCCGCAGCTCGACCAAGCCCATACTGACGAGGCCATCGAGGAGGGTTTGAGCGCCCCGCTCGGAGATCCCGGCTCGGGCGGCCAGTTGGTCGGCAGTGTCCGCGCCAGCGTCGAGGTGATTGAACAGCGAGTGGCTCGCCGCTGCGCCGAGGATGCCGGTGGCCCAGTAGCCGTTGATGAGCCGCAGAATCCGATCCGGCGTCGGTTGGCTGTTTTGCATGCTGCCCTTCCTAGGTCCGCTGTGGACGCGCGTGGGTCCGGAGCGTGTTGCGCAGGGTTTCCGCGACCCGTTCGACCTGGTTCATGCTGAGCTCGGCGTGCATGGGGATGGCGAGAGTGCGCTGGAAGAGGTCCGCCGAGACCGGGCACGACTGCTTGGTCTCGTACACCGGCTGCAGGTGGCACGCCCACGTACCGTGCCCGCAGCCGATGCCCTGAGCACGGAGGTCGGCGGCGACCCCCGCGCGGTCGACGCTCGGATCCAACGTCACCTGGTAGGACTGCCACGCGTGGGTCCGGTCCTGCGGCACGTGCGGCAGCGTGATGAGTTCTTCGTCGGCGAGCAATTCGCGGTAGCGCGCCGCGCACGCGTTCCGACGGTCCAGCAGCTCGTCGATCCGGCCCAACTGCACCTGCAGGATCGCGGCGGCGATGTCGGACAGCTTGAAGTTGTAGCCGATTTCGGTGAACTCCGGGATCGGCAGGCCGATGACCTTCGCCTGACCGAAGATTGCTTCGATACCGAAGGACGACCGCAGCCGCGCATCCACCGCGAGCGCCGGATCGGCGGTGAGCAAAGCCCCGCCCTCACCGCTGGTGATTCCCTTGCGCCCGTGGAAGGACAAGCAGGCTACCGGTGCCAGCGCACCCGCCTGGCGCCCCTGGTACGTCGCGCCAACCGCGCATGCGGCGTCCTCGACGAGAAACAGTCCGTAGCGATCCGTGATCGACTTCAGCTCCGCGTAGTCGGCGGGCAGACCGACCGTGTCCACCGCGATCACACCCACGGTCCGCGGACCGACCAAGTCCGCTACCGCCTGCGGGTCCACGGTGCCGGTATCGGCACGCACGTCAGCGAAGACGGGGACCGCGTCGACGTAGCGCGCCGCGTGGGCAGGAGCCGGGAAGGTGTAGTCGGCGACGATCACTTCGTCGCCTGGCTCGACGCCGAGCGCGAGCATGGCCAGGTGCAGCGCGGCGCCGCAGTTGCTCAACGCGACCGCGCCACCAACCCCATAACGTTCGGCCAGCTCCATCTCCAGCGCCGGTCCCCTCGGGCCCTGACCGGCTGGCCAGCCTGAAGCGAACACCTCCGCGACGGCTGCCAGTTCCTGCTCCCCCAAACTCGCGTGAACCAGGGGAATCGTGTCCATTGTGGTCACCTCCCGCTACGCTCCACGTTCCACTTCTCGATGGGAATTCAGGGGATTGGGTGGTGTGTGGTGCAGTGGTGTGAGTTGGTTTATGTCGTAGCGGTCGCGGAGTTGTTGGATGGCGTGGGGGTCGATGGTGTTGCCGGTTGAGAAGATTTCGACGATTTCTTCGAAGTAGTGTTCGTGGTCAGGTGGTGGGTAGCTCTGGAAGAGCATGCGGGTGGGTGTGGTGGTGGGGTTGGTGAAGGCGTGGGGACATCCGGGCGGGACGAACATGCAGCTGCCGGGGCCCGCGCGCAGCGGTCGGTCTCCGTTGGGGGATTGCCAGTCTTGCCACCGCGGGGGAGTTTGCGTGGTGGGCTCGAAGGCGAAGAGGTCGAGTTCGCCGTCGAGGACGTAGAAGAATTCTTGGGAGTGTTGGTGGACGTGGGCTCCCACGTCGAAACCGGGGGGCACGACGACTTCGAAGCAGGAGGCGAAACCACCTTGTGCTCCGGTGACTTTGAAGGTGACTTCCTGTGCTTTGGTGATCAGTTTCCGGCCCTGGCCGGGTGGGACGACCACGCCGTCCATACGATGGTCTCCTTGCGCGTCGGTAGGACGTTCTCGTTCACGGCCACGCCGTGACACTCTTGTTCACGGCACAGCGATTCCTGCCGCGGTCCTGTCGTCGGTGGTGCGTGTCGTGTCCACGGTCCAGCTGCCGACTGCCATTTCGGCGGTGATGCCGGGGCCGAAACCGGCGATGACGCCGGGGGCGCCGGGCGTGGTGGTGTCTTCGTCGAAGAGTGCGCGGAGTGCTTCGAGCACGACTGCGCTGGCGATGTTTCCGTATTCGGTCAGGGTCGCTCGGCTGTGCCGGAAGGCGTGCTCGTCGACACCGAGGAACTTGCTCAAGTCGTCCAAGATCCGTGGGCCACCGGCGTGGATGATGTAGAAGCCGAGGTTGGCGATGTCCCAGCCGTGCTCAGTGGCCAGCTCACGCAGCACCGGCGCCAGCGGTTCCATCGTGCCCGGCACCCGCCGGTCCAACTGGAAGTGGAAGCCGGTGGCCCGCACCGCGTAGGAGATCCATTCCTCGGTGTGGGGAATGAGATACGAGGCGTTGCGCTCCAACACCATGCCCGTGCCACCGCGGCCCCGCACCACCGCAGCCGCCACCGCGTCCCCGAACAACCCGTCCGACAGCAGCGAACCCACCCCGTCGTCGTCCGGTTGGTAGCACAGCGAGCACAGCTCGCAGGACACGATCAACACGTTGCCCTCGGGGTAGGCCGTGCAAAAATCATGGGCGCGATTGATCGCCGCACCCCCAGCCGCGCAACCCAACTGGGCGATCGGCATCTGCACCACATCCGACCGAAACCCCATGTTGTTGATCAACCACGCCGTCAGCGACGGCATCAGAAAACCGGTGCACGACACATAAATAATCGCGTCAATATCCCGCGCCACCACACAGGCATTCCCCAGGGCCTGTTCCACCACCTCGGGACACCGCTTCTTCGACTCCACCTCGTAGACGCGGTTGCGCTCCTCAAAGCCCGGATGGCGCAAAGTCTCCTCAATAGGCTGCACAATATGCCGCTTCCGCACCCCGGTGTTGCGAATCAACCGAAGCGCCAACGGAAGCTGCGACTTACCCGCATGCAACCGCTTGGCGAACTCCAACGTCTCGTCCATCGTCACAACATATTCCGGCACACTCACCGACGGCTTGCACAACGTAGCCATAACCAGCATCTGCCTTCTGTAGAAACTCCGCCAACTCCCCAACAGGCCAACCCAGCCACGCTCAGCCTCACCCACCCCACTTGCCACCGACTTGGCACCCACCTGCCAACAAACCCGCGACAGCATCCCCACCGCACAACCGCAAACCACCAACCCCGCACCAACCCACCAAACAGTCCCAGCCAAGTCCGGTGCCCGATGCTGCTCGACGCATGGAGCAGCGGCGAATTCCCCGCAACGCTCAACCTGGCCTCGCGGTAGCCATGTTGGCCACACCGGAACTGGCGACCGAGTGTTCCTCATCGAGGTGGGCATCGGCTTCATCTGGTGCGCCGCGGTAGTCGAAACGACCAACCCGAAGGGACTAGTGCATGACCGCAGAAGCTACACTCGCGCGATTTCGTGAATATATGGTGGGGCCCGCGCGATTCATGAACCTGATGTCCGCTTTCGAACTCGGCATCATCGACCAGCTTCGGGAAAACCCCGGCATGAGCGCGGTCGAGCTCGGTGACGCCGTCGGTGCCAAACCGGATGCCGTGGAGCAGCTTCTGCATCTGCTGGTCAAGGAGAGCTTCGTCTCCTACGACGCAGGGTCCGGCGGCTACTCCCTCGACGCGCTCGCAGGTGTTGCGAAGGCCGATCTCGACCGAGTGCTCACCTTCATGGACCTGGTAAAGGTCACCATGCTCAGGCAGTTGTTCTACCTTTCGGACAGCGTGCGGACCGGCACGGTCGTCGGCCTGAAAGAGCTCTACGGATTCGAGGGAACCCTGTTCGACGCCGTGGCTGAGCACCAGGACCTGCGTGAGACCTGGGCTACGAGCATGGACTTGGGCACCGCGCGCGTTGATCCGTGGTTCTTCGAGAACGTCGACATCCCATCCGGCGCACGGGTTCTCGACCTCGCCGGAAACACCGGTCTCGGGGCGATCAACACCTACCAGCTGAAGGCGTCGCAGGGGCTTCGGGTGACCACGTTCGACATGCCCGAAAAGGAAACGGAATGCCTGGCGAACTTCCGGGCTCATGGGGTGGAGGAGCACTGCTCCTTCATCGGCGGTGACGTTTTCCAGGAGGTCCCCAAGGGTTTCGACGTCGTGCTGATCAAGCACTTCGTGACCTTGTTCGACAAGAGCGATGCGTGCAAGATCCTCGCCAACGTCAACAAGTCCCTGGACGTCGGCGGGCAGGTCAACGTCCTGGTTCCGGTGTACCAGGACAACGTCAGGGATTTCGACTCCCGTTCGGTCGACTTCTACCCGGTGTTCTTCCTCGGCTGCGCCATGGGTCAGGGCGGTCCGCAGAAGCTGTCGACGTACCAGAGCTGGTTGGAAGAGTGCGGTTTCGAGATGACCAAGGTGACCGTTGAGGACCCCGCCGACATACCGCCGGACGCGTTCCCCCTGCAGGCCGTCCTGTGCGCGACGAAAACCGCATGATCAGCTGACCCCACGGCAGTCGCAAAGGGATATTCGAATGACACCTGAAGCCACGCTCGCACGACTCCGCGAATACATGGTGGGGCCCGGGCTATTCATGAACCTGCTGTCCGCCTTCGAACTCGGCATCATCGACAAGCTTCGGGAAAACCCCGGCATGACCGCGGCCAAGCTCGGTGACGCCATCGGCGCCAAACCGGACCACGTGGAGCAGCTGCTGCAGCTGCTGGTCAAGGAGCGTTTCCTCGCCTACGACGCGGGGTCCGGCGGCTACTCCCTCGATGAGCTCGCGGACGTCGCCGAGGCCGACCTCCAGCGAGCTGTCACCTACATGAACATGATCAAGGTCGTCGCGCTCCGGCAGTTGTTCTACCTCACCGACAGCGTGCGGACCGGCACGGTCGTCGGCCTGAAAGAGCTCTACGGATTTGACGGAACCCTGTACGGTGCGGTGGCTGAACACCAGGACCTGCGCGAGTCCTGGGCAACGTTGATGGACACCGTCACCGCCCGCATGGATCCGTGGTTCTTCGGCAACGTCGACATCCCATCCGGCGCACGGGTTCTCGACCTCGCCGGAAACACCGGTCTCGGGGCGATTCACACCTACCAGCTGAAGGCGTCGCCGGGGCTTCGGGTGACCACGTTCGACCTGCCCGAAAAGGAAGCGGAATGCCTGGCCAACTTCCGGGCTCAAGGCGTGGCCGAGCACTGCTCCTTCATCGGCGGTGACGTCTTCGAAGGCGTCCCCGAGGGCTTCGACGTCGTGCTGATCAAGCACTTCTTGGACATGTTCGACAAGAGCGACGTGTTCAAGATCCTCCAAGGCGTCAACAGGTCGCTTGAGGTCGGTGGGCAGGTCAACATCCTGGTGCCGGTGTACCCCGAAAACATCAAGGACTCCGACAACTACAACGTCGACTTCTTCCCGGCCTTCTTCCTCGGCTGCACCATGGGTCAGGGCGGGCCGCAGAAGCTGTCGACGTACCAGAGTTGGCTGGAAGAGTGCGGGTTCGAGGTCACGAAGGCGATTACCAAGGACGCTGCCGACATCCCACCGGACGTCATCCCCGTGCAGGCCATCCTGTGCGCGACTAAGACCGCATGACCAGTCGAGTTCAGCCTGGATCTACCGATGAAAAGCGATGCGAGGTAGCGCCATAGCTGGTAGACGCTTTCCGACCTGGGAGGGTGGGACTTGCCCGGAGTTTCATCCGACCAGGTTCGAAAGGCAGCTACCCGGCGCGGGATCTCACCCGTGCGGTGCCGAACCTCGTGTCCTGCGGTGGTCGAACGCGGCCATCAGGTCCCGATCGCCCGCCACATTCGGCATCCGTGATCCAGAACATGACCTGAACCGGCCGGACTCGACGTCCGGCCGGAGAGGTAGAGGTGAAGAAGAATGAAGTTCGGTGTGTTCTCCATGAACTCGGACGAGGGCCTGGACCCGCTCGAGCTCGCCCGCGAAACCGAGGGGCTCGGCATCGAGTCGATCTTCGTGCAAGACCACAGCCACGTGCCCGTGACCCGCCGGGTCCCCTTCGGCGCCGGGAACGAGAAGACCGCCAACATCGCGGAACGCAAGGACCTGAGCGCGGGATTCGAGGAAGCGGGGGGCGATATGCCCCGCGACTTCTACCGCAACCGCGAGCAGTTCGTGACGCTGGCCGGGATGGCCGCCGTCACCTCGACCCTGCGGATCGGCACCGGGATCTGCCTTGTGGTGCAACGGGATCCCATCTGGCTGGCCAAGCAGATCGCCACCCTCGACCAGCTGTCGCGTGGGCGGCTGCTGTTCGGGGTCGGGGTCGGCTCGCCGTGGAATCGCGAGGAGATAAGCAACCACAGCACCGATTACCGCACCCGGATGACGCTGATGGCTGAGCGGATGGCGGCGATGCAGCAGATCTGGGCGAACGAAAAAGCGGAATACCACGGCAAGTTCGTTGAGTTCGACCCCATCTACTCCTGGCCGAAACCGCTTCAGAGCCCGCGGCCGCCGGTTCTCGTCGGGGGCGACGGCCCCACCGTTCTGGACCGGGTGCTGGCCTTCGGCGACGGGTGGATGCCCGGTCACCACGACGACATGGGCTTCTTCCAGGCGCGGATCTCCGAGCTGCAGGAGCGTGCCGCGGCAGCGGGTCGTGGGCGGATGGAGGTCACCGTCTTCCTCGGTCGCCTCGACCGGCTCGACGACTACCAGGCGGCCGGTGTCGATCGCGTCGTGATCATGCTCCCGACCGGCGATGAACGGAAGTTCCTCAAGGACATCGCCGAAGCCATGTACCGCTTCTGACCGAGTCGGCCAATATCCAGGACTGTTCGATCACATTCCGCTGGCTCACATCTTTCCGGGCTACTTCGTCGGAGATGTGTAAGCCAGTCAGGGATCTTCGATCATCAGTAACGGCATAGGAGCTCACCGTGGATGCCCGCTTGAACCTTTTCGGCAACCAGGTCGCAACCAAGGTCCTGAAGTACCTCACCTCGGCGCACAACACCGTCGCGGCCTCGACGCTGCCAGCCACGACGCAGGAACTGGTGAGGCTCCGCGCCAGTCAGATCAACGGCTGCGGGTTCTGCACCGACATGCACACCAAAGAGGCCGCGCACGCCGGGGAGACCGCGGTGCGCCTCAACCTGGTCGCGGCCTGGCGAGAGGCCACGGTCTTCACCGAAGCCGAACGCGCTGCTCTGGAGCTGGCGGAGCAGGGCACCCGCACCGCCGACGCGGCCGGTGGTGTCACGGACGAGGCATGGGCGAACGCGGCCAAGCATTACGACGAGACCCAGCTGGCCGCACTGGTGTCCACCATCGCCATCATCAACGCCTTCAACCGCATGAACGTCATCGTCCAGCAGCCCGCCGACGGCACCTATCAGCCCGGCCAGGCGCTGCTCTGACAACGAGGAGCGCTTGGCCGGTGCCGTCTCGCACCAGCAGCAGCACATGCCCCCGGCCCTTTCGTCGGGGGCGTTGTTCTGGCCCGGTAGTTGGCCTTCCCAGCCCGGGGCAGGGTCCCGGAAATCAGACCGGCTCGGCCAGTCCGGAGCCGCCGGCCTCCGGGACGTGGCCCCAGAACCGATCGTTGGCGAAGGGGTATCCGACCAGCTCGGCGAAGCGCTGATCGCCGGTGCAGTTGACCGCGTCCCAGTCGACCGGCGTGCCCTCGGCCCAGATCCGGCCGAGCGCGGTGGCCATCCCGGCGAAGGGACCGTCAGCATGGCCACCGATCGAGACCGCGCTCACCGGTTCTCCCTGCGAGCCGCGAAGGATGAGCGCGGCGAGCGCCGTGCCGGGGCCCAGCTCGACGAACCGCCGGTTCCCTCGCGCGGTCGTGGCCCGCAGCGCATCGGCGAAGCGGACCGGCTCGGCGAGTTGACGCGACCAGTACTCCGCGTCGGACCACGCGTCCGCGTCCGGCACGGCTCCGGTCAGCGTGGAGGCAATCGGGGCCGTCGCGGGCGCTGGTCGGG
This sequence comes from Saccharopolyspora soli, assembly GCF_022678645.1. Taxonomy (GTDB): domain Bacteria; phylum Actinomycetota; class Actinomycetes; order Mycobacteriales; family Pseudonocardiaceae; genus Saccharopolyspora; species Saccharopolyspora soli. The sequence goes on along the minus strand of NZ_JALBWV010000027.1, from coordinate 17,298 downwards.
CCGATCGCACCGCCTTCTCGTACTCGGCCGCGGCGGTGGCCACCAGCGGTGAGTGGAACGCGATGTCGCCGGGCAGGAGTCGGGACCGGATTCCGCGTTCGCCGAGTTCGCGGTGCGCGTTCTCCATCGATTCGGGGCGGCCGGAGAGCACGATGCGGTCCTCGGCAGCGTTCACCGCCAACACGAGATTCGGGCCGAGCAGGTCTGCGACGGCATCCGCACCGGCGGCGACGGACAGCAGCGCTCCCGGTTCGCAGCGGCGCATGAGTCTGTCCCGGGTGTCGAGCAACCACATGAGTGGCTCGCGCTCGAACACGCCAGCGAGATGCGCCGCAGCATACTCGCCGAGGCTGCTGCCGAGCAGTGCGTGGGCCTGGATGCCGGCGGCGATCAACACTTTCGCACACGCGATTTCAACGGCCACCAGTGCCGGTTGGTACGGCGGCATGGCGTCGACGGCCCGGCTGAGCAGCAACGCCGGATCGATGTCCAGCGCAGCGGCGCACGCGTCGATTTCTGCCCGGAACACCCGAATGGCGCGGTAGATGCCGGTGAAGTCGTCGTCGCCGCCGGTCTGGCCCGGGAAGACGAACACCAGGCCGCCCGCTGCGGCTGGCGCCATCGCTGTCATCCCTCGCAACGCTGCGGCGGCCTGCGCGCGGCAGGGCACCGCGACGGCCGACCGGGCACCGGAGTGCGCGTACCGTCCCGCCGCCAGAGTGTGCGCGACCTCGGCGAGTGCCAAACCGGAGTCGCGGTCGAGGCGCTCGGCGAGCGCGTCCGCGGTGCGCCGCAGTGCTGGGGCGTCGGCGGCGGACATCGGCAACACCGCCGGGCTGTCCGCTGGCCGCGCCGGGTCCTGGACGTACTGCTCGACGATCGCATGCGCGTTGGTGCCGCCCACCCCGAACGAACTGACCGCGGCACGTCGAGGCGAGTCCGGCCACGGCTCGGCGGCGAGCGGAATCCGGAACGGCGACCGCACGAGGTCGATGTCCGGATTCGGTTCGCGGAAGCCCGACAGCGGCGGGCGGATGCCGTCGCGTACCGCGCAGATCGCCTTGATCAGTCCAGCGATGCCCGCCGCCCGGCCGAGATGGCCGTAATTCGACTTCAACGAGCCCAACGCGCAGAAACCGGTCGCCTGCGTGTGCCTGGCGTAGGCACGCCGCGCCGCGTCGATTTCGATGTGGTCGTCGGTGCGCGTGCCGGTGCCATGCGCCTCGAAGTAACCGATCGACTCCGCCGGGACTGCGGCCAGGGCCTTGGCGATGACCTCGGACTGGCCACGCACGCTCGGCGCCATGAAGCTCGCCTTGGTCCGACCATCGTTGTTGGTCGCGGTCGCCCGCAGCACCGCGTGCACCCGACGTCCCTGGGCGAGCGCGTCGCCGAGACGTTGTAGCACCACCACGCCGCCGCCGTTGCCGTGCACGGTGCCGTTGGCCGAGGTGTCGAACGGCCTGCAGCGACCGTCCGGCGAAGTGATCATCCAGTCGTGGCGCGGGTACCCGAGGTCTTGGTCGACGTCCACGGAGATCCCGCCCGCGATGGCCACGTCGCTGAGACCGGCGCGCACTTGCTGCGCGGCAAGGTGCACCGCGACCAGGGAGGAAGAGCACGCCGTCTGCACCGAGACGGCTTCACCGCGCAGGTCGAGCAGGTGGCTGACCCTGGTGGCGAGAAAGTCGGCACCGGAGGCCAGCATGCGGAGGTAGCGTTCGTCGACGCCGGGATCGGCGGACTCCGCCAGCCGATACGTGCTGGGCGCAGCCGACGCGTACACCGACACGATCAACTCGTCGTCCCCTGGAATTACCGCCGCGGACTCCAGCGCGTGCCAGCACAGCTCCAGGAAGATCCGGTGCTGCGGGTCCATGGTGGTGGCTTCGGTGGGTGTCATGTCGAACGGCGCCGGGTCGAACCGGTCGATGTCGGCGAGTAGGCCGCTGGCGCCGACTCGGCCGGAATCGGGTGGCACGTGCCAGGTCGACACGCGGTCGGCGCCGTCCACGCAGAGCCGCCAGAACTCGGCGATGTCAGCTGCTCCTGGAAAGCGGCCCGCCATCCCCACTATGGCGATGTGCTCGTCCGGGTCGAGCGGTGCGGCTTCGTTGGTGGCGGTGAATTCGTTCGTCATGTCAGTGCCACCCGTGCGGTCGTCCCGCCTGGTACTGGACCAACCGACCACGTCTCGCAGTACCTCGGCGCGCGAGTGGACCCGTTCCGCGTCGAGCACCGTGTCATGGTGACCTGGCGTCCAGCGGATGCCATGGCGGTGACCCCTTCCCGCTGCTCCGTGCCGCGAACAGCATCGGCCACCGGACTTGGCTGGGACTGCTCAGCGGGTTGGTGCCGACTGGGCGGCTGTCCGCATGAAGGTCCACTGACTGTCCGAACAGGACGGACCAACTGAGGTCGGCGGGCACTTGACGCCGACCGGTGCGGACAACAGAACGTTGTGTCAACAGAACACGGCGGTGGAGCGTTTCGCCGACGGCCTCGGCAGACCTGGTCGCACCCTGCCCACCGCAACTCGGCGGGGCTTCGCGGTGACGTTCGGGCGACTTGTGGGCCTACGGTGTCGAGGACCGCCGGCTGTACACGCCCGAGTTCGGTCTCCGGGCAGAGTGAGGTCAGGCAGCGAACGCCGTGGAGCGCGGCAGTGGTTCCCGGTTTCACGCTGGCGACCTTGGTACCCGCTCTGGTCGGAGAATGGCTCGGGCTGCCCGAGGAACCGGAGCTGCGTTTCGATCCGGTCGATACGACGGTGCTGATCGCCGTCGCCATGGGCATCTGGCTGATTGGCCTGTCCCAGCGCCGGATTCGGTCTGATGCGCGCAGACTCCGGGATCGTCGGATCGGTCCCGGAGGAGGATGCGCGGGCTGCGGCGTCCCGCCGCGCCAGATCGTTCATCTCCTTAGTACTGCAACGACAGGTTGTGATGCTCACGTCGTTGGTAGTGGCTGGCTCGGGCTCGTGCTTGAGTGGTCCTTCGCCATCGTGACCAGTGCAGGATGTGGTCGAGGGCATGCTGGATGGGGCGGGTGATGCGGTTGAAAAGTCGGCGGATTTCGTTCAGTGTCAACGGAATCAGGTGCTGATCGCAGGAAGATGATCCCCCTTTTTCGCGTCCTGTCGGAGGATGAGCAGGAACGCGGCGGCGGCCATGGACAGAGTGATATGCCGATACCAGGCGGTGTAGCCACGGACCTGGTAGTGGTCGAGTCCGGTTTCGTTCTTGGCCGTCTGGACGGATTCTTCGATAGCCCAACGGCTTCCGGCGACCCGCACCAGCTCGGCGAGGTCAGTGTCGGCGGGGCCAAAACACACGTAGTAGGCGATGTCGGTGGGGTCGCTGGTCGAACGACGGGCGAGCAACCAGTGTCCGCAGCGAGGGTCACGCAGCGGCCGGATGTCGACAGCGGCCCAGTCGTAGACCCGTTGGCCGTGGGCACCGGCGCCGCAGCTCAACCGGCGCCAGGCGCTGTGGTCGAGTCCTTCGATGATCCGGTTGGCGCGGACCTTGGCCAGCTGCATGGACACCACCATCGCGTTCTTGGGTACGGCGACGACGTGCGCGATCTCCCGGGATTCCAGCCACAGCCGGAACTTGGTGTCTTGCCCGTAGGCTTCATCGCCGGTCACCCACCCAAACGGCATCCCGGCATCCAGAGCACGTTCGATCATGCGCCGCGCCAGTACCGGTTTGGTTGCGAACGTGACGTCATCGCCGATTCCCGCGGCACGGCGTCGCTCGCTGTCGGCCGCCCAGTCTTCCGGCAAGTACAGTTCCCGATCGATCAACGCCCGACCTCGATCCGAGGTATAGGCGAGAAACACTCCGATCTGGGAGTTCTCGATCCGTCCAGCCGTTCCCGAGTACTGCCGCGCCACACCGGCCGATGTGGCGCCCTTCTTCAGAAAGCCCGTCTCGTCAACGATCAGCACACCCCGCTCGACGTCCCCGATCGCCTCGACGACAGCATCCCGAACATCGTCGCGCACCCCGTCGGTGTCCCACGCGTAGAAATTCAACAACCGCTGCATACGTTCCGGGCCGATATCACCCGCGGACTCGGCCAGGGTCCAGCCGTTCTTTCGCTCGACCTCGCCGAGCAAACCCCGCACATACAACCGCATCTGCCGCCGGGACTCCACACGAGGAAACCGCGCGGCGAACCGCCCGCAGAACGCCTCGAAACCCGCCGACCACTCCCACACCATGTCCACCAGCACGCCAAGATCAACTACCAGAAGCCGACCCCATCAGATTACAACCTGTCGTTGCAGTATTAGAGGATGTCTCACTTGGTGAGTTTCTTGTAGCAGTGAGCGCGGCGGCGAGGGTTAGGAAGCCGCGGAACAGGGTGCCGTAGCGCTCGTAGCGGATGGTGAGTCGGCGGTATCCGGATAGCCAGGCGATGGTGCGTTCGATGACCCAGCGGTGACGGCCGAGTTTCGTGCTGGACTCGATGCCCTTGCGGGCCAGTCGCGGGACGATTCCTCGGTTGCGTAGCCAGTCGCGGAGTTCGGCGACGTCGTATGTCTTGTCCGCGTGGAGTTTCGTGGGCCGGAACCGGCGTGGGCCTCGCCGGGAACGGATCGCGGGAATGGCCAGCACGAGCGGTTTGAGTGCGGCGTTGTCGTGGGTGTTGGCCGCGGAGATACCGACCGCGAGCGGGGTGCCTGAGCGGTCGGACAGGCGTGGATCTTGGAACCGGGCTTGTCTCGATCGACCGGGTTCGGGCCGGTTACCGGTCCCCCTTTTCGCCCGAAGCGATGCTCCGTCCAGCATCGCCCGGGACCAGTCGATCATTCCTCGGCTACCGAGCTCGTCGAGAACAGCTTGGTGCAGTCGCCGCCACAGACCCGCTTCGGTCCATTCCATGAAGCGCCGATGCGTGGTCGCAACTTTCACCCCGAAGCTGGGCGGCAGATGCCGCCAGGCACATCCACTGGTCAGCACAGCCCCGGAAACTGAGCGATCTTCGGGCTCATCGGTTCGCCGACGAATTCACGTTTTGTGGGGTGAGAGATCGCACGGCGGTGACGATCTTCTCGGGCACTTCGACCGGACGACGGGTGTCCCGGTCGACGTAGACGTGGGCGAACCGTCCGGTCGCCACGGGCGCAGGCGCGCGAGCCGAACGCAACTCGGCCGACAGGAAGAGCCCCAGCCGGTAGACGACGCTGCGCCTGCCGAGCCTTTCGAGCCCTATGCCGACGGCCAGAAGGTCGGGGAAGTGGACTTCGCGCAGGTATCGGCACGACACTTCGGCGACGACACCGATCGCACGAAGTTTCCGGATATCTGTCTCGGTGACTTCCAGGAGCCAACCGTTGACCGCAGTGTCGAAAAAGGACAGATATTCGACGTTGTTGACGTGCCCGTACTCATCGTTGTCATGCCAGCGGGTGCCGATCTCGCGGTAGACGGTGAACTCGGTCACGGCAGGATCACCTTACGCACGGCGGTTCCTTCCGCCAGGGCATCGAAGGCCTCGTTGACCTGGCCCAGCTCAGTCGTCGCGCTGAGCAGTTTCTCGACTGGCAGCAGCCCCCGGTCCCACAGCGCCACCATTGTGGGGATGTCCTCCTGAGGCTGTGAGGATCCCATGTAGGAGCCCAGGAACCCCTTGCCCTCGCCCGCGAACGGCAGGGCGGGCAAGGTCATGGCTAGCCCCGGCGCGGGTAGTCCCGCTGAGACTGCTGTCCCACCGCGTCCGAGCAGCGCGAACGCTTGTTCCATGGCCGGGATGACGCCGGCCGCTTCGAACGCCCACCGGACGCCGCCCGAAGTCGCGGCGACCGCGTCTTCCGCGTCTTCCGGTGCGCAGGCGTGAGTCGCACCCAGCTCCAGCGCTAGCTTCCGTTTCTCCGCCACTGGGTCGACCACCACGATGGTGCCGGCCCCGGCGACCGCCGCGCCCAGCACCGCGGCCAGTCCGCCGCCGCCGAGCCCCAGTACGCAGACTGCGTCGCCGCGGTCGACATCGGCCGCATTGCGGACAGCGCCCATGCCGGTGACCATCGCACAGCCGAAGAGTGCTGCGGTGGGGAAGAGGATGGCAGACGGCACGACGACGGCCGAGCTGCGGTCCACGACTGCGTGATCGCTGAAGGCCGACACACCGAGGTGGTGGGTAACCGGGGCGCCGTCGGGTTCGCGGAGCCGTCGCCCGCCGCACAGCAGGTCTCCGGCACCGTTGGCCGCCGCGCCGCGTTCGCGTAGTGCTGGGCGTCCCCGTTCGCAATGGGCGCAGGAGCCGCAGCTCGGCATGAACGTGAGCACGACGTGGTCGCCGACCGCCACGTCGGTGACGCCGGGGCCGATCTCGACCACTTCGCCGGCGGCCTCGTGGCCGAGTGCCGTGGGCAGCGGCCGTGGCCGGTTGCCGTCGACCACGGAAAGGTCTGAGTGGCACACCTCGGCCGCCCGGATTCGCACCATCAGTTCGCTTGAGCCCGGCGGAGCGAGTTCCAATTCGGTCACCTCGAGCGGACAGCTCACGGCGTAGGGCTGCTCGGCCCCGCTCCGCCTCAGCACCGCGCTGCGGATCTTCATTTCTTCCTCCTCAGCGCGGCGATGGCGGCCGCGTGTTCACTCCCGGATTGCAGAAGCGCCACCGCGTTGGCGGACAGGCGCAGACCGGTGCTGAACGGGACTTCCAGGCACTCCTGAACCAAGTGTTTCATCTGGGCGAGGGCCTGCGGCGGCTTCTGTGCGAGCTCGTCGGCAAAGGTCAGCGTGACCTCCTCCAGTTCACTCGCGGGCACCGCCCGGGTGACCAGTCCGATGGTTTCGGCTTCCTGAGCGCTGATGCGGCGGCCGGTGAGCAGCAGCTCCAGTGCCCGCCCGGCGCCGACGAGTCGGGGGAGCAGCCAGGCGCCGCCGTCGCCCGCGGCGAGTCCCGCGTGGACGTAGCCCTCCAGCAGCACTGCGGTATCGGCCGTGAAGCGGAAGTCGCACGCGAGCGCGATGTCCAGGCCTGCCCCGACGGCCGCGCCGTTGATCATGGCGATCGTGGGCGTGCCGGATGCGCGCAGGGCTAGGGGCACCGCGTGGACCTGCTTCGTGAGGTAGGCGTGGTGCTTGAGCGGTTCGGTCGATTGCGCCATGGCGGAGACATCGCCGCCAGCGCAGAAGGCGTCGCCCGCGCCCGTGACGACGATGGCGCGCACGCCGGGGTCCAGGTCGGCCTGCTCGATGCCCTCGCGCAAGTGGGCGAGCATCTCCGCGTCGAAGGCATTCCTCTTCGCCGGATTGGTCATGGTGAGCACGGCCGTGCTGGCTACTCGTCGCTGGTCGACGCGGGACATACCGTCACCTCCGTGGGTTTAGTAAGTTCGGAGCGATACGTGCAGAAGGGGAAGAAGTGCGCATGGCCGGTAACGGCGAGGAACGACCCGGTCCCGGCAGGCCACGGGACAACTCCGATCCCAGGATTCTCGACGCCGCACTCGAGTTGCTCGCCGAAGAGGGTTTCCAGCGGATGAGCATCGAAGGCATCGCGAAGCGGGCGGGGGTATCGCGCCCGGCGGTCTACCGGCGGTGGGAGGGCAAGGCCGAGGTCGTCGCGGAGGCCATCGCTCGCACCCACCGCGACCGCCCGGCGCCGACCGGGGACCTGCGTACAGACCTGCTTTCCGAGTTGCGTGACGTCCGCCGTACCTATGGCACCGTGGTGCCGATGGCGATGGTTGGCACGCTGATGGCCGAGGAAGACCGGCATCCGGAGTTGATCGCCGCTTGGCGGCGTCAGGTCGTCGGGCCTCGCCGGGAACGCGTCGCCGGGATCGTCCGTCGCGCCGTGGAGCAGGGTGCGCTGCCCGCGTCGGTCGATGCCGACACGGTCAGCCACATCCTGATCGGCGCGTTCTACGGTGCCTACACGCAGGGGGCGGCGATCGACGACACGTGGGATGAGCGGGTCGTCGATCTCGTGCTCTGGGGAGCGCACAGGCTCAGCTGACGAGTTCGGCGGCGGCCTGATACACGACACCGTCCCGGATGAGTCGCTGGATCTCGGTCTCCCGGAACCCGGCGGAGCGCAGCACGTCGGTGGTGTCGGTGCCGCGGCGCGCGGGTGGTGTCCGCACCGATCCCGGGGTGCGGTCCAGCTTCATAGGGATGCCGAGCATGCGGTACCCGCCTTCTGTGACGACCATTTCGCAGTGCCGGACCTGGGGGTCGGTCACACCGCGCTCGAGCATCTTTTCCGCGGCATCACCGAGATTCACGTCGGCCATCAGACCACCGGCCAGGACCCGCGAGAGGTCCAGCACCGTCAGCCCGGCGAGCGCACCTCGACTTCGTGTCACAGTGATCGGCCTCCGTCCACCGACAGCACCTGTCCCGTGAGGAATGAAGCGCTGTGGTCGAGCAGAAACTGCACAGCGGTGGCGATTTCCTGCGGTGTGCCCAGCCTCCCTAGGGGGATTCCCGGGGCGTAGCGGGCGACCATGTCCGCTGTGGACTCACCCGGCCGGCCGAACTGGGCGAACATGCCGGTGTCGAGCGAGCCCGGTGCGACGCAGTTGACCCGGATCCGCCGGTCGGCGAGCTCGAGGGCCAGGGTCTGGGTCAGCGAGTTCACTGCGGCTTTCGCCGCGCAGTAGGCCGAGAGCCCCGCCCTGGAGCGGACGCCGGCTACCGAACTGACGAGCACGATCGCGCCGCCATCGCGTAGCTGCGGGATTGCCGCGCGAGCTGTGTGGACCGCTCCCATTAGGTTCACGTCCAGTGCCTGGTGCCAGGTGGCGAGCGGGGTGTCGGTGAACGGTTTCGCGGCCGTGGCGAGGCCCGCGCAGCAGACGATCCTGTCGAGCGGTCCCCACGCCTCGACGACAGCCCTCACCGCGCCGTCGACGCTGTCAGGCTCGGTGACATCCGCGGCAATGGGAAGGGCCGTCGTTCCGTACGGGGCCAATGACTTCGCCAGAGCGGCGGCTCCTTCGGCGTCCCGGTCGAGGAGCGCCACGCGCTGTCCCCTCTCGTGCAGGCTGATGGCCACTGCGGTGCCCACCCCGCCTGCCGCGCCGGTCACGAGCACGGTGTTCATGCCGTCACCGCCGGATGTTGCAGGATGGTCTTGCGCACGAGGTAAGCGTCCAGACCTTCGACACCGCTTTCCTGGCCGTGCCCGGAGGCTTTGATCCCGCCGAATGGGGTCTCCGCTCGGGAAAGGACCGTCGTGTTCACGCCGACCATGCCGGTCTCCAGCTCGTCGGCCCCCCGGGTTGCGCGGTCGAGCGATGCGGTGAAGACGAAGCCGCCCAGGCCGTAGCTGCTGGCGTTCGCGCGGCGCAGGACGTCGTCGGTGTCGCGGAAGGTCGTCACCGGGATCACCGGCCCGAACACCTCCTCGGCGAACACCGGTGCCTCGTCCGAGAATCCGGAAAGGACGGTGGGTTGGTAGAAGTAGCCAGGCCCGGCACCACGCCGGCCGCCCGCGACTACGGTGGCGCCGCCGGTCACAGCGTCATCGACCAGCTTGGTGACGGCGTCCAGCCGGCGCTGGTTCGCCAACGGTCCCATCCGCGTGCCCGGGGCGAGCCCGTCGCCCGTCTTCACCTCACGGGCCAGATCGGCGAGTTCTCGAATGAAGGGGCCTGCGATGGCTTCGTGCACGAAGAACCGGCTGGGCACGTTGCACACCTGCCCCGCGTTCCGGAACTTCGCCGCGGCGAGTTCCGCGGCGACGGCGCGGACGTCCACGTCGTCGAAGACCACCACCGGCGCATTGCCGCCGAGCTCCATGGTGGTGACGATGTCGCGGCTCGCGGCCAGCGCGGAGAGGTGCCGCCCCACCGCAACGGACCCGGTGAGCGACAGTTTGCGCACGGCGGGACCGGCGAGGAGATGGCTGGCCACGTCGGCCGGGACACCGAACACCAGGTTGGCCACTCCAGCTGGCAGCCCCGCGTCGTGGAGCGCTGCGAATAGCGCCATGGGGGTTGCCGGGGTCTCTTCCGAAGGCTTGACGACGATCGTGCAGCCGGCAGCGAGCGCGCCGCCGAGCTTGCGGACCGTCGAGGTCGCCGGAAAGTTCCACGGAGTGAACGCGACTACCGGGCCGACCGGCTGGGGCACGACGAGCTGGCGTGACCCGGCTTCGCCAGGGATCACTCTCCCGTAGGCGCGCCGTCCCTCCTCGGCGTACCACTCCAGGATGTCGGCACTCGCGTCGATCTCCGCGAAGGCTTCGGCGAGCGGCTTTCCCTGTTCCAGCACCAGGCTTACCGCGGTCTCGTCCCGCCTGGTGCGCAGGAGGCCGGCCGCGTCGCGCAAGATTCGCCCGCGGACGATCGGGGCGGTGTTCCGCCAGCCCCGGGCAGCGTCGGCAGCCGCGTCGAGCGCTTGGTCGAGCTGTTTGGGGGAGGCGTGCCGCAGCACGCCGATCGCTTCGCCGGTGGCGGGGTTCAGCACCGGTTCGGAGCCGGGGCCGGCGCCGTCGTGCCAGGACCCGTTGAGGTAGAGCAGTGGGTTGGGGTAGCAGCTGGTCATGGTGATCCTTTCCGGAGGGTCAGGCGACGCGTAGCGGCCTGCCCGCGGTTTCACGAAGAGAGAGGGCCGTGATCAGCGAGAGCACAGCGGTGACGAGCAGCAGCCAGGTGGAAGCTTTCGCGTCGCCAGCGATCGCGATCAGCCAGGTGGCGATGTAGGGGCGCTGCCGCCGACGAGGATCGACGCGAGGTTGTCGCCCAAGCCGACGCCACTGGCGCGCACCCGGGCGGGGAAGGCCTCCACGATTGTCGCGAGGATCACGGCCATGTAGGCGGCTTCGAACTGGCCGAGCACGATCTGAGCGGCCACCGCGGCGGTCACAGAGCCGCTGCCCATCAGGAGGACGAGCAGGTAGGCGAACACGCAGGACGAACGTGGCACCGAACACCGCGAGCATGTACAGGAGTCCTGCGGTGGCCGACGATGCGGGGAAGAACACCTGCGCGATCGTGGTGGCCAGGAAACCGTAGACGCTGGAGTCGTAGTACTCGATCATCGTGCCGAGCGCACCGGCGATCATGACTTTGTGGACGGATCGCCGGCCGGCCGTCGGCCGGGTGGCTAGCGTTTCCGGGGGAGCCGTGCTCATGGGCTACACCTTTGGGCCATGTGCTTCACCGGGACATGCGGACATCGACGTGCCTGCCGGACTCGCGGTCGAGGTATTCCGGCAGCGGGAGGAACTCGGCCTCCCGCAGGTTGACCAGCGCGCCCGAGACCGCTTCGGGCCGCAGGGAACAGATCCCTTCGACAACGGCAGCGACGGTGTCGTCGAAGGCGTCGGCGGGAGCGAGCACCGACGCGAACCCTCGTGCCTCGGCCGCCGGAATCTTGCGGGGGCGCAGCAGCCAGTCGGCCGCCGTTCCGGCACCCACCAGGCGGGTGAGCAACCACGCGACCCCGAAGTCGCCCGATAGCCCCGCCGCGAGGTAGGCGGTGTTGACCACCGCCGAGGTTGCCAACACCCGCAGCGAGCACGCCGCGGCCCAGCCGACGCCGAGGCCCGCGCACGCGCCGTTCACCGCCGCGACGGTCACCTGGGGCAGCCCGCGCAGAAGTTCCACCGAGCGGGCGTGCTGACGCAATCGCGCGACTTGCTCGGCGCGGGTGCCCGATGGCGCGGGCCGACGCAGGTCGCCGCCGGCAGAGAACGCGCGCCCCGCACCCGTGAGCACCAGCACGTCAACACCGTTGGCAACCGTCAGTTTTTCCAGATGGACGAGCATTTCGTCGAGCATCTCGTCGTCCGCCGCGTTGAGCCGCTCCGGCCGGTCCAGCAGCAGCCGCGCGACGCGGCCTTCGGTGGCGAGGCTGATGGGCATGAGAACCTCTCTTGTATTACGTCACAGCGATGTAATATAAAATCTGCCGAGTTCGCTGGCAAGGGCCGAGCGACGGCGAGGTGTGGGAAACGTGTTCAACTCGGAGGAGACGAAGCGATGCGGTACGTGCGACTCGGCAGTTCGGGATTGGAAGTCTCAGCGCTCGCGCTGGGCTGCATGAGCTTCGGGGAACCCGGGCGCGGGGGGCATCCGTGGACGCTGCCGGAGGACGAAAGCCGCGTGATCATCCAGCGGGCCCTTGACCTCGGTATCACCTTCTTCGACACCGCCAACGTGTACTCGGCTGGCTCGAGCGAAGAGATCGTCGGACAGGCCCTGCGGGACTTCGGCGTGCTCGACGAGGTCGTCCTCGCCACCAAGGTGCACGGGCGGATGCGACCGGGACCCAATGGTGGCGGCCTGTCCCGGCGAGCGATCTTCGCCGAGCTGGACGCAAGCCTGCGCCGCTTGGGGACCGATCACGTCGACCTGTATCAGATCCACCGCTGGGACCCCGCGGTGCCGATCGAGGAGACCATGGAAGCGCTGCACGACGTGGTTCGCGCCGGAAAGGTGCGTTACCTCGGTGCGAGCTCGATGTACACCTGGCAGTTCGCGAAAGCCCAGTACACGGCCGAACTGCACGGCTGGACTCGATTCGTGTCTATGCAAAACCACTACAACCTCCTGTACCGGGAGGAAGAACGGGAGATGCTGCCGTTCTGCGCAGACCAGAGCATCGGGGTACTGCCGTGGAGCCCGCTCGCCCGCGGCAGGCTCACCCGGCCCTGGGGAGAAGCGACCCGGCGGTCGGACACCGACAACTTCGGCCGTGCCCTCTACGACGATGTCTCCGGGGACAAAGCCATCGTTGACCGTGTCCTCGAGCTCGCGAAAGTCCATGACGTGCCACCGGCCCAGGTGGCCCTGGCTTGGCTGAGCCGGCGGTCGCCCGTCACCGCTCCCATCGCGGGAGCGAGCAAGGTGGGCCACCTCGAAGACGCCGTTGCCGCACTCGAACTCGAACTCGACGACGACGAGCTGTCGTCGCTCGAAGCGCCGTACACCCCGCACCCGGTGGCGGGCCACACGATCCTGCGATGAGAACGGACAGCACTATGACACCTTCCGCTTACCACTTCGAGAACCTCTTCATCGGCGGCGACTGGCGTCCTGGTCGTTCCGCGTCCACGCTCACGGTCTCCGATCCCTACACAGGACGCTCGCTGGCTCAGCTCGCCGAGGCCACGCGGGACGACGTCGACGATGCGTTCCGGTCCGCGGCCGAGCGGCAGCCGAAGTGGGCCGCAGCCCTTCCTGGAGAACGCGCCGCGGTGTTGCGCCGCGCAGTAGAAGTCTTCACCGCGAGGCGGGAGGAGACGGTCGGCTGGCTTATCCGGGAGGCCGGCAGCACCAGGCTCAAGGCGAACATGGAGCTCAACGCCGTGCTCGCGATGCTCATCGATGCGGCCGGCCTGCCCTACCGCGCCGAGGGGCGGCTCATACCCGGTGACATCCCGGGCAAGGAACACCGCGCCTACCGCAAACCCGTCGGCGTTGTTGGACTCATCTCGCCGTGGAACTTTCCACTGCACCTGACCGTTCGGGCACTTGCGCCAGCTTTGGCGCTCGGCAACACCGTCGTGATCAAACCGGCCGGGGAGACGCCGGTGACCGGTGGTCTGCTTCTGGCCAAGGTGTTCGAGGAAGCCGGCCTGCCCGCCGGAGCGCTCAGCGTGGTGGCCGGGCCGTCGGCGGTGATCGGGGATCACTTCCTGAGCCATCCGGTACCCCGGATCCTGTCCTTCACGGGATCAACGGCCGTCGGGCGACGGGTCGCCGAGCTGGCGGCGACCGGGCCGATGCTCAAGGCCGTCACGCTCGAGCTCGGTGGCAACAACCCCTTCGTCGTGCTCGACGACGCGGATCTCGACCTCGCGGTGCCGGCCGCGGTCGCGGGGAAGTTCATCCACCAGGGACAGCTCTGCATCACCACCAACCGCATCATCGTCGACGCCAAGATCCACGACGAATTCGTCGAGCGGTACGTCGAGCGTGTCAGCGCGCTCAAGACAGGTGACCCAAACGACGAGGACACCGTGATCGGGCCAATCATCACGCCTCGCCAATTGGCCCGCCTCGTCAAGCTGATCGACCAGGCACGCGCCGAGGGCGCGCGCGAGGTGCTCGGCGGACCGGTCTCCGGACAGCTGCTGCCGCCCCACGTGTTCACGGGCGTCACCCCGGACATGGCCATCGGGGTGGACGAGATCTTCGGTCCGGTCGTTCCGATCCTCGCCGTCGACGGAGAAGAGCAGGCGTTGAGGCTCGCCAACGACACGGAGTACGGATTGTCCAGTGCCGTGTTCACCGGTGACCCAGAACGCGGCCTTGCCTTCGCCCACCGAGTCGAGGCCGGGATGACCCACATCAACGACATGCCCGTGGTCGATCTCGCCAACATGCCGTTCGGAGGGGAGAAGAACTCCGGTCTCGGCCGGTTCGGCAGCGAGGCCGTCATCCGGGAGTTCACCACCGAGCACTGGATTTCGGTGCAGCACCGGCCGCGCGAGTACCCGTTCTGATGGCACAAGCCCGGCCCCAGGTTGCCTTGATCCATGGCCTCGGCCTCGACCGCGGTATGTGGCGACGATGCGCACCGGAGCTCAACCGACGGTTCGAGGTGAGAACGGTGGACCTGCTCGGGCACGGCGACCGGTCGGCCGCGCCGATGGGACTGTCCCTGCGCGACCTCGCCGGCGCCGTGGACCTCGCAGCGGGCACACACGTGGTCGGGTTCTCCCTCGGCGGGCTCGTGGCGCTCAGGCTGGCGCTGGATTGTCCGGGGTTGGTGCGGTCGATGGTCGTGGTCAGCACCATCGGATTGCGCACGGCTACCGAACGGATGCGGATACGGCAGCGGTTCGCCGCCGCGCAACGAAACCACGACGACGGTGTGGACGAGATGATCGGGAGGTGGTTCCGTACCGAGTGGCGCGAACGAGACGCCCCGCTCGCTGATGAGCTCGCGACGCTCCTGCGACGGCAGGACAGAGGCTCATACCTGGCATGCTATGACCTGTTTTGCCGCGCAGACCTGGAGATCTGGCCGTGGCTGGGCGCCATCGAAGCGCCGGTGACCGCCATTACCGGCGCCGACGACGGCGGCGCGACCCCAGCCATGCTGGAGAAATTGGTGACGACCTTGCCCCACGCGGCCGGTTCGGTCGTTCCCGGTGCCGCGCACCTGCTCCCGCTCGAACGGCCCGACATCGTGACCCGGACGGTGATCGATCATGTCGAGGCTGTCGAACGTCGGGTCCGCGCCTGAAACAGCAACCGGCTTGCGTCGGGTCCAGAAGATCCAGTGTGTGGTCGGCGGGTAGCCGCACCAACTGTATGGAGGTTGTGGACACAACCGCCGTTCGTTGCGTCGACCTCCGCAGACCTGGCGGTCCGCTGCGGCCCACGCCGCCGACGGAGCGGCTGCGCTGGAGTTCAACGCGTTCAAAGTGGAGCTGCTGAAGCGCACGATCACCCGGCAGCTGGAGACGAGCGGAGGACGGCGATGACCGAGGTCGGTATCGCCCGGTCCCGGGTGGACGGTCCACTCAAGGCCACTGGCGGCGTCCACTACGCCGCAGACTTTCCACTGAGTGGCCTGATGTACGCGGTCCAGGTCACCGCGCCAGTGGGCAAGGGCCGGATTACCGGAATCGACACTGGCCCCGCGCTCGCGCACCCGGTGTTGTGCGCGTGCTCACGCATCTGAACACGCCCAAGCTGTGCCCTACCTGCCGCACCAAACCCCGATTGATCCGCCGGTGGGTGAACGCCTGCACGTCCTCCAAGACGACCAGGTGCGCTTCTTCGGACAGCCGGTCGCCCTGGTGATTGCGGAGACGGTGCAAGCGTCCCCGTACGGCGCCTCGCTCGTGACGGTCCACTACGCAGCGGAAAAACAGGCGACGACGATTACCGTGCGTCCGCGTCCCCTTGTTACCCCAACGGGCGGGAACCGGGAAACACCAACGACCGCTACTCCCTGTTCGTACGAGTGCGGCGGCTGCTGGGGTTTACGACGCCGGCGAAGTGGTGAGCCCCAAATGGCCCACAGCCAAGGGATCGGCGGCCTCGGCATGGCACTGCTGGAGAACACCACCACCGACCCGCGAGATGGCCGGCTCGCCAACGCAAGCCTCGCCGAGTACCTGGTGCTGGTGAACGTGACACCGTCGCGGACCCGCTCGGGGCGAAGGGCCTGGGCGAGATCACTCTCGTCGGCGTCGGCTCGGCGATCGCCAACGCGGTGTTCCACGCCACGGGCAAGCGCATCCGGGAACGGCCGATCACCCTGGACAAGCTCTTGTGACATGCCAGCAGAGCGCTCTCCAGACCGTCCCCGATAGCCACCTCAGATCAGGTGTCCGGACTGCGGGGGCAAGCTCAGACGTCCGGCACCAAAACCCAGACGACTGCGACGCCGGTTTATTTACCATCTTTGAGGAACGCAGCACCTAGGCGTTGCCAGGCGCTGGTGCGCATCTGGGATGCCATGCTCCGCGGAACGGTCGAACTGTCCGATGCTCCAGCACGGCCCCGGCCCACGCTCGGCCGAAACGCGTGACATGCCGTGATAAACGAGCCCTTTCCAGTCATGGCCGGTACCGCTCCTGTCCTGTTCAGCAGGGAAGACGTCGTACACCGTGCTGTTTCAATCCGGGTCGATCATCGGAGGGCACAAGCGGGCCGCGATGCTGGGGATCGCCGGGCTGGAGCTGCTGCCGACAGGCGTCTCTACTGGGGCCGTCTGCTACCTGCGGCTCGGGAAGCGTGCCGCCGCCCGCTACGCCGAGTACGGCACGGGGCGGGATGACCTGGTCGTCCAAGGCGAAGCCGGGTGGGAAGAGCTGCTCACCAAAGCCGCGATCTTGTGATCCAGGCCGGGGTGCCTGTAAGGGGGGATGGTGGTGCCGGTGCGTCGCCCGGCGGGTCCGGACAGGGATCACCTGGCGCAGGTTGACCTGGCGCGGCCTGCTGGCGTCGGCGAACTCGGACGGCTACGGCGGCTGCATGGCATCGAAGATTGCGGCCACCCGCTCCGCGTGGTCGGCGGTGCGGCCGTCCTCCGCCGCGGCGATCAGGTCTTTGCTGACCGCGTCGACCGTTCAGCGTCCGCATGAGGTTGGTGTCGATCATGCGCCGCCACTCGTCGGCCCGGCCCTCGGTGATCGGTTTGGGCAGCATCAACTCGGTGGCGGACACCACGAGGTCGACGAGGCCGACCCGTTGTGGACGGTGGCGACGGGGCCGAGGTAGGTCCGGCTGAACCAGGGGTCCCGCAGGACTGGCCGCCGGTGGGTGTTCACGGCCGGTCGCCGTCCGGGTCCTGTGCGATGCCATCCCAGACCATCGCGACGATGTCGGCGGCCCAGCCCGGGTCGAAGTGGTCCCCGACCGTGTAT